>CAZFXO010000010.1:0-80512 GCA_964523045.1 uncultured Dechloromonas sp. | reverse complement strand
AATGCACCGAAATGCAGATGCTCGGCTCGCGCCAGGGCATGGGCGCACCGGCGGCACAGGGCGCTGGCGGCGGTGGTGGCGGTTATGACGAGCCGGCCGATTACGCGCCGGCCCCGCCGAAGAACCGGCCGAAGCCGTCCTTCGACGATCTGGGCGACGATATTCCGTTCTGATTTTTCTGCCAGGGGCAAGCGCGCATGAGCAAGGCCGTCACCTTCAAGATTCTCGAAGACATCGCCAGGGATCTGTCGGGCAAGGAAATCACCTTCCCGACCTTCCTCGACATCACTTTCCAGGTGCGCAGCGCGCTCAAGGACCCGAACCTGAACGTCGAGCAACTGGCCAAACTGGTCGGCGCCGAGCCGCTGATGAGCACCAAGATCATCCGCATGGCCAATTCGGTGGCGCTCAACCCGTCCGGGCGCGAGATTGCCGATGTCAAGAACGGCATCATCCGGGTCGGCATGGAGGCGGTACGCACCGTCTCCTTCGCTGTCGCCATGGAGCAGTTGCTGTGCTCGAAGCAGATGAAGCCGTTCGAGGACATCTCGCGCCGCCTCTGGGAGCACACCGCGCACGTCGCCGCGCTGTCCCGCGTGCTGGCACGCAAGATCGCCAAGATCAACGGCGACGAGGCGATGTTCACCGGGCTGGTGCACGACATCGGTGTCTTCTACCTGATGTCGCGCGCCGCCGGTTTCCCCGAGCTGGTCGCCGACAAGGCGGAACTGCACGCGCTGCTCGCCGGCTGGCACGACAGCATCGGTCACGCGCTGCTCTCGGCGCTCGGTTCGCCGGAATCGGTGCTGCTTGCCGTCCAGGAACACGAGACGCCGCGCGAGATCAAGGAAATCAAGACCCTGTCCGACGTTCTCTACGTCGCCAACAAGATCGCCAACCGCACCTCGCGCTGGCGCGATCCGGAGTACGACGGCGAAGTCGATACCTCGATGCTCGATTCGCTGTTCGATGCCGACACCCTGGCCAGCATCGTCGAGGAATCGGAAGAGGAAGTCGCCTCGCTGAAGGCCGCGCTCGGCGCCTGAGCGGCGCTACAGACGACGGATCTTGTCGAGCAGGGCGGTCGTCGATTTCTGGTGGATGAACGGGATGGAATGCACCGTCCCGCCCCAGCCGCGCACTTCGGCGCACCCCACGATTTTATCTACCGGCCAGTCGCCGCCCTTGACCAACACTTCCGGGCGGCAATCGAGGATGCGCTGCAGCGGCGTGTCCTCGTCGAACCAGGTGACGAGGGCGACGCAGTCGAGCGCCGCCATCACCGCCAGCCGGTCTTCCAGTGCATTGACCGGGCGTTCGTCGCCCTTGCCCAGCCGTTTCACCGATGCATCGGTATTGAGCGCCACCACCAGGCTGGCGCCGAGGGCGGCTGCCTGCGCCAGATAGGTGACGTGGCCGCGGTGCAGGATGTCGAAACAGCCGTTGGTGAACACCAGCGGCCGGGGTAGTTTGGCGGCGCGCGCGGCCAATTGGTCCGGTGCGCAGATCTTGGTCTCGAAGGCGGGGGCGGCGTAGTTCATGGGGCGCATTGTAGCGCGGCGGGCAGTCTGCGCCGCGCCCGGGTGCGCTCGTGCTGCGCGCCGGCAAGCGTTGGCGGCGCGGGCGATTTCGCGTCGTGCCTGGGGTCCGTCGAGCGGGATGCCGTCGGCGCTTCCTGGGGAAGAACGGCGTTCCCGTTGCCGAAAATACATTTGCGACAAAAGTAATTGTATGTGCTTTAGATGTGCGCGTTTTGGCAAAAAGCATTGTAATCAATGCGATATTGTTGTACCTTCGTAAATTGCGGTTTGTATATACATTGGTTTCCAATGTTTTGCCTTGCCCTCATCCGGGGGTAAGCTGATTTTCGATGTCCTGTGGTCTTGCCGCTCCGGGGGGCGTCCGGGAGTGCACGATGTTGTTGGCAACAGATCTCGATGGAACCTTTCTTGGCGGAGCGCCGGAGCAGCGCCAGACCCTGTACCAACTTGTCGCAGGCAGTCAGGACATCCAGCTCGTCTTCGTCACCGGGCGCGGGCTGGAAGCAGTGATGCCGCTGCTCTCCGATCCGCTGGTGCCGACCCCCGACTACATCATCTGCGATGTCGGCGCCACCGTCGTCGAGGGCGGCTCGCTACAGCCGGTGCAGCCGATCCAGTCCGCCATCGACCGGCGCTGGCCGGGCGAACGCGCGGTCGCCGGGGCGATGCAGGCCTTTCCCGAACTCGAACGCCAGGAGGTGCCGCAGCAGCGGCGCTGTTCGTACTTCTGTCAGCGCGACGTGGTGACTCCGGCGCTGGTCGAGGCGGCTCGCGGGCTCGGTTGCGAGGTCCTGCATTCGGCAAGCCGCTATCTCGACCTGCTGCCCGCTGGCGTCAACAAGGGCAGTACGCTGAAGGCGCTGGTCGAACTGCTCGGGGTCGACCCCGACGAGGTCCTGGTTGCCGGCGATACCTTGAACGATCTGGCGATGTTCGAGGCGGGCTTTCGCGGGGTCTGCGTCGGCGACTCGGAGCCGGCGCTGCTTGCCGCCACCGGCGAGCTGGACAACGCCTATCACGCCAGCGACCCGGGTTGCGGCGGCATCCTCGAAGCGGTGCTGCATTTCTCGCTGCTGCAGCCCGGCTATCTCGACGCGGAAAGCGTCGCCGCCGAAAGGGGACGGGCCGAGCTGGTGATGGTCTATCACCGTCTGCCTTACGAGGAGCACCGGATCAACGGACGTATCGTGCAGCGCCGGCCGAAATCGCCGAACGGCATCATTCCCACGCTGCTTTCCTTCTTCGCCGGCGGGCAGCGCGGTTCGTGGGTGGCCTGGAGCATCCATGACGAAGCGGCGGACCCGCCGTTCGAAGTGCATACGACGATCGACGCCCAGTCCTATCCCGGCCTGCGCGCGGCACGCGTGGCGCTGTCGAGGGACGAGGTCGACGTCTTCTACAAGCGTTTCTCCAAGGAAGCCTTCTGGCCGACCCTGCATACTTTCTGGGAGCGCGCCGTGTTTCGCGAGGCGGACTGGCAGGTCTTCCTCGCCGTCAATCGCAAGTTCGCCGAGCGCGCCGCCGCCGAAGCCGCCGAGGGCGCGACCGTCTGGCTGCACGACTACAACCTGTGGATGGTGCCGGCGGCGCTGCGCGAACTGCGGCCGGACCTCCGGATCGCCTTCTTCCATCACACCTATTTCCCGTCGGCCGACGCCTTCAACGTCCTGCCCTGGCGCCGGGAGATCGTCGGCAGCCTGCTGCAGTGCGACTACATCGGCTTCCACATTCCCCGCCAGGCGGAGAATTTCGTCGATGTCGCCGCCGGTGTCGCTTCGCTGCGGGTGCTCGAACGGCGCTCCTGCGCGCCGCGTTACCTGAGTTACGGTTGCGCCGTCGGTCTCGAGACGATGACCACCCGGATCGAGGTGCATGGTCGTCAGATCGGTCTCGGCGCGCATCCGGTGGGGCTCGATCTCGGGCGCATCGGCAGCGCCCTGCAGCACCCGCAGACGCCTGGGCGGCGGGAGGCGATCCGCCGGGAGTTCGCCGGCAAGCGCCTGGTGCTGTCGGTCGAGCGCCTCGATTACACCAAGGGGACGCTGGAAAAGATCCGCGCCTTCGGCGATCTTCTGGAGCGCAACCCCCAACTGCGCGGCAAGGTCTCGCTGGTGGTCGTCTGCGTTCCCGCCGCCAAGGAGATGACGGTCTATGACGAGCTGCAACTGCAGATCGAGCAGGCGGTCGGCCGGGTCAATGGTCAGTACGCCGAGGTGGGCTGGTCGCCGATCCGTTTCTTCTTCCGCCCGCTACCCTTCGAGGAGGTCGTCGCCTGGTACGCGCAAGCCGACGTGATGTGGATCACGCCGCTGCGCGACGGGCTCAACCTGGTCTGCAAGGAATACGTCGCGACCCAGCAGCAGAGCGGCGGGCGCGGCGTCCTGGTGCTCTCCGAATTTGCCGGCGCCGCCGCCGAGCTGCACGGCGCGCTGCTCACCAACCCGCACGATCCGGCCGACCTGCGCGAACGCCTGCGGCAGGCGCTGGAGATGGACCCGGTCGAGCGCGAATCGCGTCTGCGCGGCCTCAACGAGATCGTCTGCCACAACGATGTCGAGCGCTGGGGGCGGGAGTTTCTGGAGGCGGTCGCCGCCGCCAGCGCCGCGCGTTGAGCCGGCGATTCCTGTCATCTGGCGATGGCAGGCTGTTTTCCTTTCGTCACGAGGTTTTCGGAGATGCAAAAATTTGACTTCTGGCTGGGCCGCCTGACCGGCGGCGACACCACCCTGAACCTGGCGCTGCAGGTCTTCCTGGTCGTCTCGCTGGTTGCCATCGGGAATTTCCTGCTGCGTCGGCTGCTTGACCGGCTTGCCGCTCGCACCGCGCAAACCGCCAATCCCTGGGACGAGGCGCTGGTCAACGCGGCTCGCCGACCCTTGCCACTGCTGGCCTGGATCGTCGGTCTCAGCTTTGCCGCGCGCATCGTCCAGGGCGAGGCGGACGCCGCCTTGTTCGATGCCATCGATCCGCTGCGCACGATCGGCGTCATTGCCTGCCTGACCTGGTTCCTGGTCAGGCTGATCGGCAACATGCAGGGCGCCATCGTGCAGCGGCAGATTGATCGCGGCGAGGGCGTCGATCGGACGACGGTCGACGCGATCGGCAAGTTGCTGCGCGTCTCGGTGCTGATCACCGCCGTGCTGGTCGGCCTGCAGAGCCTGGGATTCTCGATTTCCGGCGTCCTCGCCTTCGGCGGGATCGGTGGCATCGCCGTCGGCTTCGCGGCGAAGGACCTGCTGGCCAATTTCTTCGGCGGCCTGATGGTCTATCTCGACCGGCCGTTTGCCGTCGGCGACTGGATCCGTTCGCCGGACAAGGAACTCGAAGGGACGGTCGAGGACATCGGTTGGCGGCTGACGCGCATCCGCACCTTCGACAAGCGGCCGCTCTACGTGCCGAACTCGATCTTCACCCAGATTGCCGTCGAGAATCCGTCGCGCATGAGCCATCGCCGGATCAAGGAGCACATCGGTGTCCGCTACGACGACATGGCGGCGGTCGACGGCATCGTCGCCGGAATCCGGCGCATGCTGCAGGAGCATCCGGAAATCGAGCAGTCGCAGACAATGATCGTCAATCTCGACGCCTTCGGGCCGTCGTCGGTCGATATCCTGGTCTATACCTTCACCCGGACCACGGTCTGGGTGGATTACCACGTGATCAAGCAGGACATCCTGCTCCGGATCGCCGCCATCGTCGCCGCGCACGGCGCCGAAATCGCCTTCCCGACGCGGACCCTGCACCTGCTGGCGGAGACGCCGCCAGCGGCCGCCTGAGCCGCCGGCAAGCCGCGGTCAACCGGCGTGATTGCGCGCCGCCGCTCCCGGCCGCCTGGCGGCTCGCCCGGTGCGGTCAGCGCGTTGGCGCGCCGGTTTCCGTCTCGAGCATCTCGATGACCCCCGGTGTCGTCCGCTCCATTGGCGTCAGCGGCGTCTGCTGGGCGATGTCGGCGGGAGCGCGGGCGGCCAGCCACCAGGCGGTGACGGCGAGCAGGCACTGGATGGTGATGAACCAGAGCGGCAGCGCCGGTGGGCCGAAATGGTGCATCAAGGTGCCGGCGAGCAGCGGGCCGAGGCTGGCGCCGATCCCGTGCAGGAGCAGCAGGCTGCCGCTGCCGGCGATGATCTCGGGTTTTTCCAGGCGGTCCATCAGGCGCGCGACGGCCAGCGGGTACATGGCGAAGGCGAAACCGCCGTAGGCGAAAGCCGCCGCCAGCACCAGCGACAAGCCGTGTTCGGCGGCGAGCAGCAGGCCGCCGGCGCAGAGGGCGGCGATCAGCGCAATGACGCTGATCACGTGGCCGCGGTCGAGGCGATTGGTAAGAACGCCGATCGGCCACTGGAAGGCGGCACCGCCGACGATGGCGATGCTCATGAACCAGGCGACGCCAGCGTGGCCGAGCTGGCTGGTGTCGGCCCAGACCGGCGCCAGCCCCCAGAAGGCGCCCTGGGCGAAGCCGGAGAGCAGACCGGCGGCGCAGGCGACCGGCGCCCGCTGGTAGAGGGTGGCGAGGCCGATGCCTTGCACTTCCTCGACCACCGGTTGGGCCAGGCGGGTCGCCGCCACCGGCATCACGGCGGCGGAGAAGGACAGCGCGGCCAGCGCGAACAAGACGTGGCCGCCCGGGTCGCCCCAGTGCAGCAGTTGCTGGGCCAGCGCCAGCGAGCCCAGGTTGACCGCCATGTAGGTGGCGAAGATGCGGCTGCGCTGGGCCGGTGCGGCGTGGCTGTTGAGCCAGCTTTCGACGGTGGTGTACAGGCCGACCATGGCCACCCCGGTAACCAGGCGCAGCAGTCCCCAGACCCAGGCATTGGCGAGCAATTCGTGGAGCAGCGCGGCGCAGGCGATGGCGGCGGTGAAGAAGGCGAAGGCGCGGACATGGCCGACACGGCGTATCATGCGCGGCCCGAGGTAAGTACCGGCCAGGAAACCGACGAAATACATGGCGCCGATGGCACCCAGGGTCTGGCTGTCGAAACCCTCGATGCCGCCGCGCACGGCGAGCAGCGTGCCGAGCAGGCCGTTGCCGAGGAGCAGCAAGGCAACACCGAGGAGCAGGGCGGAAAGAGGCAGGATTTGGGACATCGCGGGGCGGGCGTGACAAGGAGCGGTCATTGTGCCGTGGATCGCCGTCCCGCTGGGCGACAGGTACGCACTGTTACAGTCGTCATGGCGTCGTAACATCGCCCGGCTAGGCTGCCGCGATGACTTCCGCCGTCGCTCCTTCCCCGTCCTCCCGCCGCCTTTCGTTCTGCTTCCTTGGCTGCCTGTTGCTGGCGCTGGCCGGTTGTTCGCCGCGGGCGCTGGTGGTTTCCAGCCTGGCCGATGAACTGGCCGGGCAGGCGCAAGGCGCCGAGGACGACCCCGAGCTGGCGCGCGACGCGGCGCCCTTCTACCTGAAGCTGTCGGAAGCCGTGCTCGCTCAGCAGCCTGGCCACGCCGCGCTGGCCGAGAGTGTCGCGGCACGGATGACCGAATACACCTACGCCTTCGTCGCCTTTGCGGCGGATCGCGTCGAGGCGCAGGACAGCGCCGCCGCCGAGCGCCTGCGCCAGCGCGCCGCCCGGCTTTACCGGCGGGCGCGCGGCCACGCGCTGGACGCGCTCGAACGCCGCCATCCCGGATTCCTGGCGGCGCTCGCCGATCCTGCCACGGCGCCAGTGCTGACTGGCGCCGACGCTGGCCTCGCCTACTGGGCGGCCGCCGCCTGGGGGAGCTGGATCGCGCTGGCCAAGGACGATCCGGAAATCGTCGCCGACCTGCCGCTGGTCGTCCGGCTCGCCGCGCTCGCCGAAGCCGTCGACCCGGACTGGGGCGACGGCGCCATCGGCAGCCTGCGGGCGACGCTGGAGGCAGCCCGCCCCGGCGGCGACAAGGCGCTGGCGGCGCGCTGGTTCGACGCCGCAATTGCCCGCGCCGACGGGCACAGCGCCGGCGTCTTCCTGGCCAAGGCGGAAGCCATCGCGCTGCCCGCCGGCGACCGCAGCGCTTTCGAATCCCTGTTGCGCCAGGCGCTCGCCGTGCGCGACGCGGCCGGCAGTCCGCGCACCCTGCAGAACGAAGTGATGCGCCGGCGCGCCGCCTGGCAACTGGAACGTTCGCCCGACCTCTTCTGACCCGGAGACCCCATGAAGAAATTTCTCGTCCTGCTCGGCCTGCTGGCGCTCGCCCTGACGCCCTTGCGCGCCCAGGAGCAGCAGTTGCGCATCGGCACGCTGGCGCCCAAGAACTCGCTCTACCACCGCCAATTGATGGCGCTCGGCGAAGCCTGGCGGACGGCGCAGGGCGGCGGCAAGTACCTGGTCTTCCCGGACGGCAGCCAGGGCGGCGAGACCGACATGGTGCGCCGCATGCGCATCGGCCAGTTGCAGGGTGGCCTGTTGTCGGTGGTCGGGCTGCGCGAGATCGAGCCGTCGATCGCCGCGCTGCAGGCGATGCCGCTGATGTTCCGCAGTTGGGAAGAGGTCGATTACGTGCGCGAGAAGATGCGGCCGGCGATGGAGAAGAAATTCCTCGACCAGGGCTTCGTCGTGCTCGCCTGGGGCGACGCCGGCTGGGTGCGCTTCTTCTCGAAGAAGCCGGCGCGTCACCCGGACGACTACAAGGCGATGAAGTTCTTCGCCTGGGGCGGCGAGGCCGAGCAGCAGGAAATCATGAAGCGGCTCGGCTACACGCCGGTGCCGCTGGAAACCGCCGACATCCTGCCGGCGATCCAGACCGGAATGATCGACGCCGTGCCGTCCACGCCTTACTTCGCGCTGGCGACGCAGATCTACACCAGTGCGCCGAACATGCTCGACCTCAACTGGGCGCCCATCGTCGGCGCGCTGATCGTCACCAAAAAATCCTGGGACGCGATGAGCCCGGCCGCCCAGCAGGCGGTGCGCGAGGCCGGCGCCAAGGCCGGCGCCGAAATCCGCGCCCAGGCGCGCAAGGAAGTCGACGCGGCGGTGGCGGCGATGCAGAAGCGCGGGCTCGCGGTGAACGTGCCCGATGCCGCGCAACGCCAGGCCTGGGACGCGCTCGCCGGCCGGCTATATCCGCAGATTCGTGGCACCTTGGTGCCGGCGGCGACCTTCGACGAAGTGGTCGGCCACCTGAAAAACTATCGCGCCGGCAGGAAGTAAGTGTTCGCCAACGTGATGCGGCGCGGCGAGGCCGGGCTGGCGGCCGGCGCGCTGGCGTTGATGCTGCTCCTGCCACTGCTCGAGATCGTCCTGCGCCCGCTGTTCGGCGTCGGCATCGCCAATGCGCCGGTCTTCGTGCAGCACGCCGGTCTTGTCCTGGCCATGGCCGGGGCGTTGGTCGCCGAGCGCGGCGGCCATCTCAGTTCGCTCGGCGCCGGCTTCGCGGCTGCCGCCGATCCCCACCTGCGCCGCGCCGCGCAAGGCTATGCGGCGCTCGCCGCAGGCGGGGTCTGCGGCATGCTGGCGCAGGCGAGCTGGACCTTCGTCGCTGCCGAGATGGCCGTGCCGCGCGCCATCGCCTACGGCATTCCCGGCTGGTGGTTCATGGCGGCGATGCCGGCCGGCTTCCTGCTGCTCGGCGTCCGTCTCGCCGGCCGCCTAGCCGGCGCGGCGAACTGGCGCTGGCTCGCCGCCGGGGCGTTGCCGGCGCTCGGCTGGTGGTTTGCCGGGCACTACGACGGCAGCGTGCTGGCGCTGTGGCCGTTCGCCGGCGCCCTGTTGCTCCTGCTGCTGTGCGGCGCACCGGTCTTCGCCGTGCTCGGCGGCCTGGCGCTGGCGCTGTTCTGGAGCGAGGGCCAGCCGCTGGCGGCGGTGCCGCTCAGCCATTACCAGATCACCGTCAATCCTTCGCTGCCGGCCTTGCCACTATTCACGCTGGCCGGCCTGGTGTTCGCCCGTACCGGCGCGGCGCGCCGCCTGGGCGCGTTGTTCACCGCGTTGTTCGGCGGCGGCGCGCGCGGCACGGCGATCGCCGCCGCCGTCCTCTGCTCCGGTTTCACCGCGCTGACCGGCGGCAGCGGCGTCACCATCCTGGCGCTCGGCGGCCTGCTGTTGCCGCTGCTGGTCGGCGCCGGCTTTCCGGAGCGGCGCGGCATCGGCCTGGTGACCAGCGCCAGCGCGCTCGGCGTGCTGCTGGCGCCGTCGGTGCCGCTGATCATGTACGCGATCATCGCCCGCGTGCCGATCAACGCGATGTTCCTCGCCGGGCTGCTGCCGGCGCTGGTGATGGTGGTCTTCCTGCTGCTGGTCGGCGGTTTCCTGAAGCGCGACGGGCTGGCGCCGGCGAGCGCGGTCGGCCGGGTCGATTTCGCCGCCGCCCGCCGTGCCGCCTGGGCGGCGAAATGGGAAATCCTGGCACCGCTCGTCGCTGTCGGTTCGCTGGTCGGCGGCTGGGCGACGCCGACCGAGAGCGCCGCGCTGACCGCCGCCTACGCGCTGCTCACGCAGTCATTGCTGCTGCGCGAGATCGACGCGCGCGGCGTCGCCCGGGCGCTGGTCGAATGCGCGCAGGTGATCGGCGGCATCATGCTGATCCTCGGCATGGCGCTCGGCCTGACCAACTACCTGGTCGATGCCGGCATTCCCGATCTGGCGATCGACGGCGTGCAGGCGCTGCTGCCCGACAAATGGAGCTTCCTGATCGCGCTGAACCTGTTCCTGCTGCTGGCCGGGGCGCTGATGGAAATCTACGCGGCGATCGTCGTCCTGGTGCCGCTCCTGCTGCCGTTGGCGCTCGCCTACGGCATCGACCCGGTGCACTTCGGGATCATCTTCCTGGCCAACCTGGAGATGGGTTTCCTCTGCCCGCCGGCCGGGATGAACCTTTATTTCTCGGCGGCGATGTTCGGCAAGCCGGTGCGCGAGATCGCCGTCTCGGTGCTGCCGGCGGTGCTGGCGATCTTCCTCGGTGCGCTGACGCTGTCGCTGCTGCCCTTCCTGAGCACGGCGTTGCCGGACTGGCTGCTCGGCGTTCAGGCGAGATAGACGGCGAGCGCCGGGGTCGGCCTTTGCCGGTCGTTGGCGGGGGCGCTTTTTTAGGGGGGCGGATGATTCAGGGCAGCGGCTTCTTGCGCCGGCTGAGGATGCGCCACAAGCTGCCGGCCGGGCGGGTCTCGCCGTCCAGCACGTAGGCCAGTTCGTTGAGGTTCTGCAGCGTCAGTTCGAGGTGGCGGCGGGCGCCGAGGTGGCTGGCGAGGAGCAGGTGGTCGCCGGCGCTGAGTTCGAAGTCGTCGTCCGGCAGCAGGTGGATGCGGTCGCTGCGGTCGACCAGCAGGACGCTCAGCGGCAGGGGGCTGCTGCGGTCGTTGGCGTCGCGCAGGATTTCGCCGAGGCGGAAGGGGCGGCCGTGCATCAAGGCCTGGCGGGCGGCCGGCGCTTCGCTGGCGTTGAGGCGGATGCTCCACACGGTCGGCGTGCGGTCGCCGCCGATTTCCTGCAGGCGGCCGGCCAGGGCGCGGCACCAGGCTTCGTCGCGGCGGTCGAGGGCGGCGAGGAAGCGGCTGAGCAGCGGCGTGGTCAGGATGGCGATGCTTTCGTGGGCGACGATGTGGCTCGGCACCATCGCGAATTCCGGGCCGTAGGCCTGGAACAGCGCGTTGTTGGCGGCCTGGTTCTGGCGCGTGACGACGAACAGCGCCGGCCGCAGTTCGCTGGCGGTGACGGCGATCGACAGGTTGTTCACGTCGTTGTCGCTGCCGGCGATGATGCCGACCGCCTGCTCGATGCCGGCGGCGCGCAAGGTGGCGGCTTCGGTGCCGTCGCCGACGATGCGTTCGTCGCCGCCGGGCGCGGTGGGATCGACGACGGTCAGGGTGAGCCCGGCCTGGCGTAGGCGGGCGGCGACCGCCTGGCCGAAGCGGCCGTAGCCGCAGACGATCCAGTGGCCGCGCGGCGGCCGGTGCGGTTGCGGCAGCGGCGAACCGGGCAGGCTGGTCAGCAGTTCGACGAGGCGGAAGCGTTCGGGGGCGGTGATCGCCTGGCCGAGGTGATCGGCGAAACGCTCGAAGGGGTTGATGATGTGGTGGGTGCCGAACGAGGCCATGTTGGCGGCGACCGAGGCACTGCGGGCGCGGGCGATCACCGGCAGCTTGGGGGCGAGCAGGCGGACGGCGATGGCGATCGCCAGGTTGGCCTGTTCGTCGTTGGTCACCGCCAGCACGCCACGGCATTTCGGGTGCTGCAGGCCGGCCAGCAGCAGGTTGTCGGGCAGGCTGGCGTCGGCGGCCAGCGCCGGGGTGTCGGTCTTGAAGTCGAGAAGGTCGAGTTCCTCGACGCGCAGCTCGTCCTTTTCGATGACGACGAAGGCCTGGCCGATGCGGTCGAAATTGTGGCAGATCAGGCTGCCGGTCTCGCCGCAGCCGCAGACCAGGTAGAACGGTTCCTTGAGCCGGCGGACGCGGCGCATGAAGCGGTTGGCGGTGAGCGTGTTCTGGAAGCCCTTGTCCTGCAGCAGCGCGATCAGCGTGACCAGCGAATACGACCAGCCGACCACCGACAGGTAGATGCAGACGATGACCCAGAAGCGCTGGGCGTCGGAGAAGGCGTTCGGGATTTCGCCGAAGCCGATGGTGGTCGCCGTGTAGCTGATGAAGTAGAAAGCGTGGAAGAAGGACAGCGGCGGCGCCGGCCGGCCGCCGGCATCGACGCCGGGAACCAGCGTCAGGCCGACCACCGAGATCGCGTAGATGACGATCAGCGCGATGATCGGCGCGCGCATGCGCCGCAGGACCAGGAAGAAGGTGTTGTTGCTCACCGTCGCCCCGGTGTCAGCGGCGCAGCATCACGGTTTCGACGATGAGCAGGATGACCGAGACGATGTTGGCGAACAGCGCGCCGCCGGACAGCGAGACGACGCTCGAGGTCACCGACGCGGTCATCCCCTCGCCGGTGACATGGACGGCGATGCCCCAGGTGACGGCGGCGGCGATCAACTGCAGGTCGGCGACCAGGCTGGTCGCCAGGTGGATGGCGCCGATCTGCGTGCGGTCGCCGAACTTGAGCGCGGTGGCGATCAGGCTGACGACCAGCGCTGCCGCCAGTTCATAGACGTGGTGCAGTTCGGGACGATCGATGTCGCCGATGAAGAAACCGAAGTTGAGCGTCGCCGCGAGGACGATGAAGAAACCGAAAACGACTTTTTCGAGGTTCATGTTGTGGTCCGGTCGGCGGGAGCGGTCAGCCTGGCGTTCAGCGGGTTTCCACCGGCGCCTGGCTGTTCGGCGGCGCCTTGCGGGCGCCCAGCGCCTGCTCGTCGAGGCGGCGGATGTCTTCGTCGGAAAGCACTTCGAGCAGGTTGATCACCTTGCGCACGCCGGCCGTGGTGCGGGCGACGGCGACGGCAACCTTGGCTTCGCGCTCGTTGACCAGTCCCATCAGGTAGGTGGCGCCGCTTTCGGTGACGACCTTGATGTGGTTGGCGGAAATCTGGTTGCTATCGACCAGGCGGGCCTTGACCTTGGAATCGATGAAGCTGTCGTTGCTGCGGTTGACCAGCGTCGCCTTGGCGCCGATCGTCAGTTCGTCGTAGATCTCGCGCACGCCTTCGAGCTTGCGCGCTTCGGCGACGACGGTGGCCTTGGCTTCGGCATTCGGCACTTCGCCGGTGATCAGCAGGCGGCGGTTGTACGAGGTGAAGTTGATCCGCGAGGCGGCCTTGATGTGGTCGGGAACACGGCCGGCGGCGCGCCATTCGGTGGTCTCGTCGTCGGTCTGGGTGCCGGTGCTGCGGCGGTCGTGGATGCTCATCACGCCGACCGCGGCGCCGGTGGCGACGACGGCGGGAACGCAGCCCTGCAACGCGGGCAGCGCCAGGGCGAGGGCAAGCAGGGAAAGGGGCAGGGTTTTCTTCATGTCATTCGACTCCTAGGAGCAGTGCGTCGATACCGTCGCACAGGCAGTGGATGATCAGCAGGTGGGTTTCCTGGATGCGCGCGGTGCGGTCGGCCGGCACGCAGAGGTTGATGTCGGCGTCGGAGAGCAGTTCGCCGATTTCGCCGCCGCCCTTGCCGGTCAGCGCGATGACGCGCATGTCGTGCTCGTGGGCGGCTTTGATCGCTTCGATGACGTTGCCGGAATTGCCCGAGGTCGAGATCGCCAGCAGCACGTCGCCGGCGTGGCCGAGAGCGCGCACCTGCTTGGCGAAGATGTGGGCAAACCCGTAGTCGTTGCCGACCGCGGTCAGGATCGAGCTGTCGGTGGACAGCGCGATCGCCGCCAGTTCCTGGCGCTCGGCCTCGAAGCGGCCGACCAGTTCGGCGGCGAAATGCTGGGCGTCGGCCGCCGAACCGCCATTGCCGCAGGCGAGGATCTTGCCGCCTTCGAGCAGGGCGCCGGTCAGCGTCTCGATGGCGGCGGCGATCGGCGCCGAGAGGGCGTCGACGGCGTTGAGCTTGGTCTGGGCGCTGTCCTCGAAATGCTGGGCGACGCGGGCAATCAAATCCATGGAACGGCTTCTTTCAGATGATCGGCTCATGATTTTACCTCAGCGTGCCGGTGCGGCGTCGCTTCAATGGTCGCCGGCAAAGGCGTTGCGCAGCCAGCGCAGGCGGCCGTCGTCGATCAGCACGCAGTCGAAGCGGCAGGCGCATTCGCCGTGACGGGCCAGCCAGTGGCGGGCGGCGAGGACGATGCGGCCCTGCTTGAAGGCGTCGATGCTGGCGCCGGCGTCGCCGAAATCGCTGCGGCTGCGGGCGCGTACCTCGACGAAGACGACGGTCGGCCCGTCCTGCATGATGAGGTCGATTTCGCCGCCGCGCACCCGGAAGTTGCGTTCGAGCAGGCGCAGGCCGCGTCCCGCCAGGTAGGCTGCTGCTTCGCTCTCGGCTTCGCGGCCGCGGGCGACGGTGGTATCGTTGGTTTTTGCCTGCATCGCCGAAAATGACAAACGAATTGATCGCGGCATTGTACGTCGTGCCGACGCCGCTGGGAAACCTCGGCGACCTGACGCGGCGGGCCGAGGAAGTCCTGCGTGCCGTGCCCTGGGTCGCCTGCGAGGACACCCGGCACAGCGCGCCGCTGTTGAAGCAGCTCGGCGCTCGCGCCCGGACGCTGCCGGCGCACCAGCACAACGAACACGAAGCCGCCGCCCGCATCGTCGCCAAATTGCAGGCCGGCGAGGCCGTCGCCTTGGTCTCGGATGCCGGTACGCCGGGAATTTCCGATCCCGGCGCGCGCATCGTCGCCGCCGTCCGCGCCGCCGGCTGCAAGGTCGTGCCGTTGCCCGGCCCGTGCGCGGCGACCACCGCGCTGTCGGCGGCCGGGCTGGCCGACGAGCATTTCCTGTTCTACGGCTTCCTGCCGAGCAAGGCCGGCCAGCGCCAGCAGGCGCTCGCGGCACTGGCCGGGCATCCTTACGCGTTGGTCTTTTACGAGGCGCCGCACCGCGTCCTCGACAGCGTCGCCGAGATGGCCGCCGCGTTCGGCGAGCGCACCCTGGTCGTCGCCCGCGAACTGACCAAGCTGTTCGAGAATGTCGACGCGCTGCCGTTGTCCGCCGCTCTCGACTGGTTCAAGGCCGATCCCAACCGGCAGCGCGGCGAGTTCGTGCTGATCGTCTCCGGCGCGCCGGCCGACGCCGCCAGCGGCGAAGGCGAGCGCGTGTTGCGCTTGCTGCTCGACGAAGGTCTCGGCACCAAACAGGCGGCGAAGCTGGCGGCGGCGATCAGCGGCGAAGCGAAGAACGCCCTCTACGAGCGCGCGCTGGCGCTGAAGACGGCGGATTGAGCGGCTTATTCCGGATGCATTGACAGGGCGCGCCGGCGACTGCCAGAATCGGCCGCTTTCCCGACCGCCGCCGGTTGCTCCGGCCAGAACCGCATGCGCATCCTTGTTCTCAGTGTCTCCGCCGGTGCCGGCCATGTCCGCGCCGCGCAATCAATCTGCGCCGCCGGCGAGGAAATGCCGGGACTGGAACCGAGCCATCTCGACGTGCTCGACCTGGTCTCCGACGGTTTCCGCAAGTTCTACGGCAGTGCCTATATCAAGCTGGTCGAGAAGGCGCCGCAACTGTGGGCCTATCTCTACGAGCGCACCGATCATCCGCCGAGCAGTTCGTGGCTGGATTCGGCGCGGCGCCACGTCGAGCGCCTCAACACGCGTCGCCTCGACGCGGAGATCGCCCGTGTCGCGCCCGATGCCATCGTGTGCACGCATTTCCTGCCGGCCGAACTGCTGTCGCGGCGGATCGCCGCCGGCCTGCCGACGCCGCCGGTGTGGATCAACGTCACCGATTTCGACGTCCATGGCCTGTGGCTGCAGCCGCACATCGCCGGCTATTGCGTCGCCACCGAGGAAGTTGCCGTGCGCCTGGCCGCCCGCGGCATCCCGGAACAGCAAATCCACGTCACCGGGATCGCCATCATGCCGCAGTTCGCCACCCCGCCGATGCGGGCGACGGCCGCTGCCGAACTCGGCCTCGATCCGGCGCGCCCGACGCTGCTGATGATGTCCGGCGGCGCCGGCGTCGGCGGCATCGACCGCCTGGCCGAGCAGGCGGCGCTGGCTTTCCCGGCGGTGCAGATCGTTGCCCTGGCCGGGCGCAACGAGGACTTGCTGCAACGCCTCGGCGCGGTCGCCGCCCGCCATCCGGGCCGCGTCTATCCGCAGGGATTCACGCGCACCATCGAGCGCGTGATGGCGGCGGCCGATCTGGCGATCACCAAGCCGGGCGGCCTGACCACCTCGGAATGCCTGGCGATGCGCCTGCCGATGATCGTCGTCTCGCCGATTCCCGGCCAGGAAGAGCGCAACGCCGACACCCTGCTGGAAGCCGGTTGCGCGCTGAAAGCGGTCGATACGGCGGCGCTGGTCTACAAGATTCGCCGCCTGCTCGACGATCCGGCGCGCCTTGCCCGCATGCGCGAATGCCAGGGCCAGCTGGCCCGCCCGCAGGCGGCGCGCGCCATTCTCGAGATCGTCCGGGCGGGAGCGTGAAGCGGCGGCCGGGGATTTTCGCGCCGAGCGTCGGCGGCATCCGGCGCCTTGCCCTTGCCTGGCTGCTCTCCTTGGCGTGCGCCTTGCAGGCGGCGGCCGGGGCGGACCGGGTCAGCGTCTATCCGGCCTACGGCGACGGCGTATCGCTGACCATCGAAGGGCGCGTCGTCGAAAGCCGCGACGGACCGTCGGCGGCCGCCGACGATGGTCGGCTGCGCAATCTCTGGCGCAATTTCCGGCTGTGGATCAACGACGAACGCAAGCGGGTGCCGGTCGACCTGACGGTCGGCGAGTCCAGCATGCAGACGCGCACCGACGATGAAGGTTATTTCCGGCTGCAGGCTTCGCACGTCTTGCCGGCGGGCTGGCACGAGATCGCCGCCAGCAGCGCGAAGGGCGTCGGTCGCGGGCGCCTGCTGGTGGTGCCGCAGGCGAACCGGCTGGGGATGATTTCCGACCTCGACGACACCATCCTGGTCTCCGAAGTGACCAGCAAGCCCCGCCTGCTGGCCAACAGTTTCCTGAAGAATTCGACGCAGCGGCAGGCGGTTCCCGGCATGGCCGCGCTCTATGCGCGGACGCTGGCCGCCAACCCACAGCCGGCGAGCGCGCCGCTGTTCTACCTGTCGGCGTCGCCCCGGCAGTTGTTCGAGACGATAGACGAATTCCTGGCCGGCAACGGTTTTCCGGCAGGCGTCCTGATCACCAAGCGGGTCACCGACGACGCCAGCAGCGACCCCTTGTTCGACCAGTTCGCCTACAAGACGCGGCAGATCGAGGTGATCCTCGAACGCCTGCCCTGGGTGCGCTTTGTCCTGGTCGGCGACGACGGCGAGCGCGATCCGGAAATCTACGACTGGGTCCGCCGTCGCCATCCCGAGCGGGTTGCCGAAATCTGGATACGCCGTGTCCGGGGAGACGGCGGGGCGCCGCTGCCGCCGGGACAGAAGGCGTTGCCAGCGGTGCTGGCCGGGGAATAGGCGGGACGGGCGGCGCAAACGGCCGCCGTCGCTGGCGCGCGGCGCTGCTAAAATTGCGCAAACCACCGAGAGAAGACCATGCAACTGACCCTCATCCGCCCCGACGATTGGCACCTCCACCTGCGCGACGGCGAAGCGCTCGCCGCCGTGCTGCCGCATACCGCCCGCCAGTTCGGCCGGGCCATCGTCATGCCCAACCTGAAGCCGCCGGTGACCACGGTCGAACTGGCTGCCTCCTACCGTGCGCGCATCCTCGCCGCGCTGCCCGCCGGCCTGGCTTTCGAGCCGCTGATGACGCTCTATCTCACCGACAACACGCAGCCGGGCGAGATCGCCAAGGCGGCGGCGTCCGGTTTCGTCAAGGCAGTCAAGCTCTACCCGGCCGGCGCGACGACCAATTCCGACGCCGGCCTGACCGCCATCGAAAAGGCCTACGATGTGCTCGCCGAGATGGAGCGCGTCGGCCTGCCGCTGCTGGTCCATGGCGAAGTCACCGATCCGGCGGTCGACCTGTTCGACCGCGAGAAGGTCTTCATCGACACCGTGCTGCTGCCGCTGACGCAGCGTTTCCCGAAGCTGAAGGTGGTGATGGAGCACATCACCACCAAGGACGCCGCCGAGTTCGTCGCTTCGTCCGCCGCCAACGTCGCGGCGACGATCACCGTCCATCACCTGCTTTACAACCGCAACGCGATCTTCCAGGGCGGCGTGCGCCCGCACTGGTACTGCCTGCCGGTGTTGAAGCGCGAGACGCACCGCGAGGCATTGGTCGCGGCGGCGATTTCCGGCAACCCGAAGTTTTTCCTCGGCACCGACTCGGCACCGCACGCCAAGGGTGCCAAGGAAGCGGCCTGCGGCTGCGCCGGTTGCTACACGGCTTATGCCGCGATCGAGCTGTATGCCGAAGCCTTCGAGCAGGCCGGCGCGCTCGACAAGCTGGAGGGTTTCGCCAGCTGCCACGGCCCGGACTGGTACGGCCTGCCACGCAACACCGACAGCATCACGCTGGTCAAGGAGACATGGACGGTGCCGGCAAGCTATCCTTACATCAGTACCGACGACATCGTTCCGCTGCGCGCGGGCGAGTCGCTGTCCTGGAAAATGCGCTGAGGAATCCGACCATGCGTCTGCGTGCCCTGCTTTTAGCCCTGCTTGCTGTGCCGGTGCTGAGTGCCTGCGTCGACGACCGTGCCTCGTGGCAGATCGACGGCACGCGCGAGCACACGCTGACGCTGGTACGCGAACAACCGGTGTTCTGGGACAAGAAAGTCAATCTCTACCTGGTCGTCTCGCGCATGCCGGCCTGCACCCGTCGCCACAGTCTGGGGGCGGCTACCGACAAGACGCGGGTGACGATCTACCAGGTGCCGTCCGGCGCCTTCATCGTCCAGGTCGGCAAGCGCATGTATGCCACGGAGTCGCGGACCTGCGAAGCCTGGGCGCGGCTGGAGGAGGAACCGGCGGATGGCATGGGCGAGTTGCGCGGGGCCTTTCGCGTGCGCAACGGCGAACTCGCCTTCGTCGCCGAGAAGCCGGGGGCGGCCGGCGACGAGGAGGAGTGACGGGAGACTTGGCGCGGCTTAAGGCGTATTCGCGCTAAGCAAGCGGCGTCCCGTGGATTGCTGAGACCGGTTTTAGTGCCGGCGCCGGGGCGGCGGCGGGGCGCTGCTGCCGCTGCGGGTTTCCAGGTGACGGAAGGTGATGCGGCCCTTGCTCAGGTCGTAGGGCGAGAGTTCAAGGCTGACCTTGTCGCCGAGCAGGATGCGGATGTGGTGCTTCTTCATCTTGCCAGCGGTGTAGGCGACCATCTGGTGGCCGTTTTCCAGGGTGACGCGGAAGCGTCCATCGGGCAGGACGTCTTCGACGACGCCCATCATTTCAAGTAGTTCTTCCTTGGCCAAGCGGTATTCTCCTTCAGTGGGTTGCGCAGGCGGACTGCGTTGCGACCGGGGTATCGGTCGACAGGGCTTGCGGACAGCGCTGCGGGAGTTGCCAGGCTTGTCCGGGTTCGGTAAGGGCGCTGATCGAGATCAGCGGCGGCGGCGAGTTGACGCTACCGAAAATGGTCGCGTAGGAGACATCGGCGGCGTCGCGGCCAGTGCCGATGCGCACGAAACCCATCGGGATCGCCGTGCCCGAGGGGTCGAAGATGTACCAGCGCTGATCGAGGAAGACCTCGACGTAGGCATGAAAATCGGTTGGGCCGAGCGCCGGGTCGGCACCGTAGTCGATGCCGGTGGTGAAGCGCGCCGGGATGTTCAGGGCGCGGCAGATGGCGATCATCAGGTGGGCGAAGTCGCGGCAGACGCCGACCCGGCCGATCAGCGTGTCGATCGCCGAGGTGGTCGAACTGCTGGTGGCCGGGCGGAAGGTGACATGCCGGTTGACCCACTGGCAGATCGTTTCGACGCGGCGGTAGCCTTTGGGGAGATGGCCGAACTCGCTGATCGCCAGCATCGCCAGGCGGTCGGACTGGCAGTAGCGGCTGGGGTAGATGTAGGCCAGTGCGTCCAGCGGGAGTTCGTTGATCGGCGTTTCCGGGATGTGGTCCGGGTCGCCGAGATGCAGGTCGATGTCGAGCGTGGCCCGGTACGCGACGTGCAACGGGCCGTTGTCGACGTGGAGCCGCAGGAAACGGGCGGCGGTGTGCGGTTCGGTGACGATAGTCGGCGCCAGCGTCGGAGTCAGTTGCAGGCTTTCACTGACGATGCGCTGTCTGGGGGTCTGGGCGGCGTGGATGTTGAAGACGAAATCCACGCCGGGAGCATTCAATGCGTAGTCGAGGTCGATCGCAAACTGGATGCGAACCATGCGTTTCCATTGGTTACGGCACGTCGCGCAAGCTGGCACAAGGCCGTGCGGACGGGCGGTTGGAAGGCGCTTTGCAACGAGGAAATGGGCGTTTCGGCTTGCCGGAGTTTCGCGTGGCGAAGGCGGCAGGGGGCGGCATTTACGCGGGCAGAACGATGAAATCTGTCACCGGTGGGCGGCGGCAAAGGCGGGATTCTACGCCGCCAAGCCCACGATGACAAGGAAAGTCCCGGAAATTCAGGCGCTTGCCATGCCGAGGCAAGCGCCTTTCCGGCTTCAGGCGGCGGCGTCGAGGGCGTTGGCGCCGAGCCGGTTGATGCCGCCGATCAAGGCTTTGATCGACGCGGTGACGATGTTGCTGTCGATGCCGACCCCGTAGCGCTCGCCGCGACCGTTGGCCGCCATTTCGATGAAGGCGACGGCGCGGGCATTGCCATCCTCGCCCATCGGCACCATCGAACGTTCCTCGTAGCTGCGCACCTGCGCTTCGATGCCGGCGCCCTGCAAGGCGTGCATGGCGGCGTTGATCGGGCCGTTGCCTTCGCCGGTCAGGATGTGCGGTGTGCCGCCGATGTCCACCGTGAGGCGGATGCCCTGCTGCTTGCCGTGCTCGAACAAGTGGTGCTCGCGGTAGCGGATCGGTGTTTCGGCATCGAGGTACTCGCTGGCGAAAAGCTGCCAGAGATCGTCGGCGCCGACCTCGCCGCCGTGCGCGTCGGTATGCTGCTGGACGACGCCGGAGAACTCGACCTGCAGGCGGCGCGGCATGACCACGCCGTGCTCGGTTTCCATCAGGTAGGCGATGCCGCCCTTGCCCGACTGGCTGTTGACGCGGATCACCGAATCGTAGGAGCGGCCGACGTCGGCCGGGTCGATCGGGAGATAGGGCACTGACCAAGTCTCATCCGCCTTTTGAGCGGCAAACCCCTTCTTGATGGCGTCCTGGTGGGAGCCGGAGAAGGCCGTGAAAACGAGATCCCCGACGTATGGGTGGCGCGGATGGATCGGGAGCTGGGTGCAGTGTTCGTAGGTGCGGGCAACGGCGTTGATGTCCGAAAAATCGAGTTGCGGATCGATGCCTTGCGTGTGCATGTTGAGGGCGAGCGTGACGAGATCGACGTTGCCGGTGCGTTCGCCGTTGCCGAAGAGGCAGCCTTCGACGCGCTCGGCGCCGGCCATCAAGGCGAGTTCGGCGGCAGCGACGGCGGTACCGCGGTCGTTGTGCGGGTGGAGACTGATGATGACGCTGTCGCGGCGTGCGAGATTGCGGTGCATCCACTCGATCTGGTCGGCGTAGATGTTGGGCGTTGCGATTTCGACCGTGGTCGGCAAGTTGAGGATGACCTTGTTGTCCGGCGTTGCGCCCCAGGCGGCGGTGACCGCGTCGCAGACTTCCTTGGCGAAGTCGAGTTCGGTGGCGGTGAACAACTCCGGGCTGTATTCGAGCGTGATCTTCGTTTCCGGCATCTGCTCGGCGAGCGCTTTGATCAATTTGACCGCGTCGACCGCCATCTTCACCACTTCGGCCTTGCTCATGCCGAAGACGAAGTCGCGGAAGCTCGGGCAGGTCGCGTTGTAGACGTGCACGATGGCCTGTTTGGCGCCTTTCAAGGATTCGAAAGTGCGGCGGATGAGGTGTTCGCGCGCCTGGGTGAGGACTTCGATGGTGACGTCGGCGGGGATGTGCTTTTCCTCGATCAAGCGGCGGACGAAGCCAAACTCGGTTTCCGACGCCGACGGGAAGGCGACCTCGATCTGCTTGAAGCCGATGGCGCAGAGTGTCTGGAACATCTGCATCTTCTTGTCGGCGTTCATCGGCTCGAACAAGGCCTGGTTGCCGTCGCGCAGGTCGGTGCTCATCCACATCGGCGCCTGGGTGATGACGCGGTTCGGCCATTGGCGGTCGGTGAGTCCGACGGGCGGGAAAGCGGTGTACTTGGACGATTTTTGCTGCGCCATGATGCGGCTCCGGAAAACGTTTGCGATGGCGAAATCTTACGCAAGACTGTGCGGCAGGTGCTTGCGTTTTGTGGCATGATTTTGCTGTGTTTTGGCAGAAAATTGCGCGATGGTGAGTTTATGAGCAACGTTGTTCAGATGGATCGCTACGACAAGGAAATTCTTGCCGTCCTGCAGCGTGATGGCCGGATCAGCAACCAGGATCTGGCCGACCGCATCGGCCTCTCGCCGTCGCCTTGTCTACGCCGGGTGCGGGCGCTCGAAGAGGCGGGCATCATCGCCGGCTACCGCGCCCAGCTCGATGCGAAAAAGCTCGGGCTGAGCCTGATGGCGCTGATCGGCATCTCGATGGACCAGCACACACCGGAGCGCTTCGCCAACCTGGATGCGGCGATCGGTGGCATTCCCGAAGTGCTTGAATGCCTGCTGATCACCGGTCAGCAGTCCGACTACCAGTTGAAAGTGGTGGTGCGCGACATGGATGCCTACCAGGACCTGCTGCTCAACAAGATCACGCGTATCCCGGGAGTGACCGGCGTGCACACCAGTTTCGTGCTGCGCAAGGTGGTCGATCGCGGCGCCCTGCCAGTCGATTGAGCTTGTTTATGGGCTCATGCTATTCTCATGACCACCCAATCCTTCGCGTCGCCAGCCATGAAACAGCCCACTTCCTCCGAACGTCGCCGTCTTGATCGCCGGCGCTCCCCCGTCACCACGCCGCCCTTCCGGACGGCCTCCGGGCTCGTGCTGAGCGAACGCCGGGCGCGCGTCGATCGGCGCAGCGCCTGGGTGCGCGACATCGTCGTCGAAACCGACGGCGAAACCAGCTAAGCGCCGATCCCACGTATAATCCGCCGCGGAAAGTCGGCCAGGCAATCGCTGGATACTTCGGTATCGGGAGGAAAGTCCGGGCTCCATTGGGCAGGATGCCAGCTAACGGCTGGGTGCTATAAGTCGCAAGACGAAGGCAACGGAAAGTGCAACAGAGAACAGACCGCCGATGGCGTCGCAAGACGCACAGGTAAGGGTGAAACGGCGAGGTAAGAGCTCACCGCGTCCACGGTAACGGCGGACGGCACGGCAAACCCCATCCGGAGCAAGACCAAATAGGGAAGCTGAGGCGTGGCCCGCGCTGCTTCCGGGTAGGTTGCTTGAGCCTGTCGGTGACGGCAGGCCTAGAGGAATGATTGCCGAACCTCGCAAGAGGGGAACAGAACCCGGCTTATCGGCCGGCTTTCCACCAGATTTCCCGCTTTAACCCCGCGCGCTGGCCAGCCGGCGCATCGCCCGCTCCAGGCCGTCGAGGGTGAGCGGGAACATGCGTTCGTCGCCGATCTGGCGGCGGATGGCGGTGATCGACGGCGTGTATTGCCAGTAATCCTCGCCCACCGGGTTGAGCCAGGCGACGCGCGGCCAGGCGGCGACCAGGCGCTGCAGCCAGACGGCGCCGCTTTCCTCGTTCCAGTGTTCGACGCTGCCGCCCGGGTGGTCCACCTCGTAGGGGCTCATCGTCGCGTCGCCGACGAAGATCAGCGTGTAGTCGCGGCCGTAGGTGTGGATCAGGTCGAGCGTGGACAGGCGTTCGTCGTGGCGGCGCCGGTTGTCGCGCCAGACGTGCTCGTAGACGCAGTTGTGGAAGTAGAAATGTTCGAGGTGCTTGAACTCGGCGCGGGCGGCGGAGAAGAGTTCCTCGCAGACCTGGATGTGATCGTCCATCGAGCCGCCGACGTCGAGGAAGAGCAGCACCTTGACCGCGTTGTGGCGTTCCGGCCGCAAATGCAGGTCGAGCCAGCCGCCGTTGCGGGCGGTGCCGGCGATGGTGCCGTCGAGGTCGAGTTCGTTCGCCGCGCCCTGGCGGGCGAAGCGGCGCAGCCGGCGCAGGGCGACCTTGATGTTGCGCGTGCCGAGTTCGACCTGGTCGTCGAGGTTGCGGTAGGCGCGCTGTTCCCAGACCTTGATCGCTGTCCGGTTGCCGGCCGAGTCGCCACCGATGCGCACGCCGGCCGGGTTGTAGCCGCCGTGGCCGAAAGGCGAGGTGCCGCCGGTGCCGATCCATTTGTTGCCGCCGGCGTGGCGTTCCTTCTGTTCGGCGAGGCGTTCGCGCAGGCGCTCGAAGATCTTTTCGTAACTCAGTTGTTCGAGCTTTTTCCGTTCTTCTTCCGAGAGGTGGCGGCGCGCTGCCAGGCGCAGCCAGTCTTCCGGAATCTCGGCGTCCAGCCCGGGCAGTTGCTCGATGCCCTTGAAGTACTCGCCGAAAGCGCGGTCGAAGCGGTCGTAATGGCTTTCGTCCTTGACCAGCAAGGTGCGCGCGAGCAGGTAGAAGTCGTCGAGCGCCGGCCCGACCAGCCGCGCCTGCAGCGCTTCGAGCAGGGCCAGCAGTTCCTGCGTGGACACCGGAATCTGCCGGGCCTTCAGGTGCAGGAAGAAGTCGACCAGCATCGCGACCAGCCTCGCTGCTTCAGGAGTTCTTGCGCCGGGCCATGAAGGCGAGTCGCTCGAACAGGTGGATGTCCTGCTCGTTCTTCAGCAGCGCGCCGTGCAGCGGCGGGATCGCGTCCTTCGCGTCCTTGGCGCGCAGCGCCTCGGGCGGGATGTCCTCGGCCAAGAGCAGCTTGAGCCAGTCGATCAGTTCGCTGGTCGATGGCTTCTTCTTCAGGCCGGGTACGTCGCGCAGCTCGAAGAAGACTTCCAGCGCCTCGCGCAGCAGTTCCTGCTTGAGGGTCGGAAAATGCACGGCGACGATGCGCTGCATCGTCTCGCGGTCGGGGAACTTGATGTAGTGGAAGAAGCAGCGGCGCAGGAAGGCGTCGGGCAGTTCCTTCTCGTTGTTCGAGGTGATGACGATCAGCGGCCGGTGGCGGGCGCGGATCGTCTGCTGCAGCTCGTAGCAGTGGAACTCCATGCGGTCGAGTTCGCGCAGCAGGTCGTTGGGGAATTCGATGTCGGCCTTGTCGATTTCGTCGATCAGCACCACCGACGGCGTCGCGCATTCGAAGGCCTGCCACAGTACGCCGGGGACGATGTAGTGAGCGATGTCGGCGACGCGCGGGTCGCCCAGTTGTGAGTCGCGCAGGCGCGAGACGGCGTCGTATTCGTAAAGGCCCTGCTGCGCCTTGGTGGTCGACTTGATGTGCCACTGGAACAGCGGCAGGCCGAGCGCGCCGGCCACTTCTTCGGCGAGCAGGGTCTTGCCGGTGCCCGGTTCGCCCTTGATCAGCAGCGGCCGCTGCAGGGCGATGGCAGCATTGACGGCGAGGGTCAGGTCGCGCGGGGCGACGTAGGTTTCGGTGCCGGAAAAACGCATGGTCGGGCTCGTGCGGGTTGGGACAGGACGATTGTAAGGGGCAACGGCAGTCTACAATGCGCCATGTCTGCAACGAGCCTTCCTCGAATATCCTGGCTGGACGCCGGTCGACCGCGCAACGCGCGCTGGCGTTCCGAAGCCGGTCTGCCGCCGCCGGCTGCGGTCGATGTGGTCGACGAGTCGCTCGCCGCCGATCTCGCCTGGACCCGTCTGCTGGCCGGCGAAACCCTGCTCTGGTGCGGCGACTGGCCGACCGCCCGGCGCCTGTTGCAGGCGCTGACGCAGCGCGCCGAGCGGCAATTCCGCTGCCAGCCGGCGGCGACGCCGTTGGCAACCTTCGCCCGCCATCGTGCCACCCAGGGCCAGCGCGCCGCGCTGCTCGCCCGCCTGCTGGTGCCGCTCGGCCCCGATTACAAGCTGCCGCTGCGCCGCGCCCAGGACGTGCGCGACGCCTGCCGCGAAGCCTGGGGCAAGCCGGACGGCAGCAACAGCGTGGTGGCGCTGCGCGAATTGCTGGCCGTGGTCAGCGCCCACGAATGGCGCAAGAAGGGCGTCCCGGTGGCCGCCATCGGCGGCAGCATCCATCCGCATTACGGCGTCTTCTCGCCGGTGCGCGGCGAGTACGTCGACCTGGTTGCCCGCGCGCCATTGCCGGCGGGCTGCGACCAGGCCTTCGACATCGGCACCGGTTCCGGGGTGCTGGCCGCGGTGCTCGCCCGGCGCGGGCTGCGGGTCGTCGCCACCGACATGGCGCCGCGGGCGCTGGCCTGTGCTGCGGAAAACATCGAAAGACTCGGCTTGCGCGAACAGGTGCGCATCGTCGAGGCCGACCTCTTTCCCGACGGGCGGGCGCCACTGGTCGTCTGCAATCCGCCCTGGCTGCCGGGGCAACCGACCTCGCCGGTCGAATACGCAGTCTACGATCCGGATTCGCGCATGCTGCGCGGCTTTCTTGCCGGGCTGGCGGCGCATCTGGCGCCGGGCGGCGAGGGCTGGCTGATCCTTTCCGATCTGGCTGAACGGCTGGCGCTACGCACACGCGGCGAACTGGAAGGCTGGATTGCTGCCGCCGGCCTGCGCGTGCTCGGCCGCCTCGACACCCGGCCGCTGCACGGCAAGGCCAACGACCGCGACGATCCACTGCACGCGGTGCGTGCGGCCGAGGTCACTTCGCTGTGGCGCTTGGCCCGCCAATGAAAAAACGGCCGACCTTGCGGTCGACCGTTCGTTTGGCTGAAAAACCGGAGAAACTTAGATCTTGCCGACCAGGTCGAGCGACGGCTTCAGGGTAGCGGCGCCTTCCGTCCACTTGGCCGGGCAGACTTCGCCCGGGTGCGAGGCGACGTACTGGGCCGCCTTGACCTTGCGCAGCAGTTCGGACGCGTCACGGCCGATGCCCAGGTCGTGGATTTCGGCGACCTTGATCTCGCCTTCCGGATTGACGACGAAGGTGCCGCGCAGCGCCAGGCCTTCCGATTCGATCATCACGTCGAAGTTGCGGGTGACGGTGCCGGTCGGGTCGCCGAGCATGACGTACTTGATCTTCTTGATCGTGTCGGAGGCGTCGGCCCAGGCCTTGTGCGTGAAGTGGGTGTCGGTCGAGACGGAATAGACTTCGACGCCCAGCTTCTGGAATTCGGGGTAAAGATCGGCCATGTCGCCGAGTTCGGTCGGGCAGACGAAGGTGAAGTCGGCCGGGTAGAAGAAGAAGATCGACCACTTGCCCTTGAGGTCGGCATCGGACACGGTGATGAACTTGCCGTCCTGGTAAGCCTGGGCGGTGAAGGGTTTGATCGTGGTATTGATGATGGACATGGGTTTCTCCTTGAGGTTGATTATGACGAGCGGGGGGATCTTAGAACTGGGGTGGTGATTGTTCCAATTGATTGCTTAAATATAGTACATAGTTGAGTGCTATGTCCTCTCGCCAAGCGGCGATGCGACATTTTCCGGGAAACGTATCCCGCATGCAAAAATCCCTCTCGAATGGCGCAGATTAAGGCCGGGCGGCCAACACGAAGTGAAAAAGGTGTGCTACTTTAAGTCCGCTGCCGTTCAGACGGCCGGTTTTCTTAACTTGATTGGGTAACTAGGAGGCACTTAGATGAATAAATCGGAGCTGGTCGAAGTTGCTGCACAAGAAGCTGGTATTACCAAGGCGGCCGCGGACAAGGCGTTGTCGGCCATCGTCGGCGCGGTTGTCCAGGCTGTTGCCAAGGGCGAGTCGGTAACGCTCGTCGGGTTTGGTACGTTCAAGTCGGCGCCGCGCGCGGCCCGTACCGGCAAGAATCCGAAAACCGGTGCAACCCTGAAGATTCCCGCCACCGTCGTGCCGAAGTTCACGGCCGGTACGGCTTTCAAGGCGGCCGTTGCCCCGAAAAAAGGCGGCAAGAAAAAATAATCGAGCTCTCACCACATGCGGGGGCCGTCTTTGACGGACTCCGCTTTTTTACTTTGCAATGAACAATCCGAACAGCGATACCCAGATTGAAGAAACCGAGCCTGCCGTCGATGCCGAGGTTCCCGAGACCGTCGTCGTCGAAGAGCAGCCGCCCGAGTTCCAGCCGCTTGACCTGAAGCGCCGCTTGCGCGAACTGTTGTCGGTTCCCGAGCGTGACCGCAGCGATGAACAGTGGGATGAAATCATCGAACTGGAAATCCAGCTAGCGCCGGGTAACCGGATTTCCGGCAGCCCGGTTCCCGGCAGTGGCGGTGGTCAGCCGCGCCATAACGCGCCGCGTCAGAACAAACCTGGCAATGCCGCCGCCCCGGCGGCGCAGAAGAAGCATCGGCCACGTTCGAAGAACAATCGTCGGCCGCGCCAGGGTGGCAAGCCCGGCGGTGGCGAAGCGGTGTGATCCGCACCCAGACTTCTTGTCCGGGCAGGCATGCAGCATTTTGATCTGATCATTGTCGGCGGCGGTCTGGCTGGCGCCAGTCTGGCGCTCGCCCTGCGCGACAGTGCATTGCGTGTCGCCCTGGTCGAGGCGCAGCCGCCGCGTCGTCCGGATGGCTGGGACGCGCGCATCTACGCTGTCAGCCCGGCCAATGTTGCCTTCCTCGATGGGATCGGCGCCTGGCGCCATCTCGATCACCAGCGCGTCGCGCCGATTGCGGCGATGAAGGTGGTTGGCGATGCCGGCGGTGCGCTCGAGTTTTCCGCGTATGAGACGGGGGTTCCCGATCTCGGTTGCATTCTCGAATCGTCGCTGGTGGCCTGCGAGTTGTGGGAGGGCCTGAAGCGCCAGTCCAATTTGCGCCTGTTCGTGGCCCAGAAGCCGGCAGCGCTCGAATTTCGTGATGAGGTCGCGGTGTTGCGACTGGCCGACGGCGAAACCCTGTCAGCGGCGCTGCTGGTCGGCGCCGACGGGCGTGATTCCTGGGTTCGCGAGGCGGCAGGCTTGCCGGCGCATAACCGGCACTACGGCGAAAAGGGCGTCGTCGCCAACTTCGCGACCGAGCGGCCGCACCGCAACATCGCCTGGCAGTGGTTCGGCGACGACGGGGTGCTGGCTTACCTGCCCTTGCCCGGGCAACGCATCTCCATCGTCTGGTCGGCACCGGACGCACTGGCTGACGAGTTGTGCGGGCTTTCGCCCGAAGCGCTGTGCGAGCGCGTCGAGCAGGCCGGACACGGCGTGCTCGGCAAGCTGGCGCTGTTGACCCCGGCGCAGGCTTTTCCCTTGCGTCTGATGCGGGTGCCGGAGATCGTCGCCCGGCGTCTGGCGCTGGTTGGCGATGCCGGGCACGGCATCCATCCCTTGTCTGGGCACGGCATCAACCTGGGCTTCCAGGATGCGCAGGCGCTCGCTGCTCGCCTGCTGGCGGCCAAGGCCTGGGAGGACATTGGTGATTTGCGCTTCCTGCAGGGCTATCAACGGGCGCGGCGCGAGGAAATCGCCTTGATGCAGACGACTACCGACGCGCTGCGTCGTCTTTTTGCCGCGCCATCGCCGCTGTTGCGGCCCTTGCGCAACCTGGGGCTGAACTTTACGAACCGTTTGCCGGTCGCAAAGAGTGTCCTCGTTCGTTATGCCCTTGGGGGCTTCTAGGAGAGTCTGATGTTGCTGAAGGCCTGGTCCACCGTATTGTTTTTGCTGATCTCGACGGCCTGTTCGGCGAATGAAGCCGACATCCAGAAAGCCATCGAGTCCCGGCTCGGGGTCAAGGTCGAAAGCGTGACCAAGGCCGGTTATTTCGGGCTCTATGAAATCTACGCCGACGGCAATCTCTTCTATACCGATGAGAAAGTCACGGCGATCCTGATCGGCGGTGACCTGATCCGCTCCCAGCATGCGCTCAACCTGGTCGATCTGAAGACCAACCGCAACATCACCGAGGAGCGCCTGCGCAAGCTGACGGCGATCAAGTTCGGCGACTTGCCGCTGGAGCGGGCGGTCAAGCAGGTGCGCGGTGACGGCAGGCGGGTGATGGCGACCTTCGAAGATCCCAATTGCGGCTACTGCAAGCGTCTGGCCAAGGACATGCAGAAGCTGGAAAACGTCACCGTCTATACCTTCCTCTATCCCATCCTGTCCGAGGACTCGCTGAAGAAATCGCGTCAGATCTGGTGCTCGGCCGACCGCGCCAAGACCTGGAACGACTGGATCATCGACGGCAAGACGCCGGGTGGCAGGGATAATTGCGACACCACGGCAATCAAGCAGAACCTGGAGTTCGGTCGCCGCCTCAACATCACCGGCACGCCGACGATCATCTTCGCCGATGGCGAAAGGGTTCCCGGCGCGGTGCCGCTCAACGTGCTCGAGCAGCGTTTGAACCAGCAGAAATAAAGGCTTTCCGCGCGCTCGCCGACGGGCGCCCGCAGGCGGCACATGGCTCCTCGATGAGGGGGCGATGTGCCGTTTTTTCATGCCGTTTCCGGGTGCTTGGAAATGTCATCGTGATGGCTTGCTCTTACTGGCTCAAACTCCTAATGTTTAACTTTAACTAACGTTTTCCGTGCATTGATTTTTAAGCGTTTTTTGCCCAGCATTTTGTCTTCAAAAAGCCCGATAAGTCATTGTTGCATAAGAAAAAATTCCCCGTTTCTCTATTGACGCCCATCGGTGCATGCTCTAAAGTGGGAAAACGTGTTGAAAAGTGGGTAAACGGGGATGTTCGAGGGGGCTACGGCGCTCAGTCTGGATGCGAAAGGGCGGCTTGCCATTCCGGCAAGGCATCGCGACGCCCTCTTGGCAGCCGGCGCTGGGTCGCTGGTCCTCACCGCACATCCGCATCGTTGCCTGCTGCTCTATCCGGCGCCGGCCTGGCAGCCGATCCGCGACCAGATTCTCAAGGCTTCCAGCCTCGATCCGCGGGCGGCGGCAATCAAGCGGGTGATGGTCGGCAATGCCCGGACCGAAGAGCCTGACAGCGCCGGGCGGCTGCTGGTCGCCACCGAGTTGCGCACCTACGCGCAACTGGAAAAGACGGTGTACCTGGTCGGCATGGGCAGCCATTTCGAAATCTGGAGCGAGGCCGGTTGGCAGCAACAGAACGATCTGGCGGCCGAGGCCCTGACCGGCGACCTGCCGGCGGGGTTGGGGGACCTTGTCCTGTGAGTTCCGGCGGCGCCCATGTCACGGTGCTGCTCGAAGAAGCGGTGAATTCCCTGGCAATCAAAAAAGACGGCGTGTACGTGGACGCGACCTTCGGTCGTGGTGGCCACAGTCGACGCATTCTCGAAGCGCTGGGGGAGAACGGTCGCCTGGTTGCACTTGATCGCGATCCGCAAGCGATCGCGGCCGGCTCGGCGATTGCTGATCCGCGTTTCCGGCTGGTGCATCGCGCCTTCGGCGAACTGGCCGAAGCGGCCGCTGAGGCCGGCGTGGCGGCGGTGGATGGGGTGTTGTTTGATGTAGGGGTGTCGTCGCCGCAAATCGACGATGGGGAGCGCGGCTTCAGCTTCCGCCAGGATGCGCCGCTCGACATGCGGATGGATACGACGCGTGGCGAAACGGCGGCGGAGTGGCTGGCAAGGGCCGAATTGAAAGAAATAACGGAGGTCATCAGGGATTATGGCGAAGAACGGTTTGCTTTCCAGGTTGCAAAGAAGGTTGTGTCTGCTCGGGTCGAACAGCCCATTGTCACGACAGGCCAGTTCGCTGCCCTCGTACGCGAGGCCGTGCGCACCCGTGAGCCAGGGCAGGACGCGGCGACGCGCAGCTTTCAAGCTCTACGGATTCATATCAATCAAGAACTCCGCCAGCTGGAGGTAGCCTTGCCGCAGGCCTTCGATCTGCTGAAACCGGGTGGTCGGCTGGTGGTCATTGCCTTCCATTCGCTGGAAGATCGTATCGTCAAGAACTTCATGCGCGCTCAATCGGCCGCCGATGCCTTGCCCAAGGGGCTGCCGCTGCGTGCCGACCAGTTGCCGCCGCCGAAGATGCGTCTGATCGGCAAGGCGGTCAAACCCTCGGCTGCCGAAGTGGCGGCCAATCCGCGCGCGCGCAGCGCGGTGATGCGGGTGGCGGAGAAACTGTGATGTTCCGCGTCAATCTCGTCCTGCTCTTCGTTGTCGTCGTCTGCGCGCTTGCCGTGGTCACCGCCCAGCATCGCGGGCGCAAGCTGTTCCAGGCGCTGGAGGCGGAACAGGAAAAGGTGCGCCAGCTCGACATCGAGTTCGGCCAGTTGCAGATCGAGATGTCCACCTGGGCGACCCATCCGCGCATCGAGAAGACGGCGCGCGAGCGTCTGCACATGGCATTGCCGCCGGTGGCGGCGATGCCGGCGGCACCGGCGGGGGCGCGCTGATGGTCGTCCGCCGCCGGCCGCAACGCGGTCACCGTTATACCGAGAGTCCGTTGCTGCAACTGGCGCTGCAGGGCTGGCGCTCGCGCATGGTCGGTCTGCTGCTGATGGTGGCTTTCCTGCTGCTGTTGCTGCGCGCCTTTTACCTGCAGGTGATCAACAACGACTTTCTCCAGGAAAAAGGCGATTCGCGCTATCTGCGCGATATCGAGATTTCCGCCTCGCGCGGCAAGGTGACCGATCGCCACGGCGACATGCTCGCGGTGTCCACGCCGATGCGCTCGATCTGGGCGATTCCGGCCGACGCCCGGAGCATGAGCGCGGAACAGAAGCGCCAACTGGCCGCACTGGTTGAGCTCAAGCCGCGTGAACTCGACGCCCGGCTGGCGTCGGAAAAGAGTTTCGTCTTCCTGCAGCGCCAGGTGCCGCCGCAGGTGGCTGAGCAGGTGCGGGCGCTGAAGCTGCCGGGCGTGCACCAGGAAAAGGAATATCGCCGCTACTATCCGTCGGGCGAGATGACCGCCCACCTGGTGGGCTTCACCGGCGTCGACGACAAGGGACTGGAAGGTGTCGAACTGGCCTTCCAGCAATCCTTGCGCGGTCATCCCGGGGCGCGGACGGTGATCCGCGACCGGCGCGGCAACATCATCGAGGATGTCGGCGCCACCCGGCCGCCGCGCGACGGCAACGACATCGCCCTGGCCATCGACGCCAAGATCCAGTACCTGGCTTACAGCCACCTCAAGGCGACGGTCGCCGAACACGAAGCCAAGGGCGGCGGCATCATCGTCCTCGATACCCGCACCGGCGAAGTGCTGGCGCTTGCCAACTGGCCGACCTACAACCCGAACAACCGCGCCAAGTTGTCCGGCGAGCAATTGCGCAACCGCGCGGTCACCGACACCTTCGAGCCGGGCTCGACGCTGAAACCGTTCACCGTCGCGCTCGGTCTCGAACAAGGCAAGTATCGCTACGATTCGCTGATCGATTGCGGGCCGGGTCGAATCACCATCGGCCGCTCGGTGATCAGCGATACCCACTCCAACGGGATGCTGACCGTCGCCCAGGTGATCCAGAAATCGTCGAACGTCGGCACTACCAAGATTGCCCTCAGCCTGCCGCGCGAGTCGATGTGGGAAATGTTCGACAGCCTGGGGCTCGGTCGCCAGCCGGCGCTTGGCTTCCCGGGCGAGGCCTCGGGTCGGGTGCGGCCGTGGAAGAACTGGCGGCCGATCGAACAGGCGACGATGTCTTACGGGCACGGCATTTCAGTCAGCCTGATCCAACTCGCGCGGGCCTATTCGGTGTTCGCCCGCGACGGCGACCTGGTGCCGGTCTCGCTGCTGCGCGTCGATACGCCGGTAGTGCGCGGCACGCCGGTGTTCTCGGCGCAGACGGCGCGTGAAATGCGCTCGATGCTGGAACTGGTGGTGCAGCCCGGCGGTACCGCGCCGAAGGCGGCAGTGCCGGGCTACCGGGTCGGCGGCAAGACCGGTACCGCGCACAAGCTGGAAGGCGGCGTGTATGCCAACAAGTACATCGCTTCCTTCGTCGGCATCGGGCCGATGTCCGATCCCCGGCTGATCGTCGCGGTGATGATCGACGAGCCGAGCGGCAAACAGTATTACGGCGGCCAGATTGCCGGCCCGGCGTTTGCGCAGGTGATGGCCGGCGCCTTGCGCACGCTCGGCGTGCCGCCGGATGCGCCGCTGCAAGTGGCCGCCACCACCGACGGAAAGGGGCGCCTGTGATGAATCCGCGCGCCTTGCTCGATCAACTGGAAAGCCTCGGTGTGACGCCGAGCGGCGTTGCCGACGATAGCCGCCAGGTTCGCCCGGGCGATCTCTTCCTGGCCTATCCGGGCGATCTCGCCGACGGTCGGCGTTTCATCCCGGATGCCCTGGCGCGCGGCGCCGTCGCCGTCCTCTGGCAGGCTGGCGGCGACTTCGCGTGGAACGCAGCGTGGTCGGTGCCGCAACTGGAAATCGGCGCGCTGCGCGAGCTGGCCGGTCCGCTGGCGCACGCGGTTTACGGCCATCCGTCCGAAGGCTTGTCGCTGATCGCCATCACCGGCACCAACGGCAAGACGACGATCAGCCAGTGCATCGCCCACGCCTATCCGCGCCCCTGCGCCATCATCGGCACGCTCGGCGCCGGCTTTCCCGAGCAACTGGAGGAAACCGGCTTCACGACGCCCGAGGCGACGACGCTGATGCGCTACCTGGCCGATTTTCGTGCCCGCAAGGCGGCCGCCTGCGCCCTCGAAGCCAGCTCGATCGGCATCGAGGAAGGGCGGATGAACGGGGCGCGCGTCGATGTCGCGGTATTCACCAACCTGACCCGCGACCACCTCGACTACCACGGCGACATGGCCGCCTACGCCGCCGCCAAGGAAAAGCTCTTCCTCTGGCCGCGCCTGCGTACCGCGGTGATCAACCTCGACGACGAATACGGCATCCACCTGATGCGCGAGACGACGGCGATGCGCGTCATCGGCTATTCGGCGCAGCCGCCGCGGCGCGACTTTCCGGCGCTGGTGCGCGCCGAGAACCGGGCTGACACGCCCTGCGGCCAGCGTTTCGACCTCGTTCTGCCGAACGGGCGGACGCAGGTCGACACGGCGCTGGTCGGCGCCTACAACGTTTCCAACCTGCTGGCCGTCGCCGCCGTGCTGCACGACGCCGGCGTGATGCCGGCCGAAGTCGGCCGCCGGCTCTCCGAACTCAAACCGCCGCCGGGGCGGATGGAGCGACTGGGCGGCATCGGCGAACCGCTCGTCGTCGTCGACTACGCCCACACCCCGGACGCCCTGCACAACGCCCTGGCCGCGTTGCGGCCGGTTGCCGCAGCGCGCGGCGGCCGCCTGACCGTGGTCTTCGGTTGCGGCGGCGATCGCGATCCGGGCAAGCGTCCGCAGATGGGCGCGGTGGCCGAAGCTGGCGCCGACCGCGTCATCGTCACCAGTGACAACCCGCGCCGCGAGGCGCCGGCGGCGATCATCGCCGACATCGTCGGCGGCATGGAAAAACCGGAAATCGAAGCCGACCGCGCCGCGGCGATCCGTCGCGCCGTGTGCGCTGCCGACGTCGCCGACGTCGTGCTGGTGGCCGGCAAGGGACACGAAAACTATCAGGAAATCGCCGGCCAGCGCCTGCCGTTTTCCGATCTGGCCCAGGCGCGTGCCGCGCTGGCCGGGCGTTCTGCCCCGCAGGAGGAAGCATGATGAACTGGTCCTTGTCCCGTGTCGCCGCCGCCGTCGAAGGTCGCCTGTGCGGCGCCGACGTCGTGCTGCGCGGCGTGTCCACCGATACCCGGGCGGTCGCCGCCGGTCAACTCTTCGTCGCCCTGCGCGGCGAGCGCTTCGACGCCCACGATTTCCTAGAACCGGCGCTCGCCGCTGGTGCCGCGGCCTTGCTGGTGGCTGACGAAAGCCGTCTGCCGGCCGGCGCGCCGGCCATCGTCGTCGACGACACGCGGCTGGCGCTCGGTCGCCTGGCGCAGGCGTGGCGGGCGGAGTTCAAGCTGCCGGTGATCGCCGTCACCGGCTCCAACGGCAAGACGACGACCAAGGAAATGATCGCCGCCATCCTCGCCGCCGCCTTTGGCGACGCGGTGCTGGCGACGCGCGGCAATTTCAACAACGACATCGGCCTGCCGCTGACCTTGCTCGGCCTCAATGCCGGGCACCGCGCGGCGGTGATCGAGATGGGCATGAACCGGCCCGGCGAAATCGCCTACCTGGTCGGCATCGGCGCGCCCAGCGTGGCCCTGGTCACCAACGCCCAGCGCGCCCACCTCGAAGGCATGGGCGATCTCGACGAAGTGGCGCGCGAGAAAGGCAGCCTCTTCGCCGGCCTGCCTGCCGACGGCATCGCCGTGATCAACGCCGACGACGGCTATGCCGGATTGTGGCGCGAGATGGCCGGCGGCCGCCGCGTGCGCAGTTTCGGCATCGACCATCCGGCCGACGTGCACGGCAACGTGCACCAGCATGGTCTGGAAATTTCCCTCGCCCTGACCGCAGCCGAAGGCGCGATCCAGTTCACGCTGGCGATTCCCGGCCGCCACAACGCGCGCAACGCGGTGGCCGCGGCTGCCGCCTGCCTCGCTGCCGGCGTGCCGCTGGCGGCGGTGGCAGAAGGCCTGGCCGCCTTTTCCGGCGTCAAGGGCCGGCTGCAGCGGCGCGCCGGTCGCAAGGGCGCGGAAATTCTCGACGACACCTACAACGCCAACCCGGATTCGGTACGCGCCGGCATCGACGTGCTGGCCGCCACCATCGGCCGCAAGCTGCTGGTGCTCGGCGACATGGGTGAGATTGGCGAGGCCAGTGGCCAGTATCACGACGAGATCGGCGGCTACGCCAAGAGCCAGGGCATCGATCGCCTGTTCGCGCTCGGCGAGGCGAGCCAGCAGGCGGTGCGCAACTTCGGCGAAGGCGCCCGTCACTTCTGCCATATCGACAAGCTGCTGGCGGCCGTGGACAAGGAACTGGGTCCGGAGACCACCGTGCTGGTCAAGGGCTCGCGCTTCATGAAAATGGAAAGGGTGGCTGATGCTCTGGCCGCCACCGCCGCTATCGGGGAGAACCACTGATGCTTCTGGAACTTGCCCAATGGCTGGCGCAGGACATTCGCTTTTTCAATGTCTTCAACTACATCACGCTGCGTACCGTGCTGGCGATGATGACCGCGCTGGTCATTTCCTTCATCGCCGGCCCCGGCGTCATCCGCTGGCTGGCGGCGAAGAAGATCGGTCAGGCGGTGCGTACCGACGGCCCGCAGACGCACCTCGTCAAGTCGGGAACGCCGACCATGGGCGGCGTGCTGATCCTGATCGCGATCGGCGTCACGACGCTGCTCTGGGGCGACCTGTCCAACAAGTACGTGTGGACGGTGCTCGTCGTCACCCTCGGCTTCGGCATCATCGGCTGGTACGACGACTGGAAGAAAGTCGTTTACCGTGACCCGAACGGGCTGGCCAGTCGCTGGAAGTTCTTCTGGCAGTCGGTGCTCGGCGCCGGTGCGGCGCTCTTCCTCGCCTTCTCGGCGACGTCGACGGCGCAGACCGAACTGATCGTGCCCCTCTTCAAGAGTGTCGCCTACCCGCTCGGCATCGTCGGCTTCATCGTCCTGACCTATTTCGTCATTGTCGGCACCAGCAACGCGGTCAACCTGACCGACGGCCTCGACGGTCTGGCGATCATGCCGACGGTGATGGTCGCCTCGGCCTTCGCCATCTTCGCCTACGTCACCGGCAACGCGGTGTACGCCAAGTACCTGCTGATCCCCTACGTGCCGGGCGCCGGCGAACTGTGCATCCTGCTCGGCGCGATCGCCGGCGCCGGCCTCGGCTTCCTGTGGTTCAACGCCTACCCGGCCGAAGTCTTCATGGGCGATGTGGGCGCGCTGGCCCTCGGGGCCGCGCTCGGTACCGTCGCCGTCATCGTCCGCCAGGAAATCGTCCTTTTCATCATGGGCGGCGTCTTCGTCGTCGAGACGCTGTCGGTGATGCTGCAGGTGTCGTGGTTCAAGTACACCAAGAAGAAGTACGGCGAGGGCCGGCGCATCCTGCGCATGGCGCCGCTGCACCATCACTTCGAACAAACCGGCTGGAAGGAGACGCAGGTTGTCGTCCGCTTCTGGATCATCACCATCATGCTGGTCCTGATCGGGCTGGCGACCTTGAAACTGCGCTGAATGGAACTGACGGGCAAACGCGTTCTGGTGATCGGACTCGGCGAGTCCGGACTGGCGATGGCCAAATGGCTGCATCGCCAGGGCGCGTTTGTGCGGGTTGCCGACTCGCGCGACAACCCGCCCAACGTCGAGGCGCTGCAGAAGGTCGCCCCGGGCGCCGAACTGCTGGTCGGCGCTTTCTCCGCCGCCACCTTCGTCGGCTGTGAAATCGTCGCCCTGTCGCCGGGGGTGGCCAAGGCGACGCCGGCGATTGCTTCCTGCGGCCTGCCGCTGATTTCGGAGATCGAGCTGTTCGCCGCCGGCGTGCGCGAGCAGGCGCCGGAATCGCGCATCGTCGCCATCACCGGCAGCAACGGCAAGACGACGACCACCGCGCTGACCGCGCACCTGCTCAACGGCGCCGGCGTGCCGGCTGTCGCTTGCGGCAACATCTCGCCGTCGGCGCTCGACGCGTTGATGGATGCGCAGGACGCTGGCACGCTGCCGGCCGTCTGGGTCGTCGAGCTGTCGAGTTTCCAGCTCGAAACGACGCATCACCTGAACGCGGCGGCGGCGACAGTGCTCAACATTTCCGAGGATCATCTCGACCGCTACGACGGCAGCCTGGCCAATTACGCGGCGGCCAAGTCGCGCGTCTTCCAGGGCAAGGGAACGATGATCCTCAACCGCGACGACGACTGGTCGATGGCCAACGGTCGCTGCGGGCGCAAGATGGTGACTTTCGGCCTCTCGCCGGCACCGCGCGCGGTCGATTACGGCTACGTCGACGCCGCCATCGTGCGCGGCAAGGAAGTTCTCGTCGCCGCCGCCGACCTGCAGCTTTCCGGCTTGCACAACGTCGCCAACGCGATGGCGGCGCTGGCGCTGGCCGAGGCGGTCGGTGTCGCGCCGCAGCGTCTGCTTGCGCCGCTCAAGGCATTCCGCGGCCTGCCGCACCGCGTCGAGACGGTCGCCGAGATCGGCGGCGTGCTCTACGTCGACGATTCCAAGGGAACCAATGTCGGCGCCACGCTGGCGGCGATCGAGGGCATGGGGCGCAAGGTCGCCATCGTCCTTGGCGGCGATGGCAAGGGCCAGGACTTTTCGCCGTTGAAGGCGGCGCTCGCCGAACACGGCCGTGCCGTGGCGCTGATCGGCCGTGACGCGGCGGCGATCGGCATGGCGATCGAAGGCTGCGGCGTGCCGACCGCCATCGTCGCCGACATGGACGCCGCCGTGCGCTGGCTCGCCGCCCGCGCCGAAAGCGGCGACTGCGTGCTGCTCTCGCCAGCCTGCGCCAGCCTCGACATGTACCGCAACTACGCGCATCGGGCGCAGGCCTTCATCGACGCGGTCGGAGGGCTGTCGGCATGATGCTCTCGGCACTCAATTCGCCGCGTCAGCAACTGGCGGAAATCGACCACGCGTTGCTCTGGTCGGCGTTGCTGCTTCTGCTCGGCGGCCTGGTGATGGTCTATTCGGCGTCGATTGCTACCGCCGAAGCGGGGCGCTTCACCAATTACCAGCCGGCCTACTACCTGATCCGCCATGCGATCTTCCTGAGCATCGGCCTGGTTGGCGCCGCGGTGGCCTTCCAGTTGCCGCTGAACGCCTGGCAGAAGTACGCACCGATCCTCTTCCTGGTCGGCGTCGTGCTGCTGGCAATCGTCCTCATTCCCGGTATCGGCCGCGACGTCAACGGTGCCCGCCGCTGGTTGCCGCTCGGCTTCGCCAACCTGCAGCCGTCGGAACTGATGAAGCTGTTCGCCGTGCTCTACGCCGCCGACTACACGATCCGCAAGATCAACGTCATGCACGACCTGAAGCAGGCCTTCCTGCCGATGTTCGGGGCGATGGCGCTGGTCGGCATCCTGCTCCTCAAGGAGCCCGATTTCGGCGCCTTCGTCGTCATCATCTCGATCGCCATGGGCATCCTTTTCCTCGGCGGCTTGAAGGCGCGCATGTTCGTGCTGCTGATCGTCGGCCTGCTGATCGCCTTCGCAATCATGATCATCGTCTCGCCCTACCGGCGCGACCGTATCTTCGGCTTCATGGACCCGTGGTCGGATGCCTTCGGTCGTGGTTACCAGTTGTCGCACTCGCTGATTGCCTTCGGTCGCGGCGAACTGTTCGGCGTCGGTCTCGGCGCCAGCGTCGAAAAGCTGTTTTACCTGCCGGAAGCGCATACCGACTTCCTGCTCGCGGTGATCGCCGAAGAGCTTGGCTTCGTCGGCGTCCTCACCGTGATCGCGCTGTTCGCCGTGCTCGTCCAGCGTGCCTTCGCCATCGGCCGCCAATGCGTCCAGCTCGACCGCCTCTATCCGGCGCTGGTGGCGATGGGCATCGGCATCTGGCTGGGCGTGCAGTCCTTCATCAACATGGGCGTCAACGTCGGCCTGCTGCCGACCAAGGGCCTGACCCTGCCGCTGATGAGCTTCGGCGGTTCGGGCATCCTCGCCAACTGCGTGGCGCTGGCCATTCTCCTGCGGGTGGATTGGGAGAACAGGCAATTGATGCGCGGAGGCAAGTTATGAAACCCAAAGTCCGAATCCATCAATTGCCTGTTCCGTCGCAGGCTAACTTGCGCAGCAAGTTAAGCGCGCAGCGCGGCCGGAGACAAAACAGGCTGTGGCAAACCGCAGGCGCCAAATGCGAAGGGGGGTGCCATGTCTAAAACCATCCTGATCATGGCCGGCGGTACCGGCGGCCATATTTTTCCCGCCCTGGCTGTCGCCCACAAGATGCGCGACGCCGGTTGGCGCGTGGTCTGGCTCGGCAACCCGCAGGGCATGGAAGCGCGCCTGGTGCCGCAGCACGGGTTCGAGATGGTGTGGCTCGACTTTGCCGCACTGCGCGGCAAGGGTTTGAAGCGCAAGCTGATGCTGCCGCTCAATTTGCTGCGCGGCTTCTGGCAGGGCCTGAAGGCGATCCGCCAGGTCAAGCCGAACGTGGTGCTCGGCATGGGCGGCTATATCACTTTCCCGGCCGGCATGATGGCGGCGCTGAGCGGCGTGCCGCTGGTGCTGCACGAACAGAACTCGGTCGCCGGGCTGGCCAACCGGGTGCTGGCTGCCGTTGCCGACCGCATCGCCAGCGGTTTCCCGGATGTGCTGAAGAAGGGCGTCTGGGTGGGCAATCCAGTGCGCCCGGAAATTGCCGCCGTGGCGCCGCCAGCAGAACGTTTTGCCGGCCGCGATGGGGCGCTGCGTCTGCTGGTGATCGGCGGCAGCCTGGGCGCGCAGGCGTTGAACGAGACGGTGCCGCAGGGCCTGGCCCAGCTCACCGCCGAACAGCAGCCGCAGATCGTCCATCAGGCCGGCGAGAAACACATCGACACGCTGAAGGCGGCCTATGCGGCGGTCGGCGTGCAGGCGCACTGCGTGCCCTTCATCGAGGACATGGCCGGCGCCTACGCGTGGGCCGACCTGGTGATTTGCCGCGCCGGCGCGCTGACCATCGCCGAGCTGGCGGCGGTCGGCGTCGCCAGCATCCTGGTGCCCTTCCCGCATGCGGTGGATGATCACCAGACCGCCAACGCCCGTTTCCTGGTCAATGTCGGCGGCGCCTTCCTGCTTTCGCAGCGCGACCTGACACCGGACGCGGTGGCGTTGATCCGCAATTATTCGCGCAGCCAGCTGCTGGAAATGGCCGAAAAGGCCCGCAGCCTGGCCAAGCCGGACGCCACGCTGGACGTGGTCAATCTCTGCATCGAAGCTGCCAAATGAGACACAAGGTCAAACACATCCACTTCGTCGGCGTCGGCGGCTCGGGCATGAGCGGCATCGCCGAAGTGCTCGCCCACCTCGACTACACGGTCAGTGGTTCGGACATCGCCGCCAGCGCGACGACGCGCCGCCTGGAAGGCGAGGGCGTGCGGGTGACCATCGGTCATGCCGCGCAGAACATCGACGGGGCCGACGCGGTCGTCGTGTCGACGGCGGTCAAGGAAGACAACCCGGAAGTCGTCGCCGCCCGCGACAAGCGCATCCCGGTGGTGCCGCGGGCGCAGATGCTGGCCGAACTGATGCGCCTGAAGCGCGGCATCGCCATCGCCGGCACGCACGGCAAGACGACGACGACCAGCCTGGTGACCAGCATTCTGGCCGAGGGCGGCATCGACCCGACCTTCGTCATCGGTGGCCGCCTGAATGCCGCCGGCGCCAACGCGCGCCTGGGCAGCGGCGATTTCCTGGTGGCCGAGGCCGACGAATCCGACGCTTCCTTCCTCTTCCTGTCGCCGGTGATTTCGGTGGTCACCAACATCGACGCCGACCACATGGAGACCTACGGCCACGACTTCGAGCGGCTCAAGGGCGCCTTCGTCGATTTTCTCAACCGCCTGCCGTTCTACGGCGTCGCCGTGCTGTGCGCCGACGACGCCAACGTGCGCGCGATCATGCCGCAGGTAAGCAAGCAGATCGTCAGCTACGGCCTGTCGCCGGACGCCAACTTCCGCGCCGAGAACATCGTCGCCGACGGCGCGCAGATGCGCTTCACCTGCGTTCGCGTCAACGGTTCGGAGTCGCGCCTGGAAATCACCTTGAACACGCCGGGCATGCACAACGTGCTCAATGCGCTGGCGGCGATTGCCGTCGCTACCGAAGTCGGGGTCGGCGACGCGGCGATCATCAAGGCGCTCGCCGAATTCAAGGGGGTCGGCCGCCGCTTCCAGCGTTATGGCGAAGTTGCCCTGCCGGCCGGTGGCAGCTTCACGCTGGTCGACGACTACGGGCATCACCCGGTCGAGATGGCGGCGACGCTTGCCGCCGCCCGCGGCGCTTTCCCCGGTCGCCGCCTGCTGCTGGCTTTCCAGCCGCATCGCTACACGCGCACGCGCGACTGCTTCGAAGACTTCGTCAAGGTGCTGTCCTCGGTGGACGCGTTGTGCCTGGCCGAAATCTACGCCGCCGGCGAGGCGCCCATCGTCGCCGCCGACGGCCGTACCCTGGCGCGCGCCCTGCGCGTCGCCGGCAAGGTCGAGCCGGTCTTCGTCGAGGAGATCGCGGCGATGCCGCAGACGATCATGGATGTCGCCCGCGATGGCGACGTGGTGTTGACCATGGGTGCCGGCTCGATCGGCGCGGTGCCCGGCAAACTGGTGGAAGGCAAATGAGCGGTTTCGGCAAAGTTGCAGTCCTCTTCGGCGGTACCTCCGCCGAACGCGAGGTTTCCCTGAACAGCGGCGCGCGCGTGCTGGCCGCCTTGCAGGGCCAGGGCATCGACGCCCACGCCTTCGACCCCGCCGAGCAACCGCTCGACGCCCTGAAAGGCTACGACCGCGCCTTCATCGCGCTGCACGGCCGGCACGGCGAGGACGGGACGATCCAGGGCGCGCTCGAAGTCATGCACATTCCCTATACCGGTTCCGGCGTGCTGGCTTCGGCGCTGGCCATGGACAAGTTCCGCACCAAGCTGATGTGGCAGGCCGCCGGCCTGCCGATTCCGGAATACGCGCTGCTCAACGCAGCGTCCGATTTCGCCGAGATCGAGGAAGAGCTGGGTCTGCCGCTCTTCGTCAAGCCGGCGCGCGAGGGTTCGTCGATCGGTGTGACCAAGGTCAAGGCGCCGGGCGAGCTGAAGGCAGCCTATCAAGAGGCGGTCCGCCACGACCCGCTGGTGATCGCCGAAAAAGGCGTCATGGGCGGCGAATACACGGTCGGCATCGTCGGCGACCAGGTGCTGCCGATCATCAAGATCGAGCCGGCGACCGATTGGTACGACTACGAAGCCAAGTACAAGCGCGACGACACCCGTTACCTCTGTCCCTGCGGTCTGCCGCAAGCGAAGGAAATGCAGATTCGTGCCGAGGCGCTGGAAGCTTTCCGCATGCTCGACGGGCGCGGCTGGGGGCGGGTCGATTTCCTGATGGACGAGGAGGGCAAGCATTACTTCCTGGAAGTGAACACCGCGCCGGGCATGACCGACCATTCGCTGGTGCCGATGGGCGCCCGCGCGGCGGGCATGGATTACGCCGCGCTGGTGCGCCGCGTCCTCGAACTGGCCGCCAACGACTGAGACGATGAATGTGGCACAAACCGCAACTCCTCAACGCGATCGCCGACCTGCTGCTGCTGGTCGGTGCCGCCGCTTTGCTGGCGGCCGGCGCGGTCTGGGTGGTGCGGGTGCCGTCGCTGCCGGTCAAGCAGGTGGTTTTCGTCGAGCCGCTGGCGCATGTGCGGCGCGGCGAGATCGAGCAGGTCTTGCCGTCGGCGCTGCGCGGCAACTTCTTCAGTCTCGATCTGGAAGCCGTGCGTGTCGCGCTGGAGCAACTGCCCTGGGTGCGCAAGGCCTATGTCCGGCGCATCTGGCCGGCCGGGCTGGAAGTGCAGGTCGAGGAGCATCGGCCGGTGGCGCGCTGGGGCGAGGGCTACGCGGAGATGGTCAACAGCCACGGCGAGGTTTTCGCCGCCTTGTTGCCGGAAAACGAGATGGCACGCCTGCCCTTGCTGGTTGGCCCGCCGGGAACCGCCCAGGAAGTCCTGCAGCAGTTCGTGGGCTTCGGCAAGACCTTCGCGGCGATCGGCGAGCAGCCGGTACAGGTCAGCCTGTCGCCGCGCCTGGCTTGGCAGGTCAGATTGGGCAACGGGATGCGCATCGAAGTCGGGCGCGAGCATCCGAAATTTACCGTCGGGTCGCGCCTGCAACGCTTTGTCGAGGTTTATCCGACGATGGTCGGGAATTTGCCGGTACTGCCGGCAGTCGTGGATTTGCGGTATCCGAACGGTTTCGCGATGAAGGTCGCGGGCGATGGGAAGGGAAAGTAAGACTATGAGCAGGGACAACAAGGATCTGGTGGTTGGCCTGGATATCGGAACGTCGAAGATCGTCGCGCTGGTCGCCGATATCGACAACGAAGGACGGCTGAGCGTGATCGGCATGGGTTCGCAGGATTCGCGCGGGCTGAAGAAGGGGGTCGTGGTCAATATCGAGGAGACGGTGCACACGATCAGCCGCGTCATCCAGGAAGTCGAGCTGATGGCCGACTGCAAGGTCAGCCACGTTTATACCGGGATCGCCGGCAGCCATATCAAGAGCTTCAACTCGAACGGCATGGTGGCGATCAAGGACAAGGAAGTCACCCAGGCAGACGTCGAACGCGTGATCGAGACGGCGCGGGCGATGCCGATCCCGGCCGAGCAGGAAATCCTGCACATCCTCACCCAGGAATTCGTCATTGACGGCCAGGACGGTATCCGCGAGCCGATCGGCATGAGCGGCATGCGCCTCGAAGTGAAGACGCACATCGTCACCGGGGCGGTGTCGGCGGCACAGAACATCGTCAAGTGCGTGCGTCGCTGCGGTCTGGAAGTCAATGACCTGGTGCTGCAGCCGCTGGCGTCCAGCTACGCGGTGCTGTCCGAGGACGAGAAGGATCTCGGCGTCTGCCTGATCGACATCGGCGGCGGCACCACCGACATCGCCGTGTGGACGCAGGGTGCCATCCGCCACACCTCGGTGATTCCGATCGCCGGCGACCAGATCACCAACGACATCGCGATGGCGCTGCGCACGCCGACCCGCGAGGCCGAGGACATCAAGTGCAAGTACGGTTGCGCCCTGGCGCAACTGGCCGACATCTCGGAAAACCTCGACGTTGCCGGCGTCGATGATCGGCCAAGCCGCAAGCTGAGCCGCCGGGCGCTGGCTGACGTGATCCAGCCGCGGGTCGAGGAACTGTTCGAACTGATCCAGCACGAATTGCGGCGCGCCGGCTTCGAGGATGTGCTGTCGTCGGGCATCGTCCTCACCGGCGGCGCCAGCGTCATGCCCGGGATGGTCGAACTGGGCGAGGAAATCTTCCACATGCCGGTTCGCCTGGGCAATCCCAAGTACGAGGCGAGCCTCTCGGACGTCGTCCAGAACCCGCGTTTCTCGACGGCTTTCGGCCTGCTGCTGGAAGCGCAGGCGCAGCGCAAGCGCGGTTTGAAGATTCAGGAGAAGCAGGGCATCAAGGATGTCTTCTCCAGCATGAAGCAGTGGTTTTCCAAGAATTTCTGATTGTTTGTTGAAAAGTCTTTTCAGAGGAGGTCGTCATGTTTGAAATCATCGAGAAGGAAGAGGAACTCGGCACCGTGATCAAGGTGTTCGGGGTGGGCGGTGCCGGCGGCAATGCCATCGAGCACATGATCCGCGAAGGGGTGAACGGCGTCGAATTCATCGCCGCCAATACCGATGCCCAGGCGCTGGCACGCAATGCCGCGTCGAGCAAGCTGTCGCTCGGCAAGACCGGGCTGGGTGCCGGCGCCAAGCCGGAAGCCGGCAAGATGGCCGCCGACGCGCACCGCGACGAAATCCGTGAAGCGCTGACCGGCGCCCACATGGCCTTCATCACCGCCGGCATGGGCGGCGGTACGGGTACCGGCGCCGCCCCGGTGGTGGCCGAGATCGCCCGCGAAATGGGCATCCTGACCGTCGGCGTGGTGACCAAGCCGTTCAGTTTCGAAGGCGGCAAGCGGATGAAGTCGGCCGAAGCCGGTATTGCCGAGTTTTCCAAGCACGTCGATTCGCTGATCGTCATCCTCAACGACAAGCTGATGGAAGTCATGGGTGACGACGCCGACGTCGACGACTGCTTCAAGGCGGCCGACGACGTGCTGAAGAACGCGGTCGGCGGCATCGCCGAAATCATTACCTACCCGGGCCTGGTCAACGTCGACTTCGAAGACGTGCGCACGGTGATGGGCGAAATGGGCCGCGCCATGATGGGTTCGGCAGCGGCTTCCGGCGTCGACCGGGCGCGCATCGCCGCCGAGCAGGCCGTCGCTTCGCCGCTGCTCGAAGGCGTGAACCTGTCCGGTGCGCGCGGCGTGCTGGTCAACATCACCGCCGCCAAGGGCAACTTGAAGATGAAGGAAGTCAACGAAGTGATGAACACGGTCAAGGCCTTCGCCGCCGACGACGCGCACATCATCTTCGGCGCCGTGTACGACGAACTGATGGGCGATGCGCTGCGCGTCACCGTCGTTGCCACCGGCCTCGGCCAGGCAGCGGCCAAGCGCCAGAGCTTCGAAGTGATCAACACGCCGATGGTCGAAGCGGTCGCCACCGGTACGCACGATGCCGTTTCCTTCTCCAGCGGCGCAGCGATCGACTATAACCAGATTGCCGATGTGCCGGCCGTCGTGCGCAAGCGTAACGTCACCGTCGAGGCGCTGGCCAACAGCGGGGTCGACCGTTACGACATTCCGGCCTTCCTGAGGAAGCAGGCGGACTGATCTGTAACAAAAGCTCTCTCTGAAAAGGGCGGCGGCGCATTGTGTTAGAATGCGCCGCCTTCCCCAGTAATTTCAATAACTTGCCAACATGCTAAAGCAACGCACGCTGAAGACGGTCATTCATGCCTCGGGCGTCGGTCTGCACGGCGGCGTCAAGGTCAATCTGACCCTGCGCCCGGCCGCACCGGACACCGGCATCGTCTTTCGTCGCGTTGATCTGCCGCAACCGGTCGATATCCCCGCGCAGGCGGTCTTGATCGGCGACACCCGCATGTGTTCCTGCCTGGAGCGCGACGGGGTCAAGGTCGGCACCATCGAACACCTGATGTCGGCGCTCTGTGGCCTCGGCATCGACAATGCCTGGATCGACATCGACGCGCCGGAAGTGCCCATCCTCGATGGCTCGGCGGCGCCTTTCGTGTTCCTTATCCAGTCGGCGGGCATCGAGGAACAGAATGCCGCCAAGAAATTCATCCGCGTCACCCGCCCGATCGAAGTCCACGACGGCGACAAGTGGGCGCGTTTCGAACCTTACGAAGGCTATCGCCTGAGTTTCTCCATCGTTTTCCACCATCCGGCGATCGACCGCTCGGCGCAACACGCGGAAATCGACTTCGCTGAACAGTCCTATGTCCGCGAAGTATCACGGGCGCGCACCTTCGGTTTCATGCAGGAAGTCGAATACCTGCGCGAAAACGGTCTGGCGCTGGGCGGCGGACTGGAGAACGCGATCGTCCTCGACGAATTCCGCGTCCTCAACCAGGACGGACTGCGTTATGGCGACGAGTTCGTCAAGCACAAGATCCTCGACGCGGTCGGCGACCTCTACCTGCTCGGTCACCCGCTGCTCGCCGCCTACGCTTCGCACAAGGGCGGCCATGCCCTGAACAACCAGTTGGCGCGCGCCCTCCTGCAGCAACAGGATGCCTGGGAACTGGTCAGCTTCCCCGAGCCGGCAGCCGTGCCGCAAAGCGTCACGCGCTGGCTGGCGCAGACCGCCTGATACCGCGATGTGGCTGCTGCGCCTGCTGGCAGTCGTTCTCGTCATCGCGCTCGGGGTTGGTGTCGTCCTCTACGCCTTCACCGGGCGTCGCGAATATCTCGCCTTCAGTTGGCGCCTGCTGCGTTACGGGATTCTCTTCGCTTTGCTCGTCTTCGCGCTGATGTTCATCGAGCGCCTGGCCATCATTCCTGTCTAGCGGCGCGCTGCAGCAAGCTGTCCAGTGCGCTGCGCAGGGGGCCGGGCGGTAGGGTCGCTGTCGTCTGCGCCAGCATGGCCGCCGCAGCGTCGGAGATCGGCTTGATCGTGGAAGTGCTTGATCGGCCGAGCTTTTGTCGAGGTTGAACTTTTACCTCGATGTCGCTACACTCGGGCGCTTTCTTGGATAACTCGTCGCACAGCCGCCGGTGCATCTGGCGGATCTTGGCGGCGACCGCGCCGTTATCGGCGTGGATAACGAGCTTCCCCGACTTGTAGTTGGCGACATGCGCGGCATGGCGCAGGGCGGCGGGGGCGACCGCGTCGAATTGACTGGACAGCTTCATCAGCAGTCGAGCATGGGCCATGATGCGGCCCGCGGCGGCATCGGCGTCGAGGTAGTCTTGCGGCGCTTTGTACATAGGAGGTTACGTGCAGATCATCCTGGTTTCGCGCCATCTGAAATCGGCGCGCACGATCACCATTATGCCCCGTCACGTGTTTGCCGCGGTGGCTGTTTTCCTGCTTCTCGTCCTTACCTCGTCGGTGCTGTTCTCGATGGCGTCGCTGCATTTCCGGCTGCCGATCGTCGAGCGAATCCTGGTGTCGATCCAGCAGCAGGAAAGCCGGGAAACGCGCAATTACATCACCAATAACCTGAACATGCTGGCCACCCGCCTCGGTGAGTTGCAGGGGCGTCTGTTGCAACTGGATTCGCTGGGTAATCGCGTCTCCGATCTTGCCGGCATCAAGAAGAATCAGAATCCGGCCGCGACAACCGAAGCCAAGCCGGGACAGGGCGGGCCGTTCATTCCGGCACCGCTGTCGGCTGGGGAGCTGCAGCAGGAGATCGAGCGCCTGGCCGCGGAAGTCGATCGCAAGGCCGACGATCTCAGCTTCATGGAGTTCAAATTGCTGGAAAAGCGGGTCGAGGAAAGGCTGATGCCGACCACGCTGCCGGTCAAGAACGCGCTGATGGGGTCGAGCTTTGGTTATCGCAGCGATCCTTTCAGCGGCCTGCGTTCGCGCCATGACGGACTGGATTTTGCCGCGCCGCCCGGGACGCCGGTGCTGGCCGCCGCCGATGGCGTGGTCGTGGCGGCTTCCTTTCACCCGGAATTCGGCAACATGGTCGATATCGACCACGGCGAAGGGTTGCTGTCGCGTTATGCCCACCTTTCCGAAATCAAGGTGACCGAGTCGCAGATCGTCCGTCGCGGCGAAAACATCGGTGCGGTCGGCAGCACCGGGCGCTCTTCGGGGCCGCACCTGCATTTTGAAGTGCGGATGCTGGGTGTGCCACAGAACCCGGCCAGTTTCCTCAAGCGTGGCGAGCATTTTGCCAGCCTGAAGCGGCGCTGACCGCGACCTTGCCGATACGATGCTGTGCTGCCCGTCGCTTTCGACGGACATGCTAGAATCCCGGCTCCATTGCGCCTGTCGGCGCAAGATCCTATTCCAGTGCGATGATATCCGGCCTACTCAAGAAGATTTTCGGCAGCCGCAACGACCGGCTGATCAAGCAATACTCGCAGACCGTCAAGCGCATCAATGCGCTCGAACCGCAGATCGCGGCCTTGTCCGATGCGCAGTTGCAGGCAAAGACGGCGGAATTCCGCCAACGGCACGGCGCTGGCGAAGCGCTCGACGATCTTTTGCCGGAAGCCTTTGCTGTCGTCCGCGAGGCCGGCAAGCGGGTGCTCGGCATGCGCCACTTCGATGTCCAGTTGATCGGTGGCATGGTGCTGCACTACGGCAAGATCGCCGAAATGCGTACCGGCGAAGGCAAGACCCTGGTCGCCACGCTACCCGCCTACCTCAACGCGATTTCCGGCAAGGGCGTGCACGTCATCACGGTCAATGATTACCTGGCCAGTCGCGACGCCGAATGGATGGGGCGCCTGCACCGTTTCCTCGGGCTGAGCGTTGGTATCAACCTGTCGCAGATGGATCACGAGGCCAAGCAGGCCGCTTACGCTGCCGACATCACCTACGGGACCAACAACGAATTCGGCTTCGACTACCTGCGCGACAACATGGTCTACAGCGGTGGCCAGCGCGTGCAGCGCGGCCTCAACTACGCCATCGTCGACGAAGTGGATTCGATCCTGATCGACGAGGCGCGCACGCCGCTGATCATTTCCGGTCAGGCCGACGATCACACCGATCTCTACGTGCGGATGAAGAGCGTCGTGCCGCAACTGTCGCGCGCCGCCGAGGAAAACGCCGAGGGCGACTACTGGGTCGACGAGAAGGGCCATCAGGTCCATCTCTCCGAAGCCGGTTACGAGCACGCCGAGCAACTGCTGGCCGACGCCGGCATGCTGGCCGAAGGCAGCAGCCTGTACGACGCCGCCAACATCACGCTGATGCACCACCTGAATGCCGCCCTGCGCGCGCTGACGCTGTTCCACAAGGACCAGCACTACGTGGTGCAGAACGGCGAGATCATCATCGTCGACGAATTCACCGGTCGCCTGATGGTCGGTCGCCGCTGGTCGGACGGCCTGCACCAGGCGGTCGAGGCCAAGGAAGGCGTCGCCATCCAGTCGGAAAACCAGACGCTGGCGTCGATCACCTTCCAGAACTATTTTCGCATGTACGGCAAGCTGGCCGGCATGACCGGCACCGCCGATACGGAAGCCTACGAGTTCCAGCAGATTTACGGCCTGGAAACCGTCGTCATTCCGACCCATCGGCCGATGGTGCGCAAGGACATGAACGACCTGGTGTACAAAACCGCCGACGAGAAGCACACGGCGATCATCGCCGACATCAAGGACTGCGCCAAGCGCGGCCAGCCGGTGCTGGTCGGTACTACTTCGATCGAGTCGTCGGAACTGCTGTCGTCGCTGCTCGACAAGGAAAAACTGTCGCACCAGGTGCTCAACGCCAAGCAGCACGCCCGGGAAGCCGAGATTGTTGCCCAGGCCGGTCGCCCGGGGATGATCACGATCGCCACCAACATGGCCGGTCGCGGTACCGACATCGTGCTCGGCGGCAACATCGAGAAGCTGCTCGACGCCGTGCGCGGCAACGAAACGCTGGCGCCGGAGGCACGCGAGGCCAAGGTCGCCGAGATGAAGGCCGAGTGGCAGAAGGTGCACGATCAGGTGCTGGCCGCCGGCGGCCTGCACATCATCGGTTCCGAGCGCCATGAGTCGCGCCGCATCGACAACCAATTGCGCGGCCGTGCCGGTCGCCAGGGTGACGCCGGTTCGTCGCGTTTCTACCTCTGCCTCGACGATCCGCTGCTGCGCATCTTCGCCGGCGAGCGCCTGCGCGGCATCATGGACAAGCTGAAGATGCCGGAAGGCGAGGCGATCGAGCACCCGCTCGTCACCCGTTCGCTGGAATCGGCGCAACGCAAGGTCGAAGCCCGCAACTTCGACATCCGCAAGCAACTGCTCGAATACGATGACGTCGCCAACGACCAGCGCAAGGTGATCTACCAGCAGCGCAACGAACTGCTGGAAACCGAGGATATCGCCGAAACCATTTCCGCGATGCGCGACGGCGTCATCGCCGACATCTTCCGCAAGCATGTGCCGGCCGAATCGGTCGAGGAGCAGTGGGACCTGGACGGTCTGCAGAAGGAACTCGCGGCCGATCTGCTGATCGCGCCGCCGGTCGCCGACTGGGTCAAGGCCGAGCCGACGCTGACCGATGAGGAAATCCTCGCCCGCATCCTTGAAGGCGCGGCCCAGGCCTATCAGGCCAAGGTCGAACTGGTCGGTACCGAGACCTTCCGCCAGTTCGAGCGCAACGTCATGCTGCAGAGCCTCGATTCATACTGGCGCGAGCATCTGGCGGCGCTCGACCACCTGCGCCAGGGCATCCACCTGCGCGGCTACGCGCAGAAGAACCCGAAGCAGGAATACAAGCGCGAAGCCTTCGAACTGTTCGAGACGCTGCTCGACCAGGTGCGGACCCAGGTCACCCGTGTCGTGTTCACGGTGCAGATCCGCTCGCCGGAAGACGTCGAGGAAACCGCGCCGCACGCCGATGTCAGCAACGTCAAGTACCAGCACGCCGGTTACGACGAGGCGCTCGCCGACGAGAGCGGCGAGGCCAACCAGCCGGTCGAGAACGGGCCGAAGGTCGGGCGCAACGATCCCTGCCCCTGCGGTTCCGGCAAGAAGTACAAGCACTGCCACGGCCGCCTTTCGTAGCCTTAAAAATCAATAACTTACAGCTAGCTCGCCCACATAAAAATGTTGTACACTTGTTGTGCACAAAGCGTTTTTATGGGGTGAGTTAGGCAGATGTTAGGCAGCGACTACAAAGAGCTATTGGAAGATGGCAAGCTGCTGCTGTACGTGCGTAATGCTGTTTTCTACGCACGTGTGTATGTTGGTGATCGCAAGTACATACACAAAAGCCTAAAGACGAGCAAACTGACTACTGCTCGCAAGCTCGCACAAAAGCTGTTTTACGAAATCGAGTTTAGGCAAGCTGAAAAATTGCCACTCCAAAGTAAATCGTTCAGCGACGTACTGACTGAGTACATAAAGCTGCGACAAGCAGACTATGAACGTGGGCAACAGCAAGCGACGACTGCTGCTGCAAAACAACACACATCAATCTACATGCTGCGTCAGATTAAGCGTGTAGCCAACTTTTGGCACGAATACTGCGGCAAGATGGCTGTAGTTAAGATTGATAACGCTGTGTTGGCTGACTACGTTGGTTGGCGCAAAGAGTATTACAGCAAAAAAGACCCCGCACTTATCCCAAAGAATGCAAAGCTGCATCCAAAAGCCAAAACGCTTGAGTGGGAAACGACTTTTGCTAAAACAGTCATTAAGTACGCACATGAACGTGGGTACAGGGGCAAAGCGCAGCTACCGACTTGGCGCTATAAGGCTAAAGAAAAGATAGTAAGACCGACATTTACTGTGCCAGAGTACATACGCATTTACGAGCGAATGCGTAAGTGGATACGCGAAACTGACAATGTTGAATGGCGCTACACACGCGAACTGCTGCGGGACTATGTGCTGATCCTTGCGAACAGCGGTATGCGAGTAGGTGAAGCAAACAATTTGAAGGAAAGCGACATTGTTGCTTTTACTGATGAGAAGGGCAGAAAAAACTACATGTTCAATGTGCGCGGGAAGACTGGAAAGCGCACCGTTATTGCACGTACAAACGTTGTTCGATATGTAGATAGAGTGCTGAAGCGTAACGCTGAATGGAAAGAGCGTTGGGCTAGTAAAGTTGAGCCGAACCCTAGTCGTTCAAACAGACGAAAAGATGGCAGCTTGCGAACTGCTGGCATCGCAACAAGTGATGGTGGTGGCGATTGGTTTTTTAGGATGACTGACGGAAACGCAGTTATTACGCTGATCGACCAATTCAAAGCAGTTCTATCGTCAATCAATTTAACACATAACAGAGAAGGTCAGCCGTACACGCTATACAGCTTGCGTCACTTCTACGCAGTACAAATGCTAAGTCGGGCGAAGATTGGCGTGTTCGATGTTGCACGCAATATGGGAACAAGCGTGCAAATTATTGAGCAGTATTACGGTAAAGCTGCAACGCCGATAGTGCTAGCAACGCAGCTTGGCGGTTGAGTAATTTTGCTATACCTGTCGTCCTACTTGCCTATTCGCTAGTGCAGCACTAGTCACCGCGTCTTTTTGTGTAGAAACCGGCGAAATCAACACAGATTTACTTTGAACTGGTTGAGGTTGGCTTGGGTGTGTTGTTTTAGGCTGAGGGGCCTTAGCTGGTAGTGGCATTGGCTTTGGCAGCTTTAACTTGCTGCGAAGCCCTTTGCTTTTTTTGGCGGCCACTTGCTTTGCTGCAGCTTGGTCAACTTGCTGCTTCTGTTGTGTCGCAAGTGCTTGCCACACACTATCGCTGACGAGCTTAAAAAGTGCTACTTGTTCTTCTGCACTAGCAAATTCAAAAAATCGCATTGCTATCTCCTTTTATGTATTTATCGGAGATGGCAACGCGATTTAGGTAACTAGGCGTGGATAAGAAATGATATTTGAAGCGCCATAGTGTGCTTTCAATAGCAGATTGGCGTGGTAGGGAGACTGAGCGGCAACTTGCGTTAAAACAAAGGTACCGCCAACTCTCACAGTCGCACTATATGTGTGCATGGGTTCTTCTTACTTCACAATCGGGCGCACTGCTTGCGATGCTTGCTCAAGTTGAGCGTCAAGTTCGCCAGCAGTCACTGCGTCACGCAGCAGCTCGAACGTGGCAACCAGCTTGTCAGCATCGCATTCAACTGCGTTCTTTCCCTTGCTCAGTTCGATAGTCCTTGCGCCATAACGCACAGCGATATTGCACTTGCCGTTTTGCTCCCACCACCATTGCTTCACACGCTTGGGGACGGTGACAGTAATACGCTCGCCGGTTTCGATGTTCAGCACCTTCTTTTGCTTTGCGGGTGCGTAGGTAGTGCCAGTAGCAATAGCTTGGGCAAGTGACAACTGTTCATTCAGTTGCTTCAGCATCTTTTGTCGGCGTTGTATAACTGGCGACGCGTTATTCGAGCGCTTTGCTGCAACAAGCTTCAATCCATTCAGTAGTGCCATCTCTATCTCCAAACAGTTAGTTAGTGACTTAAATGTATGGTCAGAGCGTTGGAATGGACAACCGAAAATGGCACAGATCGGACCGAAATATTTTATGAATTCTTTGGTTCTGCTAAATAACTATGACGCGATACACAGTCGTCAAGCAATCACCACTAATCCAACAGTTGCACTGCTGAGTCGTTACAGTGCCCTAAACCTAGCCAATCGTGTGCATAGGGATGGAAAGTCCGTGTAGTGGCGGAGACTTGTTTCACTAACCATTTAATGGATGCTATCCACAGTTGCGCTGTCGGATTGGAACAAGGGGTATCAAATAACAGCACAAGTCGGATCAATAGATTGCCGACACGAGCAAGCAATGCCTAACACAGCAACTTGCGAACCAGTATGCGGTAGCTACTTCTGCTGCTTACATTGGTTGCGTTTAACACAGCACGTAAAAGGAGACAGCAAAACCGCCCTTGCCAGTTAATGGTTGTGCCGAAGTAGGTGTGTAATAAAGAACTCAGCAAATGACTTCTTTTCACACTGAGCCTGGTGCATAAGGCTCAGTGTGACTTGAATCTAGCAAAATAACAAACTGCTTCAATTATTGTTAAACAACAGAAGGCGAAGCGAGATGAATTGCGAAATGCGAGCAGGCGAGCATTGAAGCTGCTGAGTGCAACGCACTCAGTTAAATTGTGTGCTGTATGTGGTGGTGCAAAATCACCAGACAGAAAGCAAAAGTACTCCACCTAAAATTTTCTCAGCACAAAAATTTACGGACAGCAGACCCATTCAGTTGGCGACATAGATTGACGCTGTGCAGCTACAGCACGTTTTAATGAACGTGGGCGAGCTTGGGTAGCGTAAAGCGAGCAGCGCAGCTTGTAGGGCTAAATACTACGCAACTGAAAACCACACAAAACACGGATTATGTTTGGTTTTGCGCTAACCAACTGAAATTATTGTGGTTGTTGTAATTGGCGTTTTGGTTGCGATTTGAGAAACAAAGAATACATACTTGTTTCACACAAATTGTTAGGTATTGGAGAACGCAATGGCACAAGCAAAGACACTGACGCAACAAGAAATTAAGCAAGTACTGGGTAGCATTGCACTTGGCGCACACGCAGCACGTAATAGGGCAATGTTCCTACTTACGTGTTGGGGTGGTTTGCGAGTAGGGGAAGTTGCAGCAGTACGTTACTGCGACGTAGTGGGGGGGAACGGCAAAGTACGCGACGAAGTGCGCTTGCTGCCCGATCAAACAAAAGGCGGCGTAGCACGTACTGTTTTTGTGAATGACAGACTGCAACGTGAGCTACAGCAGTATGTAGATAGCCGTAAGTGGTCAAGCGATATTGCGCCGTTCTTCTACACACAAAAGCGGAAGGGGTTTAGTGCCAACACAGCAGCGCAGCACTTTCACCAGTTGTACAAAACGGCTGGTATTGCTGGTGCGAGTTCGCATAGTGGCCGGCGCACGTTTATTACGTCACTTGCAGCTAAAGGGGTCAGTGTTAGGGTGTTAGCAAGCCTCGCCGGCCACGCCAATATTTCCACTACACAATTTTACATTGACGTTAATGACGAAATGAAGCGTAGGGCGGTTGAATTGGCATAAAAAAACGCAGCCTTTGCTGCGTTTTTTTTAACTTAATTAAAGATTAGTGTGCTTAAACAACGTAGCACATACCCCTTAATGTCAATAGCTCTCGTCTCACAAACTTCCTCTGTGTCAGTTGTCGTGTATATAACAGTATATAAGCCGTTATAGTAGTGCGCTACAAAGTCGCCAAAAATGTAATTATCAAAACTGCTTAAATTTAGTGTCCTTGTAAATTCATTTTCGTCAGCGTAGTGGTTGTTTGTGCGTATAAAATATGTGTGCACTATTTCTGTCTGTTGCGTTACTTTAATATCAACTTCGTAAGTGTTAAGCATAGCCCTGCCCCGTTAATGATTGCTGCTGTATTGCAGTGGAGCTATTGTCTCAAAACGAGTAACATACAAACACCGACAGTATTTAAGAAGTTAAAGGTGTTAGTAAATGAATGAACAGAGGCAAAAAGGGCTGTTGCACTTCTCCACCCGCAGCTACCCAACGTTTGGTAGGGGAAAGAAGAACGCATACGACGAGGCCAAGCCGCCCAAGTCAGTCACCAGCAGCCCGTATTACTGGTGGTTCAAGTTTCTACAGTTGAATGAGGACTACGTAGCGACTTGCAAAGCAAACGGGGAGGGGAAGTGTTCGGCGCTGCATGCCGACTTCGGCTGTGTCTCCAATATCGATTTCAAAACATGGTGGGGAGAACACGCACACCTATTTGCTGAGCAACGAACCAACTACAACCTCCGCATAGCCAAGTCTGCTGCTGAGATTGCGCCATTTGACGACGATAGAGTTGTGAATCTAACGGTGCCGCTGACATGGGATAGGCGGACGCTGTTGGAACGGTTTGAAAAAGTAATACTCAGCCGAATATCCGAATCACAATGCGGCGTGCAAGTGGCTGATAGCGATGCCAAATACAAGCTGAGTGGCAAGTGGCACATTGAGGCTATGGCTACTGCCTACAAAGTGTATGTACTCCGTCAGCAAGCGGCAGAGGCAACTGACTTTGAACGTGCTGATAATAAGGGCGGAGGAAATAAAGTCGTCAAACGCTATAGCGTTAGTTGGGCCGACATTGCGATACGAGCAAAGTTGAGTGGTACTGACAAACTAAATGAAGGTGTTGCTAACAGCGCTAATAGCGATGAGCGCAGGCAGGCAACTGTGCTTGCTATGCGGCACTACAAGCGTGCGCTTGTGTTTATCGATGCGGCAATAGCTAAGGCCTTCCCTTACCCTCCCTAAGAAGAATGTTTGCGCTTTGCCTTCTTGCGCAGAGTGTGACTTACGTACTTTATCCAGTTGTCGATCCCGGCATCGCTCAGACCGCTTGGTATCGAAACAACCTCTGCATCACTTACCGCGCCACCGTGTCCTCTTCTGCGTAATCCCATGTGCTTGATAACAGCACGTACCCAAGCATCTACACTTTGATAGTCGTAAGGTACGATCAAATTAGCTGTTGCGTAGCAATACTTATACAGCGGGTCATACTCCGGCATGGTCTCAAAGTACAACATCATTGCGTACTCTTGCGCAAGCTCAGCGAGCTTAAGCTTTATGGCTTCGGCTCGCTGTTGTGTGCTTAGCTTGGCTTTTGGCATTTCGATTTACTGCTGAGCCGACTTTTTAGAGCCCCTCGGCGCACGTTTCTTCGGCTCTGCTTGCGTAATGCTCAAACGTGCAATCTTCAACTCTTTGCCGATTGCGCTAAGGATAGTGATGCTATCAACACCAAGCTCAGCTTTGATTGTGTTAATTGCTGATACAACGTTGTGCTTCACAAGTAGAGCACCGAGTTGCTCTGCGTGTTTTTCTTGCTCGACTTTGGCAAGTTCAGCCTTAAGCTTTTCCATCTGTGCTTTGATGTCTGCAGCAGTTCTGGCTTGGCGTGGCTTGCGGGTTTTGGCTTTGGTTTCAGCGCTCATGCTATACCCTCTATGTTGTTGATAACGATCACTATAACTGGTACAGTGCAAGAATACAATGTGAATAATTTAGTATGCGATGGAAGGATTGTCGGGTCATGCGGAAAGAGAATAAAAATAGTGGGCTTGGTAAAGCTAGAGATGCTAAACAAGACGAGTTTTATACACAGCTTTCTGATATTGAAAAAGAGCTTAAGCACTACAAAAGGCATTTTAAAGACAAAGTTGTCTACTGTAATTGTGATGACCCTCGTGTTAGTGGATTCTTTCACTACTTCTCGTACAACTTTGAAAAGCTTGGTCTAAAGAGGCTGGTTACTACGTGCTACAAAAATACAGAACGTGACTTGTTTAGTGCAAGCAATGTGGATCGCGCGATTATGCTTGAATATACTGGTGACAAAGATGGCAATGGTGTCCCTGGTATTGAAGAAATTGGAGTAAAGACTCTTAAAGGGGATGGTGATTTTAGAAGCGAAGAAAGTATCGAGTTGCTAAAGCAAGCGGATATTGTCGTTACAAATCCGCCGTTCTCGTTGTTCCGTGAGTACATCTCACAACTAATTGAATACGACAAAAAATTTCTAATAATTGGTAATGTCAATGCTACGACATACTTAGAAGTGTTCGACTTGATTAAGAACAACAAGCTTTGGATGGGCGCAAGCATTAAGAGTGGCGACAGAGAATTTGGTGTGCCAGATTCATATCCGTTAAATGCAGCAGGGACGCGTGTCGATGAGAACGGGAAAAAATTTATTCGCGTTAAAGGTGTTCGTTGGTTTACAAATTTAGACTACAACGAGCGACACGAAGATCTAATATTGTACAAAAATTACGACCCAAATGAATATCCAAAGTACGACAACTTTGATGCAATCGAAGTTGGAAAGGTTAAGGATATCCCGGTTGATTACTTTGGGCTTATGGGTGTTCCAATAACCTTCTTAGATAAATTTAATCCAGCTCAGTTTGAGATTGTTGGAAGCTTTAACAACGGCGAGCATGGGCGTTTGCTTGGTGCGAAAAAAGTTGATGCAATTTCGGGCGGGAAAGTCTTGCAGTGGAACGGCCCTGTTATTGACAAGAAGCCTCTTTTTAAAAGAGTTGTTATCCGAAGGAGGTAGGCGTGAAGATTGACTTAAAGGAAATAAAGATTCGCGACTTGGTCGAGGGCTACGAAGACAACAATGAAGGCGGCGTTAAAGGTTACGGTGGAATGCTTAACATACGTCCGCCATATCAACGTGAGTTTGTTTACAAGGACAAGCAACGTGATGCTGTTATAAACACACTCACACGTCAATTCCCTCTTAACGTGATGTATTGGGCAGTCTGTGCTGACGGAACGTATGAGGTAATTGATGGGCAGCAGCGTACTATCTCTATCTGTCAATATGTTGAAGGTGACTTTGCATTTAACGAACGTTACTTCCACAATTTACAGGCAGATGAGAAGGAGCAGATTCTCAACTACAATCTAATGATCTATTTGTGTAGCGGCACAGATAGTCAAAAGTTAGAGTGGTTTAGGACAATCAACATTGCGGGCGAGAAGCTTACAGATCAAGAGCTACGTAATGCAGTTTACGCTGGGTCGTGGCTTTCGGATGCTAAGCGTTATTTTAGTAAGAATGACTGCGCTGCGTATAACATTGGTAGCGACTATCTTGTTGGTACACCTATACGACAAGACTACTTAGAGACGGTCATTAGTTGGATAAACAATGGCGACATTGAAGCGTATATGGCTAAGCAACAAAACAAGCCAAACGCTAACGATCTTTGGCTTTACTTCCAGTCTGTTATTAGTTGGGTTAAGGCTACGTTTGTTAAGTACCGCAAAGAAATGAAGGGCGTTGACTGGGGTTCGCTTTACGCTGAATTTAAGAATGCAGAGCTTGACTCTGCAAAGCTTGAGCTTGAAATAGCTAAGCTTATGGCAGACGACGACGTAAGCAAGAAGAAGGGAATTTACCACTACGTGCTTACTCGCAAAGAGAAACACTTGAGCATAAGAGCTTTTACAGACAATCAGAAGCGCGAAGCGTACGAGCGACAAAAGGGTATTTGTACTGTCTGTAAGGAGCACTTTGACTTTAGCGAAATGGAAGCCGACCACATTACGCCATGGCACGTGGGTGGTAAGACTGCTGCTGAGAATTGTCAAATGCTTTGTAAGGAAGACAACAGAAGAAAGTCTGGTATTTAAGTAAGTCGCTTAAGCTATCTACAAAGCCCTACAAGCGCAGCAAAGCTGGCAGCGTAGGGCAGAGTAGTTGAGTTGGATTGAAAACGTGCTGTAGGGCTTTGCTGCAAGTTGCAATATGTGTGCGGCCCACAATGCTTTAGAATCCGTCGATTAATGCTTCGCTGCCAACGCACTGCTAACAAGGGTTTTGAAATGATGGTTGTACAAATGTTGTGCACTCGTTTTTCGAGCAATAAAACTCATATAAATCAAAGAGGTTGCGTAAGTGCGTGGCAATACAAGCACTGTCACGGCAAGCTGTCCTGAAATTCGAGTAACCCGATCCAAGGCACCCTTCGCGGTGCCTTGATGCTGTTGGAGCCCCTACCATGCCCGTCAATTACGCCACCCCGACCGCCGATCAACTTCACGCCGTGGCCGGCGTCCGTCTCGGCGTCGCCGAAGCCGAAATCCGCAAGAAGAACCGCCGCGACCTGACGCTGGTCGCCCTCGATGCCGGTTGCACGGTCGCCGGCGTATTCACCCAGAACCGCTTCTGCGCGGCGCCGGTCCAGTTGTGCCGCCAGCATCTCGCCGCAGGCAAGGAAATCCGCGCCCTGGTGATCAACACCGGCATCGCCAACGCCGGCACCGGCGAGCCCGGTCGCCAGACTGCCCGCCAGACCTGCGAGGCGGTCGGCGAACTGCTCGGCGTGGCGCCGGAACAGGTGCTGCCGTTTTCTACCGGCGTCATTCTCGAGCCGCTGCCGGTCGAACGCATCAAGGCCGGCTTGCCGGCGGTTTTCGCCGACCTCAAGGCGGACAACTGGCACGCCGCCGCGCACGGCATCATGACCACCGACACCGTGGCCAAGGCGGCCTCGCGCGTGCTCAGGGTCGACGGCAGGAAAATCACGATCTCCGGCATTTCCAAGGGAGCCGGCATGATCAAACCGAACATGGCGACCATGCTCGGCTTCCTCGCTACCGACGCCGGCATCGCCCAGCCGCTGCTCGACAAGCTGGTCAAGGAAGCCGCCGACGCCTCGTTCAACTGCATCACCGTCGATGGCGATACGTCGACCAACGACTCCTTCGTCATGATTGCTTCCGGCCAATCCGGCGCATGCTTCGCCAGCGAAGCCGATGCCGGCTGGGCCGAGGTCAAGGCAGCGATCATTTCCGTCGCCGTCGAACTGGCCCAGGCCATCGTTCGCGACGGTGAAGGTGCGACCAAGTTCATCACCGTCGCCGTCGAAGGCGGCAAGTCGATCGAGGAATGTCGCCAGGTCGGCTACGCGATCGGCCATTCGCCGCTGGTCAAGACCGCCTTCTTCGCCTCCGATCCCAACCTCGGCCGCATCCTCGCCGCTGTCGGTTACGCCGGCATCGCCGACCTCGACGTCGATGCCGTCAAGGTCTGGCTCGACGCCGTGCTGGTCGCCGAGAACGGCGGGCGCGCCGCGTCCTACCAGGAAACGGATGGTGCGCGCGTGATGGCGCAGCCGGAGATCGTCGTGCGCGTCGCGCTCGGTCGTGGCACTGCCGCGGCCAACGTCTACACCTGCGATTTCTCTTACGACTACGTGAAGATCAACGCCGACTACCGTTCCTGAGCCATGCGCGACATCCACCGCGACCTGACCCGCAACACCCTGGCAATCTTTTTCGTCGTTGCTCTGGGCGGATTGTCGTTGTGGGTGTTGCGCCCCTTTTTGGCGGCTGGCGTCTGGGCGGCGATGATCGTCGTCGCCACCTGGCCGGCCTTCATGATGCTGGAGGCGCGTTTCGGCGGCCGGCGTCTGCCGGCGGTCGTCCTGATGACGCTCGGGATGTTGCTGCTGCTGGTGCTGCCGCTGTGGCTGGCGGTCGATACCATCGTCGGCAATGCCGATATCCTGACCGCCGCGGCCGATTACCTGATCGCCAACGGCTTGCCGCCGTTACCCACGTGGATTGCCGATCTGCCGCTGATCGGCGCTACGCTGGCCGGCTTCTGGACGCAACTGGCCGCCGGCGGCGCCGACGGTTTGCTGCCTCAGCTCACGCCCTACGCGGCTGACACGGGAAAGTGGGCGCTCGCTCAGGTCGGCGGGCTGGGCGGCATGCTGGTGCAGTTTCTGCTGATCGTCACCATTGCCGCGATCATGTATTCCGGCGGCGAACCGGCGGCTCGCCTGGTGCGCCGTTTCGGGCGTCGCCTGGCCGGCGTGCGCGGCGAAAATTCGGTCATCCTCGCCGCTCAGGCGATCCGCGGTGTGGCGCTCGGCGTCGGTGTCACCGCGCTGGTCCAGACGGTACTTGGCGGGCTGGGCCTGGCCGTCGCCGGCGTGCCCTTCGCCGCCTTGCTATCGGCGTTGATGCTGATGTTCTGTATTGCCCAGATCGGCCCGGTCCTGGTCCTGCTGCCTGCCGCCGGCTGGCTGTTCTGGAGCGACGCGACGGGTTGGGCCATATTCCTGGTGGTCTGGGCGCTTGTCGTCGGCAGCCTGGACAACTTCCTGCGCCCGATGCTGATCCGGCGCGGCGCCGACCTGCCCCTGCTGCTGATCTTCGCCGGCGTCATCGGTGGCATGCTCGGCTTCGGTTTGATCGGTATCTTCGTTGGGCCGGTGGTGCTGGCGATTACCTGGACGCTGCTGCAAGCCTGGATCGCCGATGCCCTAGGCGACGATTCAGCGCCGGAGCAGGCGGATACGGCGGAACCAGCCGCCGGCGAGGGCGGGGCTGTCCTCGCGCAGGACGAGGTCGGGGGTAGCGTCGAGCAAATCCTCGAAAACCACGTCGAGCCGGGTGGCGATACGCCGCGCTAGCGGATTGAGCAGGCGCCGTAACGGCGCCTTTTGCTGCCGGCGCAGGAACTTGTCGAGGATCAGCGCCTCGCCGCCCGGTTTCAACACCCGCGAAATTTCCGCCAGGCACAGTGCTGGCTGCGGAACGACGGCCAGAATCAGATGAGCGATGACGGCATCGAAGCTGGCGTCGGCAAACGGCAGGCGATGCATGTCACCCTGTATCGCACCGAATTCGAGATGATCGGCGCGCGGCAGGCTGCGCCTGAGCATGGCAGCCGTCAAGTCGAGGCCGACATAGCGGTGATGGGCCGGCAGGTGAGGTAAATCCAGTCCGGTGCCGACCCCGGCGAGCAGGATTGTTCCCGCTTTTGCCGGCAGGGCACTCAAGCTGTGCCGGCGCATGCCGCGGGTTGCCTGGTCGACGGCCAGATCGTAGAACGGCGCGATCAGGTGGTAGCTGCGTTTAAGTGAGCTTGTGGCGGTCATTCTAGGGGCAGGTATCTGATCGGCATCTTCGGCTATGTCTTTCGTCTATCTTGTTCAAGATGTAAATCGATGCGAAAATTCAGCGGTTTTCGCTGTCCAGTGGCGATATTTTGCATTGACCGAGGAGGGTTTATGAAGGGTTTCAAGCGTAATCTGCTTTGTGCGGCGGTGGTTTCGGCATTGGGCGGTGCTGCCCACGCCGCCAGCACCATCGACATGGTGGTCGCCATCGACGAGAGTGGTTCGATGTCCGGCGAACACAACAAGTTCATTGGTTCCTATATCGAGAACCTCGACAATGTTTTGAATACCCAGAATGTGACGGTCAACCGCTATGGTCTGGGTGGTTTCGGCGGAAGCCCCTCTCAGGGAGTATCGGCCAACGAAGCCGGGCGCGAAACCAGCGCTAGCGCTCTTTATCGGCACCTTGACCTGACCAGCGGCGTTGACGCCGTCTGGGGGGACGCCGCCCAGTTCAAGCTGGTGACGCCACAACTGGCAACCTCCGGCGGTACGGAAGACGGTTACCGGATGCTCGATTACGTGCTGCGCAACTACCAGTTCCGCAACAGCGCCGGGGCATCGATCCTGCTGATTACCGACGAGGATCGCGATATCGATACCGGCGGCACTCCCGTCACCAGCGGATTGCCGCAAGGACAGACGATTTACGATACGAGTAATACCGCCAGCAACACGACAACGATGCAGCAAATGTTGGCGCAGAAGCACATCGTCCTGCACAGCGTGGTCAATCAGCGTTTTACCGATGCCCAGGGGAATACGGCAATTGCCATCGTCGGTGCTGATCCGGCGACGGGTTTTGCGTTTGTCAAGGACCCGGTCACCGGTGTCGTCAGCAAGGTCCAGGGCTATGCAATTGTCGCCAACTGGGACACGACGGAGACCGATTACACCAAGCTCTCGCTACAAAGCGGCGGTACGGTGATGGACATTGACCAATTGCGCAGCGTCTATAGCGATTTGACGGCGTTGAGTTCGTTGTCGCAGGAGCTGGCCAAGATCGTCGCCGCCATTTCTCAAGGGCAGGGTACCGTGGTCGGCGTTGATTGCAGCATCGCAACCGGACCGGCGAAGGCGCTCTGTGGCGCTTTGCTGAAGTCTTCTGCCCTTTCGTCTTTGGTGCCCAGCGGCAACAACGCCGCAGTGCTCCAGAAGCTTAATCAGATGGCCCCCCACACTCTGTTGGCCGCGCGTACCTCCATCATCCGTGGCGCTGCCCAGTATCGCCGCATCCTGTTCAGCCGGATGGCAGACGTTCGGCAGGGCTTGCGTGCTTCGTCCGGCGGACTTTCGCTGGCTGGCAACAACGTCAATATCAGCGATGCGGCGCTGGCCAGCGCCGGCATGAAGGGCGGTGGAGCAAGTGCCGATTCCGCCAGCGATCTCAGTTTCTTCGTTCGCGGAACCTACGGCGAAGCCCGCCAGTCGCGCGAGGATGGAGTCAATGGTTATCGTGCCGACACCTACAGCATTGCCATCGGTGCTGACAAGCAGATCAGCAAGAGCTTCCTGCTTGGTGCCTCTCTCGGCTACGTGCATACCGATTCCGACGTCAGCGGTCTCACCGGCAGCGGTTCGGATGCCAGTACCTACATGCTTTCCGCCTACGCTTCCTACGAATTCTCTCCTTCGTGGTATCTGGAGGGGGTCGCTGGCTACGGTCGGGTGGCGCTGGATACCAAGCGTAACGCCGCCGGAGTGGGGCTAACCGGTGATACGCACGCCAACCAGTGGAATCTCTCGGTTGGCGTGGCCAAGGAGATCGCGCTGAACGAAGCGACCACGTTGAAGCCTTTTGGTCAGTTGCATTACACCAACGTCGCGATCGATGGCTATCACGAAAAGGGCGGGGCTGCAGCACTGCTGTATAAGGACAATACGATCGATTCCGTGGTTTCGGAAATTGGCCTTGCCGCGGAGCGCAAGCTGGATAACGGCTGGTCGGTCAATGGTAGCCTGGCGTGGGAGCATGAGTTCAGCAACGATAGCCGCTCGATCCGCACGGCATTCGTTGCCGATCCGGCCAACACCGTGTTCCGGGTGAAGGGCGTGGACGGTCAGCGTGATTATGGTCGCGTTGCGGTCGGTGTCAGCAAGGAGATCGATCGCGAGCGTTCCTTCTTCGTCAACCTCGACGGTGTCGTCGGGAATAGCGACTACCGCGATTACACGCTGGAACTGAAGTATCGTCAAAGCTTCTGATCTAGCGAGCATGTCGCTCTTGAAGGAAAAGCTGGCGGGGTCGTTCCCGCCAGCTTTTTTAGCTTCCTTGCTGGTGGTTTCGCTTGCTTGGCTGGTGGGCGGTTGTGCCGGCTCCCAGGCTCGCTTCGAAAATTTGCGTGACAGTGCATCCCTGCGTCAGGACGTTGTCTCGGCTCAAGGGTTTCGCCTGTTGCTGCTTGAGCGCGTGCCGCTTGCCGAGCAAGGGGGTCACGTTCATGTGTACATCGAAGGCGATGGACGGCCCTGGATTGCCGGGGGCGAAGTGGTCGCCGCCGACCCGACTCCGCGCAAACCTCTGGCACTCGAGCTGCTTGTCCAGGACAAAGAGGCTGCGCTATATCTGGGGCGCCCTTGTTATTTCGTTGGCGTTGGCGACGCCGTCTGCTCGCCGCAATGGTGGACCAACCAGCGTTATTCCGAGCGCGTGGTTCAGGCCATGGCCGACGCGCTTGCCGATTGGCTGGCGCGTCGTCCAGCGGTCACCAGTATCAGTCTGATTGGCTATTCGGGCGGAGGCGTTCTCGCCATGCTGCTCGGCGAGCGCGTCCCGCAAGTGCGGCGGGTGGTGGCCATCGCTTCGCCGCTGGACCATGAGCGCTGGACAGCCTTGCACGGATACTCGCCGCTTGCCGGCTCATTGAATGTTGCCAGTCTTCGTCACTGGCGCCCGGATGTTGTGCGGCTGGCAGTATTCGGCGCCGAAGACAGGAATGTGCCCCACCTTGCGATGCAGCACGCGCTACCGCCTGGTGCGGAAATGCTGGTCCTGCCGGGAATGGCACATGGATGCTGTGGCGACCATGCATGGGCAAACGTCTTGGGGCGCTTGCGCAAGGCACCGGCTGGCACGCCCTAGTGCAGGGCGCGAGGAATCGCCAGCACGAACTCGGGAATCTCGGCGTCGAAATGCGTGCCGTCCTCGGCCACCATCTGGTAGCTTCCCTTCATTGTGCCGATCGGCGTCGTCAGTGACGAGCCACTGGTGTACTCGAAACTTTCCCCCGGTTGCAGCAGCGGCTGCTTGCCGACGACGCCGAGGCCGCGCACTTCCTGCACCTGGTTGTTGGCGTCGGTGATGATCCAGTGGCGCGACACCAATTGCGCCGGCACGCTGCCGATGTTGCGGATGGCGATGGTGTAGGCGAAGACGTAGCGGTTGTCGTCGGGGTCGGACTGCTCGGGAATGAACTGCGGGGTGGGGATGATTTCGATGCGGTACTTGTCGGGGGCGCTCATGGGATAATTTGGTCTCTTGTTTTCAGGGAAGCATCATGTCAGCCAGGGATTTCGTCATAGCACCGAGCATTCTGTCCGCCAATTTCGCCAAACTGGGCGAGGAAGTGGCCAACGTCATCGCCGCCGGCGCCGACTGGATTCACTTCGACGTGATGGACAACCATTATGTTCCCAACCTGACCATTGGCCCACTCGTCTGCGAGGCGATCCGCCCCTGTACCGACGCGCCGATCGACGTGCATCTGATGGTCAAGCCGGTCGATCGCATCGTCCCCGATTTCGCCAAGGCCGGCGCCAACATCATCACCTTCCACCCGGAAGCCTCCGAGCACATCGACCGCACGTTGTCGCTGATCCGCGATGCCGGTTGCCAGGCCGGCCTGGTCTTCAATCCGGCGACGCCGCTCGATTACATGGACTACGTCATGGACAAGCTGGACGTCGTCCTGCTGATGAGCGTTAATCCGGGCTTTGGCGGCCAGAAGTTCATCCCCAGCACGCTGGCCAAGGCGCGCCAGGCACGGGCCAAGCTCGACGCCTACGAACGCGACAGCGGCCGGCGCATCCGCCTCGAGATCGACGGCGGGGTCAACACCGGCAACATCGCCGAAATCGCCCGCGCCGGCGTCGATGCCTTCGTTGCCGGTTCGGCCGTCTACGGCGCCGGCAAGGACAGCGACGCGCACCGCTACGACTCGATCATTACCGCCCTGCGCAGCGAACTGGCCAAAGTCTGAGGCGATACCGGGTGGACAGCGGCAAAGCGCATGCGCTAGACTGCGTTCCACCCGCTGCCTCCGGCCGGGACTTCTCTAGACCTCACGACAAATGACCGCTTCCCGCAACTGGATTATCGAGCTTCGTTGGCGCCCCTGGCGTCCATAATCTCTCGCCCGTCTGGCGCCGAGTCTGTCGGCGCACCCAGTTGCAGCACCCCGTCATTGTTGTCGTACCCGAGGTATCCCATGACCGAAACCGAATTCAATGCGCTCGCCGCGCAAGGCTACAACCGTATTCCCGTTACGCTGGAAACGTTTGCCGATCTCGACACGCCGCTGTCGATCTACCTGAAACTGTGCAATGGACCCAACGGCGGGCCGTTCACCTACCTGCTCGAATCGGTGCAGGGCGGCGAACGCTTCGGCCGCTATTCCATCATCGGCCTGACGTCGCCGACGCGCATCGTCGTCACCGGCCACGAGGTGCTGGTGCTCACCGGCAACCGCATCGCCGAGCGCGAGCACGACGCCAACCCGCTCGATTTCATCGACAGCTACATGAAGCGCTTCCGGGCGCCCGAGGCGACTGGCCTGCCGCGCTTCCTCGGCGGTCTGGTCGGCTGCTTCGGCTACGACACGATCCGCTACATCGAGACCAAGCTGACCCGGACCCAGCGCCCGGATGAAATCGGTACGCCCGACATCCAGCTGCTGCTGTCCGAGGAAATCGCCGTCGTCGATAACCTGTCCGGCAAGCTGACGCTGATCGTCTATGCCGAACCCGGCTTTCCCGGCGCCTACCAGAAGGCGCGTGCCCGGCTCAAGGAACTGTTGGCCAAGTTGCGCCAGCCGGTGACTATTCCCGCCGAAAAGCCGGCGCACTCGGAACCGGCGGTGTCGGTGTTCGGCGAGGCGGCGTTCAAGCAGGCGGTGAAGAAGGCCAAGGATTACATCACCGAGGGCGATGTCATGCAGGTGGTGCTGTCGCAGCGCATGACCAAGCCCTTCCACGCCAGCCCGCTGGCGCTGTATCGGACGCTGCGCAGCCTAAACCCGTCGCCCTACTTGTTCTATTTCGACTTCGAGGACTACCACGTCGTTGGCGCGTCGCCGGAAATCCTGGTGCGGCTGGAAGGCGACCGCGTCACCGTGCGTCCGATCGCCGGCACGCGCAAGCGCGGCGCCTCGCCGGAAGAGGATGCGGCGCTGGCCGAAGACCTGTTGTCGGACGCCAAGGAACTGGCCGAGCACACCCAGTTGCTCGACCTCGGCCGCAACGACTGCGGCCGCGTCGCCAAGATTGGCAGCGTCAAGCTGACCGAGCGCATGGTCATCGAGCGCTACTCGCACGTGATGCACATCGTTTCCAACGTCGAAGGCCGGCTGGAGAAGGGGCTCGATGCGGTCGACGTGCTCAAGGCGACATTTCCTGCCGGCACCGTCTCCGGCGCGCCGAAGGTGCGGGCGATGGAGATCATCGACGAACTGGAACCGGTCAAGCGCGGCATCTACGCCGGTTCGGTCGGTTATCTCGGCTTCAACGGCGACATGGACCTGGCGATCGCCATCCGCACCGCCGTGGTCAAGGACGGCAAGCTGCACGTGCAGGCCGGCGCCGGCATCGTTGCCGATTCCGATCCGCAGTCCGAATGGGAAGAAACCCGGAACAAGGCGCGTGCCGTGCTGCGCGCCGCCGAGTTGGCCGAGCAGGGTCTGAACACGCGGATGGATTGAGGGGATAGCCATGTTATTGATGATCGACAACTACGACAGCTTCACCTACAACCTGGTCCAGTATTTCGGCGAACTCGGCCAGGAGGTCAAGGTCTTCCGCAACGACGCCATTACGCTGGCTGGTATCGCCCAGCTCAAGCCGGATTACCTGGTCATCTCGCCCGGCCCCTGCGCACCGGCGCAGGCCGGCGTGTCGCTGGCGGCGATCAAGGAGTTCGCCGGCAAGATTCCGCTGCTCGGCGTCTGCCTCGGCCACCAGTCGATCGGCGAAGCCTTCGGCGGGCGCATCGTGCACGCCAAAACGCTGATGCACGGCAAGGTCTCGCCGGTGCATCACAAGAACGAAGGCGTCTTCCGCAACTTGCCGAATCCGTTGGCCTGCACCCGCTACCATTCGCTGGCTATCGAGCGCGCCAGCCTGCCGGATTGTCTTGATGTCACCGCGTGGACCGAGGACGGCGAGATCATGGGCGTGCGCCACAAGACGCTGGCCGTCGAAGGCGTCCAGTTCCACCCGGAATCGATCCTGACCGAGCGCGGTCACGACCTGTTGAACAATTTCCTTGAGGAGCACAAGCCATGACCCCGCAAACCGCCCTCCAGCGCGTCATCGAGCATCGCGAAATTTTCCATGACGAAATGGTTTCGCTGATGCGCCAGATCATGAGCGGCGAAGTCTCGCCGGTGATGATCGCCGCCATCGTCACCGGGCTGCGCGTCAAGAAGGAAACCATCGGCGAGATCGCCGCTGCGGCCAGCGTCATGCGCGAGCTGGCGACGCCGGTCAAGGTGCCCTACGATAGGCACTTCGTCGATATCGTCGGCACCGGTGGCGATGCCGCGCACAGTTTCAATATTTCCACCACCTCGATCTTCGTCGCCGCTGCGGCCGGCGCCAAGGTGGCCAAGCACGGCGGGCGCAGCGTGTCGTCGAGTTCGGGCAGTGCCGACGTGCTCGAAGCGCTGGGTGCCAACATCAATCTGTCGCCGGAAAAGGTCGCCGCCTGCATCGAGCAGTGCGGCATCGGTTTCATGTTCGCGCCCAACCACCACAGCGCGATGAAGCACGTCGCGCCGGTACGCCGCGAGATGGGCGTGCGCACCATCTTCAACATCCTCGGCCCGCTGACCAACCCGGCCGCCGCGCCGAACACGCTGATGGGCGTCTTCCACCCCGATCTGGTCGGCATCCAGGTGCGCGTCATGCAGCGCCTCGGAGCCAAACGGGTGCTGGTAGTGCACGGCAAGGACGGTCTCGACGAAATTTCGCTCGGCGCCGCGACCTTGATCGGCGAGCTGAAGGACGGCGAAGTCCGCGAATACGAGGTGCATCCGGAAGACTTCGGGCTGCAGATGATGTCGCTCAGGAACCTGCGCGTCGGCAGCGCCGACGAGTCGAAGTCGATGATGCTCGCCGCGCTCGACAACCAGCCGGGCGCCGCCCGCGAGATCGTTTGCCTGAACGCAGGTGCGGCGCTCTACGTCGCCAATGCCGCCGACAGTATCGGCGATGGCATCGCCAAGGCACGTGAAGCCATAGCCAGCGGCGCGGCACGGGCCAAGCTGGCGCAGTTCGTCGAATGCACGAAAGCCCTGGGGGTGGCATGAGCGACATCCTGAACAAGATCATCGCCACCAAGCGCGAAGAAATTGCCGCCGGTCAGGCAGTCAAGCCGCTTGCCGTGCTCGAAGCCGAAGCGGCGCAGCAAGCCGCGCCGCGCGACTTCGTCGGCGCCATCCGCCAGAAGATCGCTTGCGGCCAAGCCGCCGTCATCGCAGAAATCAAGAAGGCCAGCCCGTCGAAAGGCGTCATCCGGGCCGACTTCCGTCCCGCCGACATCGCCCGCAGCTACGCCGAACACGGCGCCGCCTGCCTGTCGGTGCTGACCGATCGCCAGTATTTCCAGGGGGCGCCGGAATACCTGCAGGCCGCCCGCGCTGCCTGTGCATTGCCGGTGCTGCGCAAGGACTTCATCGTCGATGCGTATCAGGTCGCCGAAGCCCGCGCCATGGGCGCCGACGCCATCCTGCTCATCGCCGCCGCGCTGAGCCTGCCGGAAATGCAGGCGCTGGAGCGGCAGGCCATGGACTACGGCATGGCTGTGCTGGTCGAAGTGCACAACGGCGAGGAGCTCGACGCCGCGTTGCAGTTGCAGACGCCGCTGCTCGGCATCAACAACCGCAACCTGCGCACTTTCGAGGTCAGCCTCGACACCACGCTTGGCTTGCTGGGGCGCATCCCGCAGGAGCGCATCGTGGTTACCGAAAGCGGCATCCTGAAGCCCGAGGACGTCCATCTGATGCGCCAAAGCGCCGTTAATGCCTTCCTCGTTGGCGAGGCCTTCATGCGTGCTGACGAGCCAGGCGAAGAGTTGGGTCGGCTTTTTATCTGAGTCCTGTTGCATCGATGCAACAGAGTTTCACATTGTGTAGTGCCTCTCCGGATTAAGCCTTGCCGCTTGCAACCCGCCCTTGCACAATGCCCTTCAACTTCTCGATCCGAGAGGTAAAGCTTGGCCGGTTCTGCAAGGGGGCGGCCAAAAACTAACCACTAAGGAGATTTTCTGATGCAAAAGAAGATTATCGCTCTGGCCGTCGCCGGCCTGGCTTCCACCGCTGCTTTCGCGCAGTCGAACGTTCAGATCTACGGTGTTGTTGACGTCGGTTTCACCCGCTACTCCAGCTCCGATACCAGCACGTTCAAGAGCCGCAACGCTCTGGACAGCGGTCTGCAATCCGGTTCGCGCATCGGCTTCCGTGGTACGGAAGATCTGGGCAACGGCCTGAAGGCTTCCTTCGTTCTGGAATACGGCGTTACCGTCGATAACGGCGCTGGCCTGACCGGCCCGGCTCGCCAGTCCTTCCTGGCCCTGTCCAACAGCTACGGTACCGTTGCTGCTGGTCGTCAATACACCCCGCAATACGGCTTGGTTTCCAAGGTTGATCCGTTCGGCGCTGGTACCACTGGCGACGTGACCTACGGCCGTGGCGTTTACGGCATGGGCGCTGCTGCTGCTCCGACCACGATTCGCCTGAACAACCTGATTGCCTACGTCTCGCCGAACTTCAGCGGCTTCAACGTCATCGCTGGCTACACCGCTAGCGGTCTGGCTGACGAAGAAAACACCCTGAAGGGTAACAAGAGCGCCGACGCTGAAATCTGGGCGATCAACCCGAACTACTCGAACGGCCCGCTGTTCGTTGGTTTGAACTACCACCACGTCAAGATCGACGCTGCGAACTACACGGATCGTGTCTGGGATCTGGGTGGTAGCTATGACTTCGGCGTTGTCAAGCTGTCTGGTGTCTACGGTCAGATCAAGAACGATGGCCTCGGTGGCGCTACTCTTAACCACAAGGCCAAGCAGTGGATGGTCGGTGCGACCGTTCCGGTCGGTGCTGCTGGCAACGTCCTGGTTTCCTACTCGCGCAACAAGATCGACAGCGACGTTGTTGCTGTTGACGGCGCCAAGGCTTCCAAGTGGGCCCTCGGTTACACCCACAGCCTGTCGAAGCGCACCAACCTGTACGCGGTTTACGCCAAGATCAGCACCAACAACGAAGCTGAAGGCAGCTTCTCTGTCAAGGCTGCTGGTACTGACGACTACACCTCGGGCCTGAACCTGGGCATCCGTCACCAGTTCTAATCCAGTTCAACTGGTTTAGTTCTTGTAACGAAAACGGCCACTCCTCGGAGTGGCCGTTTCTGTTTTTGCTCTTCGCTTTTCTGATTGACGGCGATTTTCTCGCCAACGCGGATAGGAAGAGGTAGCGTTTATTTGAACCTGGGCTTGGGTTTTCATCGGCGACGAGTCTGGTCGTCGCGTCATCCGGGGCGATAACGATGCTGCGAGGTCTGTGATGGCCCGCCGGCGTTTTGGAAACGCAAGCTGGGTATTGCTGGCAGCCGGTTGGGTGTGCGGTGTAGTTGGCGCGGCTTAGCCGCTGACAATCAGGTTGTCGCGGTGGATCATTTCTGGCTCTTCAAGGTAGCCAAGAATGGCTTCGATGTCGCCGGTGGCCTTGCGGGCGATCAGGCGGGCTTCGCCGCTGCCGTAGTTGGCCAGGCCGCGGGCGATTTCGTGGCCGTTCGGGGCGATACAGGCGACGGCGGCGCCGCGTTCGAATTCGCCGTCGACGGCGACGACGCCTACCGGCAGCAGGCTCTTTCCTGATTTCAGCGCCTTGACCGCGCCGGCGTCGAGCATCAGGCGGCCGGCCAGTTGCAGGTGGTCGGCCAGCCATTGCTTGCGCGCTGCCAGCGGTGGCGTTTGCGCCACGAGCAGGGTGCCGAGGGCTTCGCCGGTAGCCAGGCGCAGGATCGGATCGGTTTCGTGGCCGCTGGCGATCACCGTGTCGGCGCCGCTGCGTGCGGCGCGCTTGGCGGCGATGACCTTGGTGATCATGCCACCGGTGCCGACGCGGCTGCCAGCGCCGCCGGCCATCGCTTCCAGTGCCGGATCGCCGGCGCTCGCCTGGTCGATCAGCGTCGCCGCCGGGTCCTTGCGTGGGTCGGCGGTGTACAGGCCCTGCTGGTCGGTGAGAATGATCAGGGTGTCGGCTTCGAGCAGGTTGGCGACCAGCGCGCCCAGCGTGTCGTTGTCGCCGAACTTGATCTCGTCGGTGATCACCGTGTCGTTTTCGTTGATGATCGGGATGACGCCGAGGCCGAGCAGGGTGTTCAGTGTGGCGCGGGCGTTCAGGTAGCGCTTGCGGTCGGCGAGGTCGTCGTGGGTGAGCAGGATTTGCGCGGTGTGCAAACCGTGCTTGCTGAAGGCGGCCTCGTAGACTTCGACCAGGCCGGCTTGGCCGACGGCAGCGGCCGCCTGCTTTTCATGTACGGTTTTCGGTCGGCGGCCCCAGCCCAGGCGCTGGACGCCGCAGGCGACGGCGCCGGAGGAGACGAGGATGACCTCGCGTCCCTGTTCGCGCAGGGCGGCAATCTGCCGCGCCCAACTGTCGATGGCGGCAAGGTCGAGGCCGTTGCCATTGTTGGTGACGAGTGCCGAGCCGACCTTGACGACCAGGCGTTTGGCGGAAGCGAGGCGGCTGCGGCTCATTGTTCCTCGGCGGGCGTGTCTTCGTCGTCGGTAATTTCCGGGCGGGCCATCTGTTCGAGGGCTTCCTGGATCGCGTAGATCAGCGGCTTGGTGCCGTCGCCGGTGATGGCGGTGATCGGGAACACCGGGCCGTCGTACTTGGTTGCCTTCTTGTAGGCCTTGAGGAAATCCTTGACCGCCTTTTCGCGCTCTTCCTCGGGAATCAGGTCGAGCTTGTTGAGGACCAGCCAGCGCGGCTTGTCGGCCAGCGCCGGGTCGTGCTTGACCAGTTCGCCGACGATGGCCTTGGCGTCGCGCACTGGATCGGCATCGGGATCGATTGGTGCGATGTCGACCAAATGCAGCAGGATGCGCGTGCGCTGCAGGTGCTTGAGGAAGCGGATGCCGAGGCCGGCACCATCGGCGGCGCCTTCGATCAGTCCGGGCACGTCGGCCATGACGAAGCTTTTCTCGGCGCCGACACGGACCACGCCGAGATTCGGATGCAGCGTGGTGAACGGGTAGTCGGCGACCTTCGGGCGGGCCGACGAGACGGCGCGGATCAGCGTGCTCTTGCCGGCGTTGGGCAGACCGAGCAGGCCGACGTCGGCGAGCACGCGCAGTTCGAGGCTGACCTCGAATTCCTCGCCCGGCTCGCCCTTGGTGCATTGGCGCGGGGCGCGGTTGGTCGACGACTTGAAATGGGTGTTGCCAAGGCCGCCCTTGCCACCCTTGGCGAGCAGGACCTTCTTGTCGTGCACGTCGAGGTCTGCCAGCACTTCACCGGTGTTGAGGTCCGAGATCACGGTGCCGACCGGCATACGCAGTACGATGTCGTCGCCGCCCTTGCCGTAGCAATCGGCGCTGCCGCCGTTCTCGCCGCGCTGGCCGAGGAATTTGCGGGTGTAGCGGTAATCGACCAAGGTGTTGATGTTGCGGTCGGCGATCACGTAAACGCTGCCGCCGCGGCCGCCGTCGCCGCCGTTGGGGCCGCCCATCGGAATGTATTTCTCGCGGCGGAAAGTGGCGATGCCGTTGCCGCCGTCGCCAGCCTTGACGTAGATCTTTGCTTCGTCAATGAATTTCATGTTTTCCGCCTCCTGAAACTAAAAAGCCCCATCCGGCGGACAGGGCTTTGCGATTCCGCTGGACCGAAGTTTATTCGGCAGCCGGAACGATGGTGACCGTGCGGCGCTTCTTTTCGCCCTTGATGGCGAACTGGATGGTGCCATCCTTCAGCGCGAACAGGGTGTGGTCCTTGCCCATGCCGACGTTTTCGCCGGCGTGGAATTCGGTACCGCGTTGGCGAACGATGATGTTGCCGGCGAGAACGAATTGACCGCCGTAGCGCTTGACGCCGAGTCGTTGTGCCTGTGAGTCGCGGCCGTTACGCGAACTGCCGCCTGCCTTTTTGTGTGCCATTTGCTAGCTCCTTCTCTGAACTCAGGCAGCGATCGTGTCGATGCGCAGTTCGGTGTAGTTCTGACGATGGCCCTGGCGCTTCTGGTAGTGCTTGCGACGGCGCATCTTGAAGATCTTGACCTTGTCGTGGCGGCCGTGGGAAACCACGGTGCACTTGACGGAGGCGCCAGCAACGAGCGGGGCGCCGACCTTCACCGACTCGCCTTCGCCTACCATGAGGACCTGATCGAGGGTGATTTCTGCGCCAACGTCTGCCGGTATCTGTTCTACTTTGAGTTTTTGGCCAGCGGAAACGCGATACTGCTTGCCGCCGGTTTTTATGACCGCATACATGGTTGGACTCCGGGAATGAACTAAGGGTACTACGAAGAACCGCGCATTATACGCACAAGTTCATGAAAGTCAAAGGCTATCAATGGCTTGTGCTAGAATTTCGCGCTTTCGCAAAGGAGCATCTCATGGCTGAAATCACCACGGCCTCCGGCCTGATCTACGAAGACACCGTCGAAGGCAGCGGCGCCGTCGCCGCCGCCGGCGCTTTCGTCACCGTGCACTACACCGGCTGGCTGACCGACGGCAGCAAGTTCGATTCGAGCAAGGATCGCAACGATCCCTTCCAGTTTCCGCTCGGCCAGGGCCATGTCATCAAGGGCTGGGACGAAGGCGTCCAGGGCATGAAGATCGGCGGCACCCGCAAGCTGACCATTCCGGCGCATCTCGGTTACGGCGCCCGCGGCGCTGGCGGCGTCATCCCGCCGAATGCGACGCTGGTCTTCGAGGTCGAGCTCCTCGATCTGCAATGACCCAGCCGGACGATCCCTGGGCCAAGTGGCGCAAGCCGACAGACGATGCGGTCGACCGCAAGCCGTCCGCCGCAGTTGCTCCGGTAGACACGCCCAAGCCAGTCAAACCGCAGCCGGCTGCCGCGCCGGAGACGCCGGTGGCGGCAAGTGCCCCGGCCAAACCCGCGGCGCCGGTCGAGGCGCGCGATGACGTAGCACCAACGCCGCCGACGGGGACGCTCGGTGTGCTCAAGAAGCCAGGCAGCGAAACCAGCGGACGCAAGCGCCCGGTGCGCGGCGGTGCCCTGGCTCGCAAGCCGCGTGAGACCCCGGCTGCGCCGCCGCGGCAACGCGAAGGCGCGCGTCCGGAAGGCGGGCGTCCGACTGCCGCCAAGCCGCGCCAGGAACGCCCGGGCGGGGAGTGGCAGGAGAAGCGTCGGCCGGATGGCGGGCGTCAGGAAAAAGCCGGCCAAGGCAGGGACGGACAGAACCGGGAGCGCCGCCCGGCCGGGGAGAATCCCTGGGCACGCAAGTCGCCTGGCGGGGTGCCGCGCGGCAATGCCGGGGCACGTCCGCCGCGGCCAGAGCGTGCCGAGCGGCCCGCCAGCCCGCCGCCAGCCGTCGTCGCCAGTGCTGAGGCACAGAGCGGTGTCCGCCTGTCCAAGGTGATGTCGGAGCGCGGCCTTTGCTCGCGGCGCGAAGCCGACCTCTGGATCGAGCGCGGCTGGGTTTTTGTCGATGGCGTGCAGGTCAGCGAACTGGGGTCGCGGATCGATCCGGATGCGCGCATCGAAGTGTCGACCGAGGCCAAGAAGGATCAGGCCAAGGCGGTGACCATCCTGCTGCACAAGCCGGTCGGCTACGTGTCCGGCCAGCCGGAACCGGGCTGCACGCCGGCGGTGACGCTGATTACCGCGGAAAACCAGCTACCGCAATCGGGCGGGCCCGAATTCAAGCCGTGGATGCTGCGCGGCCTGGCGCCCGCCGGCCGCCTCGACATCGATTCGACCGGTCTCCTGGTGCTGACCAGCGACGGTCGCGTCGCCAAACGCCTGATCGGCGAGGACAGCGAAGCGGAAAAGGAATACCTGGTGCGTGTTTCCGGGCAGATGATCAAGGGCGGCCTCGACCTGCTCCGGCACGGTCTGGAACTCGACGGCAAGCCTTTGAAGCCGGCCTGGGTCAAGCAACTGAACGAGGACCAGCTGCACTTCATCCTCAAGGAAGGCAAGAAGCGGCAGATCCGTCGCATGTGCGAGCTGGTCGGGCTGACAGTGATCGGCCTCAAGCGCGTGCGTATCGGCCGCATCCGCCTGGGCGATCTGCCCATGGGGCAGTGGCGCTTCCTGCGCGACGACGAGGCATTCTGACGCTGCCGTGACACAACGCCCATAAAAAACGCCGGCCGGGTCACCCCGCCGGCGTTTTTCATTGGTGTAAGGGTCTCAGGCCGTACCGGTCGGAGCGGCGGCGCGAACCGGCGGCATCATCATGCATTCGCCTTCGATCACCGTCTTGCCGGCGACCGTGCACACGGTGTCGAGCGTGACGCGGTTCTTCGCGGTATTGACTTCCTTGACCGTCACCGTCGCCGTGACGGTGTCGCCCGGGCGCACCGGTGCCTTGAACTTCAGCGTCTGCGACAGGTAGATGGTGCCCGGTCCGGGCAACTTGTTGGCGAGTACCGCCGAAATGAAGCCGGCCGACAGCATGCCGTGCGCGATACGGCCGCCGAACATCGTGCCCTTGGCGTATTCCTCGTCGAGGTGGGCCGGGTTGACGTCGGTCGAGATGCCGGCGAAGAGGATGATGTCGGCTTCGGTCACGGTCTTTGAGGTGCTGGCGGACATGCCGGGTTCGAGTTGGTCGATGTGATACGACATTGCTGGGCTCCTGTCAGGTTGTTATTGGGTTGGGAAGCAGCACTCTAGCACGTCATTCTGTCCGTAATGCTGTAACCGGATCGAGGCGCGCCGCATTGCGTGCCGGCAGGACGCCGGCCAGCAGCCCGATGGCGATGGCGATGCCTTCGGCGAGCAGGACGAAGCTGAGCGGCGTATGCACCGGCAGCGCCGGCACCGCGAAATGGATTGCCTGGGCGAGTCCGAAACCGAGCGCCAGGCCGAGTGCGCCGCCGAGCGCCGACAGCGCCACCGCTTCGCCGAGGAAAAGGCCGAGGATGGTCCGCCGCGAGGCGCCGAGGGCGACCAGCAGGCCGATTTCGGAGGTCCGTTCGCTGACCGCGATGGTCATGATGGTGACGATGCCGACGCCGCCGACGAGCAGCGAAATGCCGCCCAACGCGCCGACCGCCAGCGTCAGCACGTCGAGGATGCTGGATAGCGTCTTGAGCATTTCCTCCTGGGTGACGATGGTGAAGTCCTCGTGGCCGTGGCGCTCGATCAACAGGTGACGGATGCGTTCGGCGACCTGTGCCGCCGGGACGCCTTCGGCGGCGGCCAGGTTGATCTCGTCGCAGCCTTCGCGGTTGAACAGTTCCTGGGCGCGGCCGGCCGGGATGAAAGCGGTATCGTCGAGGTCGATGCCGAGGAATTGGCCTTTCGGCGCCATCACGCCGACCACCCGGAAATGCAGGCCGCCGATGCGCAGGCGCTGGCCGAGCGGATTGTCGGCGCCGAACAGTTCCTCCTTCAGCTTGCTGCCGAGGACGACGAAGGCGCGCGCGTTGGCCGGGTCCTCGTCGGGCAGGAACTGGCCGCTGCGCATGGTCGACCGGAAGACGGTGCGCGAATCGGCATTGACGCCGTAGATCAGCGTCCGCCGCGTGCGCCCGTTGCCCTCGACCTCGGCGTTGCCGCGCACGTTGGGGGTGACGGCGACGACCTGCGGCAGGCGTTCGAGCGATTTCGCGTCGTCCAGCGACAGCGGCCGGGCGCTTGACGGCAGGCCGGACGGCGCGCCGCCGGTTTTCGTCTTGCCCGGGGCGACGGTGATCACGTTGGTGCCGAACTGGGTGAATTCGCCGAGCACGTAGCGGTGGATACCTTCGCCGATCGAGGTGAGGAGGATCACCGAGGCGATGCCGACGGCGATGCCGAGCAGGGTCAGGAAGCTGCGCAGGCGCTGCGCGGTGACGGCGCGGCTGGCCAGCGAAATGGCATCGGAAATCCGCATGTCAGTGCTTCATCAGCGCCTGCACCGGGTCGAGCCGGGCGGCGCGGCGGGCGGGCAGGAAACCGAAGAGGAGGCCGGTGGACAGCGCGGTGAGCAGGCCGGCGATTACCGCCCAGTCCGGCGGGTAGGCAGGGAACACCGGGAACAGCTGGCGCAGCGCGAAGGCGCCGGCTTCGCCGAGGCCGTAGCCGACCAGGGCGCCGCTCGCCGAGAGCATCGCCGCCTCGGTCAGGAAAGCCAGGCGGATGGTGCGCGCCGGCGCGCCGAGCGCCTTCAACAGGCCGATCTCGCCGGTACGCTGGGTG
>CAZFXO010000009.1:0-81298 GCA_964523045.1 uncultured Dechloromonas sp. | reverse complement strand
TCTGCTTTTCCAGCAGCTTCTTCTTGCGGGTGATGTCGCCGCCGTAGCACTTGGCGAGAACGTCCTTGCGCATCGCCTTGACGTTCTCGCGGGCGATGATGTGCGAACCGATTGCCGCCTGGATGGCGACGTCGTACATCTGCCGCGGAATCAGTTCGCGCATCTTGGATGCCAGTTCGCGGCCACGGTATTGCGAATTCGAGCGGTGCACGATCAGCGACAACGCATCGACCTTCTCGCTGTTGATCAGGATATCGAGCTTGACCACGTCAGCGGCGCGGTATTCCTTGAAATCGTAGTCGAGCGAAGCGTAGCCCTTGGAGCAGGATTTCAGCTTGTCGAAGAAATCCATGACCACTTCGGCCATCGGCATTTCGTACACGAGCTTCACCTGGCGACCGTGGTAGTGCATGTCGACCTGGTTGCCGCGTTTCTGGTTGCACAGGGTGATGACGTTGCCGAGGAAATCCTGCGGCACAAAGATGGTGGCGGTGATGATTGGCTCGCGCACCTCCTCGACCTTGCTGACTTCCGGCAGTTTGGCCGGGTTCTCGACCTGGATCACCGAGCCGTCGCGCTGCACGACTTCGTAGACGACGGTCGGCGCCGTCGTGATCAGGTCCTGGTCGAACTCGCGCTCCAGACGCTCCTGGACGATTTCCATGTGCAGCAGGCCGAGGAAGCCGCAGCGGAAGCCGAAGCCGAGCGCCTGCGAGACTTCCGGCTCGTATTGCAGCGAAGCGTCGTTGAGCTTGAGCTTTTCCAGCGCTTCGCGCAGTGAGTCGTACTGGTTCGATTCGACCGGGTAGAGACCAGCGAACACCTGCGGCTTGATTTCCTTGAAACCGGGCAGCGGCGCATCCGCCTTGCGGTCGGCCAGGGTGATCGTGTCGCCGACCTTGGCGGCTTTCAGCTCCTTGATCCCGGAGATCACGAAGCCGACCTCGCCAGCTTTCAGCGACGGGCGCTGCAGCGACTTCGGGGTGAACACGCCAACCTGCTCGCACAACTGGGTGGCGCCGGTGGCCATGAAATAGAGCTTGTCCTTCGGCTTCATCTCGCCGTCGACGACGCGTACCAGCATGACGACGCCGACGTAGTTGTCGAACCAGGAATCGATGATCAGCGCCTTCAAGGGGGCCTCAAGATCCCCCTTGGGCGGCGGCACGCGGGCAACCACGGCTTCCAGGATGTCCTCGACGCCGAGACCGGTCTTGGCCGAGGCGAGCACCGCGTCGGTGGCGTCGATGCCGATCACGTCCTCGATTTCCTGGCGGGCGGTATCCGGATCGGCCGATGGCAGGTCGATCTTGTTCAGCACCGGCAGCACCTCGACGTCGAGTTCGATCGCCGTGTAGCAGTTGGCCACCGTCTGCGCCTCGACGCCTTGCGAGGCATCGACGACCAGCAGCGCACCTTCGCAAGCGGACAGCGAGCGCGAGACTTCGTAGGAGAAATCGACGTGTCCCGGCGTGTCGATCAGGTTCAGGTTGTACACCTTGCCGTCGCGCGCCTTGTACTGCAGCGCCGCCGTCTGCGCCTTGATGGTGATGCCGCGCTCGCGCTCGATATCCATCGAATCGAGCACCTGCGCCTCCATTTCGCGGTCGGACAGGCCGCCGCAGAGATGAATGATGCGATCGGCCAGGGTCGATTTGCCATGGTCGATGTGGGCGATGATCGAAAAGTTGCGGATATGGTCCATTGCAGCCAGTAAAAAAGGGCGCGCTCGGCGCCCTGCTCGGTTCGGAAGACCGTAAATTCTAGCGGATTCCGCTCAAATATTCACGGGTTTTGGCAGCGTCGAGGAAGTGGTGGCAAAGCTCGGTTTCCCCATGCAGCAACACCGGCACCAGTTCATCGTAACGGGCTTCGAGTTCGGGATCGGCATCGACGTCGACCACCCGCAGGCTGGCGCCGAACTCGGCGAGCAAGGGGGCCAGCGCCTCCTCCATGTCGTGGCAGAGGTGGCAGTAGCCACGGCTGAGCAGGGTCAGTTCAACGGCCATTGTTTCCCCGGATGGTGACGAAATTCTGCAGCTTGCCGCGCCGGATCAGCAGGGTGACCGCACTCCCCTTGTCGAACGCGGCAAGGAGACGGTTGAACTGGTCGACCGTCTTCACTTCGGCAGTCGTCCCGCGACTGATCACGGCGAGGATGATGTCGCCCGGTTGCAGGTCGGACTGCACTCCCGGCGCGCGCACATCCTCGATCAGCAAACCGCCGGCGACGCCGGTCTCGCGCCGCTGTTCGGCGGTGAGTTCGCTGAGCAGCAAGCCAAGACGGTTGTTCGCCTGCCCTGGCGCCGGTACCTTGCCGCCGACAGCGGCCTTTCCCGTTGCCGATTCATCGTCGGCGACCTTGCCGAGGACAACCGTCAGGTCGCGCAGCTTGCCCTTGCGCCAGACCTGCACGACCGAACGCGTCCCCGGCGGGGTTGCCGCCACCAGTCGAGGCAATTCGGCGGATGCGTTGATCGGCTTGCCGTCGAAACGCAGGATCACGTCCCCCGCCTCGATACCTGCCTTGGCCGCCGGTCCGTCGGCCTCGACGGCATTGACGACGGCACCTTGGGGGCGACTCAAGGCGAGCGATTCGGCCAGTTCCCGACTGACTTCCTGGATGACCACGCCAAGGCGACCGCGACTGACTTTGCCGCTGGTTCGCAACTGCTGCTGGATATCCATCGCCACATCGATCGGGATGGCGAAGGAAACCCCCATGTAGCCGCCGCTGCGGCTATAGATCTGCGAGTTGATGCCGATCACCTCGCCCGCCATGTTGAACAATGGACCGCCGGAGTTGCCCGGATTGATCGCCACATCGGTCTGGATGAAGGGAACGTAGTTTTCCTGCGGCAAGGCGCGCCCCTTGGCGGAAACGATGCCAGCCGTCACCGAGTTGTCAAAACCAAAGGGGGAACCGATCGCCACCACCCATTCGCCGACCCGCAGCTTTTCCGGGTTGCCCAAGCGCACCACGGGCAGACCGTTGGCTTCGATCTTGATCAGCGCGACATCGCTGCGTTTGTCGGCACCGATGACGCGGGCCTTGAATTCGCGCTTATCGGTAAGGCGGACGACGACTTCGTCGGCATCCTCGATCACGTGGGCATTGGTCAGGATGTGACCATCGCCGCCGATGACGAAGCCCGAACCGAGCGAACGGCTTTCGAACTCGCGCGGCGCTGGAGCCGTGCCGGGAATCTTCGGGAAGAAACGCCGGAAGAGCTCAAAAGCGGGATCGCCTTCATCGAGTGGAAACGGCGAAGCAGATGAACGACCGCGCGGCGCCTGCGACGTACTGATGTTGACGACTGCCGCTCCCTGCTTTTCGACCAGGTCGGCAAAGTCCGGCAGCGAACGGTTTTGCGCCTGGACGACCCCGACCAACAGGCAACACGACAGGAATGCGAAAAAACGCTTCATTGGCCGCAGCGCTCTTGCCTGGCCGGCAGCCGGGAGACAATCTGCGGCGCCGACACCTCGCCGGCACCGGGGGCTCGCCGGGCAAGAAGCGTGAAGGCCAGCAGCAGCCCGCCAGCGGCACCCAGTATCGCGCCGCCATCGCCCGCCAGTTGAGCGCCGCCCAGCGCGCCGACGAACAACGCGGCAAGCGGCACGCCATAGGCAAAATTGGCGCTGCGCCGCACACTGCCCGGCGCGATGGCGATTGCCACACGGTCACCAATGCCGGCACCAACGGTATTCCGCAAACGGTAACGCCGCGGCCCGGCTGCAAACATCTGCGCCAGGTTCTGACCGCCGCAGCCACCTTCCTCATGACAACGGCCGCAGCCCTGCTCAATTTCGACTTCAACCATGTCCGCATCAAGCGCGCGGACGACCGCATGGGCGATGTTCTCTTCCGCAGCCATCGTCACCAGCGCCGATCCGGCGCAATGTCGAGCAAGGGGCGCAACTTGCCGGCAACGGCCTCGCGGGCACGGAAGATCCGCGAGCGCACGGTGCCGATCGGGCAATCCATCAGGCCGGCGATTTCTTCGTAGGACAGCCCCTCGATTTCGCGCAGGACGATCGCCGTGCGCAATTCCTCGGGCAAGGCATCCATCGCCGCGTTCACCGTCTCGCCGATCTGCTTCGACATCAGCAGGCTTTCCGGGGTGTTGATGTCACGCAGCAGCGCGGCGTCCTCGAAACCCTCGGCTTCGTCGGCATCGAATTCGGTGCTGGTCGGCGCCCGCCGCCCCTGGGAAACCAGGTAGTTCTTGGCGGTATTGATGCCGATCCGGTAAAGCCAGGTGTAGAAAGCGCTATCGCCGCGGAACGAGGGCAAGGCTCGATAGGCCTTGATGAACGCTTCCTGCGCCACGTCCTCGACCTCGGCCGGATCACGGATGAAACGCGACAGCAGGCGACCCAGCTTGCGCTGGTACTTGCTCACCAATTGGTCGAAGGCAGTCTGGTCGCCGCCTTGCGCCCGTTCGACCAGCAACTGATCGACCTCGCGCTCGCTCATGGCCGTTATTCCCCGGGAAGTATTCTTGTCGGAGCGCAGTATAACGCAGCGCCGTAAACGCCATCCCCGCCCGCGTGTGATTTTCTGTAACTGCATGAAGCGTTTCCTGCGTGCTATATTGCGCCCCGGACCATTTTTCCCAGTAAGTCATCGTGCATAACTTTGATGTGCTCATCATCGGCAGTGGCCTGGCTGGCCAATCCGCCGCCTTGCGGCTCGCCGGACATTGCCGGGTCGCGTTGATCAGCAAGCGCAAGCTCGAGGACTCTGCCTCCGGCTGGGCGCAAGGCGGTATCGCTGCCGTCCTCGACAATCAGGATTCGATCGAGGCGCACATTCGCGATACCTTCGTCGCCGGCGCCTGGCTCAACGATGAAAAAGCGACCCGCTTCGTCGTCGAAAACGGCCGCCACGCGATCGACTGGCTGATCGAACAAGGGGTTCCTTTCACCAAGGACGAGTCCGGCTACCACCTGACCCGCGAGGGCGGACACAGTGCCCGTCGTGTCATCCACGTCGCCGACGCTACCGGTGCCGCGGTACAGCAGACGCTGACGGAAAAGGTGCGCAACAATCCGAACATCACGATATTCGAGGATCACATCGCCGTCGATCTGATCACCGGCGGCAAGATCGGCAACGGTGAAAACCGCTGCTTCGGCGCCTACGTCCTCGACAACCAGAGCGGCGAAGTGCTGACCATGGGCGCCCGCAACACGCTGATCGCCACCGGTGGCGCAGGCAAGGTCTATCTGTTTACGACCAACCCCGACACCTCGACCGGCGACGGCATCGCCATGGCCTGGCGCGCCGGCTGCCGGGTCGCCAACATGGAATTCATCCAGTTCCACCCGACCTGCCTCTACCACCCGAACGCCAAGTCCTTCCTGATTTCCGAGGCGGTACGCGGCGAAGGCGGCTTGCTCAAGCTGCCGGACGGAACGCGCTTCATGCCGGAGCACGACGAGCGCTGCGAACTGGCGCCACGCGACATCGTCGCCCGTGCCATCGATTTCGAAATGAAGAAACGCGGCCTCGACTGCGTCTACCTCGACATTTCGCACAAGGGCGAAGACTTCATCCGCGAGCACTTCCCGAACATTCACGCGCGCTGCCTGGAACTCGGCATCGACATCACCCGCGAACCGATCCCGGTCGTACCGGCGGCCCACTACACCTGTGGCGGCATCGTCTGCGACCTCAACGGCCGCACCGACGTCGAAGGCTTGTACGTTGCCGGCGAAGCCTCCTGCACCGGCCTGCACGGCGCCAACCGGCTGGCCTCGAACTCGCTGCTCGAATGCCTGGTGTTTTCGGAGGCCGCGGTCAACGACATGCTGGCGCAAGCCCCCAGCGAGCTGCCGGTTCTGCCGCAATGGGACGAGAGCCGGGTGACTGATGCCGACGAGGAAGTCGTCATTTCGCACAACTGGGACGAGCTACGCCGCTTCATGTGGGACTACGTCGGCATCGTCCGTACCACCAAGCGGCTGCAGCGCGCCGAGCACAGGGTCGAACTGCTGAAACAGGAAATCCACGAGTTCTACTCGCATTTCCGCGTCAGTCACGACCTGATCGAACTGCGCAACCTGGTCCTGACGGCCGAACTGATCATCCGCTGCGCAATGCACCGCAAGGAAAGCCGCGGCCTCCACTATTCCCGGGATTATCCGGAAACCGCGGCACGCGTGCACAATACGGTACTCACTCCGTCACGCTGGGAGAACCACTGAAGACTGCGCGCCAGCGCAGGAAAATTCGCAGCCGGCGAAACTCGTCGGCCGACGTGCTGTCACCGGTTGCCAGCACGACATGCGTTTGCCCCCCGCCCGTTTCGCGCAACCGGAACACGCATAGCGCCGGATGCACCGTTGCGCCGGGCAGACAGAAAGCCTGCCGGAACTCGTCGCTGCCTGCCTGAGCAAGTGAAACGCTGCCGTCGCGCTCGAGACGCAGACGACAAGGCGGCGCGTTCAGCCTGACCCAAGCCCGTAACAAGACTGGCACAAGCAGCAGGACGCCGCATGCCCGCCAGAGCGGCGGCAAAGGCAACAACAGGATGGCCAGCAGCACCGCCAGCGCGATGAGCAAAAAAATACCGCGCTGCAATGAAGAACGGTGCAGTCCGATGATGATCGGCAACTGCACCGTTACACGCCTTGGCGACTAAGGCCTCAGACCCGCTTGAACACCAGCGAGCCGTTGGTGCCGCCGAAACCGAAGTTGTTTTTCAGCGCGATGTCGATCTTCATCGGCCGCGCCGCGTTGGCGCAGAAATCCAGATCGCACTCCGGATCCTGATTGAAGATGTTGATGGTCGGTGGCGAAACCTGGTGATGAATCGCCAGTACCGTGAACAAGGACTCGATCCCGCCGGCACCGCCGAGCAGGTGGCCGGTCATCGACTTGGTCGAATTGACGACGATCGACTTCGCCGCATCACCGAACGCCGCCTTGATCGCGTCGCACTCGTTCTTGTCACCAAGCGGCGTCGAGGTACCGTGAGCATTGACATACTGGACGTCGGCCGGCGTCACACCGGCGTTCTTCAGCGCATTGACCATCGAACGGCGCGGGCCGTCCATGTTCGGCGCGGTGATGTGATAAGCGTCGCCGCTCCTCCCGTAACCGGCCACTTCGGCGTAGATCTTCGCACCGCGCGCCTTGGCGTGCTCGTATTCCTCGAGCACCAGAACGCCAGCGCCCTCGCCCAGCACGAAACCGTCGCGATCCTTGTCCCACGGACGGCTGGCGGTCGCCGGATCGTCGTTGCGGGTGGACAGCGCGCGGGCCGCGCAGAAACCGCCGAGACCGAGCGGCGAAACGGTAGATTCGGCACCGCCGGCGACCATCACGTCGGCGTCGCCGTACTCGATGATGCGGGCGGCTTCGCCGATCGAATGGGTACCCGTGGTACAGGCGGTGACGATCGACAGGTTCGGCCCCTTGAAGCCGTATTCGATCGACAGGTTGCCGGAGATCATGTTGATGATCGAACCGGGAACGAAGAACGGCGATACCTTGCGCACGCCGGCAGCATTGTATTCGTCCTTGGTGGCTTCGATCAGCGGCAAACCGCCGATGCCGGAACCGATGGCGACACCGACGCGTTCGAGATCAGCCACACCTTCCTGGTCCAGCCCGGCATCGCGTACCGCCTGAATGCCGGCGGCCAGCCCGTAATGGATGAAGGTATCCATGCGCCGGGCGTCCTTGGCGGAAATGTACTGGGTGATGTCGAAATTCTTGACTTCGCCGGCGAACTGGACCGGGAAGCTGGAGGTGTCGAAACGGGTAATCGGCGCAATGCCGGAACGGCCGGCAAGAATGTTCTGCCAGCCTTCTTCGACGCTGTTGCCGACCGGGGAAATCAGACCCAGGCCGGTAATGACGACTCTGCGACGTGCCAAGATGTGCACTCCGAAAGCAAAAGTAACAAGGCCGGCCTAGCGGGCCGGCCTTGTCGGGGTCAAACCGGAATTGGCTTACTGCTTGTTGGCGAGGATGTAATCGACAGCCTGCTGGACGGTCGTGATCTTCTCAGCCTGGTCGTCCGGAATTTCGCACTCGAATTCCTCTTCCAGCGCCATGACCAGCTCGACGGTGTCCAGCGAATCCGCGCCCAGATCGTCGACGAAGGAGGACTCGTTCTTGATGTCCGCTTCGTTCACACCCAGTTGTTCGGCGACGATCTTCTTGACGCGCTCTACGATGTTATCCATTCGAAAAACTCCTTCCCCCTCGGGGTACGAAAAAAAACGTTGAGATTCTACCAAAAGCCCCGGATTCGGGGAATCAATCCATGAACATGCCGCCGTTTACGTGCAGCGTGGTGCCCGTCACGTAAGCACCGGCGGGCGACACCAGGAAGCCGACCGCGCCGGCCACGTCTTCCGGCGTGCCGGCACGGCCGAGCGGGATCGACGCCAGCATGGCGGCCTTCTGTTCTTCGGTCAAGGCGTGCGTCATGTCGGTGGCAATGAAGCCGGGCGCGACGCAATTGACCGTGATGTTGCGACTCCCCAGTTCGCGGGCAAGCGAGCGGGAGAGCCCGGCAACCCCTGCCTTGGCGGCGCAGTAGTTGGCCTGCCCCGGATTGCCGGAATGACCGACCACCGAGGAAATATTGACGATACGGCCGAAACGCGCCTTCATCATGCCACGCATCAGGGCGCGCGAGAGCCGGAAAACCGCTTTCAGGTTGGTGTCGATGACGGCATCCCATTCGTCGTCGCCCATGCGCATCGCCAGGTTATCGCGGGTGATGCCGGCATTGTTGACGAGGACGGTGATGGCGCCGAATTCCTTGGCCAGGTCGGCGAGCAAGGCATCGCTGGCGGCGCTGTCGGTGACGTTGAGGACAACCCCGCGCCCGGCAAAGCCCGCTTCGCCGAGATAGGCGGAAATCTGGGCGGCGCCGGTCTCGCTGGTCGCGGTACCAATCACGGTCGCGCCCTGGCGGCCGAGTTCCAGCGCGATGGCGCGGCCGATGCCGCGGGTGGCACCGGTGACGAGAGCAATCTTGTCGTTCAGCATGGGCTTACTCCAGGACCAGGGCAGCTTCGAGCGAGGCCAGGTCGGCCAGGGCAACACCGCTGACGCCGTCGGCGCAGCGCTTGGCGAGACCGGCCAGCACCTTGCCAGGGCCGCACTCGGCGATCGTCGTGACCCCCATCGCCGCCATCTTCTGCACCGTCTCGACCCAGCGCACCGGGTTGTAGGCCTGGCGAACGAGCGCGTCACGGATGCGCAGCGTATCGCTTTCGATTTCGACGTCGACGTTGTTGATCACCGGAATCAACGGCTTCTTCAGTTCCAGCTCGGCCAGACGGGCAGCCAGCTTGTCCGCGGCCGGGCGGATCAGCGACGAATGGAAAGGCGCCGAGACCGGCAAGGCCTTCGCCAGCTTGGCGCCACGCGCCTTGCAAGCAAGCATCGCCCGCTCCACCGCCGCCTTGTGACCAGCGATCACGGTCTGGCCGTTGGCGTTGAAATTGACCGGCTCGACGATCTCGCCTTGCGCGGCTTCGTCGCAGGCGGCAGCAATGCCGGCGTTGTCGAGACCGAGCACGGCAGCCATCGCACCGGTGCCAAGCGGCACCGCTTCCTGCATCGCCGCAGCACGCAGGCGAACCAACGGCACCGCATCCTTGAACTCGATGACGCCAGCGGCAACCAGCGCCGAATATTCACCCAGGCTATGGCCGGCAAGCACGGCCGGGCGACGCCCGCCCTTCTCCAACCACAGGCGCCAGGCAGCGATGCCGGCGGTGAGCATGACCGGTTGGGTATTCACGGTCTGCGCCAGCAACTCGGCGGGCCCCTCGGCGACCATCGCCCAGAGGTCGTCGCCCAGGGCGGCCGAGGCCTCGTCGAAGGTGGCGCGAACCACACCAGCGTCGCCGTAGGCCGCCATCATGCCAACGCTCTGCGAGCCCTGGCCGGGAAATACGAAAGCAAAAGACATCGTTTGTCTCCTGTTATCAGAATTCGATCAGGGCGGCGCCCCAGGTGAAACCACCGCCGACGCCTTCGAGCAGAACCTTGTGCCCGCGCTGGATGCGCCCGTCGCGGACCGCTTCGTCGAGCGCCAGAGGGACCGAGGCCGCCGAGGTGTTGCCGTGCCGATCGACGGTGACGACGACTCGCTCGCGGTCGATACCAAGCTTCCTGCCGGTCGCTTCGATGATGCGGATATTGGCTTGATGCGGCACCAGCCAGTCGATCTCGGAAGTTGCAATGGCAGCCTTGGCGCAAACCTCTTCCGCCACTTCGGCGAGAACCTTGACGGCAAACTTGAAGACTGCCTGCCCATCCATGCGCAGGAAGGGATCGCCAGTTACCTTGCCACCACAGATCTGCCCGGGAACGTTGAGGATGGCGAACTGGCTGCCGTCGGCGTGCAGGGCGCTGGCCATGATGCCGGGGCTGTCTGCAGCTTCAAGCACCACGGCGCCGGCACCGTCGCCGAACAGGACACAAGTGCCGCGATCATGCCAGTCGAGAATGCGCGAAAAGACCTCGGCGCCAATCACCAGCGCCTTGCGATGGCTGCCGGAGGCGATGAACTTCTCGGCGACGCCCAGCGCATAGGTAAAACCGGCGCAAACTGCCTGAACGTCGAAAGCGGCGGCCCCCTTGTTGCCAAGCTGCCCCTGGATGATGCAAGCGGTGCTGGGAAAGATGAAATCCGGCGTCGATGTCGCGACGATGATCAGATCGAGATCTTCCGCGGCAACGCCAGCCATTTCCAGCGCCCTGCGGGCGGCGATCAAACCGAGCTGGCTTGCCGTCGTCCCGGCCTCCGCCAGATGACGGCTACGGATACCGGTGCGGGTGGCGATCCACTCATCGCTGGTATCGATGCCGCGCGCCGCCAGCTCGTTGTTGCTGACAGGATTGCCCGGCAGATAGCTGCCGGTGCCGATGACTCGTGCGTACATGCTCAGGCATTCTCCACTGCGACCATGCGGTCCGCGTTCGTTTGCGCCAGCCGTTCGCTGATGCGCTCCAGCACCCGGTTCTCGGCCGCATCAAAAGCGCGGGCGATGGCATTGCCGAAGGAAAGCGTATCGGCGGAGCCATGGCTCTTCACCGAAATCCCCTTCAAACCGAGCAAGATCGCACCGTTGTAACGCCGGTGGTCGAAACGTTTCTTGAAATTGTTGAGTACCGAAATGGCGATCAGCGCAGCGATCTTGGTCAACCAGTTGCGCTTGAACTCACTGCGCAACGATGAGGCCAGCATTTGCGCCAGTCCTTCCGAGGTCTTCAGGGCGACATTGCCGACAAAGCCATCGCAGACAATGACGTCTGCCTCGCCCTTGTAGATGCCGTCGCCTTCGACGTTGCCGATGAAGTTCAGGCCGGAATTGCGCAACAGCTCGGCGGCCGCCTTGACCACTTCGTTACCCTTGATTTCCTCTTCGCCGATGTTGAGGATGCCCACCGTCGGCCGTTCCTTGTGCTCCATCGCGGCGACCAGCATGGCCCCCATGATGCCGAACTGCAGCAGATGCTCGGGGCCGCAATCGACGTTGGCGCCGAGGTCGAGCATGTGCGTATGGCCATTGAGCGTCGGCAGCGGTGCGCAAATAGCTGGCCGGTCGATCCCCGGCAGCATCTTCAGCACGAAGCGGGAAATCGCCATCAGGGCGCCGGTGTTACCGGCCGACACGCAAGCATCAGCCTCGCCGGATTTGACGAGGTTGATAGCGACGCGCATCGACGAATCCTTCTTGTTGCGCAAGGCAAGCGCCGGCGATTCGTCCATGCCGACGATTTCTGAAGCGTGCACGATACGCAGACGGGAATCGTCGGCGCTGGTACCGAGCAGCGGGCGCAGCACATCCTCCTGGCCGACCAGGAGGAGATTCGCCGCCGGATGCGCTGCGATAAAACGGATGGCCGCAGGCACCGTCACCGACGGCCCGTGGTCACCCCCCATGCAATCGATGGCGATGCGGGTTGTCATGGCAAAAGAAAAGGCAGGCTCTCCCGAAGGAGCCACCTGCCCTTTACGAGACGATTACTCGCCCTTGCCCTTGAGGACTTTCTTGCCGCGGTAGAAACCGGTCGGGGAGATGTGGTGACGCAGGTGCGTTTCACCGGTCGTCGGTTCGACGGCGATCGGCGGGGTGGTCAGGAAATCGTGAGCGCGATGCATGCCACGCTTGGACGGGGACTTCTTGTTCTGTTGAACGGCCATTTCGTTACTCCAAAAAAATCAGTTCGGCTTGCCTTTAAGCCCAGCCAGCGCAGCAAACGGGTTGATCCGCTCGCCAGCGTCGGCCGCGCCAGGCAGGCCACATTTTTCATGTCGTGGTGCAACCGGCAGGGACAACAGGATTTCGTCCTCGACCAGTTCCAACACATCCAGTTCCTTCTCCACCGGGAGGAAATCCCGGCTGTCGTCTTCCAGCTCGTCTTGCGACAGGTCGGCGCTGGCCGGAACGAGTTCCAGCAAGGCATCGACCTCCAGTTCGAAAGGAATGGCTTGCAGGCAACGCTGACACGCCAGCGGAATGCACCCGCCAACCGTCAGACGCAGCAGCGGCTCGCCGAGATCGCCCTTGAAACCTTCCAGGCGCCAGACGACCTCGCCCGACACTTCGGCCAGCAAATCATGCAGGCGCCCCAAACCAGCAACCGCCTGCGTTCCTTCAAGAACGCGCGCATCCCGGGCAAAGGCAAAAGCGTCGTTGATCCTTTTCAATCTGAATCTGTTGCGACTTAAACGGCGGATGATATTATTTTTGGCTCGCCAAGTCAAAACAAAGTGTTGCTTCAAGAAGTCGTCGCAACACCTTGTCCAACAAAAACTTTCATGATGCCAACCCTCGTTCTCGCCTCAACTTCTCCGTACCGCCGCGAATTGCTCGCTCGTCTCGGCCTCCCCTTCGTCGTCGCCAACCCGCAAACCGACGAAAGCCCGCTTCCCGGCGAAACTCCGGAAGCCCTCGCCCTGCGCCTCTCGGAAGCGAAAGCCCGAGCCGTCGCCGACACTTACCCGGACGCCCTGATCATCGGCAGTGACCAGGTTGCCACCGTCGACGGAAAAATCTACGGAAAACCCGGCGACCACCAACGCGCCGTCGCCCAACTGCGCGAACTCTCCGGCAAGACGGTCAATTTCTTCACCGGCCTGTGCCTTTACAGCAGCCGCAGCGGGCGCAGTCAGGTACGTGGTGTACCTACGCTTGTAAGCTTCCGCCAACTCGCCAACCAGGAAATCGAAAATTACCTGCAGCGCGAACCAGCCTACAACTGTGCCGGCTCTGCCAAGTCGGAAGGCTTGGGAATCGCCCTGCTCTCCAGTTTACAGGGCGACGACCCGAACGCACTGGTTGGCCTGCCCTTGATCGCGCTGTGCGACATGCTGCGCGAAGAAGGCGTGGCGATCCTGTGATGGCCGGCACTCTCTACCTGATCCCGGTGCCACTGGGCCCTGGCGCGCCGCAGGAAGTCCTGCACCCGACGGTACTGGCGACCCTGCGCCCGCTGCGTCACTTCGTCGTCGAGCAAGCCAAAAGCGCTCGCGCCTTCCTGAAGGCTGCCGGCACCGAACTAGCGCTGCAGGAGTTGCAGCTCGCCGAACTCAACGAGCACACCCGCCCCGCCGAGCTTGACCAGTTACTGGCGCCCCTGCGCGCCGGTCACGACATCGGCCTGCTGTCAGAAGCTGGCTGCCCGGCGGTCGCCGATCCCGGCGCCGACCTGGTGGCGCTGGCGCAGCGCGAAAACATCCGGGTCGTTCCACTGATCGGCCCGTCGTCGCTATTGCTGGCGCTGATGGCCTCCGGGCTAAACGGCCAGCGCTTTGCCTTCCAAGGCTATCTACCGGCCAAGGAAGCCGAGCGCGCGAAGACGTTGCGCGAACTCGAGGCGGAATCGCGCAAGCGCAAGCAGACGCAGTTGTTCATCGAAACCCCTTATCGCAACCGGGCGATGTTCGATGCCATCCTGCAGGCCTGCCAGGGCAATACCCGCCTGTGCGTCGCCACCGACCTCAGCCTGCCCGGCGAGTCGATCCGCACACGGACAATCGGCGACTGGAAAAAACAAACGCCGCCCGATATCGAGCGGCGTCCGACGGTCTTCCTGCTGCTGGCCTGATCAGTACATCGACGGGGCCGGCAGGCTGCTCGAAAAACCGCGCCAGAAGCTGTTTACTGCGCCGGCCCCGAGTTTCTTTGCGAAGCGCTCGGCAATGTTTTCCTTGACTGTGTAGTCGAGCACTTCCTCGACCTTGACCACGTCGCGGGCAACGCTGTCGACCGTGCCGAAGTCGTCGGCCAGCCCCAGGCGGATGCTTTGCTCACCGGTCCACATCAGGCCGGAGAACATTTCCGGGGTTTCCTTCAGACGCTTGCCGCGCCCCTCACGAACGACCGTGATGAACTGTTCATGGATGTTGGCCAACAGGCTTTTGGCATGCGCCTTATGTTCTTCCGCCTGCGGCGAGAAAGGGTCAAGGAAACCCTTGTTCTCACCGGCGGTCAGCAGGCGACGCTCGACACCGAGCTTTTCCATCGTCCCGGTGAAACCGAAGCCATCCATCAGCACCCCGATCGAACCGACGACGCTGGCCTTGTTGACGTAGATGCGATCGGCGGCGGCGGCCACGTAATAGCCCCCGGACGCGCAGACATCCTCGACCACCGCGTAAAGCGGCTTGTCCGGATACTTGGCGCGCTGCCGACGAATCTCGTCGTTGACCATGCCAGCCTGCACCGGACTACCGCCGGGGCTGTTGATGCGCAATACGACCGCTTGCGAGTTCGGCGCATCGAACGCTGCCTTCAGCGCCGAAATCAAAGTTTCCGCATTGGCTTCCGAGTTGGCGGCAATGACGCCCTGCAAATCAACCATCGCCACGTGCTTGTCGGCCACCTTGGCGCTGTCCCATTCGACCAGCGCAACCAGGATGAAAGTCAGGTAACCGAAGGCCAGCAATTTGAAGAAGATGCCCCAGCGTCGCCTCGCCTTCTGCTCATCGAGTGTTGCAAAAGCGAGTTTTTCCAGAGTCTTGCGCTCCCAGCCGGGATCGCTGTCCGGGCGTTGGAGATTATCCATCGAAGTTTTCCAGCACTAAATAAACGTCACCCTCGGACTCGAACACCGGCAGGGCTTGCAGCCCCCTGCCCTCGCAACGGCCGCCGAGGCAGCGACCGCTATCCGGTGCATACAGCGCGCCATGAATGGCGCAGATCAAGTATAACTTGGAATGATCGAAGAACTCGCCCGGCTGCCAGTCGAGTTCGGCCGGAACATGGGCACATTCGTTGAAATAGGCATACACCCTGCCGCGGTAACGGATGGCGAAGGCCGGTCGCTGCCGACCATAGCGCTCCACGGTAAAGCGCACCCCCTTGCCGCCATCCGCCAGCTCACGGCTGGCACAGATCAGCCGTTGGCGAGCAGCCATGCGTCCAGTTCAGCCACGCTGCGCAGGCAGGCGCGCGGTGCGTATTCCAGCAGATGATCATGGGGGTGTGCGCCATAAGTCACTGCCAACGCATCGACACCGGCGTTGCGCGCCATCAGCAGGTCGTGCGAGGTATCGCCGATCATCACGCTCGCCGCCGACGCAATGCCGAACTCCAGCATCAGTTCATCGAGCATCTGCGGATGCGGCTTGGAATGGCATTCGTCAGCGCAACGCGAGGCGGAGAAATAGGGCCGCAGGCCGGAGTGGTCGAGCGCCCGCTCCAGGCCAACCCGACTCTTGCCGGTAGCGACCGCCAGAATGTGTCCGGCCGCCTGCAGGCGCGCCAGCAGTTCCGGTACGCCGGCGAACAGACTCAATTCGTGATCGCCGGAAAGGTAATGGTGACGGTAGCGATCGACCATCGCCTGGTAGTTCTCCGGCGCCAGGTCCGGCACCGCGTGCCGCATCGCGTCGGCCAGCCCAAGGCCGATCACGTGCCGCGCCCGGGCATCATCCGGCACCGGCAAGGCAAGGTCCCGACAGGCGGACTGGATGGCACGGACGATGGCCGCCGCCGAATCGAGCAAGGTGCCGTCCCAATCGAAAACCACGAGTTCGTATTTCATTGATGCTCCAGAATCTGTTGCAGGTTGTCGGCGGCGAATTCACGGGGCGACGCCGCATCAAGGGCAGAGATGTAACTGCGAATACCTTCGGGCATTGGCGCCACACAGGTCAGCGGCGCGCCGCTGAGCGGATGCCGGAAAGCCATTCGCCAGGCATGCAGGGCCATGCGTTTCAGGCCGGCCGGGCGCAGGCGCTTGTTGAGAGTGAAATCGCCGTATTTCTCGTCGCCCAGGATGGGAAAGCCCAGATGCGCCAGATGGACACGAATCTGGTGCGTGCGCCCAGTCTTCAACTGCGCCTCGAGCAGGCTGACCTCGGACCAGCGTGCCAGCAGGCGGAACACCGTATGCGAGGCCTTGCCCTCGGCATCCACCGAGACCCGGCGCTCGCCGCTTTCGGTCAGGTATTTGAGCAGGGGCGCCTTGACATGCTGGGTCGCGTTCATCCAGCGACCGCGGACCAGCACCAAGTAACGCTTGTCGGCGCCGGCGCCGTGTTCGCGGAACATGTCGTGCAGAACGGTCAGCGCCAGGCGTTTCTTGCCGACCAGCAGGACACCCGAGGTTTCGCGGTCGAGCCGATGCGCCAGTTCAAGGAACTTGGCCAGCGGTCGCTGTCGGCGCAAGGCTTCGATGACACCGAAGCTGACGCCGCTACCACCATGCACGGCGATACCCTCGGGCTTGTCGATGACCAGCAAAGCCTCGTCCTCGTAGATGACGGGCAGTTCGACGCGGGACTTGGCAACTTCGTCGATTTCATCCACAGGCCGTTCGGCCACCCGCATTGGTGGCAGGCGCAACGCATCGCCGACCTGCAAGCGATAGGTGGCAGCGACCCGCCCCTTGTTCACGCGGACCTCGCCGCTGCGCAGGATGCGGTACAGGTGGCTCTTCGGCACCCCCTTGCAGTGCCGAACCAGATAGTTGTCGAGGCGCTGGCCAGCAGCCTCTTCGTCGATCACGACATGGGTGACCGAATTGTTCCCTGCGCCATTCATTTTCTAATATACTGCCTGCGTTTTACGTCTCTGTTTGCAAGGGATGTCGAACCGTCAGACCGCCCGCCTCGCGCCGTTTTGCGCGACTGCCGTGCGGCAGGCCACGAAGTCCCTCCCGTGCCACTTGCCCGGGACAAACTCGCGTAAAACGCCTGGTTAAGTTCACTCACCAAAAGTAGTGATGTTAATGGATTAGCTCGCCGTAAGCACGCACGGATCGCCCGTGGCAGGAATTCCAGATCGCGCATTTGATAAAAAGACTCGCGATATCCAACGATCAGCACACATTCATCATCGCCATTGCCTCCACTACATGACGCAACCCGATAACTGAACCTGTCGCTGCCTGCATGGGCGTTTCGCTGCGGTGTGCCGAAGGCGCGCTGGAGCCCGAAAACAATGAAACGCATGCTCTTCAATGCGACACAGGCGGAAGAACTCCGTGTCGCCATTGTCGATGGTCAGAAACTGATCGATCTCGACATTGAATCCGCCGCCAAGGAACAACGCAAAAGCAACATCTACAAGGGCGTCATCACCCGCATCGAACCCTCGCTCGAAGCCTGCTTCGTCGATTACGGTGCCGACCGCCACGGTTTCCTGCCATTCAAGGAAGTTTCCCGGGCTTATTTCCAGCCGGGCGTCGAAGCCAACAAGGCCAAGATCAACGAGGCCCTCAAGGAAGGCCAGGAGTTGATCGTCCAGGTTGACAAGGACGAACGCGGCAACAAGGGTGCGGCGCTGACCACCTACGTCTCGCTGGCTGGCCGCTACCTCGTGCTGATGCCGAACAACCCGCGCGGCGGTGGCGTTTCCCGCCGCGTCGACGGCGACGAACGCGCCGAACTGCGCGAGATCATGGACCAGCTCGAAGTGCCGCAAGGCATGAGCCTGATCGCCCGCACCGCCGCCATCGGTCGCCAGGCCGAAGAGTTGCAATGGGACCTGAACTACCTGCTGCAACTGTGGTCCGCCATCGAAGGCGCAGCCCAGCAACAATCCGGCGCCTTCCTGATCTACCTCGAAGGCTCGCTGGTGATTCGTGCCATCCGCGACTACTTCCAGCCGGACATCGGTGAAATCCTGATCGATACCGATGAAGTCTACGAGCAGGCCCGTGCCTTCATGGGCACCGTGATGCCGGGCAACGTCAATCGCGTCAAACGCTACAGCGATGATGTGCCGCTCTTCTCGCGCTTCCAGATCGAGCATCAGATCGAGACCGCCTTTGCCCGCCAGGTCAACCTGCCGTCGGGTGGCGCCATCGTCATCGACCACACCGAAGCCCTGGTTGCCGTCGACGTTAACTCTGGTCGCGCCACCAAGGGCGCCGACATCGAGGAAACCGCGCTCAAGACCAACCTCGAAGCCGCCGATGAACTGGCCCGCCAGTTGCGTCTGCGCGATTTGGGCGGCCTGATCGTCATCGACTTCATCGACATGGAGAACAGCAAGGCCCAGCGCGAAGTCGAGAACCGCCTGCGCGACGCCCTGCGCTTCGACCGTGCCCGGGTCCAGATGGGCAAGATCAGCCGTTTCGGCCTGATGGAACTGTCGCGCCAGCGTTTGCGTCCGGCGCTTGCCGAAACCAGCTACATCCCCTGCCCGCGCTGCACCGGCACCGGCCACATCCGGTCGACCGAATCGGCGGCGCTACACATCCTGCGCATCCTCGAAGAGGAAGCGATGAAGGAAAACACCGGCGCCGTTCATGTCCAGGTCCCGGTCGACGTCGCCACTTTCCTGCTCAACGAGAAACGGACCGATGTCCAGGCGATCGAACTGCGCCATAAGGTCAGCATCCTGCTGGTCCCGAACATCCATCTGGAAACGCCGGCCCATACCATCACCCGACTGCGTCACGACGATCTGAACAACGACGACCTGCGCGAACCGTCCTACAAGATGGTCGACATGCCGGCTGACGAAGCGGAAAAAACCGGGGCCCAGGCGGAAAGCGCCAAGCCGCGTCAGGAAGCTGCGATCAAGGGAATCTCTCCGGAACAACCGGCACCCGTCATCGCCGAAAAAGCCGAACCACCGGCAGCAACTGCCGCCGCACCGGCCCAGGTCACGGGTGGCCTGTTTGGCTGGATCAAGTCGCTCTTCGTCGGTGCTCCGGCCGCGGTCGTGGCAGCGCCTACCGCACCGAGCGAGCCGGCACGCAAACCCCGGGAAAACCGGGGCAACGCGGAAAATCGCCGCGAACGCAGCGACGGCCGTCGTGGCAATAACCGCAACAACCGCCGCGACGAAGGCGAACGCGGCAATCGCCCGGAACGTGCCGAACGCCCTGCCCGCGAAGAAGCCGCAAGCCCTGCCAGCAGCAACGAACAGCGCCAGGAACGTCGTCCGCGCAAGGAAAAGCGCGAGCGCCCGCAAAGCGAACCGAAGCCCGTCATCGAGCAACTTGCGCCGATCGGCGAAGCGCTGGAAAACAGCGGCAACACGGCGCCGATCGCTCCCGTTTCCGACGAACAGGCCGGCAACCGTCGGCGCGGCCGGCGCGGTGGCCGTGGTCGCGGCGAACGACGCAATGAGCAGGAAAACCAGGAGAACGGCCTGAATCAGGCTGCTGAAGTGGCACTTTCCGCTACTGCCGCTCTGTCCGAGGACAATGCACCAGTACCGGCCGAGGTAACTGTTCCGACCGTGGCGATCGTTGTTCCGGAGGCTGTCGAGCCTGCCGAGACGCCTTCTCCGGTTGCCGAACAAGCGGCAACGGACGCACCGGAAGTTGTCGCCGCTCCCGTCATTGAATCGGTCGCCGAAGCGATCGCTGCCGAGCCGGTAGTCGCAGCGATCGAAGCTGAACCGATCGTTGATGCGACCGAGACCATCGTCTTGCAAACCGCAGCCGAACCCGTGCTTGAACCGGTCGTTGCACCGTCAGCGGTTGTAGCACCGACGAGCATGGACCTCGACACGGCGCTTTCCGAAAGTGGTCTGATCATGGTCCAGACCACCTCGGCAATCACGGTGGCGCCGGTTGAAGCACCGGTCAAGCTGGGTCGTCCGCGCAAGCCGCAGGTTACGGAAAATAGCCAGGCTGAAGCCCTGGTCATGGTCGAGACCCAGAAGCCGGACTGAAGGACTGGCTGGCAAACTCAGGAAAGGGCGTCCATGGACGCCCTTTCTTTTGGGGGCTTCAGTGCAACTTTTCTACCAGGTCGTCGACGATTCCGCGGGCAGCGTCCTCGACCATATCGAGCACCAGATCGAAACCATAGCCGAGACCGTAATAAGGGTCCGGCACCTCTTCATCCTCGAAATTTCGCGCGTAATCCATGAACAGGCGGATCTTGCCCAGTTGCTCAGGGCTCGCCATCCGTTGCAGGTTGTCGAGGTTGGTCCGATCCATGGCCAGGATCAGATCGAAGTAATCGAGATCCTGGCGCGCCACCTTGCGCGCCCTAAGCTGCGAAAGGTCATAGCCACGAGCCATTGCAGCCCGCTGAGTCCTTGCGTCGGGCGCTTCACCGACGTGATAGCCATGGGTACCTGCTGAATCGACCTCGACTTTGTCGCCCAGTCGATAGTTGCGGATGTAATGCCGCAACACCGCCTCGGCGGTCGGCGAACGGCAGATGTTACCCATGCAGACGAGCAGCACGCGATAGTTCATTTCTTGTTTTCTCCACCGGGGTCGTGCTGCGCGGCACCAAAAACCCGTTCCCTGAGTCGGAACAGTTCGTCGCGCGCAGCCGCCGCTTTTTCGAATTCCAGGTTTTTCGCACAATCGAGCATCTGCTTCTCGAGTCGCTTGATTTCCCTGGCGACGGTTTTTTCATCCATGGCTTCGTAGACCGCACGCTGCTGCGCCGCCTTCAATTCGGTTTGCGCCGATTCGGCATCGTATACGCCGTCGATGATGTCCTTGATCTTCTTCGACACCCCGCGCGGCACGATGCCGTGCTGCTCATTGAATGCGATCTGCTTTTCCCGCCGCCGTTCCGTCTCGGCGATGGCTTTTTGCATGGATTGCGTAATCCTATCAGCGTATAGGAGGGCTGTGCCATGAATATGACGTGCAGCTCGTCCGATCGTCTGGATCAACGAGCGCTCGGAACGCAGGAAGCCTTCCTTGTCGGCATCAAGAATCGCCACTAACGACACCTCGGGTATATCCAGCCCCTCGCGCAGCAGGTTGATGCCGACGAGCACGTCGAATTCGCCCAGACGCAGGTCGCGGATGATCTCGACGCGTTCGACGGTATCGATGTCGGAGTGCAGGTAGCGCACCTTGATCCCGTTGTCGGCCAGAAAGTCAGTCAGGTCCTCGGCCATGCGCTTGGTCAGCGTCGTCACCAGCACCCGCTCGGCGACGGCGACCCGCTTGTTGATCTCACCCAGCAGATCGTCCACCTGGGTGCTCGCCGGACGTACCAGTACCTCGGGGTCGATCAGGCCGGTCGGCCGCACCACCTGTTCGACAACCTGGCCGGCGTGCTGCTGCTCGTAGTCGGCCGGCGTCGCCGAAACGAAAACGGTCTGCCGCATGTGCGCCTCGAACTCGTCGAACTGCAACGGCCGATTGTCGAGCGCGGAAGGCAGGCGAAAGCCATAATCGACCAGGTTTTCCTTGCGCGAACGGTCGCCCTTGTACATGCCGCCGACCTGGCCGATGGTGACGTGCGATTCGTCGATGAACATGATCGCGTCGCGGGCTAGGTAGTCGATCAGGGTCGGCGGCGCTTCGCCGGCCTGGCGCCCGGAAAAATGCCGCGAGTAGTTTTCGATGCCCTTGCAGAAGCCGATCTGATCGAGCATCTCGATGTCGAAGCGGGTGCGCTGCTCGATCCGCTGCGCTTCGACCAGCTTCTGGTGCTGATTGAAGAACTCGATGCGCTCGCGCAACTCCGCCTTGATCGCCTCGATCGCCCGCACCACGGTGGCGCGCGGCGTCACATAGTGCGAAGCCGGGAAGACGGTGAAGCGCAAGGCCTTCTGGAAAAGCTGGCCGGTCAGCGGATCGAAGAATTGCAGGCCTTCGATCTCGTCGTCGAACAGCGAGACGCGGATCGCGTGCTCGGCGTGTTCGGCCGGGAAGATGTCGATGACGTCGCCGCGCACGCGGAAGGTACCGCGATGGAAGTCCATCTCGTTGCGCTCGTACTGCATGTCGGTCAGGCGCTTGACGATGTCGCGCTGGTCCATGCGGTCGCCGACACGCATGGTCAGGATCATGTTGTGGTACTCGTCGCGGTCGCCGATACCGTAGATGCACGACACGGTGGCGACGATCACCACGTCGCGCCGCTCGATCAGGCTCTTCGTCGCACTCAAGCGCATCTGCTCGATGTGATCGTTGATCGAACTGTCCTTTTCGATGAACAGGTCGCGCGACGGCACGTAGGCTTCCGGCTGGTAGTAGTCGTAGTAGGAAACGAAGTACTCGACGGCGTTCTCCGGAAAGAATTCCTTGAACTCCGAGTAAAGCTGCGCCGCCAGCGTCTTGTTCGGCGCCAGCACCAATGCCGGCCGACCGGTACGGGCGATGACGTTGGCCATGGTGTAGGTTTTGCCCGAACCGGTGACGCCGAGCAGGGTCTGGAAGGACAGGCCGTCGTCGATCCCCTCGGCCAGCAGACGGATCGCCTCCGGCTGGTCGCCGGCCGGCGGAAACGGCTGGTGCAAACGATACGGGCTGCCGTCGAAACAGACGACGGTCGTGCTGCTGTTGGATTCGCTCATGATAAAATTCTGCGCTTGTCGTCGCGATGCAGGCATCGCGCGTTATTGTTGTTTCATCCTTCTATTATTCCACGGAGTCGCTGATGTCCTCTTCGATCTTCGCTGCGGTGGAAATGGCCCCGCGCGACCCGATCCTCGGTCTTAACGAAGCTTTCAACGCCGATGCGCGTGACACCAAGGTCAACCTTGGCGTCGGTGTGTACTTCGACGACAACGGCAAGATCCCCCTGCTGGCAGCCGTCAAGGCCGCCGAAGAGGTCCGTCTGAAGGCAGCCCCGCCGCGCGGCTACCAGCCGATCGAAGGCCCGGCCGCCTACAACACCGCCGTCCAGAATCTGCTCTTCGGCAAGGATTCCGACCTGCTCGCCGCCGGTCGCGTCATCACCGCCCAGGCCATCGGCGGTACCGGCGCCCTGAAGATCGGCGCCGACTACCTGAAGCGCCTGAATCCGGACGCCAAGGTCTACATCAGCAACCCGTCCTGGGAAAACCACCGCGCCCTGTTCGAGGCCGCCGGTTTCGTCGTCGAGGACTACGCCTACTACGACGCCGCCACCCGCGGCGTGAACTTCGCCGGCATGAAGGCCGACCTGAACAAGATGGTCCCGGGCTCTGTTGTCCTGCTGCACGCCTGCTGCCACAACCCGACCGGCGCCGACATGAGCGACGCCCAGTGGGCTGAAGTCGTCGGCATCTGCCAGGAACGCGGCCTGGTGCCCTTCCTCGACATGGCCTACCAGGGCTTTGCCGACGGCATCGACTCCGACGCCGTGGCGATCCGCGCCTTCTCCGCCTCCGGCCTGCAGTTCTTCGCTTCCAGCTCGTTCTCCAAGAACTTCTCGCTGTACGGCGAGCGCGTCGGCGCCCTGTCGGTGGTCACCGCCAGCAAGGAAGAGTCGGCCCGTGTCATGTCGCAGGTCAAGCGCGTCATCCGCACCAACTACTCCAACCCGCCGACTCACGGCGGTGCACTGGTTGCCGCGGTGCTCGCTTCCGGCGAACTGCGCGCTCAGTGGGAAGGCGAACTGGCCGGCATGCGCGACCGCATCCGCGCCATGCGCTCCGGCCTGGTTGACGCCATCAAGGCGACCGGCTGCGCCCAGGACTTCTCCTTCGTCGCCCAGCAACGCGGCATGTTCTCCTACACCGGCCTGAGCGCCGCCCAGGTAGAGCGGATGAAGGAAGAATTCGGCATCTACGCCGTATCGACCGGCCGTATCTGTCTTGCCGCGCTGAACAGCAAGAACATTGATTACGTTGCCAAGGCCATCGCTGCCGTTACGCGCTAAGCCAAACAAATGGCGGGCAATCAGCCCGCCATTTTTCCGACAACCCCCCTTCGCGGAAGGGGGTTTTGTTTTGCAGTGACGGATTACCGTCCGGCGGTCAGCGTCAACTCAGGCAAACGCCCGGAAACCGCCAGCGGCACCTTTACCGTAGCCGCGGAAGTTTGTGCAGTCATCACCAGACGTCCATCGACGTTGCCGTCGCGTTCCGCCGCCAACTGCCCAGCGGCAGAAATCGCCCCGGCCTCCAGGCGAATGTCCCGGAACAGGATGTTCTTCGGATCGACCAACAGGTTGGCCTCCAGGGTATCGAAACGAGTCGTTCCGGCACGGACCGTCGCGCCAGCCCCGCGACGCCCTGCCTCGCCAATGTCTAGGCCATAAAGCGTACCGCGCTGCGCCCGGAATTTCAGCTGAGCAGTCGCCGATTGCCAGAGCGATGGCCAGGAATCCGAACGTCCGCTAACCGCCAATTCGCCGGACAGCTCCCCTTCCAGACGTGCAATCCGCAACAGACTCGAGGAAAGTACGCCCAGATCGACTCGCTCGAGTCGTCCGTTGCCGGTCATGGACAGGCCGTTGTTCCATGCCAATTCCCATTGGCCGCGCAACAGACCACCCAGGAAATTCGCGTCGATCTCGCTCACCAGCAAGCGATCCGCACTCAACAAGCCCTTCGCCTGCATGGCGGAAAACTCACCCTTGAGCCCCGGCAAAGGCCAGGCGCGCCCCTCAATGGCCAGAGCCAGACCATTCTTTGCCGGCGTCAACTTGAGCAATAGGCTGCGCTCTGGATTCTCCAGCATCCCGGTGATAAAACCGCCTTGCGCGAAATCGAGGCGACCATTCAGCGGCGAGAACTGCACACCTCTCTCGGTTTTCACGGTCAGGTTTTCAAGCATCACCTGACGCAAATCCGGCAATCCGGTTTGCTGCAACAGCGGCGATGCAAGCAGAGGAGCGAGCGGCAATTCGGCGCCGCTTGCGGTCATGCGCTCGATCTGCCGCGCATCGCCGAACAGGAATTGCCAGGGCTGATCGATCGCCACGCTGGCGATCCGGCCTTCGCCGATTTCCAGACCACTGAGCAACAATTGTGGCCTGGGCAGCAACTGCAGCGAGACCTTGCTGATGCTCACCGGTTGCTGGAACAGTTCGCTGGCGACCTTGGTAATTTCCTCCCGATGCCGATCATACGGATAGACCAGCACCAACAGGACGGCAAAGAAGAAAATGCCCAGCACGCCATATAGCCAGCGAGACAAAGGTACCGAGGAGCGCACTGCTTTTTCCGAATCGTGCGCTGGCGGCAGATCCGGCTCATTAGGCAAGCTGGTTTGCTGCGGCGCCGGCAAAACCGGCTTGCCAAAAGTCGAGAACTGGCTGACGCGGCTTTGGACGCTTTTGGCTGACGAAGTCTTGCCGGTGCCAAAAGTGGAAAACTGGGAGATCGCCGACACCTGTTCGCGGCGCGGCGGCTCCACCGGTTTTTCCCAAGCGGCGGCAGCGCCCTCCAGTGGAACGATGTAACCGCCGCTTTCCAGTTCCCGGATGGCGTTTTCGACCAGACGAGCGTTGCCGATCTTGTCGGAAAGCTCGGCGACCGTCAGCTTGCCATCGACCTGCACCAATACCATCCGCAGATTGCGCTGCACAACGCGCGTACTTTGCCGGACGGCTTCATCGCCGATCGGGGTTTTTGCGTAGACCTGTCCGACATTCATGACCATGCTTTCAATCCAGAAACGACCTCGGCGACTTGACCCATCATGCTTCGACTCCTATAATTCGCGCTTCACTTCCCCGATAGCTCAGTCGGTAGAGCGCCGGACTGTTAATCCGTAGGTCCCTGGTTCGAGCCCAGGTCGGGGAGCCAAGCTTCATCGAAAAGCCCAGCATTTTTGCTGGGCTTTTTGTTGTCCGGCCTTGGGCCCGGACAACGGCCACGATGATAGCATAAGCCTTGGATATTGCCGGGTTTTTTCCGTCTCCGACGCTTGCTTTAGCGCTTGCCGACACCGATTCAGGCACAGATAATCGCAGCATGGAATCCACCACCCCTACCGCTCAACATCCGCCCGGCACCCTGGTCGACCGCTATGGACGGCATGTAACCTACCTGCGTTTGTCGATCACCGATCGCTGCGATTTCCGCTGCACCTACTGCATGGCTGAAGAAATGACCTTCCTGCCGCGCAGCGAAGTGATGTCACTGGAAGAAGCGTTGCGGGTTGCCAAGACCTTCGTCGGGCTCGGCGTCAGCAAGCTGCGCCTGACCGGCGGCGAACCACTGGTGCGGAAAAACGTGATGTGGCTGATCGAGCGACTCGGGGCGCTGCCGGGACTCGACAACCTGGTGATGACGACCAACGGTTCGCAATTGGAAAACCATGCCGGCGCGCTCAAGTCGGCAGGCGTCAAGCGCCTCAACATCAGCCTCGACAGCCTGAACCGGGAACGCTTCCGGAAAATCACCCGGATCGGCGACCTGGACAAGGTGCTGCGCGGCATTGCCGCCGCCTCGGCAAACGGATTCCGGCGCACCAAACTGAACACGGTGATGATGCGCGGCGTGAACGACGACGAATTCCTTGATCTCGTCCGCTTCGCCGTCGGTAACGGACTCGACATTTCTTTCATCGAGGAAATGCCGCTCGGAGAGATTCATGGTCGCAGCCAGACCTATGTTTCGTCCGAGGAAACCCGCGCTCGTCTCGGCGAGCATTTCAGTATTGTTCCCAGCAGTGAAAACAGCGGCGGACCGGCTCGCTACTGGCGCGTCGCCGGCAGCGAGACACGCGTTGGCTTCATTTCGCCGCACAGCCACAATTTCTGCGATAGCTGCAATCGCGTGCGGGTCACTGCCGAGGGAGAGCTTTATCCTTGCCTGGGTCAGAACGATGCACTCAACCTGTTGCCGATGTTGCGCAGCACTCAGGACGATACGGCATTACGCCAGGCCATCATCGACAGCATGGGCATCAAGCCCTTTGGCCATGAATTTGCCGAGCAGATGCAAAACCCGAAGGTTGTCCGCTTCATGTCGATGACTGGCGGCTGAAAAGCTTCACGGGTAAATCTTGCAGAAGCCGATCCCGTTAACCGGATCACTGACCTGGCCTAGCAAGGTGAAAAAGAGCGACATGCCAATGATAAAGGCGGCCCACCGGGCCGCCTTTGGATGACGCTCGACCAACTCCCGACAGGGTTGGCAAAAGGACATACGACTCTTCTTACAAGCCGCGCAACGCCCGCTTGCGCTCGATTTCGGTCAGGTAGCGCTTGCGCAGGCGAATCGACTTCGGCGTCAGTTCGACCAGTTCGTCCTCATCGATGAACTCGACGGCGGATTCCAGGCTGAGCTGGACCGGCGGCACCAGGCGCACCGCTTCGTCGGTCCCGGAGGCGCGCACGTTGGTCAGTTGCTTGCCCTTGATCGGGTTTACGACCAGGTCGTTCTCGCGGCTATGGATACCGATGATCATGCCTTCATACAGCTTCTCGCCCGGGCTGACGAACATGCGGCCGCGATCCTGCAGCTTCCACAGCGCGTAGGCGACGGCTTCGCCGTTGTCCTGCGAGATCAGCACGCCGTTGCGGCGCTCGGCGACATTGCCTTCCTTGACCGGCGCGTAATCGTCGAAGACGTGGCTCATCAGGCCATTGCCGCGGGTCAGGTTCATGAACTCGCCTTGGAAGCCGATCAGGCCGCGGGCCGGGATGCGGTACTCGATACGGACGCGACCGCGACCGTCCGGCACCATGTCGAGCATTTCGCCCTTGCGCAGGCCAAGACTTTCCATGACGCCGCCCTGGGTGTCTTCCTCGACGTCGACGGTCAGTTGTTCGTAGGGCTCGCATTCGACGCCGTCGATGATCTTCTTGACTACGCGCGGCCGGCCAACGGCCAGCTCGTAGCCTTCGCGACGCATGTTCTCGAGCAGGATGCCGAGGTGCAGTTCGCCGCGGCCAGCCACGTCGAAGACGTCGCCGTTCGGCGTGTCATGCACACGCAGCGCCATGTTGGTCAGCAGTTCCTTGTGCAGGCGATCGCGGATCTGGCGGCTGGTGACGAACTTGCCCTCGGTACCGGCGAGCGGGCTGGTATTGACCATGAACTGCATGGACAGCGTCGGCTCGTCGATCTTCAAGAGCGGCAGGGCTTCCGGCTGTTCCGGATCGGTCACCGTGCAGCCCAGCACCAGGTCTTCGATGCCGGTGATCTGGACGATGTCGCCGGCCAGGCCTTCATCCATCTCGACCTTGTTCAGGCCCTTGTAGCCGAAGACCTGGCCGATCTTGGCCTTGATCGGCTGACGGTCGTGTTCCGCGGCCTCTTCCTCGGTGCCGAACATGACCATCACGTTCTGACCAGTCTTGACGCGGCCGCGAATGATCTTGCCGACGCCGATGCGGCCGACGTAGGAAGAGTAGTCGAGGGCGGAAATCTGCAGCTGCAGCGGCGCATCGACATCGGCGTCCGGCGCCGGCACGTGGCGCAGGATGGTGTCGAACAGCGGCTTCATGTTCTCGCGCGGATGATCCAGTTCCATCGCCGACCAGCCGTTCAGGCCGGAGGCGTAGACGATCGGGAAATCGAGCTGCTCGTCGGTGGCACCGAGCTTGTCGAAGAGGTCGAAGGTCAGGTTGACGGCGTTATCCGGATCAGCACCGTCGCGGTCGACCTTGTTGACCAGCACGATCGGGCGCAGGCCCTGGGCCAGTGCCTTCTTCGTTACGAAACGGGTTTGCGGCATCGGGCCTTCGGCGGCATCGACCAGCAGCACCACGCCATCGACCATGCCGAGCACGCGCTCGACTTCACCGCCGAAGTCCGCGTGGCCCGGGGTATCGACGATGTTGATGTGGATGCCTTCGTACTCGACGGCGGTATTCTTCGAGAGAATGGTGATGCCACGCTCCTTTTCGAGGTCGTTCGAGTCCATCACGCACTCGACCAGTTGCTGGTGAGCGGCAAAAGTACCGGATTGACGGAGGAGCTGGTCGACCAGCGTGGTCTTGCCGTGGTCAACGTGAGCGATGATGGCAATGTTGCGAATGGGGCGTGCGGACATGGATATAGGAATAATCAGAAAAATCAAAGGCGTGATTCTATCACTCCATGCTGCGTCGCAGCATCTCCCGCTCCCCTGTTGATCGAAGTTTTTGCCGAATTACTTGGTTTTGAAATTGGTCACACCATCCCATTCGCCATCGAGCGGCGGCCCCTGCATCAAGTGCGCGATGCGCTCCCGGTACAGGCAGTACAAGGGTTCATCCGGCTTTTGCCGCAGCAGACCTTGAAGAATCCGTTCGGCTTCCTGCCATTGCTGTAGCCGATAGGCCTCCAACGCCGCCTGCCAGGCGGCGAGTTCGGCACGCCGAGCGTCGTCGAGTTCGCTGGTCTGACAGAGCGGTTCGTAGATGGAAACCGCAGTCGCCTTCCCCTTGACCCGCACCTTGTCGAGTTCCCGGAAAACGATTTCAGGACACATGGCGCGCGTCCGTTCGCCAACCGCGATACCGACCCCGTATTCCTTGGTGATGCCCTCGAGACGCGCACCGAGATTAACGGCGTCGCCCATCACCGTGTAAGACTGACGCACCGGCGACCCCATGTCGCCAACCGTCATCGTGCCGCTGTTGATGCCGATGCCGATCTTCAGCACCGGCCAGCCGCGCGCCTGAAAAGGCCCGGCCAGCGCCTTGACCGCCTGTTGCATCTCCAGCGCGACGAGCACCGCGTGCCGGGCATGCTGTGGATCGGCGAGCGGCGCCCCCCAGAAGGCCATGATCGCGTCGCCGATGTACTTGTCGAGGGTACCCCGATGGCGCCGGATCACCTCGGTCATCGCCCCGAGATATTCGTTCATCAGCGCCGCCAGCTCTTTCGGATCGAGTCCTTCCGAGATATTGGTGAAATTGCGCACGTCGGAAAACAGCACCGTCATTTCCGCATTGCGACCGGCCATGCTGTAACCCTCGGGATTGCGCGCCATTTCGACGACCAGTTCCGGGGGGACATACTGACCAAAACGCTCGGTGAGTTGCCGTTTCGTCCGCGACTCCCAGAAATACCCCCAGGCGGCATTGAAACCGTAGGTAAAGAGGATGACCAGCGCCACCGAGGCAAAAGGCATGACCACGCCGTTTTGCCAGAGGGCGAGATTGCCGGCCAGCAGCGCGCCAAGCACGCCCAGAGTCAGCAGACTCCCCCGCAACGGGGTCAGGAATGGCAGCAGGACGGCCAGACCGCCGCCGACGACGATCAGCAGCAGCGCCTCGGCGACCCGCGTATAGGCCGGCCTTTCCTTGATTGCCCCGTCAAGCACGCCGGCCAGCAGGTTGGCGTGGATTTCGACGCCGGGATAGCTGCCGCCGACCGGCGTTGCCCGCAAATCCTTGAGCCCGGGCGCGGTGGTGCCGACCAGGATGATTTTCCCGAAAAGGAGCCCGGGATCGGCCCGCCCGGCAATCACGTCCGCCGCCGAAACGTAAGGGAAACTCCCCTCCTGCCCGCGATACGGCACCAGCGCCGCGCCATCGGCGTCGACCGGAATACGCAGCACCTGCTGCTTGCCCAGGATATCGACCCATTCGACAGGAGCACCGGCTTCCGGGGCGAAAAGCCGCACTTTCTCAGCCTCGACCAGCATCAGGCTCATCGCCAGCGCCAGCGTCGGCTGATAAGACCCCGCGTAAGCCCCCAACAGGGGAACACGCCGGGTGATCCCGTCGCTGTCCATCAGCGGATTGAAATGCCCGCCGCTCGCCGCCGCCTCCTGAAAGGCCGCGAGATTTCCCCCGAAACCGGGCCACACCGGGAATTGCCCCGGCGCCGGCTGGCCTTCGATGAGTAGCGGCGGCGGCAGGCGACTACCGGGCGAGGCCCCCGCCTGGTTTGAAAAATAGAAACCGAGAACAACCGGCCGGCCGCGCAAGGATTCGGCGAACCGCCGGTCATAGTCGAGCTCCGCCCGCTGTCCGGCAAGCACCCGCTGATACGCCAGATTGTCACGCAGCGGACCGTTCGCCATGGCATCGAGAACCGGCAGGCCGGAACTGTCATCCGACTCGGCAAAAACGATGTCGAAACCGATCACCGACGCCGCGTAGTCATCGGCCAGGCGGCGCACCAGTTCCGAGAGGACGCTACGTTTCCAGGGCCAGCGCCCAAGCTCCCCCAGGCTTTTTTCGTCGATATCGACGATGACGATACGTTCATCCCGGGTATCGGGCATGAAAGCCCGGACACGGACATCGTAGAAGTAGTGGTCGAAAAGCGCGACCAAGGGAATGTGCCAGGATTGGACGACATGCCCAAGCATCCAGAATGTGCAGAGTATTCCGAATATCAGCCGGGGCAGCAGTCGTTTCATCGAAATATCACGCTTTCCAAAAAAAAATGGCTTGGCAGGCGGTATAGCGCAAGCATCGCAGGGAATACACTAACACGAGCCGGTTCGCGATACACTGGACCCGGAATCAACATCGCCCGAATTACCGATGACACCAGCCCGAACGATATTGATTATTTTAATAAAACAGCAAAATCATTGACATGCAAAACAGATACACAGCAAGCAAAATGTTCTTGCAAATCATTGATGAAACGTGTCATTCAGCACGGAACGAAACACGCTCATATATTCAATACGGTTATTTTTTCAAATGGAGAGAGAAAGGCTCTGATAATCCAGTGAAGTCCGGTAATGAAAAACAAAAATAGCGAGACTTGCAAAGATATTGGAATAAACCGCGCGGAGAATGCCATGAACGACCTCGAAAAATCCCGACGCCGACTTGAGCTTCTATATGATGTAGGCATTTCCCTGAGCAGCGAAAAGCATTTGCCGAAACTTCTGGAAAAAATCGTCCAGGCTGCAAAATGCATCACCAACGCTGACGGCGGGACCCTTTATCTGCTCTCCGAAGATGGCCGTAGCCTGCGCTACGAAATCGTCCGCACCGATTCGCTCGATCTGGCTTACGGTGGCAGCGCCCCCCTCCCCGCGTCAGGTATTTTTGCCGATCTTCCCCTTTATCGCCCGGACGGCTCCAACAACGACGCGATCGTCGCCGCCTACGCCGCACTCAGTGCCAGTACCGTCAATATTGCCGACGCCTACGAGGTCAAGGACTTCGACTTCACCGGTCCGCGGGCTTTCGACGCGCGCATGGGATACCGCTCTCGCTCATTCCTGACGGTGCCGATGAAGAACCACGAGAACGAACTGATCGGCGTTCTCCAGTTGATCAATGCCATTGACCCGGAAACGGGCAAGACCACGGTTTTCCGCGAAACCGACCAGCGTCTGGTCGAGTCCCTGGCGTCACAGGCGGCGGTAGCGCTGTCAAATCGGCAGTTGATGCACCAGATGGAATCGCTGTTCGAAGCGACCATCCGCATGATCAACACGGCAATCGCCAAGAAATCGGCATTCACCAACAGCCACTGCGTCCGGGTTCCGGAACTGACCATGCTGATTGCCGAGGCCGTCTGCGCTGACACTGAAGGCCCGCTTGCCGGTTGGACGCTGAACGACGTCGAACAGCACGAACTGCGCATCGCTGCACTGATGCACGATTGCGGCAAGATCACGACACCGGTGCATGTGATCGACAAATCGCGCAAGCTGGAAACCATATTCGACCGCATCGCCCTGATCGACACTCGCTTCGAGGTCATCCGGCGGGATGCGAGGATCCGCATGCTGGAGGCGATTGCTGCCGGCGCCGACGCAGCGGCAAGCAAAGCCGAACACGCGCGCTTGCTGGAGGAAATCGCCGAGGACCAGGCCTTGCTGCAGCGCTCGAATCTGGGCAGCGAACGGATGAGCGACAGGGATGTCGGGCGGATCAAGGAAATCGCCCAGAAATACCGTTGGTCCAGCGCCGACGGCGTCAGTCATGCCTTTCTGGACGAGGACGAGATCGTCAACCTGACCATCATCGCCGGCACCCTGACGGCGCCGGAGCGACAGATCATCAACGATCACATCGTCGCCACCATCAACATGCTGGAAGAGCTTCCCTGGCCCAAGCACCTGACAAATGTTCCGGAGATCGCCGGCAACCACCACGAGCGGATGGACGGCCAGGGCTATCCGCGCGGCGTGCGCGCCGGCGAACTCAGCGTCCAGGCGCGCATCTTGGCGATTGCCGACATTTTCGAAGCGCTGACCGCTTCCGACCGCCCCTACAAGACGCCGATGAAAGTCAGCGAAGCGCTGTCCATTCTGGAGAAGTTCAAACAGCGCGGCCACATCGACCCGGACATCTTCGACAGCTTCGTGCGCCAGCAGGTACACAAACGCTACGCCGAACTCTTCCTCACCCCGGAGCAACAGGAGTAAACGGAAGAAGGCGCCCACCCCTTCGGGGCAGGCGCCTCCCGGCGCCATGCGTCACATCGAGCAGGCCGCAGTGTTACGCGAAGTGCCGACCGTATTACCCGAAGTGTTGTTGCGGCAGATGCTGTCCGGCATCGACACGCGCACCCCACGTTCAGCAGGAACCGCCTCCGGCGCACTCGCTGCATCACGCACATAACCGAACTGACCGGCTTCGAATTCCTGTTCGCCCGCCGTGTTCGTCACCCGGATGCGACCTTCCACAACATCGACATGAACCCCCGGCGGCGGCGTCGAGCCGTCGGCCGTGCGAATGTCGGCACAACTGTTGCGCCCGTCTTCCTCGGCACAGTCAAGCACACCGTAATGCGTACCGCGGATGCCGATGGTTGCCACCTTGGTCTTCAGGATAACCTTCTCCGGGCTGCGCTTGCCGAGCAGGCCGCTGACCGAGCGCAGTCCGCCCTTGATCAGGGATACCGCCGACGAATCCTCGGCCGGGCTGTTCGCCTTGTAGCGGTAGCGCTCGATCATCACCGTCGTATTTGGCTTGATCACCATTTCCCCGCCGTCGACGAACTTGATCCGCGCGTAGGAGCGATCTTCCGTCTGCAGCGTATCTCCCTCATGGACTTCGGAGTGAACAGCCAGCAAGCGCGAATTGCCCTGCGCCGGCTTCAGCACCAGGGTGCCAGCGAGATGCGTCACATGTGCGGCCAGTTCCGACGCTGCCGCCCATTGGGCGGCAACAGCCAGAGAGAGCGCGAACAGGACGTTAATTGCACTGCGAAACACGCCGTGCCGCAAAAGCGTTCTGACCATAGTTATCATCCAGGAAAAGGAAATCGCCGGTATTGACGAGAGGGCCGCCAAACTCATTGTTGCCACCGCCTGTCGTCCCGCCCGGCAGGGTCAGCCCAGGTTGCAGTCCGGGCTGCGGGCTGAAATAGCTGGCCGGCACGAAACTGCCGGTAACAGTGCTGCCCCCGACGGAAGGTGACGGCACCGGCGTGCCGCCGCTGATCGAGCTGATCAGGGTATTTTGCTGGGACTGGGCCTGGCTCACCGCGGCCGGATTCGGCCCGGTCTGGCAAGACTGGCCGTTAATGCAGGCGCCCGGAGCAAAAACATCAGCCCCGGTCACCGTGCCGCCGAACAGGTTGATCGTGCCGCCGGTGCGGACCGGCCCGGTCAGGGTCAGCGCACCGTTGTTGTTTGCTGCCAGCGAAATGTTGCCGGTACCGGTACTGGTCACGCCGAAGGTGCCGACCGTCAGCGGACTGTTTGCTGCGACGCTGATGCCGCCGCTCGCCCGGATGCCAGGCGCCGCGGTGCCGATGACGGTGGCACCGAAGTTCTCGACGGCGATGTCGCCGCCGACGTTGGCCGAGCGAAACTCGAAATCGCCCGGTTGCGCCAGGTTGTGGTTCTGGAAGGACAAACCGCCGCTACCGATATTGGCCGTCAGATGGCCAACCTGATTGTAGGCACCATCAAGCGCCACCCCCTGCCCGGCATCGATGGCCAGCGACGGTGTACTGATGCCGCCAAAGCCGCTGATCCGCCCGCCGACATTGAGGACAAGTTGAGTGGCGGCCTGCAGCGTAGTGTAGGAGGCGATATTGGTATTTCCAAACGCAAAACCGATATCGGACGAATAGATGACCGCACCCTTGCTGGCGAGCTGACCACCACTACTGGCAATAGTCTCCGTGTAACCGTTGGCGCCCGGACTGAAGGTCGTTGACTTCAGGTTGTGCATCGAGAAACTTTCCAGGTTCATCAACCCGGAAATCTGCGCCGTACCGTCGCCACGAGCAAGACCGATGGTGACGTCGCCAGCAAAGTCCGGATGGACGGCAGCATTGCTTTCGGTACTGGTTGCCCCGTAGTTGAAGGTGATGTTGCCGTTCTGACGATTGAGCACGGTTTCGAACAGCGCCTTGTTGCCGGAACGAGAATATCGCCCGACATCCCACTTGACGGAGAGTTCGTTGCTACTGGGGCGGGTGATCTGGATTGACTCTCCCTGGGAGGTGTTGATTTCCCAGTCGTTCCAGGCGGCGGCAATCACCGGCATCTGAAAGGCGGCCAGCCCGCCTTGCGAATCGCTGTAAGCACTGGTGCCGCTACCGAAGGTAATCAAGCCGTTGCTGGAGATATAGGCCTTGTCATAGCTGGTGCCATAAAAGCTGAACAGGTAACCGCTCGGGAAGCGATATTCGAAATAGTCGTCATCGACGTATTGCTCGGGCGCACCGGCCGGCAGGTTGATCGCCAGGTTGCCGCCAACCGTCAGCACCACCGGCCCGGCCGAGGATTTCACCAAGCCATTGAGCGTCGTGTCGCCCTTCGAAATCAGGTTGATCTGGCCTTGCGTCTGCAAACCGCCATTGAGCAGCATCGTTCCCGTGGTCGCCCCGTTATTGGCCAGCGGCGCGCTGGTTCCCGAGGCGGGGTCCCAACCGGCAACGAACTGGAAGCCCCCGTTCCCGGTATTCACGATGTCGGCACCGGCATGCACGGTCAGGTTGTTCTCGGCCAACAGGCTGAGCTGGTTGCCGCTGGCGAAGGTCTGGCCATCGACGACATCGATGTTGCCGGCACCGCTCGCCGCTGAGCTGGTCTGCACGACGACGTTGTTCTGCCCCAACTGGCTGACCAGGTCTTCCCAGTACAAGGTGAATGCCGAACTTTCACTGGCGCCAGCGGTAGCATAGGCGCCAAACTGGCTATCGAGCGCCGTCAGCACCCTGTTACCACGGCTGGCGATGGTGACATCGCTCGGATCGAGCAGCAGCGTACCGGTCTTGCCGGCCGGGGCACGAGTATCGACCTGAGCCTGGAAAGCCAGGCGCGACTTGCCGGACACCTCGACCAGGCCGCCATCGCCGCCCTGCGTACCAGCCCGCGCGGAAATCCGCCCGGCGGCCAGCGTGGTGTCGTCGGACCAGACGACCACCTCGCCGCCATTGCCGTTTTCGGTCGCGTCAGCGCGAATCTCGGCGGCGCTGGCAAAGCGCGTCATAGTGGCATTCCTGACTTCGGAATTACCTCCCTGATAACCGCCGCCGACCAGCACCTGGCCGCCCGCCTGGTTGCCGGAAGCGTCGAGCAGACCGGCTGCGATATCCACTTCCTCGCCCTCGACGCCGATCCGGCCGCCACGCGTGCCGGTGGCCAGCAACTCGCCACCATCGACCGTTGCCTTACGGGTGGCGCGCAGGAAGATACGGCCGCCTTCGCGTTCGATCGCCGAAACATCGACCTTGCCGCTGTTGCGCACCAGCGCGCCGACGATCCCCACCTTGCCGGAAGCCGCCAGCAGCTCGCCGACATTACTCGCCTCGCCTTCGCCGACGACTTCGACCTTGAGGCCGGGCAAGGCGGTATCGCCGATTTCGACGCGTTCGCCGGCCGCCAGCAGCACCGTACCGGCTGCTGCGGCGATGCTGCCGCTGTTGTTCACCTTCGGCGCAACGAGATAGACCTGCCCGCCATCGACTGTCCGGATGGTGCCGGCGTTGTTCAGCGCCGCGGCACCTGGGGTCTGGTCGAACTTCAGCTTGCCGGCAAGGAAGTTGGTGTCGCTCAGATTCAGCGTCGACGCTACCAGTCCGGCAACGTCGATCACCGCATCCTTGCCGACCAGGATGCCGGCGGGATTGATCAGAAAGACCCGGCCGTTCGACTGCAACTGGCCGAGCAGTTCGGAAGGATTGTTGCCGAGCACCCGGTTGAGCACCGCGCTGCTCGCCGATGGCTGGACAAAGCGCGTCGTCTCGTTGCGACCGATCGAGAAAGTCTGCCAGTTGATGATGGCGTTGGCCGAATTGGTCACCGTCAGCAGGTTGCCGCTATTGACCATCGTTGCCTGCCCGGAGACCACCTGCCCACCGGTCGGATTGGCATGGGCGGCACCGAAGCAGGAAGCGATCGCCAAGGCCAGCAGATTGAACCTGAAACTGCGTGTCATGATCGTCATCTCCTCAGAACGATGCCATCAGGCTGAAATGGCCGCGTATATCGCCGGAATCGCGAGCTTCGGCACCATTGATGACGCGCGCCACATCAAACCGGGCGCTCAGGTTCTTGCCCATCACCAGGCGCATGCCGACACCGTAGCTGCTGATCGACTTCCCGGGCTGGGATTCGCCGTTCAACAGGTTGTTGCTCCCGTATGCGCCATCGACAAAGGCCAGCAGCCGCAGATTGTGCCCATCCGGATTGACCGAAAGATCGGGCGTATAGAACTCGAGATTGGCGTAAGCGCCCTTGTCCCGTGCCACCTCGCGCTCCAGGAAGCCACGCACGGCCTGGCTGCCGGCCAATCCCAACTGTTCGTAGATGACCAGCGGCTGTTCGCTGTACTGGAAATTGAGCGCGCCACGGACCTGCCAGTCGCCGGGCAAAGCGTGCAGACGGGACAAATTGCCGCGCAGGATGTAATAGTCGGACGGCGCACCCTTGCCGCCGGTCGGGCTCGGTCGCGCATCGGCAAACGCCGAACGCCCGCCGTTGTGCCCGCCAGGCAGGTTGGCGCTGAGTCCCAGGCTGTATTCGAGGACATCGCCGGCGCTGACGCGTTGCCCCGAATAAGTCAGGGTAAGCGGCTTGACGACGATATCGGCGTTGGCCGAACCACACCCCGCCCCGCCGAAGGCGCCGAGCGAACAGCTATTGTCATAGTCGCGGTAATCCCAGGCCAGCGAGATGCGCGACGAATACTCTCCCTGCCGCGGCAGGATATGGGTGTAACGGAAGCCGAAGATGCTGCCCCGCCCGCTGAAACTCAGAGGTCCGGCAGTCGTCGTCGTGCTGCCGGCATCGACGTCGGATTTCGCGTAGAAAACATCGACAACGGAATTCTGTTCATAAAACGGCATGCGATAGCTGACCGAGCCGACTGCCACCCGCTGCACCTTCTCCGGCGAGATCGCCAGGGCAGCCGTCAGTACGTGATCCCGGTTGAACAGGTTGGCATGCTGAACGCCGACGCTGAGACGGGTGCGACCGGTCTGCCGGGTACCGGTATTGTCCAGGCTGCCGAAGAAGCGCAGCGGGTTGCTCTCCTCGACCTTGAGGCGGGCATCGACGAAACCTTCCTGCTGCCCGAGACCGAGGATGACTTCCGTCTGCCGGGCCGGATTCTCGTTGCTCAGTTCGACCTGTTGCGAGATTTCCCGGGTATTCGGTACCGTTCCCTCACGCAAGCCGGGAAGCGCCCGGCGCAGGTTGGCCTCGTTGAAGTAGGTCTGCGTCTCCGGCAACTTGACCTGACCGAGCAGAGGTTCGACCACCTCGAAGCGGACCGTCCCCGCCGTCAGTTCCTGTTCCGGCGCCTTGACCTGTACCGCTGCGTATCCGCGCTGCCGGTAAGCCGTTTCAAGCGCTTCCAGCGCCCGCTGGATGTGGCCGAAATCCGCCTGTTCCCCAACATAGGGCGCCAGCAGGGTATCGAGTTCCCCTGCTGACAACAGGGAATTTCCGTCGACCTGAAATTTCCGGATTGGAAATGTATCGCCGGCCTGCGCCGAAAAGGCGCAGGCAAGCAGAATCCCGGCCACTGTGTATTTATACGACATACCTACCCCATGCCATCCGATTATCGCATCGTCATGCCCGGAAGTGGTGCATTATCAATGCTTTATGAATTACCCCGCGGGCAAAAATACTAACAGAGAGAGGTTAAGAAAAGTTAACAAATTTCCTCGCTCGCAAGCATTCCCGGCTCGGTAGCCCCGGATATTTTCCCATGACCGCGGCGCTCCCCCAAGCCGAAAGAAGAATGTGATAATCCGCTGCGTCCAACTTTTTTGCGAACCGCGATGACCGGATTCATTCGCCGCAAGACTCCCGCTTCGGATCTTTACCCGCTCGCCCGCAGCATCCTCTTTGCCGGGCTCGCCAAGAACGAACTGGGGATTGTCGAGAGCATGCTGCATACCCGGCAATACCAGGCGGGCGAAATCGTCTTCGACGAAGGCGACGACGGGCAGGCACTGTACATCGTGCGCCTCGGCAATATCGCGATCCGCACCTTCACCGCCTGGGAAACGCCGGTTGCCGTTCTCGGCCCCGGCAATTTTTTCGGTGAAATGGCCTTGCTCGACCAGTCGCTGCGCTCGGCGCAGGCCAGGGCGCAAACCGAAAGCACCTTGAGCGCGTTGTACCGCGGCGATTTCGAGCGCCTGCTCGAAGCTCATTCACGCATTGCCAGCCGCCTGACCCTGCAGCTCGCCCGCCAGTTGGGCGCTCGCCTGCGCGGCATGCTGGAAGACAACGGCAAGCGCGCCACCACGCCATGACCGAATACCGCCCCGGCCCACTGGCCTGGTTGGCGATCATCGCCGCCAGTTGCGGGCTGCTCCTGCTGCTGCAAAAAGCCTTGTGGCTGATCGTGCCGCTGTTGCTGGCGCTGATCATGTATTACCTGCTGACACCGCTCAAGTCGCTGCTCGTGCTGCGCGGATTCAGCCACGCGCTGGCCGCCCTGCTGGTCGGTCTGGCGGCGCTGCTGGCCATGCTGATCGCCGGTTTCGCACTGGTCGCCTGGCTGTCGGCCGGCGACAACAACTGGAGCGAAAACGCGCTGAACTATATCGAAGGCGGCCTGCGCCTGATCATCGACACCCTGTCCGGCCTGGAAAAACATTCCGCCCTTTTCGCGCGAATCGGCGGCGCGCAGGCCATGACCCATCACATCGACCTCTTCGTCGAAGGCTTTGCTGCCCGCCACCTGCCCGGCGTCCTGATGGGCATCGCCGCCTGGGCGCCGTCGGTGTTGCTGGCGCCGTTCATTACCTATTTCATGTTGCGCGACGGCTGGCACTTCAAGCGTTTTCTCGTCAGCGCCATCCCCAACGCCTTCTTCGAGCGCGGTCTCGACCTGATCGATCAGCTCGACCAGACCGCCCGCCAGTATTTCGTCGGCCTGATTCAGCTCACGGTCATCGACACCGCCGTCCTCGGTGGCGGCCTCTGGCTGATCGGCTTCGACCACGCGCTGATGCTGGCGCTGGTGGCGGCGGTCCTCGCCTGGATTCCCTACGTCGGCTCGATCGCCGGCTGTGCCCTGGTACTGATGGTCGCGGCGACCGATTTCGCCGGCCAGCCCGCCGTCGCCTACGGCGCGGTGCTGCTGTTCATCGCCGTCCGCATGCTCGACGACTTCATCTTCATGCCGCAGACGATCGGCCGCAGCCTGCACATGCACCCGCTGCTCAGCGTGCTGATGCTGTTTGCCGGCGGCGCCCTGGCCGGCATCACCGGCCTGATGCTGGTGCTGCCGCTGACCGGCATCTGTTTTGTGCTGGGACGCGCCGCCGGACAAATCCTCAACGACGACCGCCTGCTCGCTCGTCACCGCCTGGCGACGCGCCTGCGTCGCCGCAGTGCGGCAGACGGACTCGACGAAGCCTCCTGATCGATGCGCGCCCTCACCTTCCTACTGTTTGCGCTGGCGATAACCGGGTCACCGCTGACGGCGCGCGCGGATCGCCTGTCGCAGATCGAAGGGCGCAGCCAGCAAGTAACGCTGGAATACGCCGGCAAGACACGCCGCTACCTACTCTACCTGCCCGGCAGCCGCGCCCAGTCTGATCCGCTGCCGCTGGTCGTCGCCCTGCACGGCGGCGGCGGCCACGCCGAGTTGATGGCCGACGACGAGCGCTACGGCCTGATCGGCAAGGCCGAGCGCGCCGGTTTCGCCGTCGTCTTCCCCAACGGTCACAGCCGCCTGCCGCGCGGTCGGCTCGCCACCTGGAACGCCGGTGGCTGCTGCGGCAACGCCCGCGATACCGGCAGCGACGACGTCGGCTTCATCCGCGCCGTGGTCGCCGACGTGGCGCGACGGACGCCGATCGACCGCCAGCGGATCTTCGCCACCGGCATGTCGAATGGCGGCATGATGGCCTACCGCCTGGCCTGCGAGGCTGCGGACCTGTTCCGTGCCATCGCCTCCGTCGCCGGTACCGAGGCGGTCGCCGATTGCCGGCCGTCGCGACCGGTGCCGATCCTGCACATTCACGCGCGCGACGACAGTCACGTACTCTTCGATGGCGGCGCTGGCGCTGACGCCTTCCTCGACCGGCGCCAGGTCATGGATTTCGTCTCGGTCCCGGAAACCATCGCCCGCTGGGTCAAGCGTAACGGTTGCCAGGCGCCGCCGCAACGCGTCCTCGAACGCCAAGGAGCCTGGTGCGAGCGCTATGCCGGCTGTCGTGCAGCGGCCAGCGTCCAACTCTGCGTCACGGCCGAAGGCGGCCACTCCTGGCCTGGCGCAACACGCGTCCGGCGCGGCAAGGCTGACGCATCGCAGGCACTGGACGCCAACGACACGATCTGGGAGTTTTTCCAGGAAGTCGCCGGAAACTAAGGCGCCGCTCGTCGGTCCCCGCGCGCTCAGCCTTCCTTGTTGCGCATGAAATCAGCGGTGTTGAAGAAGTTGTTCAGCAACACCTTGCGCACATCCTCATCGATGCCGACATCCTCCATCGCCAACACCATGCACGCCACCCACTGGTCGCGCTCCAGCGTACCGATGGCGAACGGCATGTGGCGGGCGCGCAGCATCGGATGCCCGAACTCCTGGACGAACAGGTCGGGGCCGCCGAACCAGCCGGAGAGGAACTTGAACAGTTTGTCGCGCGAACCGGCCAGGCTTTCCGGGTGCATCGCGCGCAGTTCCCGGAACTGGGCAACGCTGTCCATCAATTCGTAGAAACGGTCGGCCAGCCGGCCTACCGTCGCTTCGCCACCGATTTTCTCGTAGATGGTGGTCTGTTGTGCTTCCATGCTTTCTCCCTGCTTCATCGTGGTGATCTAGTCTTGCGTGGTCCAGGCTGGCGGGGGGCGCCCGGCCCCTGACGAACTCCGGCGCCGTTGCGCCTGGCCGCTACCGGCCCCGGGGTGCCGCCTTTTCTCTCCGTTGCCGGCCGAATGCCCGCGGTCGCTTTCAGCCCGGTGCCCGCCGGTTGCCAGGCCGGCACCAGTTGTTTCTTGCCGTTGCCGATCAGGTCGGCACGCCCCATTTCCTTCAGCGCTTCGCGCAGCAGCGGCCAGTTTTCGGGATCGTGGTAGCGCAGGAAGGCCTTGTGCAGCTTGCGCTGACGGGCGCCACGCACCGCACCGACAGTTTCGCCGCCCTGGCGGTGCAGCTTCTTCAGCGGGTTCCTTTCGCTGTGGTACATCGTCGTCGCCAGCGCCATCGGCGTCGGCAGGAAGGTCTGCACCTGGTCGAGGCGGAAGTTGTTCTTCTTCAGCCACAGCGCCAGGTTGACCATGTCGGCGTCGCTGGTTCCCGGATGCGCGGCGATGAAGTACGGAATCAGGTACTGCTCCTTGCCGGCCTCGCGCGAGAAACGGTCGAACAGTTGCTTGAAGCGGTCGTAACTGCCGATGCCGGGCTTCATCATCTTCGACAGCGGGCCTTCCTCAGTGTGCTCCGGGGCGATCTTCAGGTAACCGCCGACGTGGTGCTGGACCAGCTCCTTGATGTACTCCGGCGAACGCACCGCCAGGTCGTAGCGCAGGCCGGAGCCGATCAGCACCTTCTTGACCCCCTTCAGGCTGCGTGCGCGCCGGTAGAGCGAGATCAGCGGCGCATGGTCGGTACCGAGGTTGTCGCAGATGTCGGGATAGACGCAGGACAGCCGACGACAGGCGGCCTCGATCTTCGCGTCCTTGCACTTCAAGTGGTACATGTTGGCGGTTGGCCCGCCGAGGTCGGAGACGATGCCGGTAAAGCCCGGCGTCTTGTCGCGCATTTCCTCGATTTCGCGGATCACCGAATCCTCGGAACGGCTCTGGATGATCCGCCCTTCGTGCTCGGTGATCGAGCAGAAGGTGCAGCCGCCGAAGCAGCCGCGCATGATGTTGACCGAGAAACGGATCATCTCCCAGGCTGGAATCTTGGCGTCGCCATAGGCCGGATGCGGCCGGCGCGCGTAAGGCAGTTCGTAGACCGCGTCGAGTTCCTCGGTGGACAGCGGCACTGGCGGCGGATTCAGCCAGACGTCGCGCTCGCCGTGCGCCTGGCGCAGCGCGCGGGCGTTGCCCGGATTGGATTCGAGGTGGAAGGTGCGCGAAGCGTGCGCGTAGAGCACCGGATCGTCTTTGACCTGCTCGTAGGCCGGCAGGCGGACGACAGTATGGGCCCGACGTTCGCGGCGGGCGGCCAGGCGCTCGGCGCGCGGGACGAGGCGCACCGGCTGGGCGCCGTCAGCGGCAGACGGCAGCGAAGCGGCATTTTTGCCGGCCCCGTCGTCCATCGCGTAGGGGTCGGCATGTTTGACCAGCGGGCCAGGCGTATCGATCTCGGTCGAATCCATTTCGTCCCAGTCGGCCGACGGTAGCCAGTCGCGCCCGACCATGAAGGCGGTGCCGCGCAGGTCGCGGATTTCCGAAATCTTCTCGCCCTTGGCCAGGCGGTGCGCCAGTTCGACGATGGCGCGTTCGGCATTGCCGAAGACCAACAGGTCGGCCTTGGAATCGGGCAGCACCGAGCGCCGCACCTTGTCCGACCAGTAGTCGTAGTGCGCGATGCGGCGCAGGCTGGCTTCGATCGAACCGATCACCACCGGCGTGCCGGCGAAGGCTTCGCGGCAGCGCTGGGCATACACCGTGACCGCGCGGTCCGGCCGCTTGTTGGCCTCGCCGTTCGGCGTGTAGGCGTCGTCGGAACGCGGTTTGCGGTCCGAGGTATAGCGGTTGACCATCGAATCCATGTTGCCGGCGGTGACGCCGAAGAACAGGTTGGGTTTGCCGAGCTGGCGGAAATCGGCCGCCGAATTCCAGTCCGGCTGGCTGATGATGCCGACCCGGAAACCCTGCGCCTCGAGAAGTCGCCCGATCAGCGCCATGCCGAAGCTGGGATGGTCGATGTAGGCGTCGCCGGTCACCAGGATGATGTCGCAGGAATCCCAGCCGAGCAGTTCCATTTCGGCGCGCGACATCGGCAGGAAGGGAGCCGGGCCAAAACGGTGCGCCCAGAATTTGCGCCAGGAAAACAGGGGGCGCGGATCGTTGTTAACAGTGGTGTTGAGCATGCAATATTTTACCTAAGTCAGAGGACGGCCATGGCATACTTGGTCACTAAACCAATTGATCGAAGCTTTGCCAGCGATGATGCAACTACCCACCCGCGAACAATCCGGCGTTCTGGTCGTCTCCGTCAGCGGTCGCATAGACCACGCGTTCAGCGAAGAGTTCACCCGTTTGCTCGAACCCCTGCTGGCCAATTGCCGGCTCGGTCAACCGCCGCTGCTGCTCGATTTTTCCGGTGTCGCCTACATCAGCAGTGCCGGCCTGCGCGTGCTGATGATGGCATCCCGCCAGTCGAAAGCGCAGCAGGGCAGCTTCGCCATCGCCGCGCTGACGCCGCTGGTCCAGGAAGTGTTCACGATCAGCCGTTTCAACCTCATCGTCCCCTGCTATACCTCCGTGGACGCTGCGTGCAAGGTGCTCGGACAATGAAGCAAGTCATTTTCTGGGGCACTCGCGGCTCGCTGCCGACGGCGCCGACCGGGCAAGTCATCCGCGAGAAAATCATCGCCGCGCTGGCCGCCGCCAATGGGCGCAGCTTCAAGAGCCGCGATGCACTCGAACAGTTCGTCGGCGCACTGCCGTTCACCGTCAACAACACTTTCGGCGGCAATTCGTCATGCGTCGAGATTGTCACCGGCGGCCCCGAACACCTGATCTGCGACATGGGCAGCGGCGCCCGCCCACTCGGCCAGAACAAGATCGCCCGCTATGGCACGCCGAACCCGCAGACCTACCACATCTTCATCTCGCATCTGCACTGGGACCACTTGATGGGGTTCCCGTTCTTCGCACCGATGTACATTCCCGGCAACCGCATCGTCATCCACGGCTGCCACCAGCAGCTCGAAGAAGCCGTGCGCATGCAGATGCGGGCGCCCTGCTTCCCGGTCGACTATTCGCAGGCCGGCGCCAAGATCGACTTCGACCTGATGACGCCGGACAAAGCGCACTACATCTGCGGGGTGAACGTCACGCCCAAGCTGCAGCTACATACCGGCGATTCCTACGGCTACCGTTTCGACAGCGTCGACAAGTCGGTGGTCTACAGTACCGATTCCGAGCACAAGCTGGACGACCTTGCGTCCTTCGAGTGTTTCGCGCGCTTCTTCGCCAAGGCTGACCTGGTTATTTTCGACGCCATGTATTCGCTCGCCGAAGCGACTTCGGTCAAGGCCGACTGGGGACATTCGAGCAACGTCGTCGGCGTCGAGCTGTGCCAGGCCGCCGCCGCCAAGCGCCTGGCGCTCTTTCACCACGAACCGGCGCATGACGACGCCCAGCTCTTCCGCCTGTTCGAGGAATCGATCCGCTTCGAGCAGATCACCCGTGGCGACCGGCCGCCGCTGGACATCGTTTCCGCCTACGACGGCTTGACCATCAACTTGTGAGCCGGGCCACCGCCGCCCTCGTCGCCCTGCTGCGCGCCGGGCGTGGACGGCTGTTCCCCGCCCTGCTGCTCGGCATCGGCGCACTGCTTCTGGGCAATATCGAGCGGACACCGCTGCACGCGCTGCAACTCAATCAGTTCGACCGCTATCAGCGCCTGTTGCCGCGCGAGCGGTCGAGCGAACCGGTGATCGTCGTCGGCATCGACAGTCAGAGCCTGCTTGCCTACGGCCAGTGGCCATGGCCGCGCGACGTGCTGGGACGGCTGCTCGAACGCATCCAGGCCGGCGCCCCGCTCGCCGTCGGCTTCGACTTCATCTTCGCCGAAGCCGACCAGCACGCGCCGGCATTGCTCGCTCAGCGCCTACCCGGGATCGATCAGCGCCTGCTCGCCCGCTTGCCCGACCCCGACCGCGAGTTCGCCGCGGTCATTGGCCGGGCGCCAACGGTTCTCGCCACGGTCGGCCTGTCGCAGGCGCTGGCCGGTGCCAGGCTGCCACGCCATCCGCTGCCGCAAATCGCCCTCGCACCGGGTGCCGACCGCCAATTGCCGCGCTTCGCCAGCGCCCTCGCCAGCCGCCCGGAACTACAGGCGGCAGCGGGCGGCGAAGGCTTCATCAACGCCACGCCGGATGCCATGAACGGCGGCCACGACCGTGGCATCCTGCGCCGCGTGCCGACGCTGGCGCTGATCGACGAGCAGCCCTATCTCTCGCTGCCGCTCGAGATGATCAGGCAGGCATTGGGCGGCGGCGCCGTCGCCATCGAAGCCGGCAGCAAGGGCATGGCAGCACTGCGCCTCGGCGACTACCGGCTGCCGACCCAGGCCAACGGCGAACTGCTGCTGCATTTCGGGCGCGCCAGCTCGCATTACTACCTGTCGGCCGCCGACGTCCTGGCCGGCAAGCACCCAGCGGAAACCTTCGCCGGTCGCCTGGTGATCGTCGGTTTCAACAGCATCGGCCTCCAGGATCGCGTCATCACCCCGCTCGGCGAAAGCCTGCCCGGCGCCGATGTGCACGTCCAGGTCATCGAAAGCCTGCTCGCCGGCGACGCCCTGCGTCGGCCGGGCTGGATGGCGAAGCTCGAACTGGCCGCCCTGCTCGCCGGCGGCCTGCTGCTGATCGGCGCCGTGCCGGCCTTGCGGCCGCGCTACGCGGTACTCGGCTTCAGCGCCGTCGGCGGCAGCCTGCTGCTGGCCGGTCATCTTGCCTTCTTCAGCGGACGCTGGCTGTTCGACGGCAACACGCCGACCCTGCTCCTCGGCCCGGTGTTCATGGCCCTGCTCGGCAATACCCTGATCCGCGCCGACGAGCGGCGCCAGGCGGCGGAACGGCAACTGCAGGCGAGCCGCGAACAGGCGGCACGCATCGCCGGCGAACTCGACAGCGCACGACACATCCAGATGGGGCTGTTGCCCGACCCCGAACGCCTGTTCGCCGACGAGACGCGCTTTGCCCTGGCCGCCATCCTGGAACCAGCGCAAGCGGTCGGCGGCGACTACTACGACTGCTTCATGCTCGATGCGCGCCGCCTCTGCATCGCCGTCGGCGACGTTTCCGGCAAGGGCGTTCCCGCCAGCCTGTTCATGGCCATCTCGAAAACCCTGGGCAACACGCTGACCCGCCGCCACGACGATCTCGGCGCCGCCGTCCGCGATCTCGAACACGAACTCGATCGCAACAACACGGCGCTGCTTTTCGTCACCGCCTTCATCGCCGTGCTCGACGTCGACAACGGTCATCTGGATTACGTCTGCGCTGGCCACGACGCGCCGCTCATCAAGCGCGGCAATGAACTCCTGAGCCTGCCGACAGCGGAAATCGCCGGCCCGCCGCTCTGCGCGCTGGGCGATTATCCCTATGGCAGCGGCAGCATCCGGCTGCAGCCGGGCGACCTGCTCTGCTTGTTCACCGACGGCGTCAGCGAAGCCACCCGCGACGGCCAACTGTTCGGCCGTGCCGGCCTGGAAGCCTGCCTGGCCAGCGCCCAAACGAACGAGCCCGGCGTCGTCTGCCGGCTGGTCCGCGATCGCGTCCGCCAGTTCGAGGCCGGCGCGGCCGCCGCCGACGACCTGACCTTGCTGCTCCTACGCTGGAACGGCCCGCCGCTCAGCGGATGCTGATCTCGACCCGGCGATTGCGCGGCTCGTCGACTTCGTCGGCGGTCGGCACCAGCAATTCGCGTTCGCCGCGGCCGGCGACTTCCAGCTTTTCCGGCGCCACGCCTTCGGCCACCAGCTGGTCGCGTATCACCTCGGCGCGCTGCCGCGACAGCGGATCGTTCTCGGCCGGCGAGCCGACGCGGTCGGTATGGCCGATGACCAGAACCTCGACCGCCGGCCGCTCGGCGATTTCCCGCTTGACGCTGACGAAGGCCTGCGCCGACTCCGGCGTCATGCGATCGGTGCCGGTCTCGAAATAGACGGTATAACTGGTCGGCCGCGGCGGCAAAGCGCGCAGAGTCTCGCCATAGCGCACCTCGACCTGGGCAGCTTCGGTCGTCGTCGGCCGATTGATCCCCAGGCGACGGGCGGTCGCCGCGTAGGGATGTTCGAGGATGCGCTCGCCGCCGGCATCGCGGACGATCACCTTGCCCGGACTGCCGTCCGCCGACGGCAGCAGGACCACCCGCTCGCTGGCGCAGGCGCCGAGCAGCAGACAGAGGGCGAGAATCGGAAACGATTTACTCATCGCTGCCCCCGATCACTTCGACGAGAAATTCGGTACCGCGCACGCCGAGCACCGAGGTCGGCGTATGAAAATCGACCGACTCCGGCGTCCGCTTGACGATCTTGCCGGAAGCCACCGCCAGCGTTCCCTTGCGGATGCCGACCGACATCCCGCCTTCCAGCGTCGAACTGTTGAAAGCGAACTTCTCGATGACGATCAGCGAATTCGGCCCGGCCGACAGCAAGGTATTGTCGCGCAGCGTGACGCCAAGCGCGCCATCGCCACCGGTACGCAGGCGATCGGTGGCCAGCACCGACATCCCGACCGTCGCCGGCAGGCGCTCGCCGGCCCGTTCGATCGTCGCTTCACCCCGGCTGATCTTGACCATGCCGGCGACTTCCGCCGCCGTCGCCGCAGTGCTGGCGACAAAAGCGAACATGAAAGCCAGCGCTCGATGTGCTCTAATCATCATCCCAAGCTCCTTCCTGAGTCATGAACACGCATTCTACGGATATTTCCGTCGCCCCGCGTCTCGCCGCACTGAGCGTGCTGCTCGCCAGGCTCGAGGCGGCCTGCCGGGAGTTGTCGCTCGACGAAACCGTATGCCTGCGCCTGCAACTGCTGGCCGAAGAACTGTTCGTCAATACCGTCGACCATGGCCACCCGGACGCCGAAAACACCGTCGTCTGCCTGCGCGTGACCCGTCGGCAGGAGGAGATCGTGCTGCATTACGAAGACCAGGGAATGCCTTTCGATCCTGCGGCCTGCGCCCTGCCCGTGGCCACACCCGACCTGCCCGGTGGCATGGGCATCCGCCTGATCCGCGGCCTGACCCGTGCACTGCGTTACCGCCGCGAAGGCAGCCGCAACATCGTCGAACTCGTCCTGCGCCCGGGCGCCGATCAGGCGCCCTGACGCAGCGCCGCCAGCGGCGGCACGCCAAGCAGGCTGCGCATGCCCAGCCAGCCGGCCAAGGTTGTGAACGCGGCGCAGCCGAGCGCGGCGAGCAGCGGTGAAAGCAGGGAAAACCCGGGTGCCAGATCGAACACCTGGCGCGCCAGCAACTGGCCGACCGCCGCCGCGCCGAGCGCCGCGATCAAGCCGGCGAGCCCGCCGACCGCCGCCAGTTCGACCAGCAGCGCGCCGCGCAGTTGTTCACGGCGGGCGCCAAGCGCGCGCATCACCGCCAGTTCGAAGCGCCGCTCGTCGATCGCCGAGAGGAAAGCCGCATAGAGGACGACGGCGCCGGCGGCAAGCGTGAACAGGAAGACGAACTGGACGGCGCCGACCACCTGGCCGACGATGCCCTGAATCTGCGCCAGCACCGCATCGATGTCGATCACCGTCAGGTTGGGAAAGGTTTCGACCAGTTGCGCCGCCGCCAGCCGCCGTTCGAGCGGCAGGTGGAAGCTGGTTATGTAGCTGGCCGGCGCGTCGTCGAGCACGCCGGGCGGCGTCAGAACAAAGAAATTGACCCGCATCGAATCCCAGTCGAGGCGGCGCAGGCTGGTCACCGCGACGCTCTTCTCGACGCCGGCGACGCTGAACACCAGGTGGTCGCCGAGCGCAATGCCGAGCGTCTTGGCCAGCCCGGCCTCGACCGAGGCTTCCTGGCCCGAGCCCGCGAACCAGCGGCCAGCGGCGATCTCGTTGCCGACCGGCAGCTCGCGCCGCCACGACAGGTTGAACTCGCGCTCGACCAGGCGCTGGGCGCGCTCGTCGTCGGGAAAATCGGCAGCGCTGACCGGGCGCTCGTTGATTTTGAGCAACCGGGCCCGCACCATCGGCGCCAGCTCGGCGGCGATGCCCTGCCCGGCCAGCCAGTCGGCCAGCGCCTGGCGCTGCTCGGGCTGGATGTTGATGACGAAGCGGTTGGGCGCATCGGCCGGCAAGGATTCCTGCCAGGCATCGACCAGTTCGAGCCGGGTCACGCCGAGCAGCAGCAAGGCCATCAGGCCGATGCCGAGAGCGACGATCTTCAGCGTGTTGGCAGCACCGTGCCGGGCCAGCGTCGCCAGCCCCTGGCGCCAGCCGAAGCCGGCCCCGCCGCGCAGCCGGCCAGCGACGCGGACGGCACTCCAGGCGAGCCCCCAGAACAACGCCAGCGCGGCGCTGAAACCGGCGACGGCAAACAAGCCGAGGCGCAGGTCGCCGGCGGCGCGGACGATCAACAGCGCGAGCAGCGCAAAGCCGAAGACATGGCCGAGCACGGCGAGCGGCGCCGGCGGCCCGAGTTCGCGGCGCAGCACGCGCAAGGTCGGCACCCGCGCCAGTTGCAGCAGCGGCGGCAAAGCGAAGCCGAAGAGCAGCACGCCGGCGACCAGCGCGCCTTCGCCAAGCGGACCGGCGCCGGGCAACGGCAGATCGGCGACGACCAGCCCGGCCATCGCCGAGACCAACGCGAAATGCGCGGCAAAGCCGAGGCCGGCGCCGAGTGCTGCAGCCAGCGCGGCGAGTCCGACGAAGGACAGCGCGTGCAGACGCAGCAAGCGGCCCTGGGTCATGCCCAGGCAGCGCAGCACGGCACAGGCGTCGAGATGACGTTGCATGTAACGGCGGGCGGCAAGCGCCACGGCAATCGCCGAGAGAATCACGGTAAGCAAGGTCGCAAGGCCGAGGAAACGTTGCGCCTTGTCGAGCGCGTTGCGGATTTCCGGCCGGGCATTTTCGCTGCCTTCCAGGCGTTGGCCGCGCCCCAGCCGCGGCTCGGCCCAGGCCCGCCAATGCGCCAGCGCCGGCGCCTCGCCGGCGAGCAGCAGGCGGTAGCGGACGCGGGCGCCGAACTGGATCAGGCCGCTGCCGGCAATGTCGTCGAGGTGCATCATCAGGCGCGGCTGCATCGCGAAAACGTTGAAGCCGCGGTCGGGTTCACGGGTCAGCACGGCGCTCGCCGGCAATTGCAACTGGCCGACGCCGAGCGACGCGCCGGGGGCGAGCGCGAGCAGGCTGAACAGACGCTCGTCGGCCCAGGCGGTCTTCCGCTGCGGACCGCCGTCGGCCGGGCCATCCGGCTGGCCCGGCGCGGCGGCCGTGCGCAGGCGGCCGCGTAGCGGATAAGCGTCGCCTACCGCCTTGATTTCGACCAACTCCGCCCGCCCGTTGGCGAACACCATGCTCGGAAAGACCAGCGTCTGCGCCGTGCGCAAGCCGAGGCGCTCCGCCTCGGTGGCGAATTCAGCCGGCAGAGGCTGATCGGCGGCAAGCACGAGGTCGGCGCCGAGCATCTGCCGTGCCTCGGTTTCCAGCGCCCGTCCGACCCGGTCGGTGAGAAATCCGACGGCGCTGACCGCTGCGACGGCGATGGTCAGCGCCGCGAAAAGCAGGCGCAGTTCGCCGGCGCGCAGCTCGCGGCGCAGCATGCGCCAGGCCAGCGTCAGGATCATTGCAGTTCCCGGATGCGCTGCACGGCTTCCTCGACCCGGCGCACGGCGATCACCTCCATGCCCGGAATCGCCTGGCGCGGCCGGTTGGCCTCGGGAATCAGGGCGCGGGTGAAACCAAGCTTGGCGGCTTCCTTCAAACGCTCCTGGCCGCGCGGCGCCGGGCGGATTTCACCGGCCAGGCCAACTTCACCAAATACTATAAGTTTCTCCGGCAACGCCTTGTTTTTCAACGAAGACGTAATCGCCATGATTACCGCCAAATCGCCTGCCGGCTCGCCGATCTTGACCCCGCCGACGGCATTGACGAAAACATCCTGATCGAAGCAGACGATGCCGGCGTGGCGGTGCAGCACGGCCAACAGCATGGCCAATCGTTGCGCATCCAGCCCGACGGTCAGCCGGCGCGGGTTGCCGTGCGCGGTATCGACCAGCGCCTGGATTTCCACCAGCAGCGGCCGCGTTCCCTCCTGAGTCACCATGACGCAGGAGCCGGCGACTTCCTGGCCATGCTGCGACAGGAACATCGCCGACGGATTGCTGACGCCTTTCAAGCCGCTTTCAGTCATCGCGAAAACGCCGAGTTCGTTGACCGCGCCGAAGCGGTTCTTGACCGCGCGCACCAGGCGGAAGCTCGAATGCGTGTCGCCCTCGAAATAAAGCACCGTGTCGACCACGTGTTCGAGCACACGCGGCCCGGCCAGCGCCCCCTCCTTGGTCACGTGGCCGACCAGGATGACGGTGATGCCGGCCTGCTTGGCCAGCCGTGTCAGTTGCGCCGCGCATTCACGCACTTGGGCGACCGAACCCGGCGCGCTGGAAAGCTGGTCGGACCATAGCGTCTGGATCGAGTCGATCACCGCCACCTGCGGCTTTTCCGCCTGCAAGGTGGCGAGGATGCGTTCCAGGTTGATCTCGGCCATCAGCGGCAGGCTGCCGCTTTCGACGTTGAGCCGGCGGGCGCGCAGCGCGACCTGCTGGCCGGACTCCTCGCCGGTGACGTAGATCACCTTGTGCGCCTGCGACAGGTGCGCCAGCGCCTGCAACAGCAGCGTGCTCTTGCCGATGCCGGGGTCGCCGCCGATCAGCACGACGCCGCCGGCGACCAGGCCGCCGCCGAGCGCCCGGTCGAACTCGCCGATGCCGGTCGGAATGCGGTCCGCCTCACGGGCTTCGATGTCGGCCAGATTCTGCAGTTTCGCCGCCGGCGCCAGCGCTTCGAAGCGGTGCTTGCCGGGCTGCTCGGCGAGCGTCTCGACCAGCGTGTTCCAGGCGTTGCAGCCGGGACACTGGCCCTGCCATTTCGGGCTGCTTGCCCCGCATTCGGTACAACTGTAGAGCGTCTTGGTCTTGGCCATTTATTGCCCGTCGACCGTGACCGGCACGCGCGGCGCGACGGCGCAGAACAGCTCGTAGGAAATCGTGCCGGCCGCACTCGCCACCGCGTCGGCCGGGACATGGCCGGCTTCGCCCGGCCCCCACAGCGTCACCGGGCTGTCGATGCCGGCTTCCGGAGTTTCAGTGAGGTCGCAGGCCAGCATGTCCATCGACACCCGGCCGAGGGTGCGCGTCAGCTTGCCGGCGACGGCGATCGGTGTACCGGTCGGCGCCGAGCGCGGGTAGCCGTCGGCGTAACCGCAGGCAACGATACCGATGCGCATCGCCCGCTCGGCGGTGAAGGTGCCGCCGTAGCCGACGCGCTCGCCGGCGGTGATCGACTGCACGCCGATGATCCGGCTTTCCAGGCTCATCGCCGGCTGCAGGCCGAACTCGGCGGCGGACTGGTCGGCGAACGGGCTGGCGCCGTAGAGCATGATACCGGGGCGAACCCAGTCGCCGTGCGCCAGCGGATGACGCAGGATGGCGGCGGAATTGCCCAGGCTGACCGGGCCGTGCCAGTCGCCGGCCAGCGCCTTGAAGCGTTCGAGTTGCCAGAGCACGCCGCGCGCACCGTCGGCTTCGGCAAAGTGGGTCATCAGCGTCAGGTTGAGCGCCGGGATTTTCTTCAGGCTCTCCCAGGCCTGCGGCAGCGTTGCCGCGTCGAAGCCGAGCCGGTTCATGCCGCTGTTGATCTTCAGGTAAAGGCTGAGCGGCCGGTCGGCACGGGCGTGCGCGGCGAGCATCTCGATCTGCTCGCGGCAATGGACGGCGCTGTGCAGGCTGTAATCGACGACGCGACGAGCGTCGGCCTCGCCGAAGATGCCTTCGAGCAGCAGGATCGGCTGCCTGACGCCGGCTTCGCGCAAGGCGACGGCGTTTTCGCATTCGAGCAGGGCAAAACCGTCAGCCTCGCCCTGCAGCGCGGCGACGGCGCGCAACTGGCCGTGGCCGTAGGCGTCGGCCTTGACCACCGCCCAGGCCCAGGCGTCGGGAGCGCAGGCCTTGGCGATGCGGTAGTTTTCGAGAATGGCGGCGGGCCGGATGCGGGCACGGATCGGTCGGGAGGTGTTCATGCTGCCTGTTCCTTGAGTTTGCGACGGGCGAAATCGATGAAGGTGGAAAGCAGCTTCGACTGGAAACGGTCCTGCGGATGCACCAGGTAGAGGCCGCGTTTGAGTGGCGGATCGAGCGGGATGCCGAGCAGTTCGCCAAGACGGGTTTCCTTGGCGACGACGGCGCGCGACACGATGGCGAAACCGAGCCCGGTCGACACGACGCCCTTGAGCGCTTCCGGGCTGCCCAGTTCCATCTGCGTCTTGAGCGATTGGGGATCGACGCCGTGGTCGCGGAAATAGGCGTCGGTGATTGCCCGCGTCCCGGACCCCGGCTCGCGCGAAATGAACTCGTAGTCGGCGAGATCAGCCGGCTTCAAGGCCTTGAACTCGGCCAGCGGGTAATCGGGAACGCAGACCACCTGCAGTTCGTCGTCGCAGCAGATCAGGCTGCTCAGCCCGGGCAGCCTGGCCGGCGCCTCGATCAGGCCGACGTCGAGACTGTGCTCGGCAACCCGGTTCTCGATGCTTTCGGAATTGGCGACGATCAGCCGTGCCCGCACCTGCGGGTAAAGCGCGTTGAACTCGCCAAGGACGCGCGGCAGCATGAACTCGGCAATCGTCGTACTGGCGCCGACCAGCAGCGGGCCGCGCATTTCGCCGGTGAGTTCGGCGACGCGGGTATCCATTTCGTCGGACAGGCCCAGGATTCGTTCGGCGTATTCGAGCACCAGTTCGCCGGCGGGGGTCAGGTCGATGCTGCCGTGACGGCGTTCGAACAGGCGCGTCGAGTACTGCTCCTCAAGCTGCCTGATCTGGAAGGTGACCGCCGGTTGCGTCATGAACAACGCATCGGCGGCGCGGGTGAAACTGCGGTGTTTGGCTACGGCATGAAAAACCTGTAGTCGCCGATCAGCCATGGTTCGGCTCCAGTCTGCGCAAAGACCGCTATTCAACCACACTCCCCCCCGGAATGAATAATCCCGCAGACAACCCGACGGTCGTCTGCGGGATTTCGGCGGCGCTACGGCTTACTGCAGCGGCGCGCCCTGCCCCGCCTGCTGCCTGGCCTGCTCGCGCTGCTGCAGGAAAACCGCTTCGAAATCCACCGGCTGGATCATCACCGGCGAGAACCCGGCGCGGGTGCTCAGGTCGGCAAGCATTTCCCGGGCATAGGGCAGCAGGATGTTCGGACAGGCAACGCCGAGGATGGCGTCACGCTGATCCAGCTTGACGTTGCGGATGACGAAGGAACCGCCCTCGCTGACCACGCCCTTGAACACCTCGGTTTCCCCCTGCTTGGCGGTGGCGACGACGGTCAGCACGACCTCGAAGACCTCGGCGCTGACCTGGCGGCTGGCGCTGTTGATGTTCAGGCCAACGTCGTAACGCCGGCTGTCCGAATAAACCTCCGGCGCATTGGCCACCTGGAAGGAAATGTCCTTCAGATAGATACGCTCGATGCCGAACTGCGGCTGCAAATTCCCCTGCTCCATCTGTGTTCCCCATTCATGATGCAATTCACCGCCGGCGGAATGCCGGCGATTTTTGATAAAACCGGTGCCGGAGGCACCTTGACCGAACTCAGCGGTTCTTGAACGCCTTGAAGAAGTTGTCCATCATTTCGTTCGGGAAACCCGCGGCGTTGGTCGGCCGCAAGTCGTCCATGTTGGCGTTGAACTGCTGCGTGGTTTCGCCCTTCTGCATGGCCTGGTGGGCATCCAGTTGATCGTCGATCGAACGCTTGATGTTGTTCATGTTCTCGACCATCGAATTGACAGCGCCCTGGACGCCGCCGATGACCAGGCTGGCGTTGGTGGGCCCCGAGATGTTGTAACCCGGCACGCCTTCGTTGAAGCTCGCCGTCGACGACGACTGCATCGTGTTGCAGCTATCCAGGCTTTGCTGGATGGACGCGATGATTTCCTTGGGATCAAGCATGATTCACCTCCGTTAAATTCAACAACTCGTTAATAAAGCATCACCAATGCCGGCGGCGAAAGCCGCCACCGGCTTACTTCGAAGGACAGTAAAACTGGGCCAGCGTCCGCGACCACAGCGGGAAATCGCTGCTGGTTGCCTGGAATTCGAGCGAGACGCCACCCAACGCGGTCTTGTAGCGCATCACCCGCTTGTCGTCGGCCAGGGTCAGCGGCTCGCCAGCGTCGAAGAAGCGGAAGATCGCCCACGGACCGGTGAACTCCATCTGCTGGGTGCGCCCATCGACGGAGCGCATGTGCAGGCGGACGACCATGCTCGAACGCTGCGGCGACCACTCGATCTTCTTCGGTGCCGACGCGCCGTGCGCATAACGCAATTGCTCGCCGCCGATGTCGAACAGCGCTTCGGTGACGCTGGCGTCCATATCCACCGCACGGACAATGACCGAGAAACCGAGCTGACCGCTCTCGTTGAAGAAGTTGTCGCGAATCGAGCGGGCCAGTTCATACGAACGGATGATGTTCGGATTGACCAGGCTGCCCGCCAGGCCATCGACCCGCTTCGCCCGCCAGGGGACGTTCGAGGTATCGACGTACTGCGCCAGTTCCTCATTGAAGTAGCTGTCGAGCACCCCGCGCGGACCGAACAGGCGGCGGAAGTCCTCGGAACCGACATCGCGCCCCGAACTGCGAACCAGCGGATAGCGGGAAACCGTTTGCGGACAGATCGTCTTCGACGCCCCGGTCGCGCCCTTGGTCAGTTCGGCGCTCGACTTCTGGGCCGTCGCGTTGCTGCCGGATTCGATCAGGTCGAGCATGATGCCGCGGATCGGCTCCGGCTGCCGCGCGGCGTCGGCGCGCATGCGGCGGAAGGCGTCGTACTCGGGCATCAACTGGCCGACCTGCATGGCGCCGTTGACCACCGAAATCTGCCGGTAGAGCGGCTCGAACAGGCGGCTGAGCGGGCTGGCTGCGGTTTCCACCCCGGAGTTCGGGTTCAGGGTAACTGCCATGCGGCGCAAGGAATTGAAGTAGTCGTCGACGACGTGCTCGGGCAGGACGCGGTAGCGATAGTGCTGGCCGCTGATTTCGCCGACGACGGCGCGCCGCGTCCGCTCCAGGTTGAGCTTCTGGCGATCGATCCAGCTATCGACGTCGCCTTCGTAGTTGCCGGTGAGCGAGGTTTCGCGGCCGATGAAACGGACCAGCTGCGCCAGCGCCGATTGCGGGTCCATCATCGCCTTGGCCAGCCAGGCGGCGTCGTCCATGCTGCTGTAACGGCGCACCGTGATGTCGTTGATGAAACCGCGCCAGTTCTGGATGTAATCCTGCAGGAACTGGCGGCGGGCGGCGTCGGCCATGTCCTGGACGCTCTTCTCGACATCGAAGGCATTGCCCTTGGCGCCACTTTCGTCGCGCAACACCCAGTTTTCCTCCTCGAAGATGTCACGTGCGCTCTTCATCAGCCGGGGCATGAAGACATCGTGGTAACCGGCGCGGGTGTACCAGCCGCTGATGACCGGCGAGGTGGTCGGCGTATCGCTGCGCATGCGCAGCAGCATCGGCGCGTTGAGGCCGGCGGCGCGCGACAGCGAGACGTCCTCGACGCTCTCCGGCAAGGCCTGCGCCTTGACGTTGTCGATCACCCGGATCGCGCTGGGCAGACCGCTGGCCACCGCCCTCGCCTGCGTCAGCAGGTTTTCGTCGGCCGGCGCGGCGGGCAGGAAGGGCGGCGAGAAGGCGGCGGCAACATGCCCCAGGAAGGCATGCTTTTCTTCGTCGCTGGAGTTCGCCGGGGCAATCTTCTCCCAGCGCTTCTCGAACCAGCGGACGGCGACTTCCGAATTCCGCCGCTCCGGCTTGACCAGCATCAGGTACAGGCGCAGCGTCTCGTAGACGTCGCCGGTGCCGCCGTCCATCTCGTTCTTCAACTGCACGGTCACGTACTTGAACATTTCCGGCATGAAGCTTTTGAACAGGTGACGGCGATAGGTCTCGTAGGCGACGTTGCGGATCCGCGTGTGCTCGAAGAAGGTGGACGGGATCATCGAGAAGTTGGCACCGAGCTGATTGCCGGCATAGCGCATCTGGCTGGAGACGTCCATCAGCGCGATATCGGCACTCGGCGTATCGGCCAGTTGCTGGGCCAGGCGCTTGCCTTCGCCGAATTGCGCCCAGATCAGGTCGATGTAGCTGCGCTGATCGAAATAGGTCAGTACCAGCCAGACCGACAGCAGGCACAGGGCGACGACGCTGATCCCCCAGCGCAGCATCCGCTTGCCGCGCGAGGCCAGCGACTTGTCGCCGAAACGCAGGATGTTGCGTTCCTCGATCGCCTGGCCGATCGGCGCGAAGAAGGTCTTGGCGAAGGAACGGAAGGCCGGCGACTCGTTGGGTTCGTCGAGCTGTACCAGATTGACCGCCTCGTCGGTGGCCATCAGGTAGACCGAGGTGCCGAACCACATGCCGCGCAGTTGCCCGCCACGCACCGACGAGGCGTGCATCGCCACCGACTTGACGAACTCCAGCAGCGGCGCCCGCAGGCGGCCCAGGCTTTCGGTGAAATGCAGCAATTGCTGGCCTTCGCTGGCATCCGCCATCTGCGGGATGACGAACTGGACGACACGCTGGACGCGATGTTCGAAACGCTCGTACCAGGCATCGACACCGCCTTCGGCGAGGGCCTCGAAGCCCATGCCGTCGGCCAGCGTCTCGTCTTCGAGGGCGGCCAGCATGGCGCCGCCGCCGGGCAGCGTATCGACGTGGGTGAGAACGATGTAGACCGGCAGTTCGAGATCGAACCAATCGGCCAGTTCGAGAACCCGACCGCGCAGGGTATCGGCCAGCCGCTTGCGCTGCTCCGAACTGGCCTTCAGCATCCAGTCGAGGTCGACGCAGAGCACCAAGCCGTCCAGACCGGCGCCGCCGCGCATGCGGCGGACCCCGGCGAGCAGCTTCTTCCAGGCGCTGAAGCCGGATTCACCAAGCGCCTCGCGCTCGGCCCACTGGCCGCTGCTGTCGATCCAGACCGCCTTGTCGTTGACCCAGAAACCGCAATCCTCGGTCTGCCCCAGCGATTCGCCGAGACGCGGCAGGCCGGCCACTTCGCCGGGCAAGGCGTTCTGGCTGGTGTGGTTGAGGAAGCTGGTTTTCCCCGCCCCCGACGAACCGAGCAGCATGAACCAGGGCTGTTCGCGCAGATGCCCCTTGCGCAGACGGTAGATCAGGCGACGGAAGAAACCCTTCTGGCGATCGACCCAGATCTTGCGCAGGGTCAGTTCAAGATCGGCGAGGCGGCTGATGATGCGGTCGTTATCTACCGTCGGCGCCTTCTGCTTGCGGCGGCGGAAGAGCGACAGGAACTTGCCGAGCAGCCAGCGCAGCAAGGGGTAGAAGCCCCAGAAGAGCAGCAGAACCACCAGTAACTGGCGCAGCCACAGCCAGCCGAACGGATGGTAGCGGCCGATGGCGACCATCGGTCCGATCCACCAGACGACGGCGGCAAGAATCAAGGAGATGACGATGCGTAACGAACTTCTCAACATTTTTGATGCTCCCAACCCAGGGTTTCGCCAGTGCAAACCCCTGCGCTGATCAACTTCGATGAACCCCGGTCTTGTCCGGACCGGTAATTGCTGCCTACCCTCTTCCCGTTCAGCGGATGATTTCAGTCACCACGCGCCGGGTTGCCGCCACCTTCCACAAGACCTCGACCCGACGGTTCTTGAGGTTGGCCGCCGGATTGATTTCGGCGATCACCGGTGCCTTCTCGCCCATCCCGGACGCCGTCACCTGACGCTGTGCCTTACCGCCGGCAACCTGCTGCTGGATCAGCTTGGCGACTTCGCGGGCACGGGCTTCGGAAAGCGCCTGATTGGAGGGGAACTTGCTTGCCAGGATCGGCGTCAGGTCGGTGTGGCCGATGATTTCCAGATCGCCGGGCCAGGGCGCGAAAGCGGCGCCGAGCCGGGTCAGGTTGGGCAGGAACTCGGGCCGGATTTCCGCCTTGCCGGGTTCGAACGCCCCATCGGCACGGAAGATCAGCAGCCAGCCGTTTTCCCGCCGCTCCGCCGTCAGCCAGCCTTCGGCGATCAGTTCCGGCAGCGGCGGCGGCAAGGTCTCGGAGATGTTGATTTCGCGCACCGGCGGTTCGTAGGCGGCCAGCGCCTCGCGCAGCGGGCTGCCGCGCATGGCGATGTCGAAAACGCCGGCCAGGTAGGCGATCGACAACAGCGCAGCGCCGATCAGGAAGAGCCGGAACGGCGTCAGCCAGCTCGGCTTGAACACCTTGGGCAAGCCCGAGCGCAGGGCGAGACCGTCCGGCGCGCGATCCCAGATCATGCGGTGCAGCTTGCTGCGCAAATCCTGCAGCAACACGTCGCCGCGATCGATGACCTGGTAGCGCCCCTGGAAGCCGAGACCGAGGATCACCTCGTACAGTTCGAGCAGCGCGATCGGCGGCCGCTCCTGGCTCATCGCCGTTTCCAGCTTGATGAAGCAGTCCTCGCCGCCCCAGGCGTCGCCGTGGAATTCGACGAGCAGGGATTTTTCCGGCAAGGGCAGATCCTGCTTGCGGCAGGCTTCGTTGAGCAACTCATCGATATGCGTGCACAACAGGTAGGAAGCATCGTCGATCCAGCGTGATTCTTCGCCGCTGCTCGCCAGCTTCTCGCGGAACATCCTTACTTCCAGCCCAAGCTGTCCGCGCAACGAGGTATCGAAGGTGATGCCCTGGTCTTCCAGACGATGCAGCAGCAGGAGCGGCGGGATCGCCGCCGAGATGTAGGGGTTCTGCCACTTCGACGCGGCGACACCGGGACGGGCGATGGCGTTGCGCATGCCGAGCATGGCGACCGCCCCGACCGAACGGTCGACCGGCTTTTCCTTGCTTACCGGCAGATCGACAGGGGCCTCGAGTGCTGGCTTGTCTTCGCTGTGCTCGAGCAGGTTGCCGAAGGGCTGGGGATTTTCCGCGCCGTGCGGCATCGAGCTGGAAATGCGCTGAGCGATGTCGCCCAGGGCGCCCATCGAGGAAACACCACCGGACGTCGGGATGTTGCGCAGCGCGCTCATGATTTCATTGATGCCCCTCATGCCACTTTCCCTTCACGCAGCCCCCAGGCCTCGAACTTCAGTTGCGGGAAATCGCCAACCACGCGCAGCGCCATTGCCGCGCCGCGCATCGTTTCCTTCCAGTAGGGATCGACCGATTCGACCTCGAAATAGACGCTCTGCGCGTAGAAGGGCAGATTGCGCGGCACCGCCGATACCGGTACCAGGCGTGCCCCCGGCAGTTGCAGGTCGACCAGCTTGTTGATGTGCTCGACCGGTCCGAACTTGACCTGGGTCGGCAACATGCGGCGCAGGTTGTCGCCCGGCATCGCCGAGGTGAAAGCGAAGACCATCTTCTGCAGCTTCCACTGCGGATCGTTGATGCACAGGTAGACCTGGTCGCCGCGATCTTCGAAGCGCAGCGGGATCACCGGCGATTCGATGATCAGCGACAGGGCGCGGCGCAACGCATGGGCGAGCGCACTGAAACAGGCTTGCAGGTCGTCGTGCTGGTAGCGCCACTTCTGCGCGGCCAACATCGGCTCGACGCTGGGCAGCACGGAAAGGCGGCCGAGCAGACCGGTCAGTTCCAGATAGAGATCGGCGGGATGCAGGGGGTCGTAGGCTTCCAGATGGTCGAGGCGCATCCGGTATTCGGAGATCGCCTGCGTCGCCAGCATCTCGATCAGGTCGGCCAGGCCGCCGCCGCTGGCGAGCAGGCGCTGGCCGGCGGAAGCGCTGAGGCGGTGCTGGAGCAGCCCCTGGAACTCGTTGCAGACGGCCAGCAGACGGGTATGGGCGCGAACGTCGAGCATCGCCGGGATGAAATCGCTATCGAGGACGATGCCGCGGTTGCCCTGACGCGCCGCCAGGCGGGCGATCGGTTGCCAGGTCTCGCTGGCGCCGACGTGGTCTTCGCGGCACAGCCGGGTGCGCAACTGGCCGACCTGCATGTGGATGCGCAGCGGCGACCCTTCCGGGTCGAGACCGACGTTGGCGTCCTGCACTTCGGCTTCGACCACCTTGTAGCGAGCGGCGGCTTCGGCTTCGCCGAAACCGACCGAGCTGTTGACCACGTCGCTGCGCACGGTGGCGAGACAGATCCGGGTGCCGATCGGCGCGTCGGAAAGATCCAGCGCTTCCGGGATGGCATCGCAGGTCGGAATCGAGAACGGAGTCCCGTCGTCGAAGATCCCGCGTGCCCGGATGATGGCGAGCAAGCCCTGCTGCAATAGATCCTGGTCGATTTCCAGTTCGCTGAATCCCCAACCGAGGTTGGTGATCTGCGACAGGCGGCTGTTCACCTGGTGTTCGATGTAGCGTTCCTGTTGTTGAAAATGCTGCGCTTCAACCAGTAAACCATCGGTCCAGACCACCCTGTTGATATTGTGTGTTGCCATGAAGAAGTGAACCCCTATTTGCATGTGGGCTGATCGCCCGCACTGTTTTTCTTGACTTCCTGAATCTGGTTGCGGTCGATGTTCAGCCAGTGGCAGCTATTGACATCGGCCGGCGACTGGACCTTGAGAATGCCCTTGCCATTCCCTCCCTGATCCGCAAAATCACCGGTCACCGTGATCCAGTAGGCGTCCCCGTAGGGCACCGATTCCGTGATGTAGGCGACGCGGTCGGCGAGCAAGGTGATCTTCTGCGCCTTGCTCACCCGGGAATCCTGTTCCGAACAGGGCGCGCCAAGATCCATCGGCGGATTCCAGTCTTCTTGCTTGTGAAGATAGATGCACAGGCGCAGCGGCCGCGCGACGTCGCCCTCGAACTTGGCGTTGAGCTTGGGGCCGCCGTGGATGGTCAGCGAGATGTTGCGCTTCTCGGGGATCATCCGGTCCGGCATCCCCCTGAACAGCACCCGCGTCGCGTCGCCGATCGTGCATCCCTGCATGCCCGCTGCGACCAAGGCAGCAATCAGGACTGCTTTCCAGGACATGGGATCAGATGACCAGAATCTTCAACTGACTGGGCACCAGGCGGACGCCCAGCGTATTCATCGTGTTCGGCAGGTTGATGCTGGTCAGCCGGGTGATCGGCGCACCACCGACCAGGAAGTTCAGCTTCGCCGTGATATGGATGGAAAGCCCCTTGACGGTGCCGGAGATGATGCCGCCGCAGGCGCCGGGTTCATCGCAGAAGGTGACCGGGATGATGGTCGCCAGGTTATGCACCGGGCCGCCGCAATAGAGGATGTTCGGCACATTGGGAATGGCCATCGATCCGAATGCCAGGTTGGGATAGGGAATCGGAATGCACAAGGGCGGTGTCTTGCAGACATCGGCCGGAGAAATATCGATACCACCTGCGGAGCTATTGGCAAACATACGAGCCTCTTCCTAAAACAATAGTGAACATCCCAAGCAACAGTCCAACCCGCCGCTTCCCCAAAATCACCCGAAATGCATCTGGGTGCCGTCGATCTTCAACAATGCGCTGGCCTGGATCGCGCCCAGACTGGTATGCATGGTCAGGCTCTGCTTGCCGTCGAGTGCGATCGAATTGGCATTGAGCACGCTGACCCCGGCGACGTTGACCACCTGCGTCGATGCGTTCTGCACCGACAGTTCGGCGTTGAGCCGGAAGTTCTCGGCCTGCAGGTCGAGGTTGCGCTCGACCTCGACAACGATGTTGGCCGCCTTCAGGTGCAGTTCGCCGCCACCCAGGTCGACATCGATCCGCTGCCCCTGCTGCCAGTCCCTTTCGAGCACGGCAAGGACGTAGCAGATGCCATTGATGCCGGCGACCAGCACCTGGTCGCCATCGAGCGGCTCGACCAGGCAGCTGACGGCAACCCGCACCGGACTGCTGGTATCGCCTTCAAGCTGCCAGCCCCGCTCGCCGCGGCGGATCCGCGTCATGTAGCTGGTGCCGGGAATCAGGCTCGGGTAGCTGGCGGCCGCCGGCCGTTGGCTGACCGGAGCGACGGGGACTTGGCTAACGGGTTCCAGCAATTTCATTGGATGCTCCTGTTGACTCCGGGGCGGCAGGTTTTCCACCAGTCGAGGTCCTGCAGCTCTTCGGGAACTTCAAAACGCGCCAGGTCGAGGTCGGCACCGCGCCAGTCCTCCGGCTGCTGACCGGCGACGTTGGCGTCGACGAAACGGGCACCGCTGACCGTCGTTCCCTGCATCGTGCACCCACGCGCGTCGAGGTCGCTGCCGGTGATGCCGCTGAGGTCGCAGGATTCGAGGCGGGCGTTGCGCAGCGAGATGTGGGAGACCTCGCGTTCGCGGAACTCGCATTCACACAGCAACGAAGCGTCGAAGGCGATGGCGTAAAGGGTGTTGCCCTTGAAACGCAGGCGGTGCAGCTTGCCATTGTCGAAATGGGCGATGCGCAGCACGTTCGACTGGAAGTCGCCGCCCTCGATTTCGCAGGTGGACCACGCGGACTGCTCGAAATGGCAGGACTGGTAGGCCAGATGCCGGGCCTTGACGCCCATCCAGCGGTTGTTGATGCCGTGGCAGCCGTGCCACTGGCCACTGGTGAAGGTCGAATTGGCGGAAATCACCCGTTCCATCACGCACTCCTGCCAGCCCTGCTCCTGAACCTTGCTCTCGACCAGCGAGAGATCGCGGATCAACGAGCTCTCGAAGCGCAGGCTGCCCAGCGTCAGCGACGACAAGGTCGTGAAGGAGATGTCGCAGACCCGGAACTCCCAGGCGCCACCGCTTAGCGCGTTGACCAGTTGGCGAGCCAGCCGGCACTCCAGCCACTGGCAGTTCCCCCAGTCGCCGCTTTCCCAGTGGCATTCGGTCGTCAGCGTGCGCTGGAAGCGGGCGCTGGCGGCGCTGCATGAGTAGAAGCGAACGGTTCTCAGGATGCAGCCGATGAACTGCGCGCCGCTGAAATTGCAGCGCGTGAACAACTGGCCATCAAGCGTGACGCCATCCCAGAGGGTTCCGGAGAAGTCGCAATCGACGAAATGCGTCCCGGCGGGCGGCGCAAGAAAGCGCGCTCCGGCAAAACTCTTTTCCTTGATCGGCATGCCGCTGATCGCGGAAGTATCGAAATCGGGCATCCCGGTGAGGTTGTCGAACATCAGTCCTGCCTCCTGGGAACTTCAATGACCCGCCCCATCAGATTGTCCTTCCACTTCTTCTGCCAATTCTTCTCGCGCTGCACATAACCGAGGTTGGCGCCGATCAGGTTGCTGGAATGAATCTCGCTGGCGCGCAGGTCGGCGCCATAGAGGTTGGCGTCGCGCAGCGCGCTGGCCTGGAAGCGGGAACCGGAGAAATCGGCATGCATCAGGTTGCCCTGCCGCAAATCGCAGGCGATCCACTGGCTGCCGCTGGCCTTCAGCGCATTCATCGTCGCTTCGACCCAGGTGCAGCTTTCGCAGACGCCACCATCGAACTTGGCGGCGCCGAGGAAGACCTTCTCGAACAGGCACTGCGTCCAGCGGGAACCGGAGATGTCGCAGGCGTCGGCGAGGACGGCGGTGGCAAAGCGGCTGTTGTCGAAGCTGCTGCCAGTCAGCTTGCAGGCGACCCAACTGGTCTTGCGCCACAGCGACTGGCTGATCTTCAACGATGGCAATTGGCAATCGAGGAAGACATGGCCGTCTACCGTGCTGTCCGCAAAAGAGAGCGCGGGGAAAGTGCATTTCTGCATCTGTACGCTGTCGAAACTCACCTTGGCAAAGCTCAGCTGGCTACCCCGCGATTCGCTGAAAAAGGTTGTCTTCCACTGGCTCTCAAGAACTGCGCTGGCGCTGAAATCGCACTCGATGAACTGCACCGTCGCCAGTTGCGTTGCCTTCCAGCGCGATTTGCTCAGGCTGGATTCGCTGAAATGGCAGCTATCCAGCACGGCGTTCTCGAAACTGGCGCCATCGAGCTTGCAGCCGAGGAACAGCACGTTGCGCAGATCGACATCAAGGAAACGGCAAGCGCTGAGATCGACATTGATCAGTTGCGAGCCTTGCCAACTTTGCCCCGAGAAATCCAGGCCGGAGAGATCGGCGTTGCGGATGATCAGGTCGTCGCGACGTTTTTCCCGGGGCCAGGCGGCGAGCTGCCGGCGCCAGTCGATTTTGTCGGCTTCCGTTTCGGGCAGGCCTTCGCCGCGGATCAGCGCGCGGGTCTGCGCCTTGACCTGGGCGATATCCTGCTCCTTGGCCTTGTTGGTTGCCTCGGCAGCGGCGGCGACCATGCCAAGGTAATGCTGCATGCGTTCGCGAACCCGCGCATAGGCGCGCGCCGGCTGCGCAACCCGCGGATGATCTTCCGGCAGCAGCAGGTATTCCCAAGCCCAGCCGCGGCCGGCCGGGGGCAGCAGGACCTCGTCGCGCATCCCTTCAATCTGGTTGCAGCTCGTATCTTCGCGGCGCCGGGCGACGACCGAGAGGTAATTCAGCGGGTAAGGCGTGCCGAATTCCGAGAGCGCGACCAGCATATGATCGATTTCGTCAGCCAGCAGGTCGTCGACGTCGAGCAGGCCGGTAAACAACACCGCCCCGACGTCGCGATCCGGAAAAAACCACAGGGTCTGGCGCTTGAGCGGCAGTTCGGCGAATTCCTGGCTGCCGGCCCGGCGGTAGATCGCCTGCGCTTCGAGCGGCGGAATCTGTCCGACGAAACCGGCACCGCCCTCGCCCACCCCATGCAGCGAATAGGCGCAGCTCGCCGGCCAGCTTTCGCCGCGCGCCCACTGGTCCCGCGGGGCCATCTGGAAGAAGCGGCGGTCCATCGTTTCCGGCCAGCCAAGGTGGGAACGGTGGTCGCTGTCCAGCGTCAGGTCCTTCTTCTTACGCGACACATGCGCCGCGCGCTGAGCCCAGCGGGTATCGAGCGGACCGGTAGCGGCCAGGAACTCGTTTTCCTGGCCGTAACGATCGGGCAGGCGCAACAGGGGCTTGTCGCGCCGGAGCGCCGAGTCATGCCCCATCCCGACCGGATTGGCCAGGAACTCGGCGCCACCGTAGGCATTCACATAATCGAGGGCGATTTCCGCGTCCGCTTCGGCAGCCAGCGCTGCCGGCGGATGACAGAAAATTTCCTTGTGGCAGTCATCGACGGCAAGTTGGACCCGCCACTTGCCGTCCGCCTCGACGCTCGCCGGACGCCGTGCATGGCCGGCCAGCAGCCATTCGGCGAAAGGTTTGGGCATTGCCTCGTCGAGCGCCTTGAACGACATCGGCGCACTCTCCAGCGCGGCCCAGATTTCTGTCTCATGCGCCAGGATGCGGGGGTCGCTGAGACGGAAGCCGAAGCCGACGGTCACCCCGAGATGGGATGACCGTCCGAACTTGACCGGCGCGGTGAGAACCAGAAGATGCTGTGGTTTCGAGAATTTCATGAGGCTTTCCGGGTACTGCCGTCCTACATGTAGATGCTGAGGCCACGGATGGCGAGCTTGAGCAGGCCGATGTCCATGTCGACCGCGGTGATCTTGGCCCAGAGGCCGGTCACCCGCGCTTCGACACCGGTCGCCTTGATCGCCAGCGAGGTCGCTTCGATCGTCACCCCCTTGAGTTCCAGGTGCATGCCGAAGGCGATCACCGCCATGCCGGTCAGCGCCAGGGCGATGCCGGTGGCGTCGATCGACATGCCGGTGATGCGGCCCCAGAGGCCGGTGAGGTCGATACAGGCGCCGGTGATGCGCAGCCAGACCAGCGTGATGTCGAGACGGACGCCGGTCATCTGCGCCGAGATGCCGGTGACGCCGATCGATTCGCCGGTCAGCTTGAGCGTGATGCCGGTCATGTGGGTCTGGATGCCGGTGGCGACGATCTCGTTGCCGATGAAGGCGGTTTCGCTACCGATCATCTTGATGTCGGCACCGATGAACTGGGCGTTGAGTCCCATCGCTTCGATGTTGGCGCCGACAAACGATGCGCAGACGCCGGTGAAGTTGAGCTGGGCGCCGGTGAACAGCGCGCGCACGCCGGTGATGTCGATCAACGCCGCCTGCATGACGATCTGCGTGGTCGAGGTCTGGGTGATGGTGCGCGTCACCATCATGTAGCGGTCCTGGCCGATGCTGGTCGCCGAATTGCGCTCCACCGTCTGCTGGTAGTCGCGCTCGGCGTGAATCATCACGCGTTCGGCGCCGCGCAGGTCGTCGAAGGTGATCGAGCTGGCATTCTCCGGGCCGCCATAGCTGAGCGAGCGGGAAACCAGGCCGGTGTAGCGGATGTCCTTGGGCAGATCGTAAGGAGGCGGCAGATCGCCGTTGTAGACGATGCCGGTCATCAGGGGGCGGTCGAGGTCGCCATCGACGTAGGTGATGATGACTTCCTGGCCGACCCGCGGCATGGCGATGACGCCCCAGCCCTTGCCGGCCCAGGCCTGCGAGACGCGCAGCCAGCACGAGGAATCCTCTTCCTTGGTGGTGTAACGGTCCCAGTGGAAATGCACGCGGATGCGGCTGAGTTCGTCGGTATGCACTTCGACGCCTTCCGGACCGACCACCGTCGCGCTCTGGATGCCGGGAACGGTCGGTTTCTTGTAGCGACGCAGCGGGTGGAACTCGACGTCGTCGGGCAGCGCGGTGAAGGTACATACCGCGCTTTCGCCCTTCGAGGTGCTGTCCAGGTCATTGATGAACTCGTACTTGGTGCTGAGCACGAAGTAGCGCCGATTGCGGGCGTTGTCGGGGTGCAACTGGAGCGAGAAGGCTTCGCCAACCGTCACCCCCTTGGCGTTCGACTTGCCGTTCAGGATGCGCGCTTCCGCCTGCCAGGCGAGCAGGCGCATCTTGGCCAGGAACTCGCCGCGCTGCGATTCGCCATAACCGGCGGCGTAGTCGTAGTGTTCGAGCTGGACGCCGGCCAGGGTGGCCTGCTCTTCCTGGGCGTTGGTCTGCAGCACGTCGGTCGGGACGTGGTAGTTGAAGTCGCGCAGGACGATGTTGTTCGGCCGCACCTTACGGCTGCGTTGCAGGCGCTGGATGCTTTCGCGGTCGAGAATCGGCCGCCCTTCCTCGCCGTCCGGGTTGAAGTCGAGCTGACCGTAGATCCCCGACTGGTCGACGAAGACCTGCGAGTCGCTGATGACGACGGTGTGTTCGTCCTGGCCGTGACGGATGAAGTAGTAGATGCCTTCATCCTCAAGCAGGCGGCTGGTGAAGGCGAGATCGCTCTCCTTGAACTGAACGCAGTATTCGCGCTTGTCATAGGTGCGCTTGAGATCGAGTTCGAACTTGGCGAAACCGTAACCGCGGAACACTTCTTCAACGATTTCCGGCGCCGACAGGTCCTGGAAGATCCGGCAGTTCTGGTTCTGGCTGAGGAAGGACAACCAGCTACCGAGCTTCAGCTTGTAGGTGAATTGCTCGTCGCGCTGACCGGTATCGACACCTTCCAGCACATAGGCATGGAAGGTCCGGATATCGTTGCCCTTATCGAGCGAGATGTCGATGGCGACGGTATCGCCGAGCAATCCGTCGAGATCGAGATCCGGACGTTTGCAGATGATTTCCAGCTCATAGCTGGGCGTCCATGACATTTCTTCCTTGGCGGTGAAGCTGAGTGCCAGTGAATCGGCATCCAGTAATACGGGACTCCTGATTTCAATCAAGCGCATGACGTAACCTCCTGTTGGTCGGCATCATTGGGTTCTGAAAGGTTTTCCGGCTCGCTCTCGCGATCCAGCAGTTCGAGGGAGAGGCCGCCGTCGGCAACCACCCTTACCCTGCCGAGCGGCAAGCCGTCCCGCTTGGCAGCAAGCAACTCCTGAGCGAGCGACGGCAGCACGGTCGCGCGGATCAGGTCTTCGATGGCGCGCCCGCGGTGCGGATGACCCGCCGCGGTATTGGCCACCCACTCGACGGCAGAAGTGTCGATCTCCAGCGTCACCCCCTGCTCTTCCAGACGATCGGCCAGGCGTTCGAACTGGTGCTCGGCGATCGATTGCAAGGCCGACAGGCCCAGGGGGTAGAACGGCAGCACCTGCATCCGGGCCAGCAGCGCCGGCGCGAAATGGCGCTGCAGGCTGCCCTGCGCCAGTTGCACCAGTTGCCCGTAGGTGGCCGGTTGTTCGGCCAGCGCGGCAACCTCGATTTCCTCGGCGCCGATGTTGCTGGTCATCAGGATCAGGCAGTTGCGGAAGCTGACCCGACGCCCCTCGCCGTCTTCCATCCAACCGCGGTCGAAGACCTGGTAGAAGACTTCGTGGACATCGCGGTGGGCCTTGTCGAATTCATCGAGCAGCACGACGCTGTAGGGCTTGCGCCGTACCGCCTCGGTCAGCACGCCGCCCTTGCCATAGCCGACGTATCCCGGCGGGGCGCCCTTCAGGGTGGCGGCGGTGTGCGCTTCCTGGAACTCGTTCATGTTGAACTGGATCAGGTTGTGCGAACCGCCGAACAGCAGTTCCGAGAGCGCAATCGCCGTTTCGGTCTTGCCGGTGCCGGTCGGCCCGGTCAGCATGAAGACGCCGAGCGGCCGATGCGGATCGTGGATGCCGGCGCGCGCCACCTGCAGCGCCTTGCTCAGCGCGACGATGCCGCCGGTCTGGCCGAAGACGCGCTTTTCCAGGCGCTCGCGCAGTTGCAAGGTGGCCTCGATGTCGTCGGTCACCATGTCGATGTCGGGAATCCCCGTCCATTCGGAGAGAACGGCGGCGACCGTGCGCTGATCGACCCAGGGCTGGACCAGCGGCTTGCCCTGCTGCAGTTCGTCGAGTTCGCCGGTCAGCGCGGCCAGCGCGCCGTTACCTTCGGCCGCAGCGGGCTGGGCAAGCAGTTCCCCAACCTGGTCGACCAGTTGCCGGGCCTGGTTGATCTGTTGTTCCAGTGCCTCGGCCTTGGCCTGGTGCTCGGCACGCTTCTGCTTCAGCGCTTCACGGTCGATGCCGCAATCGATCGCCAGCTTTTCGTCCTGTTCGGCCCAGGCCAGTTGCAGGTCCATTGCCACCACCGCCTGGCGTTCGCGTTCCAGCGCCGCCGGCGGCGCAACGCGGCTCATCGCGACGCGGGCGCAGGCGGTGTCGAGCAGGCTGATCGCCTTGTCCGGCAGATGGCGGCTCGGCAGGTGGCGCTTCGACAGCTTGACGGCGGCGACCAGCGCGTCGTTGGTGATGCGCACGCCGTGGTGCTTGGAGAAACGCTCGGCGATCATGCGCAGCATGGTGATCGCCTCGTTCTCGCCCGGTTCGTCGACGACCACCGGCTGCATGCGGCGGGTCAGCGCGGCATCGGGTTCGATGAACTGCTTGTATTCGCTCCAGGTGGTCGCCGCGACCATGCGCAACTTGCCGCGCGCCAGCATCGGCTTGAGCATGTTGACCGCGTCGCCGGTGCCGGCCTGGCCACCGGCGCCAACCAGCGTGTGGGCTTCGTCGCAGAAGAGGATGATCGGCGTCGGCGATTTCTCGATCGCATCGACCACCGACTTGAGGCGCGCCTCGAACTCGCCCTTCATGCTGGCGCCAGCCTGCAGGCGAGCAAGGTCAAGCACCCAGACCTGCGCTTCGGCGAGCAGCCCCGGCACCATGCCGTCGGCGATGCGCTGGGCCAGCGCCTCGACGATTGCGGTTTTGCCGACGCCGGCCTCGCCGACCAGGATCGGATTGTTCTGGCGGCGGCGCAGCAGGATGTCGATCACCTGGCGCAACTCGTTGTCGCGACCGATCACCGGGTCGAGCCCGCCCTGCTTCGCCTGTTCCGTCAGGTTGGTTGCCCAGCGCGTCAGGGCGTCGCTGTCGGCAGCCTGTTCGCCTTCGACGTCGAGCGGGATTTCCGGCGAGTTCATCGGCCGGTCGCGGGCTTCGCGCCAGCCGCGGCCGACCTGTTCGAAGACGCGGCTGGCATCCGGCCACTGGATCCGTTCGAACTGCGAGCTGATCCGGTACAGCGTCTGCCGCGTCTGGCTGTTTTCCAGCAGGCCGAGCAGAACGTGGCCGGAGCGGATGTGCTGCGCCGGCGCGATCAACTGGCTGGTCGCCAGCGCGCTTTCCATGGCCTGGTCGAGCCGCGAGGAGATGTCGATGGCACACCCCTGGCGGCGCGGGAAGCGGGCCAGCTGGCGTTGCAACTGGCTGAGCAGGATGCCGGGGTCACCCTTGAAATGCGAGAGCAGCTCCGAAATATCGCTTTGCTCCCGGCGCAGTACCGAGATCAGCCAATGTTCGAGTTCGATGAACTCGTGTTCGCTCTGCTTGCACAACGCGGTTGCCTCGACCACCGCTTCATAGGCCAGGGTGCCAAGACGACCAAATAACCGCTCTCGATTCATGCAAATGACTCCGTCAAAGTAATTCGTATGGGTTGTGGGTACAAATCGTCTTCAGTTCGTCAGACGGTTTGATCCAGGTGTTCTGTCCGATGCGCGTCTTGCCCAGAGCGGCGCGCAGGCTTGGCGAAGTCCGGACATCGACGTCGATGCGCGCATTGACCTGGCCGCCGGTGTAGTCCTCAATCAGGCGGACCATCGTCTTCATCCGTTCGGAAGCGCGCTGGAACTGCGGGAAATCCTTGGCATCCACAGGACCGAGCCGGACGTGGATGGCCGATTGCGTATCGAAGATGCGCCGCCCGACCCGCCATTGGCCAAGGCGCTTTTCGCCACTCTCGCCGCCGATCTCGATCCAGCGCCCGTGGCGCGGCGTGACCTTGACGTCGATCGAGAAATAGCGGGAAAGGATCGTTTCCAGCGCAGCCAAACTGCGTTCCGGGCGGACGTAGGCCCAACTCTGACCGAGCCGGCAACGCTGGATATGCGCTGCGTAGGCCCTGTCGTCACCCGCCATCCAGCCCGAAGCAAGGTTCTCCAGGCGGCGCGAAAAACCGGCCAGGCGGGGATGGCCGTACAGGCTGATGACCGGATGGGTGTTCGCGTAGGCGCGGTAGTCGAGCACCGCGAGATGCCCGCTCAACAGGTTGAGGAAGGCTTCGAAACCGGCGTTGCGCTCGAAGCTGCGCTCGTACTTGGCGTGCTCGGTGACGTGGATGGGCAACGGACCATAGGGAGCAAACAGCCCAAAATGGCGCATGCGGATGCGCAACACATCGTGCTCGGCGTCGCGACCGCCCTTTTCCTTGGCTGGTTCGAGACGGACATCCTGCAGTTCGCTGCCCGAGAAATACAGCTCAGCCGCCTGTTCGAGGCGCAGCCAGCCCTGATCCCAGCCCGGCCGCAGACCGTAACCGTCGTTGGCGACCAGCGACTCGAGACGACGCAGCAATTCGTGCAAGGTCTTGCGGTTGGAAATTCCCCGCCACGACTCGTCCGCTTTCAATTGGCGCGGCTTGCCATCTGAATCCACGTAGGCCATGGCTTCATGCAGTCGGTCGAATTCGTCGGTCGACACCTGCATCAACCCCGCCCTCCGCTACGCGAAAGATTCGTGAATACATCGCCCGGCTCACCGTCAAAATCAATGTCGACCTCCAGTCCATCGTTCAAATTGACGCAATCGAGGAGCGCGTGACAGACGATCCGGGAAAACAGCCATGCCCCGCCATCGGGGTGATGCTTGGTATCGATGTTGAAGCGCAGCCGGTTGGAACGCACCCAGGACATCGGACCGGGAACCGGCGAGCGCGAATAGCCCATCTTGTTGCGCGCCCGATCGAGGCTGCTGATGCGCCGTTGGTCGGCGAGCACGGCCGGATCGCTGGCCAGCCCCAACCACAGATGCAGGGCATTGACCAGCTTGCTGTCGTCCCGACCACGCATGCGCAAGGGATTGCTACCCAGTAGCTGCACCGCCTCCCAGTGCCGTTCGGGAAGCGGCTCGTCGCGCGCTTCGCTAGGCAGACGCAGGCATTCGATCTTGCCGATCTGGCTCGAACTGGTCAGCGCAAACCCGGCCTGGTCGAGATGCTCCCGATACCAGCCGCGATCGCTGACGTAACCGTCGATCTGCAGCGACTTGACGTCCTCCGGAACGCCGGTGTCCGGATCGAGCCCGATATTGACGAAATGGCGGATCGGTAGCTGGTTCTTCAACGACCCCTTGTCGACCGAACCATAGGTGACGTACTGCTTACGCGAACTGAAATGTCCTTCGTGGCCGTCCTGCGCATAACCATTGCGCGGCGGCACCTGGGCCAGACCAAGGCAGCGCCCGTTCTCCAGAATGGCGCGACAATCGGTCACGTGGTGGATGTCGTAGGCCAGCGGGCGCAGACGATCGACCAGCAGCCACTGATCGGTGCGATCCGGGTTGTAGACGATGGGGTCGAAGGTTTTCGGATAGAGATTGATGACCGGTGTCGCGAACAGGCGGAAACACTGCGCGTTGATCCGGTTGATGATGTTTGCCGGCTCGCTCTTCAGCAGGAAACCGATATGGAATTTGCGATGCTCGCCGATGCGCTTGAACAACTTGGCCAGCCCGGAAATCCGGACGCCGAGGAAGCGGCTCGGCTGGGCGAAATACTCGCGCAGCAGGCGCAGGCCGGGCAGCATGCTGGCCGACGAGGGCAGCAGGCTTTCTTCCGGCGTGACGCCGACGATGGCCAGCGATTCCTTGGCGATTTCGATGTATTCCAGCGCCCCGCTGTCCTCGGCCCAGGCGAAGACCTTGATCGCATCGTGCAGCAAGCGCTTCTGGATGGCATGGCAGAGAGGAATGTCGCCAGCCAGGGTCAGTTCGAGAAAATCGGTTTTCAGCTCGCCGAGCTTGGCCCGGCCCTGGCAGGAGAATTCCAGCGCGATGACGCCGGCGGCTTCCTGGGCCTGTGCCGCGATACGCGGCGGCAGGTGATTGATGGTGGCGGCGCAACGCACCTTGGAAATTTCCAGTGGCAGTAACTGGATCGTCTGCCCGGTGGTGAAACGCAGCACGTTGTTGTTGCCCGGCAGGCGGGCCTGGATGATGCTGCCCTTGTCCAGCGTGACGCCGCCCTGACACTCGGGCGAGGCAAAATCCGGGGTGAAGGCCAGGGTGGCGATCGACGGCGTCGATTCATCCCACAGGGGAGCGACGCGGGCCAGCATCTGGCGCGCGAACTCGGCATGCTCGACATCGAGCCTGGCCTGGATGCGGGCGGTGAGGAAGGAAACCCCTTCCAGCAGGCGCTCGACGAAAGGGTCGCTGATCGTGTCCTCGTGCATCCCGAGCTGTCCGGCGACCTGGGGATAGGCATCGGCGAAGTATTGCCCGGCTTCGCGCAGGAAACGCAGTTCTTCGTTATAGAGGTCGATGAAGTTCGGATTCACAAATTCGGCCTGCGGACGAGACGAACCGCGCCGTGACTGAAATCGACGGCAAGGCGAAACGAGAGATAGGCAACGACGTTCCCCTTCCCTTCGGCGCTGATGTCGAACAGGACCGATTCGCGGAAGTGCTGGTCATTGGAAAGGGTGGTGGTGATCTGCAGCGAGTGCGGATCGATCCGCGGTTCGAAGACCGGAATCATCCGCTTGAGATGCCGGACGACGGCCTCGACATCGGAAACACTGGTGCTACCGAAGGAAGCCATCGGCAAGCCGTAGTTGAATACCGACGAACAGATCTGCGCTTCACTGTCGACGCGCGGGCGACGACTGCGCGCCGCATGACGCAGGAGCTGCAGCACCTCTTCCTGGATGGAATCGGCGACCGAGGCGTGACTCCCCGCCCCCTGACTGATCCGCTGGAACAGGTTGGGCGTGTAGGAGTGCTTGATCTGGCTGTGTGGTTTCATGTGCTGTTTTGGTGCCGACGAACCCTGTTCGCCAGCACCAAATGCCGACTGAGGTTTAGACCGTTGCGTTCAGCTTCAGGTCATAGCCCGCCTTGATGACGGCGCCCATCGTGCCGTCATTGCGTTGCTCCTTGTACTCGACTTCGATGCGGGCGAAGTTGATCTTGATTTCGTCAACCGGCAGCACCGTTTCGGTCACGCCGAACTTGGTGGCCATGTCGCCCGGCAGGTTGCCGACGGTGGTGAAAGACGAAACCAGGCAGTTGCTGAAGGTCACCGTCATGAAGTCGAGCTGCGTGCCACCGGACTTGCGGCAGATCAGCTTGGCTTGCGGAATGTGATCGCCGGTCGCGCACATCAGGAAGAGCTTCGGCGAGGCCTTGTTGGTGACCATGCGGAACTCGAAGTCCTTCATTTCGACCTTGCCCGCGCCACCACCGCTACCGAAACCCCAGCGACCGGAGTTTTCTTCAGCCCACTGCCAGCTTTGCAGCTGGATCAGGCCAGGATACTGCTGGTCGGGAGACTCGCCCTCGACGCCGTCGATCTGCAGGAAATAGTCAACAAGTGCTTGTGCCATGATTGCTCCTAGGAAAAATAAATGGAACCGTGGAATGACCGGGCGGACTAGAGGTCGTCAGTACGCCCGGCATTTCCTCACTGACTCGTCTGCTTGGCAGACGGCAGTTTGGAAACCAGCCGGAGGGACACGGTCAACCCCTCAAGTTGGTAATGCGGACGCAGGAAGAATTGGGCGCGGTAGTAACCCGGGTTGTCCGGGAGTTCATCCACGATCACTTCAGCGGCGGACAGCGGCCGGCGCGACTTGGTCGCTTCGCTCGAAATCGTCGGGTCGCCGTCGACGTAGTTCATGATCCAGTCGTTGAGCCAGCGCTGCGTTTCTTCGCGCGACTTGAACGAACCGATCTTGTCGCGGACGATGCACTTCAGGTAATGGGCGAAGCGGCAGGTGGCGAAGATGTAGGGCAGGCGGGCCGACAGGTTGGCGTTGGCGGTGGCGTCGTCATCTTCGTAAATGGCCGGCTTGTGCATGGTGCGGGCGCCGATGAAGGCCGCCATGTCCGAATTCTTGCGGAAAACCAGCGGCATGAAGCCGGCGTTCGACAGTTCGTGTTCGCGACGATCGGAAATCGCGATCTCGGTCGGACAGTACAGGAGCTTTTCGCCATCCGAATTGGAATAGACGAAGTTCGGCAGGATTTCGACGGCACCGCCCGATTCGACACCGCGAATCTTGGTGCACCAGCCGTATTCGGAGAAGGCCCGGGTGATGTTGGCGGCCATCGCGTAAGCCGAGTTGGCCCAGCAGAAATCCTTGTCGCTATCGGGATTGGTGGTTTCCTCGAAAGCGAATTCCGGTACCTCGTGGGTATGAGCACCGTAGGGCAAACGCGCCAGGAAACGCGGCAAGGTCAGCGACAGGTAGCGCGAGTCGTTCGATTCGCGCAGACGGCGCCAGGCGGCATATTCGACGGCCTGGAAGATCTTCGAGATGTCGCGCGGGTTGGCCAGTTCCGACCAGGAGTCCATCTGCATGGTGCCCGGTGCCGCCGCCGAAATGAAGGGGGCGTGCGCGGAAGCGGCGATTTTCGCCATTTCGGTGAGCAGGGCGACGTCGTGCGGGCTGTGATTGAATTCGTAGTCGCCGACGATGCAACCGAAGGGCTGGCCGCCGAACTGGCCGAATTCCTGTTCGTAGATCTTCTTGAAGATCGGGCTCTGGTCCCAGGCACCGCCCTTGTAGTGGCGCAGGGTGCGACCGAGTTCCTTCTTGCTGATGTTCATCACCCGGATGCGCAGATTGGCGCTGACCTCGGTATTCGAGACCAGGTAATGCAAGCCGCGCCAGGCACCTTCCAGCTTCTGCATCTCGGGGTGATGCAGGATCTTGGTCAGTTGCTTGGAAATCTTGGCGTCAATTTCGGCGACCAGCTCATCAACCGTTTTCAGCACGTCCTTGTAGACAACGACCTTGTCGCGACGAACGAACTGCAGCAAGGTGTTGACTGCGGTCTGCACAGCCTCGGCGGCCTCGTTGGTGCGGGGACGGAAGGATTTCTTCAGCAGCTCCTTGAGTTCGCTGTCATTCTCCAGGGTGACGACCTGGGTTGCTTCGGCTTGGCTTTCGAATACGGTACTCATCGCGTTTACTCTTTCGTTCACTCGGGTTGCTTGTCTTGGGCGGCAGGCAAATCCTCTTCCGGTGCCTTCGGCCAATCGGCGTCATCGCGGACTTCCAGTTCCTTGCCGGTGTACTTGGTGTTGGTCAGGATCTGCTCGATCAGGTCCTGGGCGGCCATCTTGCCGTCCATATAGGTGGTCAGTTCCTTCAGCTCGTTGCGCGCCTTGAGCAAGGCCGCCAGTTCGGGAATGCGCCGGGCGATCTCGCCGGGCTCGAAATCCTGCATCGAGTTGAAGGTCAGATTGACGTCGATCAGGGCGCCGGGATCGTCATCGGTCAGCGTGTCTTCGCAGTAGAAGGCAACCTTCGGCGCGATCTGCGCCATCCGCTTGTCAAAGGTTTCATCGTCGATGTCGATGAAGTCCCGCTCCTCGATCGGCGCCAGGGATTCGCGGTTTTCGCCGGAAAGATCCGCCATCACCCCGACGACAAAAGGCAGCTCGACTTTTTTCTGCGAGCCGTAGATTTCAACGTCGTACTCGATCTGCACCCGCGGGGCGCGTTGCTTTCCGATGAATTTCTGACCGTCGTAATGTTTAGCCACAACTGCTCTCCGTCGATAAAAAGGTGAAAAATCAATTCGAAGCCGGTTTCACCAGCCGATCCAGAAGCCTGTCCGATTCGGAAAACAACTCCCGCATCAGCAGCTCAAAACTCATGTCGACCATCCGCTGCAGGCGCTGGATGAAGATCGGCGCCGGATGACCGCTTTCGTGTTCGTGGTAGTAGCGTTCAAGCGCCGTCAGGACGACGCGCACTTCGTCGCGGCTATGGATGGCAAAGCCCTCGCCCGCCAGACGCACGCCGCCGACGGTGCTTGGCGCGTCGGCAACGGGTTCTCCGGCTGCGGCTTCGGCAGCAGCGGCTTCAGCGACCGCTTCAAGCTGCTGCGAATGCGTCGTCAGCGGCGCCAGGCGGTGCGCGGCGTGACCGACGGCGGCGATCAACTCGCTGAAGTCGCCGCCGGCATCGCCTGCCCGTTCGTCGAGACGGACCGCGATCTCTTCCAGACAGGCCTTGGCGCGATTGAGCAAGGCGCAATTGAGGTCGCTGCGGGCCTGATCGGCATGCAAGGCATCACGAAGCTTTGCCTGCTCGCTATCCGAAGCGAAGCGCGAACCGCCGACATCCGGTAATAGGGCGGCGACGGTCCAGGCGGCATCGCTGGTCAAGGGGAGTTTCCGGAAGGCGGCCAGGCTACGAGGAGAAGTCAGCCAGTTGAGTGCCGTCGCATGCAGTTCGCCGCTCGACAGTTCCGCATCCCCCTGCGGGTGGACGGCGTCTTCGGGAAGTTCGAGCAATTCGAGGATATAGCTCAGGCCATCAACCCAAGCGACCAGGCCGCCGACTTCGGCACGCGCTCGCAACCACCAGACCGCAATACGGAAATCCTGAGTCTCGCGCGTCAGCGCAGCGCAATCGTCGGCGATCCGCGCCCAGTCAAAGGGATCCTTCCCCTTGCGTAACGGCGCATCGAAATCCGCTTCGTGCTCGCTGATCAATTGGTCGATGATCAGAAAGCGCTCATCGAACTCGAGATCGATATTTGAATGTTCCCCTGCCAACAATTCCAGCCCCTGGTTGCTACAACGTCTCTGTTTCTGCTGGGGGGCTTATTTATGCTTTTTTTATATGCTTAATAATTGCGGCCAATATATCACCAGCATTCTGTAATGGTATTTAGATTTGTAAACCCAGAACAACACAGCGTTTACAAATATCTACAATGAAAATATCCACATGTGATAACAGCGCCGACAAACAACCGGAATGCTGCTTGTGCACAAGAATCCGCGCGAAAAATTCAACTCGCTCCACTCGTCGAGGAAAACACCGGACAAGGACGTCCTTGATCAATACGTGGTATAAACCTCGCCCAAAGTAATACGAGAGAGATCAGTTCCGTGCCGTTCGGCTTCTACATCATCATGGCTGCGCAATTTTTCTCTGCGCTGGCCGACAATGCGCTACTCATTGCCGCCATCGCGGCATTGCGTGAAATGCATGCCCCGGAAGCCTACGAACCCTTACTGAAAACCAGCTTCACCCTCTCCTACGTCGTGCTCGCCGCGTTTGTCGGCGCCTTTGCCGATTCGATGCCCAAAGGGCGGGTGATGCTGATCAGCAACAGCATCAAGATAGCCGGCTGCGCGCTGATGTTCTTCCATGTCCATCCGCTGTTCGCCTACGCCATCGTCGGCCTGGGCGCCGCCGCCTACTCGCCGGCGAAGTACGGCATCCTTACCGAATACCTGCCGCATCGCCTGCTGGTTGTCGCCAACGGCTGGATCGAAGGCCTCACGGTCGGCGCCATCATCCTTGGCGTCGTCATCGGCGGGCTCCTGATCGAGCCCAAAATTGCCGCACACTTGCTGGTGTTCGACCTGCCATTCATCGACACCGGCCTCGATACTGCCGGCGAAGTGGCAATCGTGCTGATCATCCTGCTTTACCTGATCGCCGCCCTGTTCAACCTCTATGTCCCCGATACCGGCGTCGACCACAAACCGCTGAAGAAGAACCCCTTCTACCTGCTCCACGAGTTCGGCCACTGCCTGAACCTGCTCTGGCGTGACCGCCTCGGCCAGATTTCCCTGGCGGTGACGACCTTGTTCTGGGGAGCAGGTGCGACATTGCAGTTCATCGTCATCAAATGGTCGGCAGTTGCGCTCGGCCTCGACCTTTCCGCATCGTCGATGCTGCAGGGCGTGGTCGCCTTCGGGGTCGCCGGCGGAGCGATCGTCGCCGCCCGCTTCATCACCCTGCGCAAGTCGCTCGGGGTCATTCCGCTTGGCATCGCCATGGGCATCGTCGTCCTGGTGATGAACTTCGTCCATCACATCTGGCTGGCCATTCCGCTGTTGATCCTGATCGGCGGCCTTTCCGGTTTCTTCGTCGTGCCGATGAACGCGCTGCTGCAACACCGCGGTCACATCCTGATGGGGGCCGGGCATTCGATCGCCGTCCAGAACTTCAACGAGAACCTGTCGATCCTGATCATGACCGGTCTCTACTACGCGATGATCCGTGCCGACCTGTCGATCTACTGGATCCTCACCTTGTTCGGCCTGTCCGTCAGCGCCCTGATGTACCTGATCCGCAAGCGCCACCTGGCCAACCAGCGCGACCGCGACGACGTCATCCACCTCGACGACTCGGCGCACTGAGCGCCTGCCTTGGCGGGCTTGTTACATTGTCGGTGCACAAACCGACAACGCCACCCCCATCCCC
>CAZFXO010000008.1:18501-81461 GCA_964523045.1 uncultured Dechloromonas sp. | reverse complement strand
GGCCAGCGTGATGCCGACCTCGGTATTGACGGCGCCCTTGGTCAGCGCGCTGACCGTGCCGCTGAGCTGGTTGCGCGCCGAGAAACGGACATCCGGCGCCCCCGACAGCAGCATCACCCACGGTGCCTTGACGTAGGCGACGGCTTCCGTGCCAACCGCCAGGCCGAGCGACTGAACGCTGCCCTCTGTGACGATTGCGACAATCTTGTCGCCTCCCGACAAGGTGAGTTCGACCTCGGCGTTGACCGCACCGTCGGTCAAGGCGGTGATTTTTCCTTTAAAAACATTGCGTGCGCTGACATTCATGGCGTTCTCCTGAGTAATCGACCCGGCTGGCCTGCTTTTCGCTATATACCGAGACAACTAGCGTAATCGTCACGGCTTGTCGGCAATATAACGAAAGCTTTTGTGCAATCGCAACCATAGCGCCCCAGGAATTTTCCGGTAAACTCGAATTCGCTATATATCGAAAGAAATAACAGCATGGACCAAGCCCTACCTCGCCTGCGCAGCAAACTCGAATTCGACGGCCCGCTCGGCACCTACCTGGGAGACACCCGCATCCGCCTGCTCGAAGCCATCGACCAACACGGCTCGATCTCGCAGGCAGCAAAAGCCGTGCCGCTGTCGTACAAGGCGGCGTGGGACGCCGTCGATGCGATGAACAACCTGGCCGAGCAGCCGCTGGTCCTGCGTTCGACCGGCGGCAAGCACGGCGGCGGCACCTTGCTGACCGACTACGGACGCAAGGTGATTGCCCTCTACCGGGCGCTCGAAGCCGAGTACCAGGCGGCACTCGATCGCCTGACAGCGAGCATGAACGACGGCCAGGCGAGCGATTTCCAGCAGTTCAGCCAACTGCTCAAGCGCATGTCGATGAAGACCAGCGCGCGCAACCAGTTCGCCGGCAAGGTGGTTGGCCTGCGCGAAGGCAACGTCGATTTCGAAGTCCGCCTCAAGCTCGACGACGAGAACGAACTGGTCGCCGTGATCACCGGCGAATCGGCCGAGAACCTCGGCCTGGCCATCGGCATGGAAATCAACGCCCTGGTCAAGTCGTCGTCGGTCCTGCTGCTCAACGACCCGGCGGTGCGCACCACCGCGCGCAATCATCTGTGGGGCGAAATCACCCGCATCCACGAAGGCCCGGTCAATTCCGAAGTGACGCTGGCGATGAAGAACGGCAAGTCGGTATGCGCCGTCGTCACCCACGACAGCGTGGAAAAACTCGGATTGACCATCGGCAGACAAGCCTGCGCCGTATTCAAGGCCTCGTCCGTCATTCTCTGCAAGTACGCCTGAACCCTTTCATCCATTGAGGAGAACTCCCATGAAGCGTCTGTCCGCCCTTTTTGTCGCCCTGCTCGCCGCCGCGGGTGTCCGCGCCGCCGAAGTGCAGGTTGCCGTCGCCGCCAATTTCACCGCCCCGGCCCAGCAGATCGCCGCCGAGTTCGAACGCAAGACCGGCCACAAGGCGCTGCTCTCCTTCGGCGCCACCGGCAAGTTCTACGCCCAGATCAAGAACGGCGCCCCGTTCGAAGTATTCCTCGCCGCCAACGACAGCACCCCGGCCAAGCTCGACGGCGAAGGCGCCACCGTCGCCGGCAGCCGCTTCACCTACGCCGTCGGCACGCTGGTCCTGTGGTCGGCCAAGCCGGGCTTCGTAGACGGCGATGGCGCGGTCCTGAAGAAGGGCGTCTTCAACAAGCTGGCAATCGCCAATCCGAAGACGGCGCCCTATGGCACTGCAGCGATCGAGACACTGACCAAGCTCAAGCTGCTCGACGCCGTCCAGCCGAAGATCGTCCAGGGCGAAAGCATCGCCCAGGCCTACCAGTTCGTCAGCACCGGCAACGCCGAACTCGGCTTCGTCGCCCTGTCGCAGGTGTTCAAAGACGGCAAGCTGAACAGCGGCTCGGCCTGGATCATCCCAGATGGCACGCACGAGCCGATCCTGCAGGACGCGGTGATTCTCGCCAAGGGCAAGGACAACCCGGCGGCGCAGGCCTTCATCGACTTCCTCAAGCAGCCCTACGCCCACGCCGTCATCAAGTCCTACGGCTACGGCCTGCGCTGAGCGCATCGCGGAAGATCGCCGATGACGACAGCGCAGCGGACGACCCAGGGCTTTGCCGCCGGCTTCGCCGTCGGCAACCTGGGCGGCATGATCGGCCTGGGCGGGGCGGAATTCCGCCTCCCCCTGCTGGTCGGTCCCTTTCGGCTCGACACGCTGTCGGCGATCATCCTCAACAAGGCCTGCAGCCTGATCGTCGTGGCGACCGCGCTGCTCATCCGCAGCACCAGCATTTCGCCCGCCGAATTGTGGGCGCAGCGCGGCATCGTCCTCAACCTGCTGGCCGGCAGTCTGGCCGGCGCCTGGTGGGCGGCCGGCCACGCGATGACGCTTCCCAAGCGGCAGTTGAATGCCTGCATCCTCATCCTGCTGCTCGCGCTGGGCATCCTCATGCTGGCCGAGGCCATCCTCGGTCACGGCTTCGACGGTGGCCTGATCGACCGCCCGAGCGTCCAGTTGCTGGCCGGCATCGCCGCCGGCTTCATCATCGGCACGGTCGCCGCCTTTCTCGGCGTTGCCGGAGGCGAGTTGCTGATCCCGACCATCGTCCTGCTCTACGGCAGCGACATCAAGCTGGCCGGCAGCCTGTCGCTGGCGGTCAGCCTGCCGACCATGCTCACCGGCTTCTTCCGTTACCGCTCGGCCGACGCCTTCTCCGTCCTGCACCGGGAGCGCGGCCTGTTCAAGGGACTGACCCTGGGCTCCATCCTCGGCGCGATCTGCGGCGGACTGATGCTGGGCTGGCTTGATGCCAGACTTCTCACCGGCGGACTCGGTCTGTTGCTGCTCCTCTCCGCCTGGAAGACTTTTCGCCACACCGACCAAGCACCACCATGTTCCTGACCGAAACCGACCTTGAAGCGATCTGGCTGACCGTCCGTCTGGCTGGCATCACGACGCTCATCCTGCTCGTCATCGGCACCCCGATCGCCTGGGGTCTGGCGCGCTGCCGGGCCTGGTGGAAGGGCCCGCTGGGCGCCGTCGTCGCGCTGCCGCTGGTGCTGCCGCCGTCGGTGCTGGGTTTCTACCTGCTGCTGGCGATGGGGCCGAACGGCCCGGTCGGCCATCTCACCCAGTCGCTCGGCCTGGGCACGCTGCCCTTCACCTTCTGGGGGCTGGTCGTCGCCTCGGTCTTCTATTCGCTGCCCTTCATGGTGCAGCCGCTGCAGGGCGCTTTCGAGGCGATCGGCGAGCGGCCGCTGGAAGTGGCGGCGACCCTGCGCGCCTCGCCGCTCGATACCTTCTTCACCGTCGCCGTACCGTTGGCGCTGCCCGGCTTCATTACCGCCGGCATCCTCACGTTCGCCCACACGGTCGGCGAATTCGGCGTCGTGCTGATGATCGGCGGCAACATTCCCGGCGTCACCCGGGTGGCGTCGGTTCAGATCTACGACCATGTCGAAGCCATGGAATACATGGATGCCCACCGTCTGGCCGGCGTCATGCTGGCCTTCTCCTTCCTCGTGCTGCTGGCGATGTACGTCTGGCGGCCGGGCGCCCGGAAAGGAGCCTGAGATGCCGGAGATCGCCGCCCGCTTCAAACTCGACTGGCCCGGTTTCACCCTCGACGTCGACCTGAACCTGCCCGGCAACGGCGTGACCGCCCTGTTCGGCCACTCCGGTTCCGGCAAGACGACGCTGCTGCGCTGCATCGCCGGCCTCGAACGGGCGGCGCACGGCCGCCTGGTATTCAACGGCAGCACCTGGCAGGACGCCGACTGCTGGCTGCCGCCGCACCGCCGGCCGATCGGCTACGTGTTCCAGGAAGCCAGCCTGTTCCCGCACCTGTCGGTGCTCGGCAATCTGGAATACGGACGCAAGCGGAGCGCCGGCACCGGACGGGTGGCGCTCGACCAGGCGGTGGAACTGCTCGGCATCGACCACTTCCTGCAGCGCAAGCCGGACAGCCTGTCCGGCGGCGAGCGGCAGCGCGTCGGCATCGCCCGGGCGCTTGCCGTCAGCCCGGAAATCCTGCTCATGGACGAGCCGCTGGCGGCCCTCGACCTGAAGCGCAAGCAGGAAATCCTGCCCTACCTCGAACGCCTGCACGACCAACTCGATATCCCGATCATCTACGTCAGCCATGCGCCCGACGAAGTCGCCCGCCTCGCCGACCACCTGGTCGTCCTTGAGGACGGCCGCGTCGTCAGCGCCGGCCCGCTGGCCGAGACGCTGGCCCGCATCGACCTGCCGATCCGCCTCGGCGAGGACGTCGGCGTTGTCCTCGACGCCACGGTCGAGCGCATCGACGTAACCTGGCAGTTGATGCGCGTTGTCTTCCCCGGCGGCAGCCTGTGGACGCGTGCCCGCGACCTGCCGGCGGGACGCCGCGTGCGCGTCCGCGTACTCGCCCGCGACGTTTCGCTGGCGGTGGACGAACCCGGACAGAGCAGCATCCAGAACGTCTTGCCGGCGATCGTCGATGCCGTCGGCCCGGACGAACATCCCGGCCTGCTGCTGGTCCGCGTCGCGGTCGGCGAGAGTCGCCTGGTCGCCCGCCTGACCCGGCGCTCGGCCGAGCAGCTCGGCATCGTCGTCGGCCGGCCGGTCTATGCGCAGGTCAAATCCGTTGCCCTGATGGAGTGAAGCCGTGAATCCCTACACCTTGCCCGACCACGAACTGGAACGCCTGCTCGGCGAGGACGTGCCGGCCGGCGACGCAACGACGCTGGCGCTGGAAATCGGCGATCAGCGCGGCCGCCTCGACTTTCGCGCCCGCTACGAAATGCTCGTCTGCGGCAGCGAGGAAGCCCGCCGCCTCGGCGAACTGCGCGGCCTGACGGCGACCGGCGAAATGGTCGCCAGCGGTACGCCGCTTGCCGCCGGCGCCACCATCCTCAGTCTCGAAGGCCCGGCGAACGGCCTGCACACGGTGTGGAAAACCGCCCAGACGCTGATGGAATACCTGTCCGGGATCGCCACCGCCACCGCCGCCATCGTCGCCGCCGCGCGCCGCGGCGACCCCGATTGCGCGGTGGTATGCACGCGCAAGAATTTCCCGGGCACCAAGGCCGCCACCGTCAAGGCGGTCCTCGCCGGCGGCGCCAGCCCGCATCGGCTGAGCCTTTCCGAAACCCTGCTGGTGTTCGCCGAACACCGTGCCTTCCTCGACGAAACGCCGACCGCCAGCGTCGCCCGCCTGCGCCGCCGCTGGCCGGAACGGGCGATTGTCGTCGAAGTCGGCGATCTTGCCGAAGCACAAGCTTGGGCGGAAGCCGGCGCCGACATCCTGCAACTGGAGAAATGGCCGGTCGACGCGGCCGCCGATCTGGTGCGCCGGCTGCCGGGCACGCGAATTGCTGCGGCGGGTGGTATCAACGCCAGCAACGCCGAGGCCTACGCCCGCGCCGGCTGCCGCATTCTGGTCAGCAGCGCGCCGTATTTCGCCGGCCCGCGCGATGTGGCGGTGACCCTGTCCGCGCTGTAAGCGCCTGTAGGTTTCCCGACAAGTCGACCATGAAAATCGCCATCGCCACCAAGAACCACCTCGAAGTCAGCGGCCATGCCGGCCAGTGCCGACACTGGCTGGTCTATGACCTGAGCCGGCATCAGAGCACCCAGCTATTGCCGGCGCCCGCCTTCGTCGAACTGGACAAGACGGAAATCCTGCACAGCTTCGCCGACGACCGCCCGCACCCGCTCGACGGCGTCGATCTCATCGTCTGCGCCAGCGCCGGCGACGGCTTCATCCGCCACATGAAGAAGCGCGGCTGCGAGGTGCTGCGCACCGGCGAAACCGACCCAGCACTGGCGATCACCCGCATCCTCGCCGGCGAAGCGCTGTCCGACCCGCGCTTCGACATCACCACTTCGCTGTGCAAGCTGCGCGACCTGTTCTCGCGTCACTGAACCCAGCTAGTCGGCCAGCTCGATCTGGCCGCTGACCGTCGTCGTCAATTGGCTTTCGCCGGCTTCCAGCGGGGCCGGCGCGGCTTCCGCCAGCATCGCCTTGGCCGCCCGGAAGACCGGCACCGGCATCGGCCCACCCTGCTGCGACACCGCTAGCTGCTTGATCTTCCACGGCTTGCCGAGCGCCGCGGCAATCACTTCGGCGCGCGCCTGGAAGGCGCGGATGGCGTCGCGCGTCGCCTCGTCCTCGACCTTGCGCCGGGTTTCCGGCGACGGCATCTGACTGACCTGGCCGACCGCCAGCTTGCGCTGCTGCAGTTCGCCGAGCAACTCGGAGACCGCCGCCAGATCGCGCGACTCGAGGACAATCTCGCTACGCATCTGCCAGCCCTCGATCTTCTGTTCCCGACTGTAAACCGGGTAGGTGGACTGGTTGCCGCTTTTCGCCTGAACCCCGGCCTTGCCGCGAATCAGTTGCAGTGCGCCGGCGATTTCCTGGTTGACCTGACGCGCCAGCACGGCCGGATTGGCGCCGCGCGCCTCGACGAAAACCACAGCCTGCACCTGGTCGTTGGCGGCCGGCCGCGACGCCTCTGCCGCCAGATCGATGGTGGTGCCGGCCTGCGCCGAGGAAGCGCCGAGCAAGGCGAGGGAGACAATGAGCGGGGAAAGTGCTTTCATGGGAGTACTCCTGCATTGACTTGGGCCGATCATAGCGAGCCCCCCGCCAGGCAGCCCAAATCCAAAGGTAAAAATATGTTTCGTCCTGGTAAAGGGGGCACAGGTTCTTCTTGTTTCCAACTCTGCCTTTTGTAATACTTGCTCCCCCATGATCAACGTCCTCCCCATCGATCGCCAGACCGTCGACGACGCTCCTCCCGAAGAAGGCTCACGCCGCATCATCAACGGAGAAGAGCGCGTCTACTACGACGGCTACTGGATCAAGGCCTACCAGGTTCCGGCGGATACGCTGGAGGCGAAAAAACGCCTGATCGATGCGCTGACCCGTCGCCTCTTCAACCACACCGAGCACGGCCTCAACATTCCCGGCACCCGGCTCGCCGAAGCGCGTGCCGCGTTCGAGTCGGAAAGCGACGCCGCCCGCCGCCGGATCAAGGGCGCGATGCTGGCCGGCGCACTGTTCAACCGGGCGGCCGACATCTTCCGCAAGCTGGTCGAACTGCAGGCCTGCGGTATCGAGATACTCAGCGACAACCCACTGATGCGCGAATGCGGCCGCTGCCTGCTGGAAGCCATGGAGCTGGGGCGGAACGTGCTGCACCGCAGTGGCGAGGAAGGCATCGACGAACTGTGGGGCGAACCTTTCCGCGCCTTCTCGATTCCGCTCGAGGATTTCTACGAGAGCCGCTACATCAAGATCGGCCAGACGATGCGCGACATCGACCGGATCGCCAACTGCATGATCGCCAACATCGCCCGCCTGCCGGCCTTCGCCGGCGCCGAGCCGGTGATCCTCGACCTCGCCCGGGCGGCCAAGATCAAGACCGAGACGCTGCGCACCGACCCGGACATCTTCGACGTCTGGGCGATCATGGTCACCGCCGGCGAACGCCTCGACGCCCTGACCCCGAACCCGCTCGACTGCAACTGCCCTGTCGAGCACGACATCGCCATCGGCCTCCAGCTACTGCGCCAGGGCCGCGACCTGATCTTCTACATCACCCGCGCCCGGACGCCGATGCCGAAAAGCACCCGGGAATTCGTCGAGCGCTGCGAAACCTTCCGCACCAGCGGCCACGCGCCGATGACCCATTTCCGCCAGGACTGAAAACCTTCAGTTCGCTTCGCAACGATTGCGGCCGGACCCCTTGGCCTTGTAGAGCAACTCATCGGCTTCGCGGAAAACTTCCTTGACCATGCTGCTGGCCGGCGACACGCAGACCGCGCCGACCGAAACCGTGACCCGCCCCCAGGATTCGTTGCGCTCGTGCGGCAGGTTGAGCGCCGCCACCGCCTCGACGATCGAGATGCCGACACCGACATGCACGCCCGGCGGCGCTTCGGGAATGATCACCGAGAATTCCTCGCCGCCATAACGCGCGGCAAAGGCACCCGGCGCCAAGCGGTCGGCATCGGCCCGCACGGCCACCCCGTCGATCGCCGTGGCCACCGCACGCAGGCAATCGTCGCCGGCCTGATGCCCGTAATGGTCGTTGTACTTCTTGAAGTTATCGACATCGATCATCAGCAGGCTGAAGGCCTTGCCTTTGTGGACCGCGGTTTCCCACAAAGTGTCGATGCGCATGTCCATCGCCCGCCGGTTGAAGAGACCGGTCAGGCCGTCGTGGTTCGCCTGGTCCTGCAGCTTGCCGTTGGCCTGCGCCAGACGCGAGCGCAGCGCGGCAATGCGCGTCATCGCCTTCATCTTCGCCTGCAGGACACCTTCCGGGGAACTCTTGGAAATGAAATCGTCTCCCCCCGCCTCGATCGCCGTGATCAGGTTGGTATCGCTGTCGGTTGCCGTCACGAAAATGATCGGCGTCCAGGCCCAGGGCTCGTGCCCTTCCAGCCCGCGAATCCGGGTCGTCGTCTCGAAACCGTTCATGCCCGGCATCTCGATATCCATCAACACGAGATCGAAGGATTCGTTGCGGAACATGTCGATTGCCGCCTGGCCATTGCTCGCGTGGCGCACTTCGTGACCGAAGGATTCCAGACGTGCCGTCGTGATCATGGCGATCGCGCGCGAATCATCGACCAGAAGGATTTTCATGACACTGTGAATTCATAAAAAGAGCCGACAGCATACCCTTTTCTCCCGCCCCCGGGTAGCACGAAAGTCTTATGCCGCGACACACTGTCGACAGATGATCCACCATCGCTGCCGCCCGATCAGGATTAATCTGGCGGTAACATTAACGCAACAAAATTAGCATCTTGAAGCCTATACTTGAGAAACCCCTTCCGGACCGCGCCCATGATCAACAACGAACCGCCTTCACGCTTCCCGTCCGACAACTACCTCAACCGCGAACTCGGCCTGCTTGCCTTCAATCGTCGCGTGATGGCCCAGGCGCAGGATGAACGGATGCCGCTGCTGGAACGCCTGCGTTTCCTGTGCATCGTCTCCAGCAACATGGACGAATTCTTCGAAATCCGCGTTTCCGGTCTGAAGGAACAAATTCGCGCCAAATCGTCGGTGACGACGATCGACGGCAAGACGGCGCAGGAGACTTTCCGCCTGGTCGCCGCCGAAGCGCACGCTATCGTGCATGAGCAGTACCAACACCTGAACGACGTGATCCTGCCGGCGCTGGCCGAACAGGGCATTCGCTTCCTGCGTCGTTCGGGCTGGAACGAGGCGCAGCGCGAATGGATCCGCGACTATTTCCTGCGCGAGATGGTGCCGGTGCTGACGCCGATCGGACTCGACCCGTCGCACCCTTTCCCGCGCGTCCTCAACAAGAGCCTCAATTTCGCTGTCGAACTGGAGGGCAAGGACGCCTTCGGGCGCAGCTCCAACATCGCCATCGTCCAGGCGCCGCGCGTGCTGCCGCGCGTCATCCATCTCCCCGAGGAACTTTCCGGCTGCGCCTACGGCTTCGTCTTCTTGTCGTCGATCCTGCACGAGTTCGTCGGCGAACTGTTCATGGGCATGACCGTGCTCGGCTGCTACCAGTTCCGCGCGACGCGCAATTCCGATCTCTTCGTCGACGAGGAAGAAGTCACCAACCTGCGCACCAAGCTGCAGGGCGAACTGCCGCAACGCCATTTCGGCAACGCCGTGCGCCTCGAAGTCGCCGACAACTGTTCGCCGGCAATCACCGAATTCCTGCTCGCGCAATTCGGTCTGCAGGCGGTCGACCTCTACCGCGTGCACGGCCCGGTCAATCTGGTCCGCCTGATGCAGGTGCCGGACTGGGTCGACCGCCCGGACATGAAATTCCGCCCTTTCATCCCGGGCACCCCGAAAGGTCTGGGCAAGGGCATCAACATCTTCGACAGCATCCGCAAGGGTGACATCCTGCTGCACCATCCCTACCAGTCCTTCGCGCCGGTCATCGAACTGCTCAGCCAGGCGGCGACCGACCCCAACGTGGTGGCGATCAAGATGACGGTGTATCGCACCGGCACCGATTCGGTGCTGATGGAGTCGTTGGTTCGCGCCGCCCAGAACGGCAAGGAAGTCACCGTCGTCGTTGAACTGATGGCGCGTTTCGACGAGGAAGCCAATATCAGCTGGGCGACCAAGCTCGAACAGGTCGGCGCCCACGTGGTGTACGGCGTCGTCGGCTACAAGGTGCACGCCAAGGCGCTGCTCATCGTCCGCCGCGAGGAAGCCGGCCTCAAGCGTTACGCCCACCTCGGCACCGGCAATTACCACCCGCGCACCGCCCGCCTCTATTCCGACTTCGGCCTGATGACCGCCAACGAGGAAATTACCCACGACGTTTCCGAGGTTTTCAAGCAACTCACCGGCCTGGGCAAGGCGCGTACCCTGAAACACCTGTGGCAGGCGCCGTTCACGCTGCAGCAGAACGTCGTCGCAGCGATCCAGGCCGAGGCCGAAGCGGCCCGCAACGGCCAGAAGGCGCGCATCGTCGCCAAGATGAACTCACTGGTCGAACGCGAGGTCATCCACGCGCTCTACGAAGCCTCGCAAGCCGGCGTCGACATCGAACTGATCGTCCGCGGCGTCTGCATGCTGCGTCCCGGCGTCCCCGGCCTCTCCGAGAAGATCCGCGTCCGCTCGATCATCGGCCGTTTCCTCGAACACCACCGCGTGATGTATTTCTACGCCGGCGGCAAGGAAAACGTCTATCTCTCGTCGGCCGACTGGATGGACCGCAACTTCTTCAAACGCATCGAACTCGGCTTCCCCCTGCTCGACCCTCGGCTGAAGAAGCGCGTGATCACCGAAGGGCTGAAGTTCTACCTTGCCGACAACCAGCAAGGCTGGGACATGAACAGCCAGGGACACTATCAGCGCCGTCGCTCGCTACGCAGCAAACCGCACAATGCGCAGGGCGAACTGATGGTGACGCTGGGCGGCTGACCCTGCCAAGTCGGCGATGACGCAGTCTTGCCCCAGCGCGGGCGCCGATCTGATATTGACCGTGCCGCTGCCGGAAGTCCTGACCTGGGCCGGCAGCGGCCTGGCGCTCCTGGTCGTCGGCATCCTGCTGTTCCGCAACCGGCTGCCGTCGCGCGCCCCCGATTTCCTCGGCGGAGGTGTCGGCGGCATCGGCTTCATGCTCATCGTGTACGGCGCCCTGATGCTGCTGGTTTTCGCCCCCAGCGAGTATTTCGTCGAGCGCATCGTCGTCTCGCCGAGCACCACCTGCGCGGCGCGTGGTTTCTGGTTCTGGCGACAGCCGCCACTGCGCCTCGAGCATGCCGATATCGTCAGCCTGCGCCGGACGAGCGACGCCAAGGGCGATCCGCAACTGGAAGTCCGGCTGCGTGACGGCAGCCTGCAGCGCAGGTGGCTACCGACCCTGTGGACCGACAACGAAGCGCAGATCGAAGCCGCCTGGCGGCGGCTCGGCATCGGCAGCGAATGGGGACCGCTTACTGGCCGATGACGTCGGTGCCGGCGGGCGGTGTGAAGCGGAACAGCGTCGCCGACAGCGCCGGATTGCGCTCGCTGTGCTGCAACCGGATCAGCGTCGTCTGACCGAAGTTATCGAACAACTCCATCACCTTCATTTCCTTGCCAAGCAGGCCGATGCGCACTTTCTCGAAGCCGCTCTCGGCAGTTTTCGGCGTTGCCTCGACCCAGGCCAGACCGTCGCGCTCGCCGCCTTCCTTGAGCACGAAGTTCTTTTCCAGGGCGTTGCTGCCGGCGAGCAGCGCCGCCGGCGATGCGCCGATCGCCTCGCCGGCCGGGCGCACGGTAACCTGTTGCAGTTCCGGATCGTGGATCCAGATCTTCTCGCCGTCGCCGACCACCAGTTGCGGATAGGGCTTGAGGATTTCCCAGCGCAGCTTGCCCGGCCGCAGGATCGCCAGCTTGCCCGAAGATTCCTGGGGCTTGCGGCCATTGCGGGAAAGCACCGATTGTTCGAAGTCGGCACGGTAGCTGCGGGTGTCGTCGAGGAAGGCGCGCAACTGGTCGATCGCACCAGCGTGGGCGAAGGCCGGGGCGAGGACGAAGACAAGGGAAGCGAGGAGTTTCTGGGCGAGGTTCATGGGCGCAGCTTACGCCGGCACGGCGGCCGGCGCTGTTTCAATGTGTAAGGGTTTGTCGCGCCGGCCGCGTCATTCGGCCGGCTTCTTCATCAGCACTTCGCGACCGCCGCGACCGTCCATCGCCGACACCAGGCCGGCGTTTTCCATCGCCTCGATCAGCCGCGCCGAGCGGTTGTAGCCGATGCGCAGGTGGCGCTGCACCAGCGAGATCGAGGCGCGCTGGTTCTTCAGCACGATGTCCACGGCCTGGTCGTAGAGCGGATCGCTTTCGGCGTCGCCGCCACCTTCGCCGGCCTCGCCGCCGCCTTCCTCGTCGCCGCCGGCGCCGCTCAGGATGTCCTCGACGTATTCCGGGGCGCCGCTCGCCTTGAGGTGCTCGACGACGCGATGCACTTCGTCGTCGGAAACAAAGGCGCCATGGACGCGGGTCGGATAGCCGGTGCCCGGCGCCAGATAAAGCATGTCGCCCTGGCCGAGCAGCGCTTCGGCGCCCATCTGGTCGAGGATGGTGCGCGAGTCGATCTTGCTCGACACCTGGAAGGCGATGCGCGTCGGAATATTGGCCTTGATCAGGCCGGTGATCACATCGACCGACGGCCGTTGCGTCGCCAGCACCAGGTGGATGCCCGAGGCGCGCGCCTTCTGGGCGAGACGAGCAATCTGCTCCTCGACCTTCTTGCCGACGACCATCATCAGGTCGGCCAGTTCGTCGATGATGACGACGATGTAGGGCATGTGCTTGAGCGGCTCCGGCGTTTCCGGCGTCAGGCTGAGCGGGTTCGGGATGTGCTCGCCGCGCTTCTCGGCGTCCTTGATCTTGGTGTTGAGGCCGGCGATGTTGCGCACGCCCATCGCCGACATCAGCTTGTAGCGTTTCTCCATCTCGGTGACGCACCAGTGCAGCGCGTTGGCCGCCTGCTTCATGTCGGTGACGACCGGCGCCAGCAGGTGCGGGATGCCCTCGTAGATCGACAGTTCGAGCATCTTCGGGTCGACCATGATGAGACGGACATTCTCCGGCTCGGACTTGTAGAGCATCGACAGGATCATCGCGTTGACCCCGACCGACTTGCCCGAACCGGTGGTACCGGCGACCAGCAGGTGCGGCATGCGGGCCAGGTCGGCGACCACCGGCAGGCCGCCGATGTCCTTGCCGAGACAGACGGTGAGCGGGCTGCCCATGTCGTTGTAGGGCTTGCTCGAAATGATCTCGGACAGCTTGACCGTCTGCCGCTTCGAATTCGGCAGTTCGAGCGCCATGCACGACTTGCCGGGCACCGTCTCGACGACGCGGATCGACACCATGGCCAGCGCGCGCGCCAGGTCGCGCGCCAGGTTGACGATCTGCGCGCCCTTGACGCCGACCGCCGGCTCGATTTCGTAGCGGGTGACGACCGGCCCCGGCAAGGCGGCGATCACCTTGACCTGAACGCCGAAGTCGGCAAGTTTGCGCTCGATCAGGCGCGAGGTGAATTCCAGGGTTTCGGCGCTCACCGTCTCGGTCGCCGGCGGTGCCGGGTCGAGCAGGTGCAGCGGTGGCAACGTGCCGCCGACGATCGCCTCGGGGAACAGCAGCGCCTGCTTCTCGCGCTCGACGCGGGCTTCCGCCTTCTTCGAGACCGGCACCTCCGGTGGCGGCGTCTCGATGAAGACCGGCTCATGCAATTCGACCCGCCGCTTCTCCTCCTCGACGACGACTTCGCGGCGCTGCGCGACCTCCTTGCCGATGCGCCGGTCGCGCCAGGCATCGATCTGCCCGTAAACGAACAGGGTCAGCGCCTCGAGCAGCAGGCCGAGCTTTTCGAAGGCCCAGATCCACGACATCCCGGAAAACGCGCTCCAGGCGACGCCGATCAGCGCCAGCAGGAGCAGCGTCGCGCCGGTAAAACCGAACAGATGGGCCAGCCAGCGGCTCAACTCGGCACCGAGCATGCCGCCCGCCGCCAACGGCAACTGGACGTCGAGCGTGCGAAAGCGCAGCGCCTCCAGCGCACAACTGGCGAGCAGCAGGACGATGAAGCCGGGCACCGCCAGATAGCGCGGATGCGCCGCCCCTTGCGCACCGGTGTGCAACTTGCGAAAGCCCCACCAGACGATCATGCCGAGCAGGACTACCCACCACCAGGCAGAGAGTCCGAAGACGTAGAGCAAAAGATCAGCGACCCAGGCGCCGGCGCGTCCCGCCGGATTCTGCGGACTGCCGTTGCCGACCGCGTGCGACCAACCGGGGTCGGTACGCTGGAATCCCCACAGCGCCATGACCAGGAACAGCGCCAGCGCGCCAACCCCCAACCAGCGGGATTCCTGGAGCAAGCTGCCGATCTTGTCGGGCATCGGACTGGGCTCGTTTCGTCTTGCCATTGCTTTCCCTAAACCACTTCCGGAAAGCTCCGGAATGGTGTAAATCATTTCAAGTCATACAGTTAGCATAGAATTATAAACCTGTTTGAGAGATTGGTTACGATCGCCCACAAAACGCCGTTCCATTAGGCGGCTATAATTTTCGCCATCCCATACCAAGGCAGAAACCCAAATGACGACTCGTCACACCCCACTGATCATTCTCGGTTCCGGCCCGGCCGGCTACACCGCCGCCGTTTATGCCGCCCGCGCCAACCTGAAACCGGTGCTGATCACCGGCATGGCCCAGGGCGGACAACTGATGACCACCACCGAAGTCGACAACTGGCCGGCCGCCGCCGAAGGCATCCAGGGCCCCGAGCTGATGAACCAGTTCGAAGCGCACGCCCGCCGCTTCGACACCGAAATCATCTTCGACCACATCCACACCACCAAGCTGACCGAAAAGCCGTTCACGCTGGTCGGCGACAGCGGCACCTACACCTGCGACGCGCTGATCATCGCCACCGGCGCTTCGGCGATGTACCTCGGCCTGCCGTCCGAACAGGAATTCATGGGCAAGGGCGTCTCCGCCTGCGCCACCTGCGACGGCTTCTTCTACCGCAACAAGCCGGTCGCCGTCGTCGGCGGCGGCAACACCGCGGTCGAGGAAGCGCTCTACCTAGCCAACATCGCCAGCCACGTCACGCTAATCCACCGCCGCGACAAGTTCAAGGCCGAGAAGATCATGCAGGACAAGCTGTTCCAGAAGGAAAAGGAAGGCAAGGTGACGATCCTGTGGAACAGCACGCTCGACGAAGTCCTCGGCGACGACTCCGGCGTCACCGGCCTGGCGATCAAGAACGTGACGTCGGGTGAAGTGAAGAAGATCGACGTGCACGGCGTTTTCATTGCCATCGGCCACAAGCCGAATACCGACATCTTCGCCGGCCAGCTCGACATGGACCACGGCTACATCGTCACCCAGGCGGGACGCAGCGGCAACGCGACGCAGACCAGCATCCCCGGCGTCTTCGCCGCCGGCGACGTGCAGGACCAGATCTACAAGCAGGCCTGCACCTCGGCCGCCAGCGGTTGCATGGCGGCACTCGACGCCGAGCGCTACCTCGACAATCTTGGCCACCAAGGCTGACAAGGCAACTCTGAAGGACGGCCTGCGGGCCGCCTGGCGGCAGCGGACGGCAGACCTGGTCACAGCGCCGGCCGCCCCGCCGGCGCGCGACCCGGCACCAGATCACGGCGACGCGGACGAACTGACGCTGTTCCACCAGGCGGTCGTCGGCACGTTGCCACTGCCCGACGCCAACCGGGTGATTCTGGAAAAGCCGCCGACGCGCCGGATTGCCGCGCCCCGGCCGCGACCGGAAGGCAGTCCGGACCGCCCCGCCGCCCGCGCCGACGACGCGCTGCCCGCCAGTTGGCAGAATGACTCTCGCCCCCGGCGCCTGCCCGATGATCCCGATCAGGCCGCTTTCGTCCTTGCAATGAGCGGCGTCGAACCGCTGCCGGACCGGAAGCTGGCGACCCTCGACCGGCCTCGACCGCAACCGGCGCCGCAGCAGTCGCAGGCCGACCGCCAGGCGGTACTGCACGAGAGCCTGCATGCGCCGATCGCCCTGCAGGACCGGCTCGAAGGCGGCGACGAAGCGGCCTACCTGCGCCCCGGCCTGGCGCAGACGGTGTTGCGCGACCTGCGCCGCGGCCGCTGGGTGGTGCAGGACGAGATCGACCTGCACGGGCTGAACCGCGAACAGGCGCGTCACCTGATCGCCGGTTTCCTGCATACCTGCCTGCACCAGGGCAAGCGCTGCCTGCGCATCGTGCATGGCAAGGGCCACGGTTCGCCGCACAAGCTGTCGGTGCTGCGTCAATTGGTACGCGGCTGGCTGGCCCAGCGTCACGAAGTCCTCGCCTATTGCCAGGCCAAACCGCAGGACGGCGGCGAAGGCGCCCTGCTGGTGCTGCTGCGCGCGCCGAAAAGCTGAGGCAAAAAAAATGCGCCCCGCAGGGCGCATTCCTTGAACTGTAAAAACAGGCGATCAGACAATCAGCGGCACGATCAGCAGCGCGACCAGGTTGATGATCTTGATCAGCGGGTTGACCGCCGGACCGGCCGTGTCCTTGTAGGGATCGCCGACCGTGTCGCCGGTGACTGCCGCCTTGTGCGCATCGGAACCCTTGCCACCGAAGTGACCGTCCTCGATGTACTTCTTGGCGTTATCCCAGGCACCGCCGCCGGTGGTCATCGAGATGGCGACGAAGAGGCCGGTGACGATGGTGCCGACGAGCAAACCGCCGAGCGCCTGCGGGCCGAGCAGCAGGCCGACGACGATCGGCACGGCGACCGGCAGGATCGACGGAATCATCATTTCCTTGATCGCCGCGACGGTCAGCATATCGACCGCCCGCGAGTAATCGGGCTTCGCCGTGCCTTCCATGATGCCGGCGATTTCCTTGAACTGACGACGCACTTCGACCACCACGGCACCGGCCGAACGACCGACCGCTTCCATCGCCATCGCGCCGAACAGGTAGGGAATCAGGCCGCCGACGAAGAGGCCGATGATCACCATGTGGTTCGACAGGTCGAAGGTGAATACCTGGCCGGTCGCCGCTTCCAGCGCGTGCGTGTAGTCGGCGAAGAGGACCAGCGCGGCAAGACCGGCGGAACCGATGGCGTAGCCCTTGGTCACCGCCTTGGTGGTGTTACCGACAGCATCGAGCGGATCGGTGACATTGCGCACCTCGGGCGGCAGTTCGGCCATTTCGGCGATACCACCGGCGTTGTCGGTGATCGGACCGTAGGCGTCGAGGGCGACGACGATACCGGCCATCGACAGCATCGAGGTAGCGGCAATCGCCAGCCCGTACAGGCCGCCGACCGAATACGCCGCCCAGATCGAGGCGCAGACGGAAAGCACCGGCAGCGCCGTTGCCTTCATCGAAACGCCGATACCGGCGATGATGTTGGTCGCGTGACCGGTCTGGCAGGCCGACGCGACATGCTTGACCGGAGCGTACTCCGTCCCGGTGTAGTACTCGGTGATCCAGACCATCGCCGCGGTCAGCACGAGGCCGATGACGGCACAGGTGAACATGCTTGCCGTCGTCACCTGGACTGCCGTGTCACCGGCACCGATCAGCCACGAGGTCACCGGGTAGTAGAAGGCCAGGGCCAGCACGCCGGCAACGATCAGGCCTTTGTACAGCGCCCCCATGATCTTGCCGCCGTCCGTGGTCTTGACGAAGTAGCAGCCGACGATCGAGGCGATGATCGACACCGCACCCAGCGCCAGCGGATAGAGGATCAGCGCGTCGCCGAGCGCCGCCGAGGTCTTCAGCATCAGGGCGCCGAGCACCATGGTGGCGACGACGGTGACGACATAGGTCTCGAACAGGTCGGCCGCCATGCCGGCGCAATCGCCAACGTTGTCGCCGACGTTGTCGGCAATCACCGCCGGGTTACGCGGATCGTCCTCGGGAATACCGGCTTCCACCTTGCCGACCAGATCGGCGCCGACGTCGGCGCCCTTGGTGAAGATGCCGCCGCCGAGACGGGCGAAGATTGAGATCAGCGACGAACCGAAGGCGAGGCCGATCAGCGCATGCAGCGCCGCTTCCTGGCTCAGGCCGAAGGCCTGCATGCCGCCGTAGTAACCGGCGATGCCGAGCAGACCGAGACCGACCACCAGCATGCCGGTGATCGCGCCGCCCTTGAAGGCCACGTCAAGCGCCGGCGCAATGCCCCCGCGTGCCGCCTCGGCGGTACGCACATTGGCGCGGACGGAAACGTTCATGCCGATGAAGCCGGCAGCACCGGACAACGTGGCACCGATGACGAAACCGACTGCCGTCGCCACGCCAAGGAAAATGGCGATCAACACCGCCATCACCACGCCGACCATCGCAATGGTCTTGTACTGGCGGCTCAGATACGCTGCCGCCCCTTCCTGGATCGCCTTGGCGATTTCCTGCATGCGCTCGTTCCCCGCCGGCAACGCAAGAATGGAACGACTGGACAACCAGCCGTAAATGACCGCCAACCCCGCACATAACAACGCCAACCACAATGCAGAAGACATTACTTCTCCCTCTCTTTAGACTGACAAAAATTGAACAGGCTATTTCTCCGCAATATTTTCCGGACGCCAAAACACAGCCCGGACACGGATGCGCCTGGGCTGTTACCGGAAAAGAAGGAAAACGGGTGCTTGTCGGTCTGTGCCGAATCGGGTCTTGTCTGAAAAACCGCACCGACCGCGACAGCGCTTCCGGGTACCGCTTGGAAGGCTGGCCGCGTCGTCATACTCTGGCCCTTAGTTCAGGGACATGACACGGCCGGACATACCGACCCTGTCATCGCCACATGCCGCACGGCATGTCGGGAAGATTGGGGATAGGTGACGGCGGTTGCCGTCACATCTTCTCTCTACCTGAATGATGTACATGAAATCCCGCTTGCCACTGAATCGTTGGAGAATCCTGACTGACGGATGAGGGGACCCCCCTCAGGCGAAGGAAATTACCCGCTTTTGCCAGGACGGTCAAACGATTTGCTCAGACTTGGTGCAAATCGCCGGCAATGACGTGAAAAACCTCATGGCATGCACCGTCCTGGAAACAAAAACGGGACGGCTGAGGCCGTCCCGCTCTCTCCACCGCGCTTGGCGGACGGTGATCAGATTGCCGCTTCGTTGGTTTCGCCGGTGCGGATACGGACAACCTGCTCGACACTGGTGACGAAAATCTTGCCGTCACCGATCTTGCCGGTACGCGCCGCCTTGACGATGGCGTCGATTGCCGGTTCGACCTGCGGACCGGCGACGACGATCTCGATCTTGATCTTGGGCAGGAAATCGACGACGTATTCAGCGCCGCGATACAACTCGGTGTGGCCCTTCTGGCGACCGAAGCCCTTGACCTCGGTCACCGTCAGACCGGTGATACCGACTTCCGACAGCGCCTCGCGCACTTCGTCGAGCTTGAACGGCTTGATGATGGCTTCGATTTTTTTCATGTCTGTATCCCTCTTCTCTCTCGATTGATGCTCAATATTCGTCAGCATAACGGTTGGTGATCGGGTAGCGCCAGTCCTTGCCGAAACCGCGCGGCGTGATGCGGATACCGACCGGCGCCTGACGCCGTTTGTACTCGGCGATGCGCAGCAGGCGGACGACGCGCCGGACATCGGCTTCCGGCAGACCGGCGGCGATGATCTCGCGCGGGCTGCGGTCTTCCTCCATGTAGGCACGGACGATGGCATCGAGCACTTCGTATTCGGGCAGCGAATCCTGGTCCTTCTGGTCCGGCTTCAACTCGGCCGACGGCGGGCGGACGATGATGTTTTCCGGGATCACGGGTTCGCCAGCACACAGCGTGTTGCGGTAACGCGCCAGGCGATAGACCAGCGTCTTGTAGACGTCCTTGATCACCGCGAAACCGCCGGCCATGTCGCCGTACAGCGTGCAGTAGCCAACCGCCATCTCGGACTTGTTGCCGGTGGTCAGGACCAGCTTGCCGGTCTTGTTGGAGAGCGCCATCAGGATGTTGCCGCGAATGCGGGCCTGGATGTTCTCTTCGGTGGTGTCACTGGGCAAGCCGGCGAACAGCGGTGCCAGCATGCTTTCGTAGGTGACCATCGCCGGCGCGATGGCGATCTCGTCGTACGAGCAGCCGAGCTGCCTGATCATCTCGCGCGAGTCGTCGAGACTCATCTGCGCCGTGTAGGGCGACGGCATCATCACCGCGTGCACCTTGTCGGCGCCAAGCGCGTCGACCGCGACGCACAAGGTCAGCGCCGAATCGATACCGCCGGAGAGGCCGATGATGGCGCCCTTGAAGCCGCTTTTGCCGATGTAATCGCGCACGCCCATGACCAGCGCCGAATAGGCCTCGGCCTCCAGCGACAGCGGAGCAACGAGATCGGTGGAGTGCAGGCGCGGCCCGTCGACGTCGACGATACCCAGGGCTTCTGCAAACTGCGGCAGGCGCATGGCGACCTGGCGCCGCGCGTCGAGGGCGAAGGAGCCGCCGTCGAAGACCAGTTCGTCCTGGCCGCCGACCAGATTGCAGTAAATGGCGGGAATGCCGGTGGCGGCAATCCTTTCGCCGAGCACCTCGGCCCGCTCCTGCTGCTTTTCCAGGTGGCAGGGCGAGGCATTGAGCACCAGCACGACTTCCGCACCGGCCTGGCAGGCGGCTTCGAAGGCGCCGGTTTCCCAGACGTCGGCACAGATGTTGATACCGCAACGGACGCCGCCGATTTCGACGACGCAGGCCGCGCGCCCGGCGTCGAAATAACGCTTCTCGTCGAAGACGTCGTAGTTGGGCAGGCGCATCTTGCGATAGACGGCAAGCTGGCGGCCGTTTTCGATGACCGTCGCGGCGTTGTAGCAAGCGCCTTCATGTTCTTCCGGATGGCCGACGACCAGAGTGATGCCGTCGATGCGAGCCATCAGATCGTCGAGCGCCCGCTGACAGGCCCGGTAGAAATCCGGGCGCAGCAGCAGGTCTTCCGGCGGATAGCCGCTCAACGCCAATTCCGGCGTCAGCAGCACCTGCGCGCCACGGGCCTTGGCCGCGGCAGCGCAGGCGACGATGCGGTCGACGTTGCCGGTCAGGTCACCGACGACGGCGTTGAACTGGGCAACGGCGATACGCAGCATCTTAGTAGTTCGGCTTGTCTTTCGCTTCGTTGTAACGCTGGACGCCGGTCATGACTTCTTCGCGCGCGGCATCGATGCCTTGCCAGCCATTGACCTTGACCCACTTGCCCGGTTCCAGGTCCTTGTAGTGCTCGAAGAAGTGCGCGATCTGCTGGCGCAGCAGTTCCGGCGTGTCTTCGTAGGTCTTGACGTCGTTGTACAGCGGGGTCAGCTTGGACACCGGCACGGCGAGCAGCTTGGCGTCTTCGCCGCCTTCGTCGGTCATCGACAGCTGGCCGAGCGGCCGGCAACGGACGACAACGCCCGGCGGCAGGGGGAACGGGCTCATCACCAGCACGTCGACCGGATCGCCGTCGCCGGCGATGGTGTGCGGGATGTAGCCGTAGTTGCACGGGTAGTGCATCGACGTAGACATGAAGCGATCGACGAAGATAGCGCCGCTTTCCTTGTCGACTTCGTACTTGACCGGATCGGAATGGGCGGTGATCTCAATGATCACGTTGAAGTCGTCGGGAAGGGACTTGCCGGAGGGAACGTTGTTAAGAGCCATTATTTTCTCTCTGCGTTGGGTTTAAAAAGAAACTTTGCGATTATAACTTGCTGCGCCGCGGGATCATTGCCAGGCGGCAAGAAACTGCCGCCAATGCGGCGCATCGATCCTGGCCAGTTGTCCCTTGATGAATTCCTGTTCGGCCATCTCCTCCTCGGCCGTGAACTCGCCGCGCATGCGCCGGAAACGGTTGTAGACCAGGTAGGTATTGACCACGTCGGTCTCGCAGTAATCGCGGATATCGGCCGCCTGCCCGGCCTGCCAGGCTTCCCAGACCTTGCTGCCGTCCATGCCGAGTTTGCCGGGGAAGCCGAACAGCTTGGCCAGTTCGTCGAGCGGCGCGTTGGCGCGGCCGTTGTACATCGCCAGCAGGTCCATCAGATCGAGGTGACGGGTGTGGTAGCGACTGATGTAGTTGTTCCATTTGAAATCGCGCGAGTCGGCGTAATCACCGTCGCCCATGTCCCAGTAGCGCGGCGCGGAAACGCCATGCAGCATGCCGCGGTAGTGCAGCACCGGCAGGTCGAAGCCGCCGCCGTTCCAGGAGACGATCTGCGGCGTGAATTTCTCGATGCCGTCGAAGAAGCGCTGGATGATCGCGCCTTCGTCAAGCTCCGGCTCGGCCAGCGACCAGACGCGGAAACCGTCGAGCGTGCGCAGGACGCAGGAAATGGCGACGATACGCTGCAGGTGCAGCGGCAGGAAATCGCTGCCGTTCTTTGCCCGGCGCTGCTGGAAGGCGAGTTCGGCGACCTCGGCGTCGGACAGCTCGGCCGGCAGGTCGTTGATCCGGCGCAGGCCGGGGACATCGGGGATGGTCTCGATATCGAAGACGAGTACGGGCTTCATGGAAAAACAGGAATCCGAGATGGGTTTTTGCCGAAAACTGCGGCCGACCGCAGGCGCGGGAGAATCATCCCCCGCGGCTGCATGATGTTACGCTGGAAAGACGCCGGTCGACAGGTAGCGGTCGCCGCGGTCGCAGACGATGGAGACGATGGTCGCGTTGTCGACCTGGGCGGCAATGCGCAGCGCGACGGCGAGCGCGCCGCCGGACGAGATGCCGGCAAAGATGCCTTCCTCGACGGCAAGCCGCCGGGTCATCGCCTCGGCATCGGCCTGGCTGACGTATTCGATGCGATCGACGTTGGTCGGCGAATAAATCTTCGGCAGGTAGGCTTCCGGCCATTTACGGATGCCGGGAATCTGGCTGCCGTCGTCCGGCTGACAGCCGACGATGGTGATCGCCGGGTTCATTTCCTTGAGGTAACGGCTGGTGCCCATGATGGTGCCGGTGGTGCCCATGCTGGAAACGAAATGGGTGATGCGCCCGCCCGTGTCGCGCCAGATTTCCGGGCCGGTGCCTTCGTAGTGGGCAACCGGATTATCGGGGTTGGCGAACTGGTCGAGGATGATGCCCTTGCCTTCGTCGCGCATCCGTTCGGCGACGTCGCGGCACAGTTCCATGCCGCCATCCTTGGGCGTCAGCACCAGTTCGGCGCCGTAGGCGCGCATGCTCTGGCGACGCTCGACGCTCTGGTTCTCGGGCATCACCAGGATCATCCGGTAGCCCTTGATTGCCGCCGCCATGGCGAGCGCGATGCCGGTGTTGCCGGAGGTCGCCTCGATCAGCGTGTCGCCCGGCTTGATGTCGCCGCGCGCTTCGGCGCGCTGGATCATCGACAGCGCCGGACGATCCTTGACCGAGCCGGCCGGATTGTTGCCTTCGAGCTTGGCCAGGATGACGTTGCCGCGATGTTCGTTGTCGACGCCGGGAATGCGCTGCAGGCGAACCAGCGGCGTGTTTCCGACAAAATCCTGCAGGGTTTTATACATGGGCATGCAACCAGTCGATGTATTGGGAAACGCCCTCCTCGACCGTCGCCATCGGCGCGTCGTACCCGGCTTCACGCAGTTTGGTCAGATCGGCCTGCGTGAACGCCTGGTACTTGCCCTTCAACGCCTCGGGGAAGGCAATGTATTCGAGCAAACCCTGTGCCCGCAGTTCTTCCAGAAGACCGAGCGCGGCTTCGCCCTTGGCCTTGCGGCAGCCGTTGACCGCCGCCACCGCGACGTCGTTGAAGCTTTGCGCCCGCCCCGACCCCAAATTGAAGATGCCGGACTTTTCCGGATGGTCGAGGAAGAACAGGTTGACCTTGGCAACATCGCCGACGAAGACAAAATCGCGCATCTGGCCGCCGTCCGGGTAGCCATGCGAACCCTCGAACAGCTTGACCTTGCCGTCGGCGCGGAACTGGTTGAAGTTGTGGAAGGCGACCGAGGCCATCCGCCCCTTGTGCATCTCGCGCGGGCCGTAGACGTTGAAATAGCGGAAACCGACGATCTGCGACGACGGCTGCTGTGCCAGACGCTGACGGACGATCTGGTCGAACAGGAACTTGGAGTAGCCGTAGACGTTGAGCGGCCCTTCGAATTCGCGTTCTTCACGAAAGACGCTGGAGGCGCCGTAAGTCGCCGCCGACGAGGCGTAGAGGAACTGGACGTCCTGGTCGAGGCACCAGTCGAGCAGAATGGTGGAGTAACGGAAGTTGTTCTCCATCATGTAGCGACCGTCGGTCTCCATCGTGTCGGAACAGGCCCCCTCGTGGAAGATGGCCTCGACATCGCCGTCGAAATGCCCGGTCTGGATGCGTTCGATGAAGTCCTGTTTGTCGATGTAATCGACGATCTCGCAATCGATCAGATTCTTGAACTTATCCGCCTTGCTCAGGTTGTCGACGGCGATGATGCTGGTCACGCCGCGCTCGTTCAAAGCCTTGACGATGTTGGAACCGATAAACCCGGCGGCGCCGGTGACGATGGTCTTCATACCTTCTCCTTAGAGGACGCCTGCGATTTCGTCGCGGGTGACGACGGCGGTACCGAGCTTGCCGACGACGATGCCGGCGGCGACGTTGGCGATGCGGATCGCCTCGGCCCAGTCGGCGCCGGCGGCGAGCATGACGGCGAGCGTGGCGATGACGGTATCACCGGCCCCCGAAACATCAAAGACCTCGCGCGCATGCGCCGCCTGATGGAAGGTCTGGCCGTCGGCAAAGAGGGTCATGCCTTCCTCGCTGCGCGTCACCAGCAGCGCCTCCAGGCCAAGCTCGCCGCGCAATTTCTCGGCCTTGCCGAACAGCACCTCCTCGGAAGCCCAGCGACCGACGACGTCACGCAACTCGGAACGGTTTGGCGTGATCGCCGTCGCCCCGGCGTACTTGCCCCACTCGTCGCCCTTCGGATCGACCAGGACCGGCTTGGCGGCAGCACGGGCAAGGCGGATCATCTCGGCGATGTGGGTCAGGCCGCCCTTGCCGTAATCGGAAAGGATGACGATGTCGCAATCGGCAAGCCGGCGCTCGTATTCGGCGAGTTTGGCATCGAGAACTTCGTGCGAAGGCGCGGTTTCGAAGTCGATGCGCAGCAGTTGCTGCTGGCGGCCGATGACGCGCAGCTTGACCGTGGTGTCGATCTGGCGGTCAATTTTCAGGTCGGCCGCGATCTCGCTCTCGGCCAGCAGACGGGACAAGGCCCGACCGGCATCGTCGTCGCCGACCACCGACAGCAAGGTTGTCCGCGCACCGAGCGAAGCGGCGTTGCGGGCAACGTTGGCGGCGCCCCCGAGGCGCTCTTCCATACGCTCGACCTTGACCACCGGCACCGGCGCTTCCGGCGATATCCGGCTGACCTCGCCGAACCAGTAGCGGTCCAGCATGACGTCGCCGACGACAAGCAGGCGCACCTGCGAGAGTTTTTCCAGCATCGAAGTCCTACAGGGATTGATCGAATTCCTCGCTGCGCCGCGGCGGGCTGGTCTCCCAACCGCCGCAGGCGGGGCAGCGCCAGTAGAACTGACGTGCCTTGAAGCCGCAATTATTGCACCGATAGCGCGACAGGCGCCGGGTATAGCCCTGGACGATGGTCTTGCCCAGTTCCAGATCGCTGCGCACTTCCGGCGACGCCAGCGGCAGACGCGCCGCCATCAATCGCTCCAGGCCGACCAGTGTCGGGTTGCGCTGCAGTTCAGCGCGCACCAGGCGATAGGCTGCCTCGTTGCCCTCGCTTTCCAGCACCAGCTGGTAGACGACTTCGAGCAGGTCGATCGACGGGTAATGTTCGAGATAGCCGCGCAGCAGCGTTACCCCGGCGTCGGAGCGGGAGAGCTTGCGGTAGGCGTCAAGCAGGCGCTGGGCAACCAGCGACAGGTAGGCGGGATCCTGCTGTTCGATCGCCTGCCAGGTATCGATCGCTTCCGCCGCCTTGCCCTCCTGGGCGAACAGGTCGCCGAGCAGGATGCTGGCGCGCACGCACTTGCGATTCTCCTGGATCGCCACCTCGAGATACTGGCGCGCCGTATCGTGGCGCGAGCGCATGATCTCGCCGGCGGCCAGCTCGCAGTAGTACTCGGCGATTTCCTTGTGCGTCGCGACGTCGGGCAGTTCGCGGGCGATGTCGATCGCCTTCTGCCACTCCTTGCCGACCTGGTAGATCTCGAGCAGCGAGCGCTTGGCATCGGCCTCGCGGGCGGTACCCAGCAGCTTGTTGAAAATGTCTTCGGCGCGGTCGAGCAGGCCAGCCTTCAGGAAATCCTGACCGAGTTCGACCATCGCCTGCAAGCGATGCTTGTCCTCGACTTCCGGCAGCTCCAGCAGGTTCTGGTGCATGCGGATCGCCCGCTCGGTCTCGCCGCGCCGGCGAAACAGGTTGCCGAGCGCAAAATGCAGCTCGACGGTCTGCGAATCGACCTTGGCGACTTCAAGGAAGGAATCGATGGCCTTGTCCGGCTGCTCGTTGAGCAGGAAATTCAGGCCCTTGAAATAGGAACGCGGCAAGGCCCGCGATTCATGGACAACCTGCCGCATGTCCACACGGGCGGCAGCCCAGCCCATGGCGAAAAACACCGGGACCAGCAGGAGCTGCCAGTATTCGAACAGTTCATTCATTGTTGCAGCGGCAAATCCGGCAGCGGTGGCTGCTCGGCCTTGAGCAGGGCGCGTTTGAGACGGGCGATTTCGCGTCGCTGACGAAATATTGTGCCAACCAGGGAGAGCACACCAAGCAGGGCACCACCACCGAAAAAGGCGAGCAGGACGATGACCAGCGGTGCCTGCCAGTAGTAATCGAGGGCCAGACTCAAGGTGACCGGTGCCGTGTTCTGGACGGCAAAGAGCACTAGGAAAGCGAAGATGATGAAACGCAGGAACCAGGTCAGGGCTGTCATGACATTCAATGAAAAGGGGCAGTGAAACTCACTGCCCCGAATCTACCACATTGGGCCAAGCCCGGCTTCAGATCGACTGATCGACCCGCTCGCGCAGTTCCTTGCCGGCCTTGAAGTGGGGAACCCACTTCGCCGGCACGCTGACCTTGTCCCCGGATTTCGGGTTACGTCCAACGCGCGGCGGCCGGTAGTTGAGCGCGAAGCTGCCAAATCCGCGGATCTCGATGCGATCTCCGCGCACCAGCGCTTCGGACATCGCATCGAGAATCATCTTGACTGCGAAATCGGCATCCTTCGCCACCAACTGGGGAAAACGCTCCGCCAGCCGGACGATGAGCTCGGATTTGGTCATGTCGCAGCCTATCAGCCTTGCTGGTTCAGCTTGGCCTTGAGCAGCGCACCCAGGTTGGTCGTACCGGTGGCAGCGGAAGTATCGGCAGAGAACTTCTGCATCGCTTCGTGCTGTTCGGCTTGATCCTTGGCCTTGATCGACAGGTTGATGCCGCGGGTCTTGCGATCGACGTTGATGATCATCGCTTCGATCTCGTCACCGACCTTCAGGTGTTGCGACAGGTCTTCGGTACGCTCGCGGGAGAACTCGGAAGCGCGCAAGTAGGCTTCGTTTTCGCCATCCAGCGTGACCACGGCGCCACGGGCGTCGACCGTCTTGACGATACCGCGGACGATGCTGTTCTTCTCGTGCGTGGCGATGAAGTTGGCATACGGATCACCGTCGAGCTGCTTGATGCCCAGGGAGATGCGTTCCTTCTCGACGTCGATGCCGAGAACCACCGCTTCAACTTCGTCACCCTTCTTGAAGTTGCGGATGGCTTCTTCGCCGGTCGCAGACCAGGACAGGTCGGACAGGTGAACCAGACCGTCGATGCCACCCGGCAGGCCGATGAAGATACCGAAGTCGGTGATCGACTTGATGGCGCCCTTCACCTTGTCGCCCTTCTTGTGGTTCATCGCGAACTCGTCCCACGGATTCGCCTGGCACTGCTTCATACCCAGGGAGATGCGGCGGCGCTCTTCGTCGATCTCGAGGATCATGACTTCGACTTCGTCGCCCAGCGAAACAACCTTGGACGGATGAACGTTCTTGTTGGTCCAGTCCATTTCGGAGACGTGCACCAGGCCTTCGATGCCTTGTTCGATCTCGACGAAAGCACCGTAGTCGGTCAGATTGGTGACCTTGCCGAAGAGGCGGGTACCGGCCGGATAACGGCGGGCGATGCCGACCCACGGATCGTCGCCCAGTTGCTTCATGCCCAGCGAGACGCGGTTCTTTTCGGCGTCGAACTTGAGGATCTTGGCGGTAACTTCGTCACCGACGTTGAGCACTTCGCTCGGGTGACGGACACGGCGCCAGGCCAGGTCGGTGATGTGCAGCAGACCATCGATGCCGCCCAGGTCGACGAATGCGCCGTAGTCGGTGATGTTCTTGACGATACCCTTGACGGTGGCACCTTCCTTGAGGTTTTCCATCAGCTTTTCGCGATCCTTGTCGGCGGTCGCTTCGAGGACGGCACGACGGGACAGGACGACGTTGTTGCGCTTGCGGTCAAGCTTGATGACCTTGAACTCCATGGTCTTGCCTTCGTACGGCGTGGTGTCCTTGACCGGACGCATGTCGACCAGCGAACCCGGCAGGAAGGCACGGACGCCGTTGGACATGACGGTAAGACCACCCTTGACCTTGCCGGTGATGGTGCCGGAAACCAGGGCACCGTCGTTGAGGGCTTGCTCGAGGAAGTTCCAGGAGGCGATGCGCTTGGCGCGATCGCGGGAAAGACGGGTCGAACCATAGCCGTCTTCCAGCATTTCGATGGCGACCTGGACGAAATCGCCGATCGCGACTTCAACTTCACCCTGGTCGTTGAGGAATTCTTCTACGGGAACGTAGGATTCGGATTTCAGGCCGGCATTGACCACGACGAAATTGTGATCGATGAGCACCACTTCTGCAGTGATGACTTCGCCTTGACGCATTTCCTGGCGAGCCAGGGATTCTTCAAAAAGTTGAGCAAAAGATTCCATTACGGAGCGAGTTCCTTGCCAGGGGCCAGCTAGCCCACAGCGGGTTGAGGTGAAAAACAAATTGCCGACCGGAATGGCCGGCAACGCCTTACTGCGTGGTTGCTTCCGCGTACCAGTCCAGCACCTGCTTCACCGCCTGTTCGATGGTGAGATGCGTGGTTTCCAGCAGCTTGGCATCCGACTCCTGCCTGAGCGGCGCCACGCTGCGCTGCGAATCTCGCGCGTCACGTTGCTGCAGGTCAGCCAGAAGGTCCGGGAGATTAGCAGAGAAACCTTTTTCGATCAACTGCTTATGACGACGTTCAGCGCGCGCTTCGGCGGTGGCAGTGAGGAAGACCTTGAGGGGCGCTTGCGGGAAGACGACCGAGCCCATGTCGCGCCCGTCGCCGACCAGCCCGGGCGCGGTATTGAAGGCGCGCTGGCGGAACAGCAAGGCCTCGCGCACGGCCGGCAGGGCTGCGACTTTCGAGGCGCCGGCCGAGATTTCCTCAGTCCGGATAGCGTCACCGACCGGCACCCCGGCCAGGCGGATGTCATCCTCGGCAAACACCACGTCGAGCCCGGCAGCGATCGCCGCGACACCGCTTTCGTCATCCCAGGCCACGTTCGAGCGCTGCGCGGCGAGCGCGGTCAGCCGGTAGAGGGCGCCGGAATCGAGGTAGGCAAAACCGAGCGCGGCAGCGACGCGCGCCGCCACCGTCCCCTTGCCGGAAGCCGACGGGCCGTCGATGGCGATCACCGGCGCGGCCTTGGTCACTGTCGCGAAGCGCGCGAAGTAGTCGGGAAAGGTCTTGGCGACGCAGTTCGGATCGTTGATGCGCAGCGGCGTCGCGAAGGCGGCGAGCGAGAAGCACATCGCCATGCGGTGGTCATCGTAGGTATCGATGGCCGCCGGCTTCAGCGGCGCCGGGGTGACGCGGATGAAATCGGCGCCCTCTTCGACTTCGGCGCCGAGCTTCCTCAGCTCGGTCGCCATCGCCGCGATGCGGTCGGTTTCCTTAACCCGCCAGCTAGCGATGTTGCGCAAGGTCGTTGTCCCCTTGGCGAACAGTGCGGCGGTAGCCAGCGTCATCGCCGCATCGGGAATGTGGTTGCAGTCGAGGTCGACGGCGACCAGCCCGCCCTGCGGCGCGCGCGCCGTCATCCAGTTCGGACCGGTTTCGATGATGGCCCCCATCTGCACCAGCGCCTCGGCGAATTTCACGTCGCCCTGGATCGAATCGGCGCCAACGCCTTCGACGCGCAGCGGCCCGCCGCCAATCGCGCCAAGCGCCAGGAAGTAGGAGGCCGACGAGGCATCGCCCTCGACATACACCACGCCCGGCGACAGATAGCGACTGCCAGCCCGCACGGTGAACGACTGCCAGCCGTCGCGTTCGACAACCACGCCGAAACGGGCCATGGTGGCCAGCGTGATCTCGATGTAGGGCTTGGAAATCAGCTCGCCGACGACCTCGACCCTTACCGTCTCGCCGGTCAGCGGCAACGCCATCAAAAGACCGGTGAGAAACTGGCTGGAGACATCGCCCCGCACCTTGACCACGCCGCCCGGACTGATCGCCGCCGGTTTCAGATGCAGCGGCGGGTAGCCGTCGTTGCCGAGGTAATCGACCGCGGCACCGAGTTGACGCAGGCCGTCGACGAGGTCGCCGATCGGCCGCTCGTGCATGCGGGCAACGCCCTTCAGGACGTAATCGCCGCCGGACAGGGCGAGCGCCGCCGTCAGCGGACGGAACGCGGTGCCGGCGTTACCAAGGAACAGCTCCGCCTGCCTGACCGGAAAACGGCCGGCGCAACCGGCGATTTTCCAGGCTTCTCCGCCCAGCGGCGTGACTCCGACGCCGAGCGCCTTGAGCGCCTCGAGCATGCGTTCGGTATCATCGGAAGCGAGCAGGTCACGCACCTCGGTCTCGCCCTCGGCGAGCGCGGCGAGCAGCAGGACGCGGTTGGAAATGCTCTTCGAACCGGGCAGACGGACGCTGCCGGCGGCGGAAAGCAATTGGGGAAGGTCGAGGAAATCTTGGCTCAAAACGTCACCATGTCGGAAAGCGGCGCACCGGCACCGCGAGATTCAGGAAGAAACGACGGCCGGCACATACTCCGGCACCCGCTCGTGCAGTTCGGCCCGCACCGTGGTATCGACCTGCGCCGGCTGCGCCAGCCAGACCCGCAAATCGGCCAGAAAACCGCCGTCGACCGCACGCGAACGGGCAATACGCAACTTGGGATGCGGCGTCGGACGGGTCTGCTCGGCGTCGGCGAGCAGTTCTTCGTACAGCTTTTCGCCCGGCCTCAGCCCGGAGAACTCGATGCGAATTTCTTCGTCGGTATAGCCGGAAAGATGGATCATCTTGTGCGCCAAGTCGACGATACGCACCGGCTCTCCCATGTCGAGAACGAAAATTTCGCCGCCCTCACCCATCGCCGCCGCCTGCAGCACGAGTTGCGCGGCCTCGGGAATGGACATGAAATAGCGGGTGATTTCCGGGTGCGTGACGGTCACCGGGCCACCGCGCGCGATCTGTTCCTGGAACTTGGGAATCACGCTGCCGGTGCTGCCCAGCACGTTACCGAAACGGACCATCGCAAAGCGGGTGCTGCCGCCTTCCCGGTTGAGCGCCTCGCAGACCATTTCGGCCAGACGCTTGGTCGCCCCCATGACGTTGGTCGGGTTGACCGCCTTGTCGGTCGAAATCAGGACAAAGCGGTCGGCGCCGGCCTCGCGTGCGCACTCGGCAACGGTTAGCGTGCCGAGGACGTTGTTGCGCACCGCCTGCCAGGCGTTGCCCACTTCCATCAGCGGCACGTGCTTGTAGGCGGCGGCGTGGAAGACCACCTGCGGACGGTAAGCGGCAAAGACCTCGGCGACCCGGCAACGATCCTTGACATCGCCAGCCAGCGGCAAAAGTTCGACTTCCGGCTCGTTGACCGCAAACCACTGCTCGATGGTGTACAACGCGAACTCGTTGAGTTCGAACAAAACCAGGCGGGCCGGCTGGAAACGCGCCAACTGGCGGCACAGTTCGCTGCCGATCGAGCCGCCCGCGCCGGTCACCAGCACCGTCTGTCCGGCGATCATTTCGGCCACCTGTGGCGTGTCGATGGAGACCGGTTCGCGGCCGAGCAGGTCTTCGATCTCGATACGTCGGATGGCCGAAATGGCGACCCGCCCCGACATCACGTCGTCGAGGCCGGGCACGGTGAATACGTGCGCCCCGGTGGCGACCGCCAGGTCGGCGGCGCGGCGGCAGGTTTCGGCTGCCGCCGAGGGCATCGCCAGGATCACGTGCTTGGCCTTGGCGGTCTCCAGCACTTCCGGCAGGCTTTCGATGCCACCCAGCACGCGGTTACCGGAAAGCTCGCGCCCCCATTTGCTCTGATCGTCATCGACCAGCGCGACGACGCGCCAGTCGGGGCTGCGTTCCAGTTCGCGCGCGAGCATCGCGCCACCGCGACCGGCACCGACGATGACCACCGGCTTGCCCTGGCCGATCAGCCCACCGTAGAGGTGATGTTCCTTCCACATCCGGTACGCCGCGCGACCGCCGCCCATGTACAGGATCAGCAACATCGGGTAGAGCAGCAGCAGTGAACGGGGCACGACCTGCGTCTCCGTCCGGTAGGCAAAAAAGAAGGCCAGCAGCGCGAGCGAGGAAAAGCTTGCTGCCCAAAGAACGCGCTTCAGATCGGGCAGGCTGGCAAACATCCAGATGCCGCGATAAAGCCCGGCCAGACGACAGGCCATGGCATGAGCGGGAATCAGGAAGAGCATCCCCCAGAACAGGGGAGTCAGGAAGGATGGCGGCACGTCAAAATTGAAACGCAACAGGAAACCGCCCCCCCAGGAAAACGGAACGGCGAACAGATCGAACAGGAAGACAAGAAACGGCAGAAGGGCTTTTTTCACGGGCGCTGGCAACGGAAGCCCCCGGCCTGCGTGCCGGGGGCGCTATTGTAACCGCCCGGCGTGACGACCGGGCCATCCCTCCCGAGGGTGACTTCAGTGCGTGACGCCATCGCGGCGCAGCACCTTGACGAAGGTCAGCCAGAGAATGCGCAGGTCGAACCACAGGCTGCGCTCGCGAAGATAGACCTCGTCCAGCGCCACCTTGCGCGGAATCGGCAATTCGTCGCGCCCATTGACCTGCGCCCAGCCGGTCAGGCCCGGTGTCAGCTCATGCACCCCTTTTTCGGTTCGCAGTGCGATCAGATCGTCCTGGTTGAACAGGGCCGGCCGGGGGCCGACAAAGCTCATGTCCCCCGTCAGGATGCTCCACAACTGCGGCAATTCGTCGAGGCTGGACTTGCGCAGGAAGGAACCGATCGGGGTCAGATGAGCACTCGGATCGGTGAGCAGATGCGTGGCCACGGCAGGTGTCCCGATCCGCATACTGCGGAACTTCGGCATGCGAAAAAGGGCGTTTTTCCGCCCCACCCGATCAGACCAGTAAAGCGCCGGCCCCGGCGAAGTCAGCTTCACGGCGACGTACACCAGCAACATGACGGGCAAGGCGGGCAACCCGATGATCACGACCAGCAACAAGTCGAAGATTCTTTTCACGATCACTCCGCAGTCATTTCCGTTGCACCCGCCGGGCCAGCAGTTCGTCATGGTGACGGACGAATGCTGCCACCACCACCCGGTGATCGAAATCGCGTTGCACGCGGGCCCGTGCCTGCCCGCCCAGACGGGCCCTGGCCTCCGGATCGTCAGCCAGGGCCGCCATCTGGCGAAGGAGATCGGCCGGATTACCCACTTCGAACAGCAGACCGGTCACCTGATCCTCCAGCGCATCGGTGATCCCGTAGATGTTCGAAGCGATTGCCGGCACGCCGACGGCGCCGGCCTCGATGATGACGACGCCGAAGCCTTCGCGGTGACTGGGCAGCACGAGCACATCGGCCGCCAGCATCATCGTCTCCGGCGTCGGTGTGTAAGGACGGAAGATGATCCGCTCGCGGCAAGCGGCACAACGCTGCTCGAGCAGCGCCACCATCCCCTCTTCGTCGAGACCGACAACCAGCAGGCGGACATCCGGCCGGCGAGCGGCCAACTGCGTGAAAGCCTCGCCCAGTTCGGGCAGCCCCTTGTCGGCATTCAGCCGGCCCAGGTAGAGATAGACGATGTCGTCATCCGCAATGTCCAGCTCCGCCCGAACCGCCTGGCGGCCTTGCGCATCCGGTCGAAAACGCGCCAGATCCACCCCGCCGATCGACCCCTGGGCCAGCACACGTGATTTGCCGGCAGCGATGATGCCTTCGTCGATCAGATGCTGCCGCTCCGAGTGACTGACCACATTCAGGTCGGTCGCCAGGCGGGCGACCAGCTTGTCCAGCGTGCGCAGCAGCCAGCGCATGAATCCCTTGCGGTTAGCCCAGATTTCGCCCTGGAAGGTATGCAGCCGCACCGGCACCCGCGCCAGCCACGCCGCCACGATGCCCAGCAGGCCGGCCTTGGGAGTCAGCGTATGGACCATGTCGAAACGCTCGCGCCGGAAAACCGAGAAGAGCGCTAGTAGGCCCGCCAGGTCCTGCCACAGGTCGATTTTCCGTTCGATCGGCACCAAAAGTATCCGTACCGGGAGATTCATGCCGGCAAGAATTTCCGGCTCGTCATTCTTGAGCAGCAGCGTGACATCGTGCGACTCGGCCAGTTTCGTCAGGTGCGGCACGAGAAAGAACCTGACCATCAGAACACTGGTCACGACAATCGCGATTTTTTTTCCCGTCTTTTCCTCACGCATCCCCGGCCTCCCGGGTCAGGCGGTCGCGGAGCACCACCCAGCGGGACAATTCCTCTCCCGCCAGCCCGCGACCGGCAACGCCCCCCCCCGACCAACGACGATAGCCGTCGAGCAGCAGGCGCAGGACCAGCACCGCGAAGGCAAGAACGACCAGAACGGGTTTTCCCGCCTGCATGAAGTGCTTCTTCTGCTCGCCGAATACCGCCAGACGCGTTCCCCGCAGCTTGACCGGATTGACCTTGTCGCGCAGACGATAGGCAAAGAGCACCTCGGGGAGGCAGGCGAAGCGGCTTGTGGTGTAACTGCGCAGCAACAGTTCCTGATCCTCGCAGAAGTAAGGGCCGGGAATCTGGTAACGAAACTTCCTGAACCACGCGCTACGCCCCATCCACGTGGGGTGCGGAAAATAGAACCCCTGCCAGGGACGGGCGCAGATTTCCTCGTGCGTCACGGCGAGCGGAAAACGGTCGAGCGCTTCACCGGCCTCCGAGATGCGAAGCGCACCGGTCGCCAGCAGGTCGATTTCGGGATGTTGTTCAAGATAGGCCAACTGGCGTGAAAAGCGCTCCGGGTAGGAAACATCGTCCTGATCCATGCGTGCGAAATATTCACCGCGTGCCAGATCGATCGCTTCGTTCAGACGGGCAGCCAGCCCCTTGTTCATCCCGTCGCGCAACACGCGAATCCGTGCATCGTCGATCCCGGCCAGGAAGTCCAGTGACCCATCGCTGGAACCGTCGTCGATGATCAGCATCTCCCAGTCGGCGAACGTCTGCGCCAGGATCGAGAAGACCGCCAGGCACAAGGGCTCGCCGGCGTTATACACCGGCATCCCGACACTGATCCGGGGCGTTACCCCGAGCGACTTGTGTTCCGTTTCAACGAAGCCTTCGCGACTCAAGCCATCCTCCTCAACCAGTCACGCGTCAGACGCAGCCCTGCTTCGAAGCCGATCGCGGGCGACCAGCCCGTATCGCGTCTGAGCTTGTCGGCACAAAGCACGTTGGCACGAACATCAAACACCCGTTCGTCGCCATGCTCGATGTCGACCCGACACCCGATCTCCTCCATCAGCGGCGTCAGCGCGCGGATCACTTCGAGATTCGAACGGCCGATACCCGAACCGATGTTGTACGTCTCGGCATCCCGCCCGTCGAGCAGGGCCGCCATGATGCCCGAGGCGACGTCGGAAACATAGAGATAGTCGCGGATCGTTCCCTGCCGGCCGAATATCTTCACCGGCCGCCCCTGCATGATCGAGGCCATCGCGGTCGAAATGAAGCCCTGCCCGACAAAGGGGCGCTGACCGATACCAAAGGGGTTGCCCGGGCGGACACAGACGTACTGCAAACCGTGCGTGCGGGAGAACAGGTAGGCGTAGTTCTCCAGTGTCATCTTGGTCACCCCGTACGGAGAAATCGGACGCACCGGGTGTGTTTCCTCGATCGGCAACTGCATGGCCTCGCCATAGACCGTTCCGCCGGACGAGACCAGAACCAGTCTGCCGCCCCGGGCAGCAATTTCCGCGAAAAGCTGGACTGTGGGTGGCAGGTTCTGCAGCAGGTCCGCCAGGGGATCGCTGAACGAGGTATTGGGTACCGTGGCATAAGCCAGATGGATCACTTCTGCATGGTCCTGCAACAGGCTGCGGAGCAGGTCGAGGTTGCCGAAATCGCCCTGCACCCAGTTGGCTCCGGCGGGAAGATCGCGGCCGGCGGCAGGCTGGCGCCCGAGCACAGTCACCTGTCGCCCGGAATCGCACAATAAGGGCAGCAAGGCCCCTCCGATGAAACCACCTCCGCCGATCACCAGCGTTGCCGGCCTTTTTTGCCCTGCGCTCATCGTGCCTCTCAGATCAGAGTCCAGCCGGCCGGGAAAAGATCGGCCGTCTTGCGGTCATTGGCAAACCAGCGCCGAGGCGCCACCACCTGCTTTTCCGGATTTCCGTTCAGCCATGCCCCCCACCAGCTGAAGGAACTGTTGGCGATCACGTTATGCCGGCACAGACTCATCAGACGCATGTCGTTGAAGCTTGCCGCGCCGGTGTTGTGCGCGACATGGACCACCGGGTGCCCGACCTCCAGGTTCTCGCGAACCCAGGGGATGTCGTCCGAGAAGACGAAGAATACGGGCGACGAAAGGCGCTCGGCCAGATGGCTGATGGCCGACTGGTAATAGGCTGGCGAGCAAACACCGTGAATGCCGAGATTCTTCGGGTTGTTGACGTAGTCGCCCCGCCTGACGTGCAGGCTGACCGATTCGACTTGCGCCATTTTTTCGGCCAACCCGGCGTTGACCGCATCGATTTCGCCCACGAAGCGGAAATCGTCCCGTATCGTCGCCTGATGCTTCGCAAAATAACGCTCCGACTGCCAGTATCCACTCAGATAGCAGTCGTCACCCAGTTGCTCGAAGCCCGGCCAGTAATGGAAATGCGGCTCGACGACCCAGCGCCCGGGGCGCAGGGCGGCCATCGCCGGACGCTGCATGACCCGCCTGACCAGCGCCCCGTTGCACCAGCCGAGCAGGCGGGCAGTCTCGGCCGGTGAGGCGATCTCGGCCGGACAATGAAACAGTCGCTTCAATTCAAACCCCTGATGCAGGGGATACGAGGCAAAACCGGCAGTATCCAGCGCCAGCGGCACCCCATGCTCGAGGGCCAGGGCCCGTCCGGCAGCGTACTGGAACATCTGGTTGCCCAGACCGCCGATGATGTTGCTGATGATCATGTCTTGTTTCCGCGCAGGTCGACGGCAAGAAAACGCTTCAATGCCGGGGCATTCCTGCTCATCGCATAGAGCGCCGCCAGGGTGAACATCCCGATCAACAGGACGACGAGCAGTGCGTCCGGCATGCCCGCCGGCCTGGCCAGCCAGAAGCCCGGCGCCGCCAGCAGCAGCATGCCCCCCCCACCCCGCAGCCAGCGCCCGGCTTCGAGCGAAAATGCGAGCTGGCGGTGCATCGCCCGCCCCATCGTCGTCAGCGTTGCCAGCGATGCCAGGAACAGGGCGTACCCCACCCACAGGATATCGCCCTGGCGCACACCGGCAAAACCGATCAGCGAGACGGCGACGACAGTACCACAGAAGTAGGGGAACCACAGCGAACGCGTCTGGCGGGTAACCTGTGCAGCCTGACCGGCCAGATTGCCGAGTACGCGACACAGCTCAATGCCGATCCCGAAACGCAGGAACAAATCGGCACCGGCATAGCGTTCGGCGGCAAGCAAGGTGACGATGCTCGGCGCACCGACGAACATCGCTCCCGCCAGCAGCAGATAGAACGGTCCGACGAGATTGAGCAGATCCGACATCGCCGCCGTACGGGTGACCTCGTCGGCACCGGTGATGCGACGATAGAAAAGCGGAAAGAGAAACTGCTGCACCAAGGTCTCGACCAGTGCCCAGATCTGACCGGCCAGCAACAGGCCGACGGCAAGAAAACCCAGCGCATCCAGGCCCCAGAAATGCCCGACCATGAACCGGTAGCCGCTCATCAGCACCCACATGAACCCGGTTGCCACGGCCAGCGGCAGACAGTAATCGAGCACTACGCCGCGATCAACCAGCGGCAGGCTTCCGCTCACCCCGCGCGCTGCCCGCGCCTGCAACACCCGGCGCGCCCAGATGGCGCCCAGGGCGGCACCGGCGACCTGGCCGGCATACCAGGCCACGGCACCCTCGAAAACCTGCATCAGGGCAACCGAAACCAGCAAGCCTGCAGCAATCGTCAAGGTCGACAAGGCCACCGACCAGGCCCGGAAACCGACCATGTTCAGCATCGGAATCAGGGTCGCGTTCCAGGTTGCCGCGTTGACCGCAAGCCAGACCGCAGAGATGGCCAGCGCGGCAGTCAGAGGGGCCGGAAAGCTGAGCATGAAGCCGGTCGCCGCTGCACCGACCAGCGAAACCAGCAGGACATAATTGCGGTAGGGGCGCATTCTGGCCAGGAGACTGCCGTCGTCCCACCATTCGTGCGTATGCCGGTTGATGTGCTGACCGACCGGATTGATCAGGAACAGGCCGCAAAAGGCCTGTACCGCCAGCAACATTGCCAGTTGCCCGTATTCGCCGGGCGACAGGAAAGTTGTCGCCGCGCGAATGGCGAGAATGCCGAGCAGCGCGGTCAGCAATCGACCGCCGCCGATCCACAGGAAATCAGCCCTGGCCGCCAAGGTCGTTCACTATCGTGTCGGCCACGGTTTCGGCAAAGAACGCCGAACCGAAGGCACTGGCCGCATCGCTGGACAGAAAGTCCCGGATGTTCTGCTGGAACACCCGGTAGCGTGTTTCATCAAACGAGCACAGATGGCGATGAAGTGCCGCCGTATCGGGGAATGCCCGCCGGTCGACGAAACAGTCGGCGGGGATGTAATCGGTGATGTTGTCGGGGCCCCAATAAACCGGGACACAACCGGAAAAGAAACAGTCAAAAATCTTCTCGGTGATGTAGCCGTCGTAACCGCGTACGTTCTCGTAGCAGATCGCAAAACGCGAGCGCCGCAAAACGTCGCGCTTGTTGGCAACCCGGCCCCGGTAGCTGGGAAACGGCTTGCCGCGCAACGCGCCGGGCAGGTAACGGAATATCCTGCGCGCCACCTTGCCGGCCAGGCCGGCCGGCATGACCGGCATGTCCCAATCGACTCCGTAGAGGTGCAGGCTGTCCGGCGCATGCTGCTCGAACCAGCGTATCGTCCGCACCCGCTCGACATACAGATCGCGGGGATCGGGTCTGACCAACGTCTTGTTGGCCGCAATCAGCGAACAGAAAATATCCCTGCCCGCCCAGCCGTCCACTTCAGGTACAACAAGCGGATTGGGAAAGTTGATCTTCACGAAACGTTCGCCATCGACCAGATCGTCGCGCCAGGTGAATATCTTGCGATACCTATTCCAGTTTTCTGAAACGCCGTTTGCCGGACATATATGAGGCGTTTCCAGCATCAATAGATAGCAAGGCACCTTGGCACTGCGGCGTTGCACATCCATGTGCAATTCAAATCGCTGCGGCAGCGCACCCTTTAAATTAACATCGATCGTATTGAGCTCTATTCCATTCTCTACAAACCGCTCACGCAACATGAACCACGGATAAAATATATTATCGCGATTGCGTGAATCATTCACGTCGAAAATGAAATTTCCATTGAATCCATTTGCAACCAGCCCCGCATATTTCAAAGGAAAAATCATTTACTTTCCTCCGATTTAATCCTATTCAAGCGGAGTCGCATCATAGACAATTCCAGCCCCCCCCGAACAAGCAGGTCAATAATAACGAAAATAGCATCAGAACGAAGAACCATGCCTCCAAGGCTTCCGCTGCCGAAAATCATAACCGGCATAGGCCAAGAAATTGATTATGCAGTTCACCATCCCCGGCAGCGCGTTTTCTTCGAATGCGCAGAATGAGTTTCTTTAGGCCGGAGGTGTCGATCCGCAGGAAATATCTCTTCCATCGTGTTGCAATCGGAAACCGCCGCCATCGCCGACTGCAAAAGAATTCGAATATGCGCCAAGAATCACTTATTCCAGGTGCAGGAGCCCTGCCCAAGACTCCCATACGAACGGATAGTTCCACATTTCCACATGGGTATCACCCAATGCAGCGCGAATGGCATCACGCTTTTCTCGCGCCCCCGGAATAAAGTCGTGAAACTGAACTTGTATAAAGCGCACCCGCTTAATTAATCCAGTGTCAATCAGGGCTGGCAACACATCGTATTCCCCACCCTCAATATTGATTTTTAGCAAATCTACGTGATCCACATTCAAGGCATCAAACATATCAACCACTGTGCGCAATTCAGCCTGATGGCCACCAGCAGCCGTATTTCCCCGAACAAAACTCGATGCGTCGTCGCTATTACTTATATCAAACCAACCGGCTTTATTCGACAAGCCAAACTTCAAGCAATGGATTTTATTGTTCCCGACAAATCGAGCGACACATTTTTCATAAAACCTTGGCATTGGCTCGAAGACATAGACGTGGCAACGATATCGCTGATAGATCTGCGCCGCAAAATCTCCCTGATACCCACCTAAGTCCCAGACCACGCTATTTTCATCAAGAGGATAATCCAAGCGCAAAGTGTTATCACCATCATTCTTGAACCAACGCTTGACTTCCAACAAAAATGGATCTCGCAGAACTTCGCGCTTAAACAGCCTGGCAATTTTTCCAATCGTTTTATACATCGAATAACCCTCAGAGCGCACCTAGCGTGGCAATCGCCTCGCAGATCGGATAATGATGATTGCCAATAAATAAACCGTTCTGGTCAACGTATTCAGAATTTTTTAGCTCGCCATGCACTTCCGAGTCGAAGTATTTCACTACTTCGTTCTTGGCAAAGTTACCGGCGACGATAGGCCGGCATTCGAAGCCAAGGGCGTTCAGGCGGGCCACCAGATCCTTGCGGGTCATGCCACAACCCGGCCTGAGGACCAGGCTGAAGCCGAACCAGCTGCTCTCGCCTATTTCCTTCTGGATCATCAGCAGCGGATGGTCGGACAGGGCTGTCTGCAACAGACGGCCGTTCTCGCGCCGCGCAGCAATCAACTCCGGCAGGCGTTTGACCTGTTCGATGCCGAGCGCACCTTCCATTTCGAGCGGTCTGACGTTGTAGCCGGGAAGGACGAAGCGGAACGATTCCTCGAAGGGATCATCGCTCTTTTCGCCGCAGACCAGATTCTGTTTCGGCAGATTGCGCGTCCAGCCATGCGCCCGTAGCGAAAGCAGGATCTGGTATAGCTCCTCGTCGTCGGTGACGATCAGGCCGCCTTCCATGGTCGAGATGTGATGGCTGAAGAACGAGCTGAAACTGCCCATGACGCCATGGGTACCGGCCATCTTGTCGGCGAAGCGGGCACCCATCGATTCGCAGTTGTCTTCCAGCAAGATGATGTTCCGTCCGCCGATGATCTCGCTGATGCGCCCGAAGTCATTGGGATTACCGAGCAGGTTGACGGCCATGATCGCGCGGGTCCGGTCGGTCACTGCCGCCTGTAGCTGGTCCAGATCGTAGTTGAGCGTCTCGAGGTCGATATCGACGAACTTGATGCGCAGGCCGTACTGGTAAAGCGGATAGTAGGTTGTGCTCCACGAGACGGCAGGCACGATGATTTCGTCGCCGCGCGCCAGCTTCAGTGCCGGATTGCGCGTGTAGAACAGGGCCGCGACCATGAGCAGATTGGCCGAGGAACCCGAGTTGACCATCACGCAGTGGCGGCTGCCGACATAGTTCGCGAAGTCGGTTTCAAAGCGGCGGACGTGCTCGCCCATCGAAAACATGCCCGAAGCGATGACCCGCTGCATGGCGGCAATTTCCTCGTCCCCCCAGGACGAGGTAGCGAGGGGAAACTTGTAACTCATTGCTGGGACTCCAGATAGTATTCGCAGGTAGCCTCGATGCCTTCGCGCAGCGTGCGGCTGGCCTGCCAGCCCCAGGCCTGCTGGCGTTCGATGCTCACCAGTTTGCGGGCCATGCCAACCGGCCGCGTCAGATCGTGGACGAAACCACCGCGATAGCCCATCACGTCGGCAACCGCCTGGTAGTACTCGTTGATCGAAAAATCGTGACCCAGGCCAACATTCATCAAAGGCGGCAGGGTGTCGAATTCGTTCACCGCGCGCACCAGTGCCTCAGCCAGATCGCCGGCATACATGAATTCGCGGCGAGCCAGGCCGTCACCCCAGATTTCCACCGCATCATCCCCCGACTGGATAGCCTGATGAATCTTGTGGATGATGGCCGGGATCAGGTGCGAGTTGGCCGGGTCGAACTTGTCATAGCGGCCGTACAGATTGCATGGAATCAGCGTCTTGTAGCGGAAATCGGGCTGTTCGCGCGAGATGTATTCGCAAAGCCTGGCGGTCACCACCTTGGCCAGGGCGTAGCCTTCGTTGGTAGGTTCAAGTTCGCCCTTGAGCACCATTTCCTCGCGCAGGGCATCGCTCATGTTGCGCGGGTACATGCAGGAACTGCCGAGGTTGATCAGACGGCGGACGCCGGCCTGGCGCGCGGCCCAGACCAGGTTGCGCCCCATGTCGAGGTTGTCGAGCAGGAACGCGACCGGCTCGCGCATGTTGGCCTGGATGCCGCCGACCTTGCCAGCCGCATGGATGACGATATCCGGTCGGTGCTGGCCGAAATACGCCTGCACCGCCGCAAAATCGCGCAGGTCGAGTTCGCTGCTGCCCGGGGCCAGCACGACGAACCGGTCGATTGCCGGATGCTCGAGAAAATTGCGTCCGACCATGCCGCTGCCGCCGGTCAGCAGAACTCTGGTAATGCCCATCAGAAATCACCTCCGCGCAGGACGCGGTTCATTCGTTGAAGTTGTAGGTATCGAAACCGTGCTGCTTGACGAGTTCGTCACGCTCGGCCGCCTTGAGGTCTTCGCGGACCATTTCCTGCACCAGCGTCGCGAAGCTGGTACGCGGTGTCCAGCCGAGCAGTTCCCTCGCCTTGCTTGCATCGCCGAGCAGGGTTTCCACCTCGGCCGGTCGGAAGTAACGGGGATCGACTGCAACGATGCAGCGCCCGCTGGCGTCGTAGCCCTTTTCGTCGACACCCTCGCCACGCCAGCTAATGGACAGGCCAAGCTCGGCAGCGGCCGCGTTCACGAAATCGCGCACGCTGTACTGAACCCCGGTGGCAATGACGAAATCTTCCGGCTTGTCCTGCTGCAGCATCAGCCACTGCATTTCGACGTAGTCCCTGGCATGCCCCCAGTCGCGCAGCGAGTTCAGGTTACCCAGATAGAGGCAATCCTGCAGCCCCAGCTTGATGCGCGCCAGCGCCCGGGTGATTTTGCGGGTAACGAAGGTTTCTCCCCGGATCGGCGACTCGTGGTTGAAGAGGATGCCGTTGCAGGCGAAGATGCCGTACGCCTCGCGATAATTGACGGTGATCCAGTAGGCGTAGAGTTTGGCCACCGCATACGGCGAACGGGGATAGAACGGCGTCGTCTCCTTTTGCGGCGTTTCGCGTACCAGGCCGTAAAGTTCCGACGTGGAAGCCTGATAGAAACGGGTCTTCTTTTCCAGCCCGAGGATGCGGATCGCTTCCAGCACGCGCAGCGCACCGAGCGCATCGGAATTGGCCGTGTATTCCGGTTCCTCGAAAGAAACTGCAACGTGGCTCTGCGCCGCGAGGTTGTAGATTTCGTCGGGCTGCACCGCCTGGATGATGCGGATCAGGCTCGACGAATCGGTCATGTCGCCATGATGCAGGAAGAAAGGCAGACCGCTATCGTGCGGATCGTGGAAAAGGTGGTCGATACGGGCGGTATTGAAAAGCGAACTGCGCCGCTTGATGCCATGCACCTCGTATCCCTTGTTGAGCAGCAGTTCGGCCAGATAGGCCCCATCCTGCCCGGTCACCCCGGTAATCAACGCGACTTTCTTCATGCTTTCGTTTCCCATGCTTACCTTTGCTCCATTTCCGGCGGTCTGGCAAAAGCATCACCAGCCCCGGCTTTCCGTCCCGCACCATGCCGGAAGGACCGGCATCCCGCACGGGCTGTAACTGTCAGAAACCCCGCATCACGTCCGCCCGGGCACGTTTGCTTGCTTGCCAACGGGCGCAGCGGATGGCCCGCAGGCACATCAGCGCCGCCCTTCCCCGGGCAAACCGGCCAGATACTGGCCGTAGGGATTCTTCAGCATCGGCTGCGCCAACTCAAGCAATCGCGCCGCATCAATCCAGCCCTGACGGAAGGCAATTTCCTCGGGACAGGCAATTTTCAACCCTTGCCGCTTTTCTATCGTGGCAATGAACTGCCCGGCGTCGAGCAGGCTTTCGTGGGTGCCGGTATCGAGCCAGGCGTGACCGCGGCCCATGACCTGGACGTTGAGCTGATCGCGTTCGAGGTAAAGACGGTTGATGTCGGTGATTTCCAGTTCGCCGCGCGCTGACGGCTTGAGGTCGCGCGCCATGTCGAGCACCTGGTTGTCGTAGAAGTAAAGGCCGGTGACGGCATAGTTCGATTTGGGCTGTCTCGGCTTTTCCTCAAGGCTGATCGCCCGGCCCGCCGCGTCGAATTCGACGACGCCGTAACGCTCCGGATCGTGCACGTGGTAGGCGAAGACGGTTGCCCCCGTGTGCTGCGCGCCAGCCGTCGCGAGGTCGTTGGCAAACTCGTGGCCGTAGAAGATGTTGTCGCCCAGCACCAGCGCCGAATCGCCATCGCCGATGAAGTCACGGCCGATGATGAAAGCCTGTGCCAGGCCGTCCGGGCTGGGTTGAACCGCGTATTGCAGGTTCAGCCCCCACTGGCTGCCGTCACCGAGCAGTTGCTGGAAGCGCGGCGTGTCCTGCGGCGTCGAGATGATCAGGATGTCGCAGATGCCGGCGAGCATCAGCGTGCTCAGCGGGTAGTAGATCATCGGCTTGTCGTGGATCGGCAGCAGCTGCTTGGAAACCGCCAGCGTTACCGGGTAGAGCCGGGTGCCGGAACCACCGGCCAGGATGATGCCCTTGCGCTGACTCATCCCTGCCCGCCGTACTGCTTGCCGACCCAGTTCTGGTAGGCGCCGCTGGTCACGTTCCGGACCCAGGCCTGGTTGTCGAGGTACCACTGCACGGTCTTGCGGATGCCGGTTTCGAAGGTTTCGGCCGGCTTCCAGCCCAGTTCGCGTTCCAGCTTCGTCGCGTCGATCGCGTAGCGGCGGTCGTGACCGGGGCGGTCGGTGACGTAGGTGATCTGTTCCCGGTACGGTTTGCCGTCGGCACGCGGGCTCAGTTCATCGAGGATCGCGCACAGCGTGTTGACCACGTCGAGGTTGGCTTTTTCGTTCCAGCCGCCGACGTTGTAGGTTTCACCGAGCTTGCCGGCTTCCAGCACGCGGCGGATCGCCGAGCAATGGTCCTTGACGTAGAGCCAGTCGCGGATCTGCTGACCGTCGCCGTAGATCGGCAGCGGCTTGCCAGCGAGCGCATTGTGGATGACCAACGGAATCAGCTTTTCCGGGAAGTGATAAGGGCCGTAGTTGTTCGAGCAATTGGTGGTCAGCACCGGCAGGCCATAGGTATGGTGGTAAGCGCGCACCAGATGGTCGGATGCGGCCTTGCTCGCCGAGTACGGGCTGTTCGGCTCGTAGCGGTTGTCTTCCCTGAAGGCCGGATCGTCCTTGGCGAGCGAGCCATAGACCTCGTCGGTCGACACGTGCAGGAAACGGAAGTCATTTTTCTCGGCTTCGTCCAGTCGACCGTAATGGGCGCGTACGGCTTCGAGCAGACGGAAGGTACCGACGATGTTGGTCTGGATGAAATCCTCGGGGCCATGAATGCTGCGGTCGACGTGCGATTCGGCGGCAAAATTGACCACCGCGCGCGGCCGGTGTTCGGCGAGCAGCTGGGCGACCAGTTCGCCATCGCCGATGCTGCCCCGGACGAAAATGTGGCGACTATCCCCTTCCAGCGAAGCGAGGTTTTCCAGGTTGCCCGCGTAAGTCAGCGCATCCAGATTGACGACAGGTTCGTCGCCTTGCGCCAGCCAGTCGAGCACGAAATTGCTACCGATAAAGCCGGCACCGCCCGTGACAAGAATCATGCTGAATACCTACCGTAAAAAAGGGGCTATTTTACGTCAAGCGGGCTCATTCCGGCCGTATACGCAGGAAACTTGCGAAGCGCGGCAGGCCGTTGGCGGTCAGCTCGCGGTAGCGATAGGTGACGACGCTGCCGATCGGTGGCGGATTCCGCCGCTGGGCATCGGAAAATCCGGTGCCGAGACGGAACTCGCGCCCATCCGCCAGGCGCACGCGTAGCGCGCCGAGTTGCCCGGCGTACTTGCCCTTACCGGGCAGATGCGCGACGACGACGGCCTCGGCGTCGAGCCAGGGTTTGAGCTTGAGCAGGGTGTCGACGCGGCCGGTTTCATAAGCGGCGTCGGCGCGGTGCAGCATCAGGCCTTCGCCACCCGCCTTGATGGTTTGCGCCAGCCGCTGGCGCAGCGCCTCCCGGCTGACCACCGGCGCCTGAGGCACTTCGGCCAGCCAGGGCAGTGCGGCGGCGGCGACGATTGCGCGGATGCGCCCCGCCCGCTCGGCGAAAGTCCCCGGTGCTCCGGGCAGTTCGAAGATCATGTAGCGGATTTCCCGCCACTCGGCATCGACCGGCTGCTCACGGCGGACGATGCCGGAGAGGCGCTCGAAGCGGCCACGGCCCAGCCACAACTCGCCGTCCATCGGCGTTTTCGGCAGGGCATCGGTGAACCACGCCGGCGCATTGACCCGGTTGCCGCTGCGAAAACGCAGCGACTCGCCGTCCCAGACGGCGCGCACGCCGTCGAGCTTCTCGCTGACCAGGTAGGCGGCGGGGTCGATGTCGTCGCGGTAGACGTTGGCCAACAGGAGTTCCGGCGGCGCCGCGGCGAGCGGCAGGGCAAGGAGCAGCGCGAGCCCGCAGAGCAGCGCGCGCAGCCGCCGCATGCTCAGCTTCCCGCCCACTCCCGGCGCGCCTGGCGGGCGATGCCGAAAACGTCCTCAAGACGCTCGCCGTCGGCGCGGGCCAGCGCGTCGCGCAGCTCGTCGAGCTGGGCGCGGTAGCTGTCGAGTTCGCCGAGCAGCGCCTCGCGGTTGGCGAGGCAGATGTCGCGCCACATTTCCGGGTGACTGGCGGCGATCCGCGTGAAATCGCGGAAGCCGGAGGCGGCGAAGGTGAAGAACAGCTCGGCATCGTCGCGCACCGCCAGGTCATGGACCAGCGCAAAGGACAGCAGGTGCGGCAGGTGGCTGACGGCGGCGAAGACGCGGTCGTGCATTTCCGGCGTCAGCTCGTAGATGTCGGCGCCGCAGAGCGCCCAGGCGCGCTTGACGCGGTCGAGGCGCTCGTCGTTGTTCTCGGGCAGCGGCGTGACGACGACCTTCCTGCCCTGATACAGGTCTTGCCGGGCGGCCGACGGTCCGCTGTTCTCGGCGCCGGCAATCGGATGCGCCGGCACGAACTTGCCGATGTGGCCGCGGAAGGCGGCGCGCGCCGCGGCGACGACGTCGCCCTTGGTCGAACCGCCGTCAGTGACGATGGTGTTCGGCCCGAGATAGGGCGCTATGCGGGCGAAGATTTCCGGCATCTGCGCCACCGGCGTCGCCACCAGCACGATGTCGGCGTCGCCGATCTCGTGCGCCGGGTTGATCCCGGCGCGGTCGATGACGCCCAGTTCCTGCGCCACGCGCAGCGTTGACGGGGTGCGGCCGAAGCCGACCACTTCCTCGACGGCGCCAGCCGCCTTGAGGCCGAGCGCGAAGGAACCGCCGATCAGGCCGGTGCCGAAGACGACGATCTTGCCGAACTCGGGCTGGCCGGCGTCCATTCAGAGGGCCTTTTCCAGCGCCGCGATGAAGCGCGCGTTCTCGGCCTCGCTGCCGATCGTCACGCGCAACCACTCGGGCATGCCGTAGCCGCCGATCGGCCGGACGATGACGCCCTGCTGCAGCAGCTTCTGGTTCACCGCGGCGGCGTCGCCGGCCTTGAAGGTGACGAAGTTGCCGTAGGACGGGATGTAATCGAGGCCGAGCTTTTCCAGTGCGGCGACGATCTGCGTCATGCCGCGCCGGTTGAGTTCGTAGCTGGCCTGCAGGAATTCGTCGTCATCGAGCGCGGCGAGCGCGCCGGCGAGCGCCAGGTTGTTGACGTTGAACGGCTGGCGGACGCGATTCATCAGGTCGGCGACGGCCGCCGAAGTGACGCCGTAGCCGATGCGCAGCCCAGCCAGGCCGTAGATCTTGGAGAAGGTGCGGCAGACCACCAGGTTGGGGAATTCGGCGACCCAGGTGGCGGTATCGACACGCGCCTCGGGCGGGATGTACTCGTTGTAGGCCTCGTCGAGAACAACGACGACGTCGGCCGGCACCTTTTCCAGGAAAGCGCGCACTTCCGGATAGGGCAGGAAGTTGCCGGTCGGGTTGTTCGGGTTGGCGATCCAGACGACGCGGGTGTCCGGACGGATCGCCGCGAGCATCGCCTCGAGGTCGTGGCCGAAATCCTTCGCCGGCACGCAAATCAGTTCGCCGCCAATCGACAGCGTGGCCAGCGGATAGACGGCGAAAGCATGCTGGGCGAACACCGCCGAACGGCCCTGAGCCAGGAAGGCGCGGGCGACCAGGTCGAGCACGTCGTTCGAGCCGTTGCCGAGCACCACCTGGTTCTGGGCAACGCCGCAGCGCGCCGCCAGCTTGGCGATCAGTTCGAACTGGTCCGGGTAGCGTTCGACGCCGGCCAGCGCCGCTTCCACCGCCTGCCTGGCTTTCGGGCTCATGCCGAGCGGGTTCTCGTTGGAGGCGAGCTTGACGATGCTGTCCACCGGGATGCCCATCTCGCGGGCCAGTTCGGTGATCGGCTTGCCCGGCTGGTAGGGCGAGATGGCGCGGACGTAGGCGAGGGCTTGTTCGGTGAGAGACATCGACTTTTCTCAGAAGACGGCGACCGGATAGGAGCCGAGGATTTTCAGGTAGGCGGCGTTGCCGGCCAGTTCGGCGAGCGCGGCCTTGACCGCCGGTTCCTCGCGATGGCCTTCGACATCGACGTAATAGACGTATTCCCACAGGGCGTTGCGCGCCGGCCGGGATTCCAGCCGGCACATCGAGACGCCGGCGGCGGACAGCGGTGCCAGCAGCGCGTGCAGCGCGCCGGCGCGATTGGGCGCCGACATGATCAGCGAGGTCTTGTCGCGCCCCGACGGACCGGCATCGTAGCGACCGAGGACGAGGAAGCGCGTGGTGTTGTTCGGCTCGTCCTCGATGTTCTCGGCCAGCTTGGCCAGCGCGTAGCGGGTCGCCGCAGCCTCGCCGGCGATCGCCGCCGAACCGGCCTCTTCGGCGGCCTTCTGCGCCGCCTGGGCGTTGCTGCCGACCGAGATGCGCTGCGCCTGCGGCAGCATGCGATTCAGCCATTCATGGCACTGCGCCAGCGACTGGGCGTGCGAATAGACGCGGCTGATCGCGCCGAGTTCTGTTTCCTTCGACAGCAGGTTCTGGTGGATGCGCAGCACGACTTCACCGCAGATCTTCAGCTGGGTGCCGAGCAGCAGGTCCATCGTCCGGCCGACCGCGCCTTCGGTCGAATTCTCGACCGGCACGACGGCGTAATGGGCATGGCCGGACTCGACTTCGCGGAAGACATCGTCGATCGACGACTGCGGCAGCAGGCGGCCGGCATGGCCGAAATGCTTGGTCGCCGCCGATTCCGAGAAGGTGCCGAGCGGGCCGAGGAAGGCGATGCCGAGCGGCTGTTCGAGCGACAGGCAGGCCGACATCACCTCGCGGAAGAAGAAGGTGATGTTCTCGTTCGGCAGCGGCCCGGGATTGACGTCCTGCAGCCGACGCAGCACTTGCGCCTCGCGCTCCGGGCGGTAGATGAAACCGGCGTCACCAAATTCTGCCTTGATCTCGCCGACGCGCTGGGCGCAGCGGGCACGTTCGTTCAAGAGGCGCAGGATGTCGCCGTCGATGCGGTCGATGTCGGCGCGCACGCCGGCCAGGGCCTTCTGCAGATCGTCGTTCATGCGCTCACCCGTTCCGCTTGGCGAAATCGTTCATGAAACCGACCAGCGCCTTGACCGCTTCGAGCGAGACGGCGTTGTAGATCGACGCACGCATGCCGCCGACCGACTTGTGGCCCTTCAGGCCGAGCACCCGGGCCTCCTTGGCGGCAGCCAGAAAAGGCGCGTCGAGCGCGGCATCGGCCAGCACGAAGGGCACGTTCATGCGCGAGCGGCAGTCGGGATCGACCGGGTTGGTATAGAAACCGCCGGAGTTATCGATGCACTCGTAGAGAATGCGCGCCTTTTCGGCGTTGATCGCGTCGATGCCGGCCAGACCACCCTGCTTCTTCAGCCACTGGAAAACCAGGCCGGCGATGTAGATGCCGAAGGTCGGCGGCGTGTTCAGCATCGAGCCGTTCTCGGCCATCACCGCGTAATCCATCACCGTCGGGATGTTGAGCGGCGCCATGCCGAGCAGGTCACGATGGACGATGACCAGCGTCACACCCGAGGGACCGATGTTCTTCTGCGCGCCGGCGTAGATCAGCCCGAACTTTTCGACCGGTACCGGGCGCGACAGGATGTGCGACGACATGTCGGCAACCAGCGGCACGCCGGTGTCGGCGATCCGCTCGGCGGGAATCTCGACGCCGTGGATGGTCTCGTTGGTACACACGTGCAGGTAAGCGGCGAAGGGATCGAGCTTGATTTCTTCGGCCGTCGGCAGGCGGGTGAAGCCGCTGTCCTCGGTCGTCGCCGCGACGCGGACATTGCCGATACGCTGCGCTTCCTTGACCGCCTTCTTCGACCACGAGCCGGTAACGATGTAGTCGGCCGAGCGGCCGGCCAGCAGGTTCATCGGAATCTGCGCGAACTGCTGCGTCGCGCCGCCCTGCAGGAAGAGCACCTTGTACTGCTCGGGAATGCCCATCAGCTCGCGCAGGTCGGCTTCGGCCTGCGCCAGGATGGACATGAATTCCTTGCCGCGATGGCTCATTTCCATGACGCTGCAGCCGGCGCCCTGCCAGTCGAGCAGATCTTCCTGCGCCTGGCGCAGGACCTCTTCGGGAAGTGCAGCCGGACCGGCGCTGAAATTCCAGATACGCGTCATTTATGCCTCTCCAGCTTGATCGTCGGCTGCCGGCGCTTCACCTTCCACGGTCGACTCGCCTTCAGCTTCATTTTCCACCACCGGGTCGGCCACCGACTCGGCGACCTTCTCCAGGCCCGCCAGCTTCTCGCCTTCGTCGAGCGAGATCAAGGTGACGCCCTGCGTCGCCCGGCCCATGCCGCGGATTTCCGAGACGCGGGTACGGATCAGCACGCCGCCGGTGGTGATCAGCATCACCTCGTCGTCGTCGCCGACCAGCTTGGCACCGACCACCACGCCGTTGCGCTCGGAATCGGCAATCGCCTTGACGCCCTGCGTGCCGCGGCCGGAGTGGCGGAAGTCGGCGAGCACGGTGCGCTTGCCGAAGCCGTTCTCGGTGGCGACCAGCACCGTCTGCTGGTCATCCTCGGCGACCAGCAGCGAGATGACGGTCTGTCCGTCCTGCAGCTTCATGCCGCGCACACCGCGGGCACCACGGCCCATCGGCCGGACGTCTTCCTCGTCGAACCAGACCGCCTTGCCGGCATTCGAGACGAGAACGATGTCGCTCTGGCCGGTGGTCAGTTCGACGCCGATCAGGTAGTCGTCGTCGAGCAGGTCGACGGCGATGATGCCGGCCTTGCGCGGGTTGGAGAAGTCGGACAGCGGCGTCTTCTTGACCGTGCCGGCGCGGGTGGCCATGAACACGTACTTGTCGTCAGCAAATTCCTTGACCGGCAGCACGGCATTGATGCGCTCGCCCTCTTCCAGCGGGAACAGGTTGACGATCGGTTTGCCCCGGCTGTTGCGGCTGCCCTGCGGCGCCTCGAACACCTTCAGCCAGTAGCAGCGGCCGCGGTTCGAGAAGCACAGGATGTAGTCGTGGGTGTTGGCGACGAACAGGTGATCGACGAAATCCTCGTCCTTGATCGCCGCCGCCTGCTTGCCGCGCCCGCCACGGCGCTGGGCGCGGTAGTCGGCGAGCGGCTGGGCCTTGATGTAGCCGCCGTGCGACAGGGTGACGACCATGTCCTGCGGCGTGATGAAGTCCTCGATACCGAGTTCCTGGGTGTGCAGCACGATTTCCGAGCGGCGCTCGTCGCCGAACTGGTCGCGCACCGCCGTCAGCTCGCCGACGATGATCTCGGTGATCCGTTCCGGGCGGGCCAGGATATCGAGCAGGTCGAGGATCTTGGCCATGACTTCCTTGTACTCGCCGACGATCTTGTCCTGCTCGAGACCGGTCAGGCGCTGCAGGCGCAGCTCGAGGATGGCCTGGGCCTGGGCGTCGGACAGGCGGTAGCCCTGTTCGGACAGGCCGAATTCCGGCAGCAGGCCGTCCGGACGCGAGACGTCGGAGGCCGCGCGCAGCAGCATTTCCTCGACCACCGGGCTGCGCCAGGTACGCTCCATCAGGCCGCGCTTGGCGTCCGGCGGCGTCGGCGCCGCCTTGATCAGGGCGATGATTTCGTCGACGTTGGACAGCGCGACGGCCAGGCCTTCCAGGATGTGGCCGCGTTCGCGCGCCTTGCGCAGTTCGTAGACAGTGCGCCGGGTGACGACTTCGCGGCGATGCGACAGGAAGCACTCGAGCATCTGCTTGAGGTTCAAGAGGCGCGGCTGGCCGTCGACCAGCGCCACCATGTTCATGCCGAAGGTGTCCTGTAGCTGGGTCTGCTTGTACAGGTTGTTGAGGATGACCTCGCCGACCTCGCCGCGCTTCAGCTCGATGACGATGCGCATGCCCGACTTGTCGGACTCGTCGCGGATGTCGGAGATGCCCTCGATCTTCTTTTCGTTGACCAGTTCGGCGATCTTCTCGATCAGCGACTTCTTGTTCACCTGATACGGAATTTCGTCGACGATCAGCGCCTGGCGGTCGCCCTTGCCGATATCCTCGAAGTGGGTGCGGGCGCGCATGACGACGCGTCCGCGGCCGGTCTTGTAGCCTTCGCGCACGCCCATCACGCCGTAGATCAGCGCGGCGGTCGGGAAATCCGGGGCCGGGATGTGCTCGATCAGTTCCTCGATCGAGATCGCCGGGTTCTCCAGCAGCGCCAGGCAGCCGGCGACGACTTCCTTGAGGTTGTGCGGCGGGATGTTGGTCGCCATGCCGACGGCGATACCGGACGAACCGTTGATCAGCAGGTTCGGAATGCGCGTCGGCAGGACCAGCGGCTCCTCCTCGGAACCATCGTAGTTCGGCCCGAAGTCCACGGTTTCCTTGTCCAGATCTTCGAGCAGTTGGTGACCGATCTTGGCCATGCGAACTTCGGTGTAACGCATCGCCGCCGCGTTGTCGCCGTCGATCGAACCGAAGTTGCCCTGGCCGTCGACCAGCATGTAGCGCAGCGAAAAGTCCTGGGCCATGCGGACGATGGTGTCGTACACCGCCGAATCGCCGTGCGGGTGATACTTACCGATGACGTCACCGACGATACGCGCCGACTTCTTGTACGCCTTGTTCCAGTCGTTGTTCAGCTCGTGCATCGCGTAGAGCACGCGGCGATGCACCGGCTTCAGGCCGTCCCGCGCATCCGGCAGTGCCCGGCCGACGATCACGCTCATCGCGTAATCGAGGTAGGAGCGCCGCATCTCGTCTTCGAGGCTGATCGGCAGGGTTTCTTTGGCGAATTGGTCCATGTCTCTGGTATCCGCGCCGGGCTGGCCGGCACTATGTTTGGTTGTAACACAGGTAATTTGCTATTTTACCACGCCGCCACCGGCCTACCGTTGCCCATTTCCATGACACCGACACCCGAAAAAATCGACACCTTGATCGAAGCCCGCTGGATTGCCACGGTGGAAACCGACGACGTCCTGCACAACCACGCGGTCGCGATACGCGGCGGACGCATTCTGGACATCCTGCCGGCCGCCGAAGCGCGTCAGCGCTACCAGGCTACCGAACAGCACCGCCTCGAACAGCACATCCTGATCCCCGGCCTGATCAACCTCCACACGCACGCCGCGATGACGCTGCTGCGCGGCATCGCCGACGACAAACCGCTGATGGAATGGCTGCAACGCCACATCTGGCCAGCGGAGGGAGCGCTGGTTTCGGCGCCCTTCGTGCTCGACGGCACCCGGCTGGCCTGCGCCGAAATGCTGCGCGGCGGCACCACCTGCTTCAGCGACATGTATTTCTTCCCCGAAGCCGCCGCCCAGGCCGCGACGGAATTCGGCATGCGCGCCGCGCTCGGCATCACCACGCTGGAATTCCCCGGCAACTACGCCAGCGACGCCGACGACTACATCGCCAAGGGCTTGGCCGCCCGCGAAGCCTGCCGCGATAACCCGCTGCTCAGCTTCTGCCTGGCACCGCACGCGCCCTACACCGTATCCGACCGCACTTTCCAGCGCATCGCCACGCTGGCCGAACAGCTCGACCTGCCGATCCATTGCCACATCCATGAAACCCGGCAGGAAGTTGCCGACAGCCTGCAGCAGCACGGCCAGCGTCCGCTCGCCCGCCTGCAGGCACTGGCCCAGTTGGGGCCCGGCTTCATCGGTGTACACGCCGTCCATCTCGACGACAGTGAAATCCGGCTGCTCGCCGACGCCGGCTGCAGCATCGCCCACTGCCCGACCTCCAACCTCAAGCTCGCCAGCGGCATCGCCCGCATCGCCGAGATGGACGCCGCCGGCATCAACCTTGGTCTGGGCACCGACGGCGCCGCCAGCAACAACCGCCTCGACATGTTCGGCGAAATGCGCCTGGCGGCACTGCTGGCCAAAGGCAGCAGCGGCGATGCCGCCGCCTTGCCGGCAGCGAGGGCGCTGCGCATGGCCACCCTGAATGGCGCGAAGGCGTTGGGACTGGACGCCATCACCGGCTCCATCGCCCGCGGCAAGCAGGCCGACCTCTGCGCGGTTTCGCTGGCCGAACTAGAATGCCAGCCCTGCTACGATCCGCTGTCACACCTGATCCATGTCGCCGGGCGCGAACAGGTCAGTCATGTCTGGGTGGCCGGAAACTGTCTGCTAGAGCACAAAACTTTACGGCTTGGCAAGGAATTTCGCTTGGATGCATCCGCCGCGCTATGGCAGAATAAAGCCGAAGTCTGCACTGGGAAAGCGCATTCGCCCTGATGCAAACCGCTGAAATTTCCAATTTCTTCAACGAGGGAAGACCATGATCAAGAATATTGCCAAGAAATCCCTGGCCATTGCCCTGCTGGCTGGTATCGGCTTTGCGGCTGTCGCTCAGGAACGTGTCTATGTCATCGACCAGCGCGACGTCGTCGCCAAGAGCGGTTTCGGCCTCTGCTGGCGCACCGGCTACTGGACCCCGGCCGCTGCCGCCGCCGACAAGGCCGGTTGCGAATGCGACCGCGACCTGCTGCCGAAGGCCGCTTGCGAAGGCAAGCCGGTTGCTGCCCCGGCCGCCATGCCGGCCGCCGCCGTCGCCGGCGTCAAGCCGACCGGCGAGAAGGTCACCGTTGCCGCTGACGCGCTGTTCGACTTCAACAAGGCTGTCCTGCGTCCGGAAGGCAAGGCCAAGCTCGACGAACTGGTTGCCAAGGCTGGCCAGATCAAGCTCGAAGTGATCCTCGCCGTCGGCCACACCGACCGCATCGGCGGTGCCGCCTACAACCAGAAGCTGTCCGAGAAGCGCGCTGCCGCGGTCAAGGAATACCTGGTCGCCAAAGGCATCGAAGCCAACCGCGTCTACACCGAAGGCAAGGGCGAAACCCAGCCGGTCACCGGTGACAAGTGCGGCAAGAGCGAGAAGAAGTCGAAGTCGCTGATCGACTGCCTGCAGCCGGACCGTCGCGTCGACATCGAAGTCATCGGCACCAAGTAATCCGCCGCTGCTACAATGCAGGCCCTGCTTCGGCAGGGCCTTTTCTTTTTCAGCCTTGCGAAACCGACCATGCTCAACGCCGACCCCAGCGAACTGCAAAAATTTGGCGATCTGGCCCACCGCTGGTGGGACCCGAACAGCGAATTCAAACCCCTGCATGACATCAATCCCCTGCGCCTGGGCTGGATCGACCGCTGCGTCGGATTGCGCGGCAAGCGGGTGCTCGATGTCGGCTGCGGCGGCGGCCTGCTCTCGGAAGGCATGGCTGCGCTGGGCGCCGAGGTTACCGGCATCGACCTCTCGGAAAAACCGCTCGGCGTCGCTCGCCTGCACCTGCTGGAGAGCGGACAGAAGGTCGATTACCGGCAGATTTCCGCCGAGGAACTGGCCGAACAGATGCCCGGCGCCTTCGATACGGTGACCTGCCTGGAAATGCTCGAGCACGTCCCCAATCCGTCGAGCACCATCACTGCCTGCGCCCGCCTGGTCAAACCCGGCGGCCAAGTGTTTTTCTCGACGCTCAACCGCAACCCGAAGGCCTACCTGTTCGCGGTGATCGGCGCCGAATACCTGCTCAAGCTGCTGCCCAAGGGCACCCACGACTACGCCAAGTTCATCAAGCCGTCCGAGCTCACCCGCTGGGCCAAGATGGGCAACCTGGAACCGCAGGAAATCCTCGGCATGAGCTACAACCCGCTGACCCGGGACTACAGCCTCGGCCGCGACACCAGCGTCAATTACCTGCTGCGCGCCCAGCGTAATGCCTGAGACCACTCCCCAGGCCGTCCTTTTCGACCTCGATGGCACGCTCGCCGACACCGCGCCCGACCTCGCGGCCTGCGTCAATCGCCTGCTGATCGAGGAAGGCTTACTACCGAAAGCGCTTGCCGAGCTGCGCCCGTTCACCTCGCAGGGCGTGCGCGGCATGTTGTTCAAGGGCTTCGACATGACGCCGGAACACCCGAATTACGCCGCTTTTGCGGCGCGTTTCCTGGCCCACTACGAAACCCGCCTGTGCGAGGAAACGCGGCTTTTCGACGGCATTGCCGACCTGCTCGACCAACTTGAGGCAAACGGGCTGCGCTGGGGCATCGTCACCAACAAGCGGATGCGCTACACCGACCCGCTGGTCCGCCTGCTCGGCCTGGCACCGCGCACGACCTGCGTGGTCAGCGGCGACACGACGGCCGCCGCCAAACCGTCGCCGCTACCCCTGCTGCACGCCTGCGAACTACTCGGCGTGGCGCCTGCCACCACCGTCTACGTCGGCGACGACCAGCGCGACGTCGTCGCCGGCCAGGCCGCCGGCTGCGCCACGCTTGCCGTGCGCTGGGGTTACCTCGGCGTCGAGCACCCGATCGAAGCCTGGGGCGCCGACCGCATCGTCGACCACCCGCGGGAAATCGCCGCCTTCAGTCGGCCGACCTGACCGCCGCCCGCTCGCGCCGCCGATAACCGATCAAGGCCGGCACTACCGCCAATAACAGCAGCCCGAGCCCCGCCAGCAGCGGCCAGCGTACCGGCGTATTCCACTCGCGCCGCGCCTGCGCCCGGTCAACGGCCTCGATCCGCTGGTACTTCAGCGTGTTGTTGCCGACATCGCTCGGCTTGCGGTTCTTCAGCCAGCGGTGGGTCAGCGTGTAGCTCTTCGGGTGTTGCCCGAAAACCCAGGGCGCGTCGTGGCGAAGGATGTCGTTCATGCGCCGGATGATGGCCAGGCGCTCGGGCGAGTTTTCCATGTTCTTCATCTGCTGGAACAGGCGGTCGTATTCCGGGTTCTCGTAATTCGACGAGTTCTCGCCGCCCTTGAGGCGCGCTTCCGAGCCGTGCAGCAGGAACATGAAGTTCTCCGGGTCGGGGTAGTCGGCGTTCCAGCCCAGGTAATAGAGCTGGACGGCGCCGCGCCGCAGCTTGTCCTGGAAGCGATTGAAGTCGGTGGCGCGCACCACCAGTTGCACGTCGATCTTGGCGAACTGTCGGGTTAGCCAGTCGAGGCGCGATTTCTCGCCCATCCCGCCGCCGGTGGTATCGAGGTTGAGAACCAGCGGCTCGCCGGTCCTGGCGTCGCGGCCATTCGGGTAGCCGGCTTCGGCGAGCAGTTGTTTGGCGACGGCCGCCGACTTGCGCCGCGCCTGCCCGTCGACCCAGTCATAGACAACGCGGTTGATTCCCGCCTCGCCCGCTTCGTAGCCGAAGATGCCGGGCGGCAGCGGCCCCTGGGCGGCGATGCCGCGACCGTTCTGGAAAATCGAGATGAACTCCTCCTGGTCGATGGCAATCGACACCGCCTGGCGCAACTTCGCCGCTTTTTCGCCGAGCCCGCCGACCACCGGGTCCTGCAGGTTGAAGCCCATGTAGAAGGTCGATGGCCGCACCGAGGTCAGGAGGCGGATGCCCTTGTCGCGCATCTCGTCGGACAGTGCGACGTCGCCGCCGACGTTGACGCGGACCGCCTGGTCGAAGCTGTCCGAGGAAATGCCGGAGGCGTCGTAGTAGCCCTGCAAGAACTTGTTCCAGTAGGGAATCGCCTCCTTCTCGCGGGTGAATACCGCCTGCTCGATGAACGGTACTGTCTTGCCGCAATCGGCGAGCAGGCCGGCGCCGGCGTCTTCCGCTTCGCCGTCGCAGGGATAGGTTTCGCCGCGGAAATTCGGGTTGCGGGTCAGCACCATGCGCCGGTTCGGATCGTTCTCGGTCAGCATGTAAGGCCCGCTGCCGACCGGCCACCAGTCGAGCGTCAGGTTCTTCTCGCGCATACCGGGCTGAGCGTAGAAGCGATCGACCTCACGCGGCACCGGCGCGAAGAAGGGCATCGCCAGCCAGTAGGAAAACTGCGGATACTTGCCGCGGATGCGGATGCGCCAGGTCCGCGCATCGACGCGTTCGACGCCGCTCAAGGCGAAGGCGTCGAGGTCGAGCCAGGCGTCGTCGGGCAGGTCCTTGACCGCAGCCCGCAGGCGTTCGCCGAGTTCGCGCAGGCCGACGATCTTGTCGGCCATCATGCCGTAGATCGGCGAATGCAGGCGCGGATGGGCGAGGCGCTTGATCTGGTAGATGTAATCGTCGGCGGTCAGTTCACGGCTGGCGGTCGCCGGAAAATCGGCGATGCTCTGCCGCCCTGCTGCCACCTCGGCGCCGAGAAAGCGCGGCTGCCCGGCGGCGTCGAGCGCGAAAGCCGGATGCGGCTGGTAACGGATGCCCGGCTGCAGGGTCAGCTCATAGACACTTTCGGCGATCGCCGCGTCCGGCGCATCGTCCGGCAGCCGGCTGCCGTCGGCCGCCAGGTAGCGCGGATGCGGCACCGCTTCGACGGTTGCCGGAATCAGTTGGTAAGGACGGCGCAGGTAGTGATACTGCAGCGGCGGTTCGTAGATCTGGCCGGTGAAAGCGGCCTCGTCCTCGGTGTAGGACTGGGCGGGATCGAGGTGTTTGGGGCGATCGGTGAACGCCGTGTAGAGGATTTCACGCCCGGCATCGGCGGCCGGATAAGGCGTGTTCCACGACTCGCCGCAGGCCGCAAGGCCCAGGCAGAAAAGCAGGCAGGCAGGCAGTTTTCCCATGGCCGCCAGTGTATAACAAAGGCTTGACCGGGCCAGCGGGCTCCGAACACAATGGGCCAAAACAACCACAGGAAGCCACCATGCTCGATACTCCGGTCCCCGACTTCGCCCTGCCCGCTACCGGCGGCACCAGCTTCCGGCTCGCCGACCAGGCCGGCCGCATCGTCGTCATCTATTTCTACCCCAAGGACAGCACCCCTGGCTGCACCACGGAAGGCCAGAACTTCCGCGACCTGCACACCCAGTTCGCCGCTGCCGACGCAGTCATTCTCGGGGTTTCCCGCGACAGCCTGAAATCGCACGAGAACTTCAAGGCCAAGCAATCCTTCCCCTTCGAACTCGGCTCCGACGCCGACGAAACCGTCTGTAACCTGTTCGGCGTGATCAAGCAGAAGATGATGTACGGCAAGCAATGCCGCGGCATCGAGCGCAGCACCTTCGTCATTGATCGCAACGGCGTGCTGCGCCGCGAGTGGCGCGGCGTCAAGGTTGCCGGCCACGCTCAGGAAGTGCTCGATTTCGTCAAAACCCTCTGATTTCCAACCGTCCACGCGAGACCCCCATGCCGCGCCAACCCGCCGCCAAGAAGCCCGTAATGACCAAGATCTTCGTGCTCGACACCAATGTCCTGATGCACGATCCGAGCTGTCTGTTCCGCTTCGAGGAGCATGACATCTTCCTGCCGATCATGACCCTGGAAGAGCTCGACAACCACAAGAAGGGGATGTCGGAAATCGCCCGCAACGCCCGCCAAGCGTCGCGCATGCTGGACGAAATGCTGGCTCACGACGACGTCGACATCGACGAGGGAATCGACCTTTACGGACCGTCGGCGAAGTTGGCGAGCGGCCGCCTCTACCTGCAGACCGAAGCGATCAGCACCGAACTGCCGCAGGGCCTGCCCACCTCCAAGGTGGACAACCAGATCCTGTCGGTCGTCATCCACCTCCAGAAGAAATTCCCCAAGCGCCCGGTGATCCTGGTGTCGAAAGACATCAACATGCGCATCAAGTCGCGGGCATTGAACCTGCTGGCCGAGGATTACTTCAACGACAAGGTACTCGAGGATACCGACATCCTCTACTCCGGTACCCGCGCCCTACCCGACAACTTCTGGGACAAGCACGGCAAGGGCATGGAATCCTGGAAGAAGGAAACGAAGACCTATTACCGGGTCACCGGCCCGCTCTGCCCGCAATTCCTGGTCAATGAATTCGTCTGGCTGGAGAAGGACGGTTTCGCGGCGATCGTCAAGGAAACCGCCGGCAAGAGCGCGGTGCTGGAAACCCTGGTCGACTATACGCACCCCAAGAACGCGGTCTGGGGCATCACCGCCCGCAACCGCGAGCAGAACTTCGCGCTCAACCTGCTGATGAATCCGGAAATCGACTTCGTCACCCTGCTCGGCCAGGCCGGCACCGGCAAGACGCTGCTGACCCTGGCTGCCGGCCTGACCCAGACGCTGGAGAGCAAGCAGTTCGCCGAGATCATCATGACCCGCGTCACCGTCCCGGTCGGCGAGGACATCGGCTTCCTGCCGGGCAGCGAGGAGGAGAAAATGGCGCCGTGGATGGGTGCGCTCGAAGACAACCTCGAAGTCCTGACCAATACCGACGACAGCAGCCCCTACGGCGGCGACTGGGGCAAGGCGGCGACGCACGACATCATCCGCTCGAAGATCAAGGTCAAGTCGCTCAACTTCATGCGCGGCCGCACTTTCCTGAAGAAGTACCTGATCATCGACGAAGCGCAGAACCTGACGCCGAAGCAGATGAAAACGCTGGTCACCCGCGCCGGCCCCGGCACCAAGGTGGTCTGTCTGGGCAACATCGCGCAGATCGACACCCCCTACCTGACCGAGGGCAGTTCCGGCCTGACCTACGTCGTCGACCGCTTCAAGGGCTGGCCGCATTCCGGTCACATCACGTTACAAAGAGGCGAACGCTCGCGTCTGGCTGATCACGCGGCCGACGTGCTATAGTCGGCCGCACTTTGGCAAGGCCGTGTCTGACACGGCCTTTTCATTTCAACCTTGTTTTTTCCCGAGGTTCGCCTTGAAACGCAGAGACTTTCTGGCTGCATCCGCACTGTTCTCGCTCTTTACCGGCGACGCCCTGGCGGCAAAGAAAAAGACCCAACAGAAGACTGCCTCGAAAAAAAGCGCCCGGACATCCGGCAAGAAAAAAAGCACTCGCTCGTCGCGCAGCAATGTCACCCAGACATCCCGTCCGGCAGTGCATAGCGCCACCACCCCGCTGATCGACGCACCGACGGAAGGCACATCGACCTCGCGCCTGCCGCCGGTTCGTGCCCAGGAAGCGCCCAGTGATTGGCAGACCTACGAAATCGTCACGACACTGAGCCTGCGCGCTCCGGGACAAAGCGCCAGTCTCTGGCTCCCCCTGCCGTCGACCCAGGACAACCTCTACCAGCGAATGCTCGGCCATAACTGGCAGACCGATGCGCGCAATGTCAGCCTGCAGCGCAAACCCGAAGGCGAACTGGAAGTGCTGCGTTGCGAATGGAACGACGCCGGCAACGCCACACTGCGCCTGGTCACGCAAGTCAGCACGGCCGATCGGCATTTCGACATCACCCGACGCAGCGTCGCGCCGGAACGCGACGACATCCTGCGCCAGAACCTGCAGGCCAGTTCATTGATTCCCAACGAAGGCCTGGCACGACAGTTGGGCGAACGCATCGTCGGCCGGATCAAGGACCCGCTGGCGCAGGTAAAGGCCATTTACGACTGGATCTGCGAAAACGCGACCTATGATCCCTCCCTGCCTGGCTGCGGCAATGGCGAAGTCCATCGGCAACTGATTTCCGGACAGTATGGCGGCCGCTCTGCCGACATCAACGGTCTGTTCGTCTCGGTCTGCCGCGCCATCGGCATCCCGGCGCGTTGCGTTTATGGCATCCGGATCGGTCGTTCCCGGCTCTTCCCTTCGCTCGGCTTGCGCAGCGAAGACGCCACGCGCGCCCAGCACGTCCGGGCGGAATTCTATCTACCCGGCTACGGCTGGATACCGGCCGACCCCAGCGACGTTCGACGGGCAGTCGCCTACGAAGCCCTCAGGGACAACAATGGCCAACTGGCGTCGCTGCGCCGGGTACTGTTCGGCGTCTGGGAGATGAACTGGGTGGGATTCCACACCGGCAACGATCTGCAGATCGCCGGCATGTCACACGCCCAGCCTTTCTTCGTTCTCCCTCAACTGCGCGTCGGCTCGCAGAACATTGACCTGCTCAACCCGAACAACTCGTCGATCCGGATCAGCACTCGTCAAATCGTGCTGTAGTCATAGCGGGGTGGCGATTCAAGCCGCCCGACGCGAGGTTTTGGCTGGCG
>CAZFXO010000008.1:0-18401 GCA_964523045.1 uncultured Dechloromonas sp. | reverse complement strand
CCGAAACCTCGAACTTAGTCCCGGGCGTCCTGGAAGCCGCCCGACGCGAGGTTTTGGCTGGCGCCGAAACCTCGAACTTAGTCCCGGGCGTCCTGGAAGCCGCCCGACGCGAGGTTTTCAAAGCGGGTGAATTCGCCGAGGAAGGCGAGGCGCACGGTGCCGGTGGGGCCGTTACGCTGCTTGCCGATGATCACTTCGGCCAACCCCTTGTCCGGCGAATCGGGCTTGTAGTATTCGTCCCGGTACATCATCAGGATTACGTCGGCATCCTGCTCGATAGCGCCGGATTCGCGCAAGTCGGACATCATCGGCCGCTTGTCGGTCCGCTCCTCGACCTTCCGCGACAACTGCGAGAGGGCGACGATCGGCACTTGCAGCTCCTTGGCCAGCGATTTGATCGAACGGGAAATTTCCGAGACTTCGGTGGCGCGGTTCTCGCCAGCCTTGTTACCGCTCATCAGCTGGATGTAGTCGATCACCAGCAGACCGAGCTTGCCGCCGTACTGGCGCGCCAGGCGACGCGCCCGGGCGCGCAGGTTGGCCGGGCTAAGACCACCGGTCTCATCGATGTAGATCGGCGCCTCGTGCAGCTTGCCGAGGGCAAACGACAGGCGCGACCACTCGTCGTCACTCATCCGCCCGGTTCGCAGACTTTGTGAATTGAGGCGACCGATCGAGGCAAGCATCCGCATCGCCAATTGCGCCCCGCCCATTTCCATGGAAAACACGCCAACCGGAAGGCCGCTATCGACGGCGACGTTCTCGGCGATATTGAGCGCAAAAGCCGTTTTCCCCATCGATGGCCGACCGGCGACGATGATCAGGTCCCCCGGCTGGAAGCCCGAGGTCTTCTGGTCGAGATCAAGGAACCCCGTCGGCACACCGGTGATGTCGGAAGGATTGTCGCGGTCGTGCAACTCCTGGATGCGCTCGACAACCTGAGTCAGCAGCGGGTTGATATGCACGAAACCTTCGGCATGACCGGCGCCGGCTTCGGCGATCTTGAAGATTTTCGACTCGGCTTCGTCGAGCAGGGAGGCCGCATCCCGGCCCAGCGGGTTCAGCGCATCGGATGCGATTTCATCGGCCGTCGCCACCAGTTGCCGAAGCACAGCCCGCTCGCGGACGATTTCCGCGTAACGCCGGATATTCGCCGCCGACGGCGTGTTGGCGGCCAGTTCGCCGAGATAGGCCAACCCGCCGGTCTGGTCGCTTTCGCCGGCAGCATCGAGCGCCTCGGCAACCGTCACCACGTCGGCGGGCTTTGCCTTCTCGAGCAGGTTGCGGATCTGCCGGAAGATCCGCCGGTGCTCGTCACGATAGAAATCGCTCTCGGCGACCTGATCGCCGATGCGGTCCCAGGCATTGTTGTCGAGCAGCAAGCCACCAAGAATCGACTGCTCCGCCTCGATCGAATGCGGGGGAACGCGCAAGGTATCGAGTACGGGATCGTTGCCTCGGGACTTGTTCTGTCGCTGGTTCATGGTGCTCTGCAAATTAAAAAGGCCTCGCAATTGCGAGGCCTTGAAGCGTAAGTTAAAGCGTCTTACTCGGCAACCACGGCAACCGTGATGTTGGCCACGACGTCGGTGTGCAGCGCAACGTCGATCGGGAATTCGCCGATCGCCTTGAGCGGGCCTTCCGGCATGCGGACAGCTGCCTTGTCGACATCGAAACCGGCAGCCTTGAGGGCTTCAGCGATATCGGCATTGCCAACCGAGCCGAACAGGCGACCGTCCATGCCTGCCTTGCGGGCAACGGAGACGGCGGTACCGTTCATCTTGTCGGCGACGGCCTGGGCAGCAGCCAGCTTCTCGGCGGCAGCCTTTTCCAGTTCGGCGCGACGCGTTTCGAACTCGGCCATCGCTGCCGGCGTGGCACGCTTGGCCATGCGTTGCGGAATCAGGAAGTTACGGGCGTAACCGTCCTTGACCTTGACCACATCACCCAGGTTACCCAGGTTGACAACCTTCTCGAGCAGAATGATTTGCATGTTTCGTCTCCCCGATGATTATTGATGGTTGTCGGTGTAGGGCAGCAGGGCCAGGAAACGGGCGCGCTTGATCGCGGTGCCCAGCTGACGCTGATAGCCGGCCTTGGTGCCGGTCAGGCGAGCCGGCATGATCTTGGCGTTTTCCTGGATGTATTCCTTGAGGACGTCGACGTCCTTGTAGTCGATTTGTTCGACCTTTTCTGCGGTGAAGCGGCAGAACTTGCGACGCTTGAACAGGCTGTTGCCGCGGCGCTTTTTCTTGTCATCAATCTTCTTCTTGAAGAATCGTGCCATTTTCGTTTCCTTCCAAATATTCGATAGTGTTGGCGTGTAGCACGGCGGTTCTGCTGTTCCTGCCCCGGGCAGCCAGGAATCCGTGGATTCCGATGGCGCTGCCGAGCGGCGCGGCTTCCAGCCAGCGTGCTGTCTCACCCAGTGCGATAACTGCCATTTCGACTTCCACCTGCCTTTCGCTCCCGTTTTCGGTCAGCGTCGATTGGTGGTTTATCCTGGCTTCGCTGACCGGAACTCCGCTCGGTGTATAGCGCAAACGCTTGCGCTCAACCAAGCAACCGGACAGGGTGATCTGATTCAGTACGCTATTCCCCGTGCAATCCGCGATCAGGCAGCGGCTTCGACAACCGCTTCAGCTTCGCCGGCGAGCAGCGACTTCGACTTCTCTTCCTTCATCATCGGCGAAGGAGAAGTCACAGCGGCCTTCATCTTCACGGTCAGATGGCGCAGGACTGCGTCATTGAAGCGGAAGGAATGCTCAAGCTCGGCGAGAGTCTCACCGTCGCACTCGATGTTCATCAGCACGTAGTGAGCCTTGTGGATTTTCTGGATCGGATAGGCCAGTTGGCGACGACCCCAGTCTTCCAGACGGTGCACCGTACCACCCTTGGTGGTGACGATGGAACGGTAGCGCTCGACCATGCCGGGCACTTGCTCGCTCTGGTCCGGATGGACGATGAAGCAGATTTCGTAGTGGCGCATGTAAACTCCTTTTGGGATAAACCCCCCGTCATGCGTAACGGTAGGGCAAGGTGGAAAGCCGGCTATGATAACAGCTAACGGGGAACTGTAAAACAGACAGAAGAGAAAATTCACGAAAATCAGGGCACAAAAAAACCGGCATCGGCTGCCGGTTTTTTTGAGGAAATAGCACCGGACTCAGACGCCGCGAGCACCTTCCTTTTCCATACGGTTCGCCGTTTCCTTGAGTTCAATCAGAAACAGGATGTCCTCGACAACCGGCAACGAGAAGCCCTGTCGCTGCCCTCCTCGGTTATCGCGCAAAAGTTCATACAGATACCCAACCACATCCTCGCCATCCCACATCTTGACGACGCTGCTGATGATCCTCGGCATATCTTCCAAGGTCTGCGCCCGTGCCGGCGTACCAGACGCGGGATGCCCCGCATCGCCGCCATCAAGCATGAGATCGACCTCAGCAGCTTCCTTGCCGTCACTCCAGGACTGCACCTCGACGTTGAAATGCTGATTGAGGTTGCGGGCAACCGCCTCGAATTCTTCCCGCATGCCAGCCATGCGATATACATCCATCAATCGTATCCAGGGTTGCAGAGCCTCCTGCGGATTGTTGTCGATGTACTCCTGCAAGGCTTGAGCCGCCCCCTTGACCCGCCCGAAGGAAAGCATGATGTCAGCCAATTCCATGACTGGGTTGGCCTCGAAATGCTCATCAAGCGTCGTCGCATTGATAGAAAGCACCGAATCACCAGGCAAGGCGCGCGGCTGCGGCCTTTCCGGCGCAGCGGGAGAAGCGGCAACACCGCCCGCCAATTCGACGTCGACTTTCTGTACCGCCCCCGAAACCGGAGCATCCAACGGAAGATCAACTTTCCGCCGATTCTCGTCCAATTCTCCCTTACGCGGTGCATCAATCAGCTGTTCAGGAGCCGCGTTGGGGAATATTTCCTCTCGCGCCCTGCGACCTTGACGATTCCTGAAGAAAAGCCAAGCACCAAGCGCCAGCACGACGCCAAGCAACAAGCCGTAGAACCACCAACCCGTGTCCTCTTCGACAGCCTCCTTCCTGACACTTGCTTGAGGCGACGGTGCAGAGGCCGAGGCTTTATTCTCGGCCGCACTTTCCGTTAGCGACAACGCCCGCCCCTGGAGTTCGGCAAGAGCCGTCTCCATGGAACGTAGCTTTTCCGCCATTTCGAGTTGGCCACCAGCCTGCTCATGCAAGGCCTGCAACATGCGAAACTCGAGGCGAAGCATCTCGCGCTGGGTTTCACTGGCTTCCGCTGACTGTTCGCGCAACAGCGGCGACACGCGTAACGGAAGGTCGCCACCAATATCGGCAGCCGAAACCAGAAGCTGATCGCCGCCCGGCTGTGCAATCCCCTTGGGACTAGCGCTAGCGGCGGACATCCCCTCAGCACTCGCCACCTGACGCACCGGCATGTTCGACGACGGCTTGGCCACTCGCCGTGCCGGCGCAGGCCGTTTTTCCTTAACGGCAACCGCTACCGGAGGACTGACCGTACTTTCCTGAGCTCCACCAACGGCAGGTGAAGCCAGAACGGTATATTCCCGATAAACTTCGTGACCACACGCCAGATGGACGGCAAGCCGCATCACTGGATCACGCAGCACCTGCTGCGAAACAATCGTCAGTTGCGCCGGCTTGCCCGGCACAACCCGCAGCTCCGCCTGCTTCAACCAAGGAAGATCGTCACCGCCGCTCGGCCGCACCAGACGGAAACAACTGGCATCAACCCCTTCCTTCTCTTGCCCCAGGATGCTGATTGAAAATTCCAGGCGATTGCCCAACGCGGGCTGACCATGCAGTTCACCCAGCCCAATCGCCATTGCGCTGCCATGTACGACAAAGCACAGCAAGCCTAGCGTTATCCGAAATCCCTGCTGATTCAACAATGCCCCCAGATGACGATCAAATAAGCGGATTGTATCAACTATTTGCCGGAAAGATAGCTCGAATCATCAAAAGACGCCACCCATTGCGGCCGATAAACCACGAACAACGTGACCACCATTCCTGACAACCAGGATTCCGAAAATGCCAGGAGGAGATAATACGGAAAATGCTCTTCGAAAAGATAGGCCCATGAATAAGCCCCCGCCAGCCCAAGCAGCAAACACGACGCTAGCCCCACACTCAAGATGACGAGCCCGGCACAAAGAAAAGCATTCACGAAGATAAAAACAAAAAAATGCTTCGGCAAAACGCGGGACAACCGCAGAAACAACTGGCTACTGATCAGCACACTTAATCCGCCCAGCAGCAGGGCATTGATCGCATAAGCCAGAATCCCGACCCCACCGTTCAAGGTGATGCCTAAAGTAACGAGGGACAAACCGATGAATGCCAGATGCGGCCCGAAAGCCAGGGTAAAGACATTCGCGCCCAGTAAATGTAGCGCCAGCCCGGGCTTGACCCCGGCCTTCATGCTCCAGACCAGCACCAGCAAGACGATCATGCCCAACCATAGATTGGATTGTTCGGAAGCTGCAAGACGCTTCCACGGGGCATGCCAGACACTGCGGGCGAAAAGCGGCAGCCAGGCAGCCCAAGCCACCCAGTACCACATTTCGCCCAAGAGGTCGTCGGTGAGATTCACCGATACATTTTAGCCGAGACTATTCTCGAGTTGCGGAACCGTTTCGAACAGATCAGCAACCAGACCATAATCCGCAACCTGGAAGATCGGCGCATCCGGATCCTTGTTGATCGCCACGATCACCTTGGAATCCTTCATGCCCGCCAAATGCTGGATAGCACCGGAAATACCGACGGCGACATAGAGTTGCGGCGCAACGACCTTACCGGTTTGACCCACCTGGTAATCGTTCGGGACAAAGCCAGCATCGACTGCCGCCCGGCTGGCGCCCAGTGCAGCGCCGAGCTTGTCGGCCAGCGGCTCGAGCAGGCGATGATAATTCTCGCCGCTACCCAGACCGCGCCCCCCGGAAACGATAATCTTCGCCGCTCCCAGCTCGGGACGCTCGGACTTGGTCAGTTCGCGCCCCTGCAGCGCCGTCAGGCCTGTATCAGCGGCAGCCGCCAGACTTTCGACGGGGGCTGCCGCCCCAGCGCCGACCGGGTCGAAGGCAGTCGTGCGAACAGTGATCACTTTGACCGGATCCTGGCTTTGCACCGTCGCCATCGCATTGCCGGCATAGATCGGACGGACGAAGGTATCGGCGGACTCCACAGCGGTGATTTCAGAAATCTGCGCCACGTCGAGCAAGGCGGCAACGCGCGGCAACAGGTTCTTACCGAAAGTCGTCGCCGGCGCCAGGATATGTGTGTAAGAAGAAGCAATGCTCACCACCAGTGCCGCCAGATTTTCTGCCGTCTGGGTTTCGTAGTGCGCGGCGTCAACCACCAACACCTTGGTCACCCCCTGCAGCGAAGCGGCCTGGGCTGCAGCGCCCGAGCAGGCGCTGCCAGCGACCAACAGATGAACATCGCCACCAATCTTGGCGGCGGCGGCTACGGTGTTCAAGGTGGCGGACTTGATCGTTTGCTGATCGTGTTCGGCAATAACAAGAATAGTCATCTCAGATCACCTTTGCTTCGTTCTTGAGTTTATTGACCAGTTCGGCCACGTCGGCAACCTTGACGCCGGCAGAGCGCTTTGCCGGTTCGACGACCTTCAGGGTTTTCAGGCGCGGCGCCACATCCACGCCAAGCGCATCCGGCTTGACGGTATCGAGCGGCTTCTTCTTGGCCTTCATGATATTCGGCAGGGTCGCGTAGCGCGGCTCGTTCAGACGCAGATCGGTAGTTACCACGGCCGGCAACGACAACTGAAGAGTTTCCAGACCGCCATCGATTTCACGGGTAACCGTCGCCTTGCCGTCGGCAATCACGACCTTGGACGCGAAGGTTGCCTGCGGCCAGCCACTCAGCGCAGCCAGCATCTGTCCGGTCTGGTTGGCATCGTCGTCGATCGCCTGCTTGCCACAGATGACCAGTTGCGGCTGCTCGCGATCACAGAGGGCTTTCAGCAGCTTGGCGACGGCCAGCGGCTGCAATTCAACGTCGGTTTCGACCAGGATGCCGCGATCGGCACCGATGGCCATCGCCGTCCGCAGGGTTTCCTGGCAGGCCGCAGGACCACAGGAAACGGCAACGACTTCGGTCGCGATGCCCGCCTCCTTGAGACGCACCGCTTCTTCGACGGCAATTTCGTCAAAGGGGTTCATGCTCATCTTGACGTTGGCCAGATCGACGCCGCTGGCATCGGCCTTGACCCGCACCTTGACGTTGTAGTCCACCACCCGTTTGACGGGAACAAGAATTTTCACTGTTTTCTCCTATGTATTTCAGTCAGTATTTTTATTGATCTTCGCCGTTTGACAGACGACTTGGCAAACCGGACAATCTCCATACTGTGTCGTATGGAAAAGCATACGGTAGCGTATGGAAAATCAAGCTGTCAAGCCCCCGATCAAGAACAAAGGTCTGCGTGCCAGCGGCAAAACGGTCGCCGGTCGCACCCAGCTCGATCCGGAACGCTGGATCGATGTCGCCACCGACGTCCTCGCCAAGGAGGGCGTCGCCGGCTTGCGGGTGGAAGTCCTTGCGAAACGCTGCGGCGTCACCAAAGGGAGTTTCTACTGGCACTTCAGGGATCGTCAAGCTCTGCTCGACGCGGTGCTGGAACGCTGGCGCGAGGGACGGATACGCGACATCGAGAAAACCACGGCCGTGCAACCCGGCCAGGAGCTGGAACAACTCCACTATGCGATCGAGCTTTACGGCGCCAACCGCAATCGCAAAGGAATGTCGATAGAGCTGGCGGTCCGCGACTGGGCTCGCCATGACAGCCGCGCTGCGGCCATCGTCGAAGCCGTCGACCTGTACCGGCTCGAATGCACCCGTCGCCTGTTCGTCGCCTCTGGAATGACGGAAGCCAGCGCGAAAAGCCGCAGCCTGCTGCTCTACGCCTGCGTCTTCGGCCTGTCGCTGATGCAATACGACCGTTTCGACAGCGATCCGGCTGACCTCAAACAGCGCATCGCCCAGCACATCGTCGCCGGCTGAACTTCCGCAATCCGCTTTCAGTCGAGCGCGCGCACCACGCACTCGCGGCCGATCTGTTTCCAGATCAGCGCCTCTTCCGCCAGCGCCGCAGCCGTCCAGGGATTCTTCGCCAGCCACTTGCCGGGCAGGACCAGCGCAAAGCCGCGCTCCGTGGCTGACACCCGCCAAGCCGGGAGTTGCCGGTCATCGCGGGTGCGGTGCAAAGCGACCGCCAAGCGCAAACAGAATATCAGGCGCCAAATGCCATCTGCAGCAGGAACTTCGGCAAGTTTTTCCAGCTTGCCGCGATGACCGAGCACCAGTAACGCCAGGCGCGCCTGATCCTTTTTGGAAAAACCCGGCATATCGGCATAGGTCAGGATGTAGGCACCGTGCTTGTGATAGGCATTGTGCGCCACCGAAATACCGATCTCGTGCAGCCGGCAAGCCCAGGACAGGTACTGAATATCCCCTTCCTCGGGCGCACCGCCGGACAACTGCGTCAATGCCGACAGGGCGACAGCCTCGACCCGCTCGACCTGGTCGCGTTCGACCTGGTAGCGCTTGCGAAAGTAGGCGACGGTCGCGTCACGCATATCATGATGATGGAAACGCCCGAGCAGGTCGTACAAAACCCCCAGACGCAAGGCACCGTCAGCGTAGGTCATGCAGTCGATGTCGAGTTCCTCGAACACCGCCGCCATGATCGCGATCCCGCCGGGCAGCACCGGCATGCGGTCGCCCTTAACCCCTTTTAAATCAAGATTTTCGGCCGACCCCGCCTTGACCAGCAAAGAACACAGGCGCTCCAGCCCAACCCGCGTAATCCCGCCAACGTTGCCGGGATTCAGTGCGTTCATTTCCAGGATATCGGCAATTGCCCGCGCCGACCCGGATGACCCCACAGCCTCCTTCCACCCCAGTTTCTGGAAATCGTGGGCGATCAGTTCGATCTCCTTGGCCGCCGCCGCCTGCGCTTCGCGCAGGCGCCGCTTGTCGATGCGTCCGCCGGGAAAATACTTGAGCGTGAAACTGACACAACCCATGTACAGCGACTCCATGAGCTGCGGGTCGTGACGCTTGCCGATGATGAACTCGGTCGAACCGCCACCGATATCGACGACCAGGCGTTTGTGGTTGGCCGTCGGCAGCGAATGCGAAGCGCCGATGTAGATCAGGCGAGCCTCTTCGCGACCGGCGATGACTTCGATCGGGAAGCCCAGGGCTTCCTCCGCATGAGGCAGGAACTCACCGACATTCTTGGCCACCCGCAGGGTATTGGTGGCAACCGCCCGTACCGCGCCGCGGTCGAGACCGCGCAAGCGCTCACCGAAACGACTCAAGGCGCTCAGCGCGCGCTCCTGGGAAGGAGCATCCAGGAACTTGTCTTCGGTCAACCCGGAGGCCAGGCGTACCGGCTCCTTGAGCGAGTCCAGCGGGTAAATCTGGTTGTCGACCACACGTCCGACCTGCAGCCGGAAACTATTCGATCCTAGATCGACGGCCGCCACAGTTTCGTAAATCATTCGATGGAATCTGTCCGTTCTGTCAGACGGCGATTCTAGCACCCGATATCGGCGTGAATTCTTACAAAAGAAAACCGCCGGCGATGGCCGGCGGTTTTTGGGGCGAGGGTGACGAGCGATCAGTCCGCCAGCAGCTTCTTGATGTTTTCCAGCGTAGACGGATCCTCGATCGTCGTCAGATCACCCGGGTCGCGGCCTTCGGCCAATGCCTGCAGCGAGCGGCGCAGCATCTTGCCGGAGCGCGTCTTGGGCAGGCCGACGACGAAGTGCACACGGGCCGGACGGGCGATCGCGCCAAGAATGCCGTCGACCGTGCCGAACACTTCCTTTTCCAGCGCCTTGACCTGTTCCGGCGTGGCGATCTTGGACGCGTCCTTGACCACGGCGAAAGCCATCGGCATCTGCCCCTTCAGCTTGTCCTCGACACCAACGACCGCTACTTCAGCAATCGCCGGGTGGTTCTGGATCGCTTCCTCGATTTCGCGGGTGCCCAGACGGTGGCCGGCGACGTTGATGACGTCGTCGGTGCGGCCGAGGATGGTGAAGTAACCGTCGTCATCCTTGATCGCCCAGTCGTAGGACGAATAGACCAGCGGATCCTTGAACAGCGTGAAGTAGGTCGACACGAAACGGTCATCCTGGCCCCAGACGGTGGACAGGCAGCCGGGCGGCAGCGGCGGGATCACCGCGGCAATGCCCTTCTCGTTGGCGCCGCACTCGGAACCGTCCTCGCGGAAGATCTTGAGGTTGTAGCCATAGACCGGGAAGGACGGCGAGCCGAACTTGATCGACGTCTTCTCGACGCCGTGCAGCGCGGCCAGCATCGGCCAGCCGGTTTCGGTCTGCCAGTAGTTGTCGATGACCGGCTTCTGCAGTTCGTTCTGGAACCACTCGTGGGTCGGCTGGTCGAGCGGCTCGCCGGCCATGAAGATGTGCTTGAGCGACGACAGGTCGTACTTGTGCATGTACGCCGGATCCTGCTTCTTCAGCACGCGGGCGGCGGTCGGCGCCGAGAACATGACGTTGACCTTGTACTTCTCGACGATCTGCCACCAGATGCCCGGATCGGGGCGCAGCGGCGTGCCTTCGTACATGATCGTCGCCATGCCGGCGATCAGCGGGCCATAGATGATGTAGGAGTGACCGACCACCCAGCCGATGTCGGAGGTGGAGAAATAGGTTTCGCCTTCGCCGCCGCAATAGATGTGCTTCATCGACGAAGCCAGCGCCACGGCGTAGCCGCCGGTGTCGCGCTGCACGCCCTTCGGCTTGCCGGTGGTGCCGGAGGTGTAGAGGATGTAGGACGGTTCGGACGATTCCAGCCATTCGCACTCGACCCGGGCATTCATCAGTTGCTCGCGCAGCGCCGCGTAATCGACGTCGCGTCCGGCGACCTTGTTGAAGCCCTTGTCCAGACCGCGGTCGACCATCAGCACCTTGGCCGGCTTGTGTTCGGCAAGCTCGATCGCTTCATCGAGCAGGTGCTTGTAGGGAACCGCCTTGCCGCCGCGCATGCCGGCGTCGGAAGAAACGATCAGCGTCGGCTTGGCGTCGTCGATGCGGGTGGCCAGCGAACCGGAAGCGAAACCGCCGAAAACCACCGAGTGGATGGCACCGATGCGGGCCGCCGCGAACATCGCGAACGCCGCCTGCGGGATCATCGGCATGTAGATCAGGACACGGTCGCCCTTCTTGACGCCGAGGCTCAGGTAGATCGCCGCCATGCGCTCGACCTCGGCCTGCAGTTCAGCGAAGGAATAGATCTTCTCTTCGTTGGTTTCGGTCGAGATGTAGATCAGCGCGTTGTCGTTCGGACGCTTGGCCGCATGGCGGTCAATCGCGTTGTGGCAGAGATTGGTCTTGCCACCAACGAACCACTTGGCAAACGGCGGCCGCGAGAAATCGCAGACCTGGGTAAACGGTTCCTTCCAGTCGATGAGCTGGGCCTGTTCGGTCCAGAATGCATCCGGATTCTCAATCGAATACTGGTGAAACTCCTTGTAAGTCGTCATAAAGCTCCCTCTAGCTAGCTAATGGTTCCTGCACAAAATTAAAAGAACGGATTATTGGTTTTTACTGTTCCGTTCGCCCAGATAACGCTCGATCTCCCCAATGGGGAGCGTCAAGTCGAGTTCTTTGTCGATCAGCACGAGCAGGGGCATCAATTGCCCCAGCAAGGCATCGAGATGCGGCACGACCGGCGCCGGCCGGTTGGCACGCAGCAATTCCAGCGCGTGCGGCAAAGAAATCGGCCGCGTCGCCGGCAAGACGCCACCGGCCTCGACCCGGTTGCCGCCCGCCGCCATCGCCTGCTGCATGCGCTGCGTCGCCAGCTCCAGCAAGGCACCAGCGGAACTCACGACATCCACCGGCACGCTCGCCAGGCCGATACTGACCGTCAGCGCCAACGCCTCGCCATGTACCGAGAGGCGCGCCACCTCAACCGCCTGGCGGACCCGCTCGGCAAAACAGGCGCAGAAATTGGCCGCCGTCCCCGGCGAAACGACCGCGAACTGCCCCGCCGCAACGTGGCCGAGACTGTCCTCCTGGCGAACCTTACCGGCCAGCATCCGGGCGAAGCGATTGCCGACCTCCTCGGCCATTTCCGCTCCCATCTTGTCGCACAGCCGGTCATAACCGTCGAAACCCAGCACCATCATGCTGACGTCCATGCCGTGACGCGCCGAATGCGACAACGCCTGGGCCACCTGCAACTCCAAGTAGCGGCGGGTGAACAGGCCGGTCGCCGGGTTCTGGACCATCTGCTCGCGACCGCTGTCCAAGCTTTCCTGGGCCTGCTGCAGGGCGAGCAGGTTGCCCAAGCGGGCCAAAACCTCGCTGGCGCCGCTGCTCTTGGTCAGGAAGTCGGAAGCCCCCAGGCCGCGCGCCTTGCCTCTTTCTTCTTCGGTTTCCTCGCCGGTCACCAGGATGCAGGGCATCTGCTGCAAGCGGCGCAAGCGCGACGAACGCAGACGCTCCAGCAACTGGTAACCGTTCATTTTCGGCATCTGGATGTCCGACACCACCGCCCGGATCGACTGATCGAGAACCAGCGTCTGCCAGGCGGCCTCGCCGTCGGCCTCCTCCCGCACCTCGTAGTGATCGCGCATGTGATGAGCCAGCGAGGTGCGCACCACTTTCGAATCATCAACAATGAGAATGCGCGGCAAGGCAGCCATCTCAGCCCCCGGCCAGTTCGACGACAACCCGCCCCTTCGCCTTGCCAGCGATGTACTGCTCGAAAGTCTCCGGCAATTGCGAAAAACTGATCGTCCGTGCCATGTCGAGCAGGTGCGGCGGCCGCAGATCGCTGGCCAGACGCTGCCAGACGCCATGCCGATAGGGCTCGCGGATGTAGCCCGAATCAATGCCAAGCAGCGAAACGCCGCGCAGGATGAACGGCGCTACCGAAGTATTGAGCTTCATGCTGGCGGCCAGGCCGATACTGGCGATCGTACCGCCCTGCTCCATCGTGCTGGCAATCCAGGCCAGCACATCGCCGCCCAGATTGTCCACGGCGCCCGCCCAGCGCGCCCGGTCGAGCGGCCGGATCTTGCTCAGGTCCAGGCTCTGGCGCAGCATCACCTCGGCCGCGCCGAGGCTGCGCAGGTAGTCCGCTTCGCTTTCCTTGCCGGTCAGCGCGACGACGTGGTAACCGCGCTGCGCCAACATGTCGATGGCCAGACTGCCGACGCCGCCAGTCGCGCCAGTAACGATCACCGGCCCTTTGGCCGGCGTCAGCCCGTTTTCTTCCATGCGGACGACGCCCAGCGCCGCGGTAAAGCCCGCCGTACCAAGTACCATCGCTTCGTAGAGCGACATTCCAGCCGGCAGCGGCACGACCCAATCGGCCGGCACCCGGGCCATCTCGGCATAACCGCCGTGATGCGCGACGCCGATGTCGAAGCTGGTCGCAATGACCGGGTCACCCGGCTTGAATCGTCCATCGTCACTGGCGACGACAGTGCCGGAAAGATCGATACCACCAACACAGGGAAAGCGCCGGATGATCTTGCCAGCACCGGTCGCTGCCAGCGCATCCTTGAAGTTGACGCTCGAATAGGCGACCTGGATCAGGACTTCGCCGGCATCGAGGTCAGCGACCGTCATATCGACGAAGCGATTGGCGACCCTGCCTTCGCTCTCTTCAATCAGCAATGCCTTGAACGAATCCATGGTGACCTGTCTCCTCACGCTTTGGGGTTGGGATTGTATTCATAATTACGGATTATGAACATAGTTTCATTTCCACTCACCAGCAGGATCAATGGACTTTACACACCGGCAGATTTCAAATAGATTACGCGCCCATGTATCGACAAATCACATCCCTTCTGGTTGGCTCCGCACTTCTCCTGACCGGCGTCTGCCCGGTTGGCGCAGCCGAAACCACGCGTTCGCCGGAAACTCCGATGTCCTTCGTCGAACGTTACACCAACGTCACGCAGGATGTCATCCTGGAAGGTCTCAAGCTGGTTGGCGTGCGCTACAAGATGGGCGGCAACAGCGTCGAGAACGGTCTGGATTGCAGCAGTTTCGTCCAGATGGTGTTCAAGGAAAGCATCGGTGCCTACCTGCCGCGTACCGCGCGCGAGCAAAGCCAGGTCGGCGAACAGATTGACGCCAGCCAGTTGCAACCCGGCGATCTGGTCTTCTTCAACACCATGCGTCGCACCTTCTCGCACGTCGGCATCTACCTCGGCGACAATCACTTCATGCACGCCCCGCGCGCCGGCTCGGAAGTCCGGGTCGAGAACATGAACAATAGCTACTGGCAAAGTCGTTTCAACGGCGCCAGAAGAATCATCGAAGCTCGCTGATCCATAGCAAAGCCCGGTGATCAGAAAACGGCCGATTGGCCGTTTTTTTTGCCCAGAATTGGTAACGTTTCTCATTAATGATTTTTGCTGTAAACTGGAACAATTCCCATCCGCAAAACATCGGAGAAACCAATGAAGATGCAAGCTTCGCTCGTCGCCCTGTTCATTTCGACCGCCCTGCAGCCAGCACTGGCCGATGATCAGGTGGTAAATCTCTACTCGGCCCGGCATTACCAGACAGATGAAGCGCTTTACGCCGATTTCACCAAGCAAACCGGGATCAAGATCAATCGCATCGAAGGCAAGGAAGACGAACTGCTCGAACGCATCCGCAACGAAGGCGCCAACAGCCCGGCTGACGTCCTGCTGACCGTCGACGCTTCGCGCCTCGCCAAAGCCCGCGAAATGGGGCTGTTTGCGCCGCTCAGCTCACCTCTCCTGGAAAAACGTATCCCGGCGCATCTCCGCACCGCCGAATGGGCTGCCTTCTCCACCCGCGCCCGCGTCATCGTCTATAACAAGGCCAGAGTCCCGGCAGCCGATGTGCAGAATTACAGCGACCTCGCCAATCCGAAACTGAAGGGAAAATTCTGCTCGCGTTCGGGCTCTCACCCTTACAACCTGTCATTGCTTGCCTCGGTAATCGCCCATGACGGCGAAGCCAAGGCCGAAGAACTGGCGCGTGGCATGGTCGCCAACTTCGCCCGCACTCCGAAAGGCGGCGATACCGACCAGATCAAGGCGGTCGCCGCCGGCGAATGTGCTGTCGCCATCTCCAACAGCTACTACGTCGCCCGCCTGATGCGCTCCGATAAGGCCGCCGACCAGAAGGTCATGGAACAGGTCGGCGTCGTCTGGCCTAATCAGGCAACGACCGGCACCCACATCAACGTCTCCGGTGGCGGCATCCTGAAGCACGCGCCGAACAAGGCTGCGGCGCAGAAGTTCCTGGAATACCTGGCATCGGATTCGGCGCAACGCTACTTTGCCGACGGCAACAACGAGTGGCCCGTGGTCGAATCGGTCAAGGTCGCCAACCCGGCGCTGGACAAGCTGGGCAAATTCAAGGCGGACAAACTACCAGTCAATAGCTTGGCGATGTATCAGGTCAAAGCGCAGATGATCTTCGACCGAGTCGGTTTCAAGTAGGCTTGCATACCGTCTTCCCTCTCGCCAAAGCGGCTGCCATCCCCTAGAATCTCCAGCAGCACAGGAGAAAGAGTCATGGGATCCAACCGCTTTGGTGCAGCAAATGCGTTGATCGAAGCGATCCGTGCCAACAGTCTGCACCGGGTCGCTACCGCACTTGATGACAATGCCGACATCGAATCGCCTGATATCCACGGTTATCGCGGGCTACCGTTGCGTACCGCCTGTTTCGTCGGCAACGTACCCATCGTTCGCGAGCTGATCCGGCGCGGCGCCGACCTCGACGCGCCGACCGCAGACGGCCCCGGCGCCCCATTGCGTCTGGCGATGCGCGCCGGGCATACGGAAATCGCCGCCTTGCTGCTCGCCAACAACGCCCAGATTCCATTCGATCTCGACATTCCGCCGTCCGTCTTCGAACGCGCCAAGGAACTGTCCTCCGGAGACAAGCCGGTTCTGGACATGCCGATGCTCGAATTCGACCAAACGCCAAGCAAGCCGGCAACGCCGCCAGAAAGCCGGCACGACAGCATGGTCAGGTTCATTACCTCGCAGCCCAAGGACGCCATCGAACAGGTCGATCTGAAGGGCGTCTATGGCGTGGACACCAACGTTCTGGCGCTGGACTTCGAACGCTCGGGCGGCGCTTGGGAAAAGACCGACCCAACGCCGCCGGCGACGATCGACGACAAGGCAGACTAGCCTCAGCGTCGGCGGCCTGCAGCGATCTGACGCGAAAGCAGAATCAGCGGCAGGATACCGACGGCGACGATGGCTAGCGACGCGGTTGACGCTTCTGCCAGCCGCTCGTCGGAAGCCAGGGTATAGGCCTGCGTCGCCAGGGTATCGAAATTGAACGGGCGCATCACCAGCGTTGCCGGCAACTCCTTCATCACGTCGACGAATACCAGCAGGCCAGCGGTCAGCAGGCTGCCGCGCAGCAGCGGCGCATGCACCCGGCGCAGGCTTGCCGCCTGACCGAGCCCGAGACTGCGGGCGGCGTCGTCCATGCTGGAAGTGATCTTGCCCAACCCGGACTCAACGGTATGCAACGCCACCGCCAGAAAACGCACCAGGTAGGCGTAGATCAGGGCGGCGATGCCGCCGGTCAGCAAGAGACCGGGATTGTTGCCGAACCAGCTTTCCCATTGTCCGGCCAGCCATTGATCGAGGCGCGTCACCGGGATCAGCACGCCAACGGCGATCACCGCCCCCGGCACCGCATAGCCGAGACCGACCAGGCGATTCAATCCGGCCGCCAGCCCGCCCTTCGCCAGCCGCGCCCCATACGCCAGCAGCAGCGCCAGCAGGACGCCGATCAAGGCGGTCGTTCCGGCCAGCACGAAACTGTTGCGCGAAAGAAGCAGAAAGCGTTCACCGAACTGCGCATCGCCGTCGGTCAGGGCCATCTTTAGCAACAAGCCGGCGGGCAGCAGGAAGCCGAGCAGCAACGGCAGCAGGCACAGGGCGGCGGCCAACCCCGCCCGGACACCGCTCAGGCGTCTGCCGGCCAGCGGACGATTGCGCCCGGTCGTATCGTGATAGCGGGCGCGCCCGCGCGATACCCGCTCGAGCACCAGCAGCAGCAGCACGAAACCGAGCAACATGGCCGCCAGTTGGGCCGCCGCGACGCGATCGCCGAGCGAGAACCAGGCCCGGTAGATGCCGGTCGTGAAGGTATTGACCGCAAAATAGGCGACCGTTCCATAGTCGGCCAATGTTTCCATCAAGGCCAGCGCGATGCCGGCGGCGATCGCCGGCCGGGCCAGCGGCAGCGAAACCGCGAAGAACGCGCGCCACGGCCCCATGCCCAAGGTCCGGGCGGCCTCGAGCATGCCGCTCGCCCGTTCGAGAAAGGCACTGCGCGCCAGTAGATAGACGTAAGGGTAGAGAACGCTGACGAACATCAACACCGCGCCCGGCAGACTGCGGATGTCGGGGAACCAGTAATCGCCGTGTTCCCAACCGAAGGTCTCGCGCAGGGCGGTCTGCAGCGGACCGACGAACTGCAGGAAATCGGTGTACACGTAGGCCATCACGTAAGCCGGAACCGCCAGCGGCAGGACCAGCGCCCACTCGAAAACGCGGCGCCCCGGAAAATCGTGCATCGCCGTCAACCAGGCCGTCGCCACGCCGACCAGAGCCACCCCGGCACCGACACCCAGGCACAGCCACAGCGAATTGACGACGTACTCGGTCAATACCGTCGCCACCAGATGCGCCCAGGTTTCGCTGGTGCCGCCAACGAACAGGTTAAGACCGACGCTGCTCACCGGCATGGCGGCAAGCGCTGCGACGACGAGACCGACGATGAGGAGCGGAGAGAGCCGCGGGAGAAGGAAGCTTGAGCGCGAGTTCATGAATGCGAATTATAATCGAGCACCATGGCACAGCTCGAATTAACCCACATTCTTCAGCGCTACGGCACACACCCGGTGGTCGACGGTGTCGGTTTCCGCCTCGAAACCGGCAGCATCGCCTGCCTGCTCGGCCCCTCGGGCTGCGGCAAGACGACACTGCTGCGCTGCATCGCCGGCTTCGAGGAAATCGTCGGCGGCGAAATCCGCATCCATGACCAGATCGTCAGCCGCCCGGGCCAGCACGTCGCCCCGGAAAAACGCCGGATCGGCATGGTCTTCCAGGATTACGCGCTCTTCCCCCACCTCAGCATCGGCGAAAACATCGCCTTCGGTCTCGACCGGCGCCGCGACGAAGCGGCCAGCCTGCGCGTGCGCCAGATGCTGGCCACCGTCGGCCTGGCCGGCCTCGGCGACAAATACCCGCACGAACTCTCCGGCGGCCAGCAGCAACGCGTTGCCCTGGCCCGGGCTCTGGCGCCGCGTCCGGAACTGATCCTGCTCGACGAACCCTTCTCCAACCTCGACGTC
>CAZFXO010000007.1:0-82456 GCA_964523045.1 uncultured Dechloromonas sp. | reverse complement strand
CGTGCCCTTGGCACTCGGGGCGGGACAAACGGGGAAGGGGCGGATTATAGCTGAATCGCTGCCTAAAAAATAGTCAGTTTCGGACTTGCCGGCGTTTGCCGGCACGCCGGGATGTCCGTTCAGGGGCAATCCTGGCGCCGGGCTTGCCGGTGGCGGCGTCCGGCGATGCCATGGTAATGTCGCCGCCGGAGGGCGTCTGGCATCGGGGAATGCCGACGATGGCCGGGGGGCGAAAATAAGGGGAAATGATGTCTGCGAAAAAAGCGACTCGGGGGCAAGGTCTGCACGGGGCTGCCAAATCGACCGGCATTCTGCTGCTGGTTTGCGCCAGCGTGCTGCCGGCGCGGTCTGCGTTCGCCCAATCCTGGCATGCTGCCGACGGCAGTCTGGTCGCGGATCGCGAACAGGCGGCCGCGAGCTGGCGGGGCGATGCCGAATTCAACGGCAACTGGGGGCTGGCGGCGATTCGCGCCGAGTACGCTTATGCGCAGGGCTACAGCGGCCTTGGCGCGCGCGTCGGTGTGCTCGACCAGCCGGTATGGAGCGCCCATCCCGAATTTGCCGCCAGCGTTGCCGGCGATCCCAAGCTGAGCTTCATCACCACGCGCGGCATCCGTACCTACGACGATCCCTATCTGCCCTACCGGGCCGGCGATCCATTCATTTACGACGGGCAACTGTATGTCGACGGCTATGACGAGATTGCCACGCACGGCACGCACGTCGCCGGCATTGCGGCGGCGAACCGCGACAGCGTCGCCGGTCGCCCCGGCGTCATGCAGGGGGTGGCCTACGCCGCGCGCATCTTCGCCGCCGACGTCGGCGACCCCGGGCCGGAAGACGGCATCGTCCGCGGCAACGACGGCGGCACCTACCTGGCGGCCTGGCGGGCGATGATCGATAGCCGGGTCGATGTCATCACCAATAGCTGGGGAATCGGCATTACCTGGGGCGGCGGTTGGCAGTTCGTCGATGCCGGCAAACAGTTCCTCGAAATCCAGTCCCTGCTCGGCACGCCGGCCGGCGGCGCTTACGACGGCGCACTGCAGGCGGCGCGCAGCGGCATCGTCGTCGAGTTCTCGGCCGGCAACGACAGCGGGCAGCAACCCGATGCGATGGCCGGTCTGGCGAGCTTCGTTCCCGGGATCGAGAACAACTGGATCACGACGATGAGTCTGGCGCGTACCGCCAGCGGCCTGCAAGCCAGCGGTTTTTCGACGATCTGCGGTTACACCAGGTATTACTGCGTCGCCGCGCCCGGCAGCGCCATCAACAGTTCGGTGGCGACCGGCGATATTTTCGGGCTGCAGCCCGGCGACCCGGTACCCGATCCGCTTGCCGCCTACGAATCGTTCAGCGGCACGTCGATGGCCGGGCCTTTCGTTTCCGGCGCCATCGGCGTCCTGAAGGGGCGCTATCCCTATCTTGCCAACGGCGATCTCGCGCAAATCCTGAAGACGACGTCGCGCGACCTCGGGACGCCCGGTGTCGACGAAATCTACGGCTGGGGGCTGATCGACCTGCAGAAGGCGATGGCCGGTCCCGGGCAGTTGATGAGCCGCCTGGTTGCCGACCTGCCCGCCGGCACGACCGATGTCTGGGCCAACGACATCGGCGATGCCGCGCTGCAGCAGCGTCAGACCGAAGCGCAAGTCGAGATTGCGGCCTGGCAGCAACGCAAGATCGACATGGGGTGGGAAAACGGCTGGGCCAGCGTCGATACCGCGAGCCTGAGCGAACGCCTTTACGTGGAATATCGACCGCTGGCGAGCCAGGCCAGGGTGCTTGCCCGCCGCTTGCTGGTGGCGCGTGCGACGCCACCCTACGCCGACTTCCGGGCGGCGCTGGCGGCGGTCGAGAACGATCCGCTGGCGTCGGCGATCATCAAGGAATACGGCAAGATCGAGGCCTGGTTGCCCTTGGGGCCCGATCTGGCGCGCTTCGACAGTTTCCTCGCCAGCCGCTATCCGGACGACGAGACGCTGGCCCGGGAAGTGGCGGCGGCCAAGGTCCAGGGGCTGGCGCAGGAGTACGTGGTCCAGGAAGCGCGGATCGCCAGCCTGCTCGCCGCGACCTATGAAAACGGCCTGACCAAGCGCGGTGCCGGCGAACTGCGGTTGACCGGCAACAACAGCTACCGCGGCGAAACCCGGGTCGAGGCCGGGCGTCTGCGCGTCGATGGCGCGCTGGGTGGCGCCGTCGCGGTCTACGGCCAGGGGATACTCGGCGGCAACGGCCGGGTCGGCTCGCTGCTGGCGCAGGCTGGCGGCACGGTGGCGCCGGGGGCGTCGATCGGGACGCTGAGCGTTGCCGGCGACGCGCGCTTCGAGTCAGGCTCGCTGCTCGCCGTCGAAATCAGCGGTGATGGGCGTTCCGATCACCTGGCGGTGGCCGGCAAGGCGACCCTGGCCGGCGGACTGCTCGGCGTGCAGGCCGAGGATGCCAGCGTCGCGCTGGAGACCTTCGTCGCCGCCGCGGCCGGGCGACATGCCTACACCTTCCTGAGCGCCGGGGGCGGCATCGAAGGGCAGTTCGCCGGCGCGCTGTCGCCGTATGCTTTCTTCCGGCCCCGCCTGAGCTATGCCGCCGACCGCCTCACCCTGGACATCGAACGTCTGCCCTTCGCGAGCGCCGGGCGCAACTTCAACGAGCGGCAGACCGCCGCCGGCATCGACAGTCTGGCGCCGGCCAATCCGCTGTACGCGCAGGTGCTGGCCGCGCCCGCCGGTTTTGCCGCCGGCCCCTTGTTCGCGGCGCTCTCCGGCGACATCCACCCGACCGCCGGCGGCGTATTGCTCGCCGCCGGTCAGGTTCAGCGCGATGCGGCGCTGGATCGTCTGCGTCTGGTCGAAACGCAGTCGGCGACGGCGCCGCGCACCTGGGGTCAAGTGTTCGGGCGGCGCGGGCGGGGGGCCAGCGATGGCAACGCCGCCAGCTACGACAACGATGGCGACGGCTTTTTCGTCGGCGGTGACAGCGTGCTCGACGCTGGCTGGACGCTCGGTTTCCTGGTCGGTCACGAGGACGGCAAGCTCAGGACGGCGAACGCCCGAGCCGATACCGGAAGCTATCGGCTCGGGGTCCATGCCGGGATGCGCCGGGGCAAACTGGGCCTGCGTCTTGGCGCGGGCTACGGACACCATGCCCTGTCCACGCGACGCAATCTGCCGCAGGCAAGTGCAAGCGCTCACTACACGGCCGACGACTGGCAGCTCTTCGGCGAACTGGCTTACGAGATCACCGCCGGCCGGACGCAGCTGGCGCCGTTTGCCGGTCTGGCCTTCACCGGCCTGCGGCGCGAGGCGTTCAGCGAAAAGGGTGGCGGCGTGTTCAATCTGATGGGGCGCGCTGCCAGCGCATCGGTCGCCACCGGCTCGCTGGGGCTGCGGGCAAGCCGGGATGTCGTACTTGGTACGAGCAAGGGGCAATGGTCGGCCAGCCTGGCCTGGCAGCATGCGGCCGGCGACCTGACGCCGGAGAGCCGACTGGCCTTCGCTGGCGGAGAGCGTTTCGTCAATGCCGGGGTGCCGCTGGCGCGCAATGCGCTGGCCGTGGCGGCCAGCCTGCGGGTGGCGCTGTCGCCGACGGCCAGGCTGGGGATCGACTACGCCGGGCAATTCGCTGCCGGGCGCCGCGAACATGGCGTAGGCGCCAGCCTCGCCGTGGCGTTCTGAGCCGCCCGCTTAGTGACCCTTGAGCGCGTAGATGCCCGGCGCGTTGCGCCAGTAGCCCTTGTAGTCCATGCCGCAGCCGAACAGGTAACGGTCGGCGATGTCGAGCCCGGAAAAGTCGGCGCGCATGCCGGGCACGGCCTTGCGGTCGTGCACCTTGTGCACCATCACCGCGGTGAGCACACGCGCCGCGCCTTCGTCATTCAGGTGCTGGCAGATCGCCTGCAGCGTGTGGCCTTCGTCGAGGATGTCGTCGAGGACCAGCACCGTTCGCCCCTTCAGGTCCTGGGTCGGCCGCACGCGCCAGTCGAGCAGGCTGTTGCCTTTCAGTTGCTGGCCGTAACGGCTGGCGTGCAGGTAGGAGGTTTCGAGCGGGAAGTGCAGGCGCGACAGCAGCCGGCCGGCGAAGATCAGGCCGCCGTTCATCACCGTGTAGACGAGCGGGTTGCTGTCGGCCAGCGCGGCGGTGATGTCGACCGCCATGCGGTCGAGCGCGGCGCTCACTTCGGCCGGTGTCGCCAGGCAGTCGGCTTCGCGCATGGCGCGGTGGATTTCTTCGATGTCGGTGGTCATGTGGTCTCCTGGCAGGGCGAAGGGTCAGGGGCGGATGAAAGCCAGCGCGAGCAGCGCGGCGAAACCCAGTTGGTGTGCCGCGGTGGCCGCGAGGATGCCGTTGAAGGCTGGGCCGGGCGGCGTGCCGAGAAAGCGGCGGCAGAGCAGCAGGGCGAGCGGCAGGGTGAGCAGGGGCAGGGCGGCGTAGGTGCCGAGCGGTGCGGCGAGCAGGGCGAGCAGCAGGTAGGGCAGCAGCATTTCGGCGATGTAGAGGCGGCAGGTGGCCGGACGGCCGAGGCGGACCGCCAGCGTGCGGCGCCCGGCGTCACGGTCGGTGTCGAGGTCGCGGTAGTTGTTGACGGTGATCACGGCGGCCGCGTGCACGCCGAGCAGGCTACCGGCGAGCAGGGCGAGCGGCGACCAGGCCGGTACCTGCAGGTAGTGGCTGCCGACGACGGCGACGATGCCGAAGAAGACGAGGACGAAGAACTCGCCGAACGGACCGTAGGCGATCGGCCGCGGTCCGCCGGTGTAGGACCAGCCGGCGTAGAGCGAGCAAAGCCCGATGACGACGATCGGCCAGCCGGCGTGCACGACGAGATAGATGCCGCAGAGGAAGGCCAGCGCGAAGCTGATCCAGGCGCCGACGCGCACCGCGGCCGGGGTCAGCCAGCCTTCCGCGGTGGCGCGCTGGGGGCCGAAGCGGCCGGGGCGGTCGACGCCGCGCAAGTAATCGCCGACGTCGTTGAACAGGTTGGTGCCGATCTGGATCAGCGCCGCGCCGAGCGCCGCGGCGAGCAGCGGCAGCCAGAGCAGGTGTCCGGCTTCATGCCAGCCGATGGCGGTGCCGACGAGTACCGGCGACAGCGATACGGTGAGGGTTTTCGGGCGGCAGGCGAGAAACCAGGCGGTACTGGGGTTCATGCGGGGCTTCGGTGACGGGCAGCCCGAACTTTAACCCGAATTTCCCGCCGCCGCGGCATTCCGCCCGGTCTGGCGCGATGGTTTCAGGGCCAGGCGCGGGCGCCCCAGATCATCCGCCGGGCGACGAAACGACGTGCCGCGGGGCAGAGGTCGAGGGCAAGCAGGCCGAGGCCGCGCGCCGCGCGCAGGGGCGGGAAATCGTTGGAAAAGGCGCGCACGACCTGGTCGGTGAACAGGGCGCCGCCTCGCCGGTCGAGGCGGCGTAGGCCAGGGTAGCGACCGAGATCGTCGCCGTCGAGCAGCACTTCGGCCAGTTGCCAGGCGTCGCGCAGGCCGAGGTTGAAGCCCTGGCCGGATACCGGGTGCAGGGTCTGAGCGCTGTTGCCGACCCACACTTCGCGCTCTCTGACCAGCGTGTCGCGCATGCGCAGGGCGAGCGGGAAGCGGTGGCGCGGTCCCGGTTTGGCGAAGCGCAGGCCGCGCTGGAACTGGGTTTCGAGGGCAGCGATGAAGCCGGCGTCGTCGAGCGCCATCACCGCGTCGGCCTTGGCCGGCGGCAGCGTGAACACGATCGAATATTCGTCGCCCAGCGGCAGCAGGGCGAGCGGGCCGTCCGGCGTGAAGCGCTCCCAGGCGCGCCGCTGGTGGCCGGAAAGCGGCGTCACTTCGCAGATCACCGCCTGCTGCTGGTAGTCGCCGACCAAGGTGGACGGATCGTCGAACGGCGTGCCTTCGGCATGCACCAGGGTGCGGGCGCGCAGTTTGCGCAGCGCGCCGCCATGACGCAGGGTGACCGTCACGCCGTCGGCGTCGGGCGCCAGGGCGAGGATCTCCGCGTCGGCGAGCAGTGCCTCGGGAGCGACGCCGGCGGCCAGCGCGCCGGCCAGGTCGCGGTAGCGGACGACGTAACCGAGCGCCGGCAGGTCGTGTTCGGCGCGGTCGATCAGGGTGCGCCCGAAACCGCCGCGTTGCGAGATGTGGATCGTCTCGATCGGCGTCGCCGCCTTGGCCGGCCAGGCGCCGAGCGTTTCCAGCAGTTCGCGCGCGCCGTGCGACAGCGCCAGGGCGCGCGGGTCGGCCTGCAGCGCGGCCGGCGGTCGCCGGTCGACGAGCAGGGATTGCCGGCCGCCGGCGGCGAGCGCCCGGTGCAGCGTCATACCGACCGGGCCGGCGCCGAGGATCAGGATGTCGACGGTTGCGACGGCGTCAGTCATGGCGCATCACCTCCTCGATCTCGGCGACCGTCTTCGGCGCCGTGGTGTAAACCTCGCAACCGGATGCCGTGACGCGCGCGTCGTCCTCGATGCGGATGCCGATGCCGGCCAGCGCCGCCGGCACGTCGGCCGCCGGGCGCAGGTAAAGGCCGGGTTCGACGGTGACCGTCATGCCCGGCTGGAGCACGGTCCATTGGTCGCCGGCCTTGTATTCGCCGGCATCGTGCACGTCGAGGCCGAGCCAGTGGCCGGTGCGGTGCATGTAATAGCGCTTGTAGTCGCCCTTCTCGATCAGGTTGTCGAGGTCGCCGGTCAGCAGTTTGAGATCGATCAGGCCCTGCGTCAGCACGCGCACGGCGGCGTCGTGCGCTTCCATGAAATGGCGGCCGGGCGCGGTGGCGGCGATGGCGGCCGCTTGCGCGGCGAGGACGATCTCGTAGACATCCTTCTGCGCCGCATTGAAGCGCCCGCCGACCGGGAAGGTGCGGGTGATGTCGGCGGCGTAGCCCTGCACCTCGCAGCCGGCGTCGATCAGGACCAGCGTGTTGTCGTTGAGCAGCTTGTCGTTGCTGACGTAATGCAGCACGCAGGCGTTGGCGCCGCCGGCGACGATCGGCGTGTAGGCGTGGCCGTCGGCGCCGCGCTTGCGGAACTCGTAGGACAGCTCGGCTTCCAGCTCGTACTCGGCCATGCCCGGCCGGCAGGCGTGCATGGCGCGGGCGTGACCGGCGCTGGCGATGTCGGCGGCGCGCTGCATGGTCGCCAGTTCGGCGTCGTCCTTGAGCAGGCGCATGGCGTCGAGTTCGGCGCGCAGGTCGTGAATCGCGCGCGGCGCCCGCTTGCCGGCGCGGGCCTGCGCACGCACCGCATTGAGTGCCTTGGCAATGCGCGCATCCCAGGCGTCGTCGTGACCGACGGCGTGCCACAGCGTGTCGCGGTCGGCCAGCAGTTCGGGCAGTTTCTTGTCGAACTGCTCGATCGAATACGCCGCGTCGAAACCGAAGGCCGCCTTGGCCGCCTGCGGCCCGTAACGGTAGCCGTCCCAGATTTCGCGTTCCTCGTGCTTCTCGCGGCAGAACAGGATGGACTTCGGGCGCTTGCCGCCGACCAGCACGATCACCGCCTCCGGCTCGGGAAAGCCCGACAGGTACCAGAAGTAGCTGTCGAAACGGTAGGGATAGTGCGCATCGCGGTTGCGCACGACTTCCGGCGCCGTCGGGATGACGGCGACGCCGTCGGCTAAGGTTTTCAGCAGGCGCTTGCGGCGGGCGAGCAGGGTTTTCAGGTGCGGGGCGTGGGTCATGCGGTTCTCAGTTCCTGATCGAGTTCGGCGAGTCGTTGCGGCGTACCAACGTCGACCCAGCGGCCGGCATGGTGTTCCCCGGTCAGCGTCCCGGCGGCGATTGCTGCGTCGAGCAGCGGGCGCAGCTTCATCGGCTGGTCGGCCGGCACATGGTCGAACATGGCTGGCGAAAAGACGCCGATGCCGGCGTAGGTGAGCGTTCGCTCGCCATCGGCCGGGGCGATCCGTTCGCCGCTCAGCGAGAAGTCGCCGCTGCCGTGGTGCGCCGGGTTGTCGACCAGCAGCAGGCGGGCGCCGCCGGGCGGGCAGGCGCGCGCGGCGAAGGCCGGGAAATCGACGTCGCAGTAGACGTCGCCATTGACCACCAGGAAGGGCGCGGCGCCGAGCAGCGGCAAGGCGCGGGCGATGCCGCCGGCGGTTTCCAGTGCGCCCGGCGGTTCCGGCGAATAGGCGATGTTGAGTCCCCACTGCGATCCGTCGCCCAGCGCCGCCTCGATCTTCGCGCCGAGGTGGGCGTGGTTGATGACCACTTCGCGGCAACCGGCGGCGGCCAGCTTTTCCAGGTGCCAGACGATCAACGGCTTGCCGCCGGCTTCAAGCAGCGGTTTCGGCGTGTGGTCGGTGAGCGGCCGCATGCGTTCGCCGCGGCCGGCGGCGAGGATCATCGCTTTCATGGGGCGGAGCGGTCGCCGGAGCGGGCGAGCATCAGGTAGGCGTTGAGGTGGGCGCCGATCGCGGCGGTCATGGCGATTCCCCAGTAGAGCAGGGCGAACGGGTTGAGGCTGGTCAGATTGCCGAGAACGAGGATTAGCAACCAGGCCGGGAAGGCGACGAGCAGCCCCCAGGGCAGGGCGAGCGCGCAGGCGCCGACGCCGAGGGCGAACACCCACTGTCCCGTCGGTTCCCAGATCCAGATGGCGGTGGCGACGGCCAGCACCGGGCCGCTGAGCCACAGGCCCTGGCGGACGAAGCGGCGGGCTTCGCCACGCCGGTCGGACGACGGGGTGGGGTGGTTCACTTGTGGCGGTAGCCGATCTGCTCGGTTTGCCCGTCCAGTCGGTCGAGCAGGTTGAGCAGCGGTTTCAGTTGCAGGTAGCGGCTGGCGGTCTTCTTGGCATAGGTCATGAAGCGCGGCAGGTCGGCGATGTACTTGTCCTTGCCGTCGCGGTAGTTGAGGCGGCAGAAGATGCCGAGCACCTTGAGGTGGCGCTGCAGGCCCATCAGTTCGTAATCGCGCCAGAAGGCGCCGAAGTCTTCGCGCACCGGCAGGCCGGCGGCGCGGGCTTTTTCCCAGTAGCGGACGACCCAGTCGATTTCCTGCTCTTCTTCCCAGGAGATGAAGGCGTCGCGGAACAGCGAGACGACGTCGTAGGTGATCGGGCCGTAGACCGCGTCCTGAAAGTCGATGACGCCGGGCGTCAGCGTCTCGGCGCTTTCGACGACCATCAGGTTGCGCGGCATGAAGTCGCGATGGACGAAGACCTTGGGCTGGTTGAGCGCCGAGTTGATCAGGAATTTGAAGGTCCGGTCGAGCATCAGCCGGTCGTTGGCGTCGAGTTCGATGCCGAGGTGGCGGCCGATGAACCATTCCGGGAAGAGGTCGAGTTCGCGGCGCAGCAGCGGCGCGTCGTAGGGCGGCAGCGTCGCGGCAGTGGACGACAGTTGCCATTTGACCAGCACGTCGAGCACTGGGCGGATCAGCAGGTCGGCCAGCGAGAGGTCGGCGTTGAGCGCGTCGAGGTAGCCGATGCGGCCGAGGTCGGTGAGGACCAGGAAACCGTTGTCGAGGTCCTGGTCGAGGATGCGCGGCGCGGCAAGGTCCGCCTTGGCGAGCAGCCCGGCGACCTTGATGAAGGGTTTGCAGTCTTCCTTTTCCGGCGGGGCGTCCATCAGGATGCGCGTGTCGCCGTCCGGCCAGGTGAGGCGGAAGTAGCGACGGAAGCTGGCATCGGCGGAAGCCGGGGTGATGGAAACGGACTGATTGGGGAAGCGACTGGCAACCCAGTCGGTAACAAGTTGATCGCGCGACATCGAGTAGGGGATTGTTCGTTGTAAAATGGCGCGATTTTAACACCCGGGCATCGGCCATTCCGGTCCCGGCACCTCCAGAATGCCCCGATGACTGGTTTTTCCCGACGTCCGATTGCCGCGCTGGTCTGTTGCCTGTTTGCCGGCGTTCCGTTCGCCCAGGCGAGCACGGGCGAGGCCGAAAGCAGCGCCGCCAACGAGGTCATCGGTGCCGCGCCGCTGCGTCTGGAGAAGCGTTTCAACCTGCTGGCGACGCGCAAGACGGCGCCCAAACTGGCTGCCGCCGGCAGTCCGGTGCTTCTGAGCAGCGTCGACGATCCGCTGCCGCTCTTCCTCACCGCCGACCATCTGGAAGGCCAGGCTTCTGAACTGGCCGTTGCCGAAGGCAACGTCGAACTGCGCAAGTCGGGCCTGGAACTGCGTGCCGACCGCCTGACTTACAAGCCGCTCGACGACGAGGTCGATGCCAGCGGTAATGTCGTGCTGCTGCAGGAAGGTACCGAGATCGAGACGACCCACCTGCGCATGAAGCTCTCGGAACAGTTGGGTTTCGCCGAGGCCTCGCGTTATTCGGTGACCAAGGAAGTCGCCAGCCGCGTCTACGAGACCAACCAGAACGTCGTCACCGTGGCCAGCGTCAGCGGCGCCAACAGCGGCGCGCCGATGATGCTCAACGTCGCCAACGTCTACGGTCTGCCGACCGAACAGGCGCCACCGCGCCAGATCACCGCGCAGGGCACCGCCGAACGCATCGAGTTCGCTGGCGAAAACCGCATGCGCCTGGACAACAGCACCTTCTCCACCTGCAAGCCGCTGTCCCCGGACTGGTACCTGAAGGCCGGCGAGATCGACCTCGACAACAACGAGAACTACGGCAGCGCCAGCGATGCCTCGCTGTGGTTCAAGGGGGTGCCGCTGTTCTACGCGCCGAAGGCCTGGTTCCCGATGAACAGCCAGCGGCGTTCCGGCCTGCTGACGCCGTCGTTCAGACAGTCGACGAAAACCGGCCTCGACGTCAGCCTGCCCATCTACTGGAACATCGCGCCCAACTACGACGCCACCTTCTTCCCGCGCTACATGAGCAAGCGCGGCACCCAGCTCGGCGTCGAGACGCGTTACCTGAGCGAGCGCAGCGAAGGCGAGTGGCGCGGCGAATACCTGGGCGACGACGCGAGCGATCATACCCGCCGTTATGCCTACTCGATCCGCCATCTGCAGCGTTTCACCGACGACCTCGCCGGCAGCCTGAACTGGAACGGCGTTTCCGACGACACCTACTGGGAAGACATGTCGTCGCGTCTGCTGCAGACCTCGCAGGTGCAACTCGAACGGCGGGCCTCGCTCAACTATTCGCCCAGTCCGTGGTGGCAGGGGTCGCTGCAGGTGCTGCGCTACCAGACGCTGCAGCCCGATCCCGCCAACCCGGTGGCCCGCCCCTACTTCCTCGAGCCGCAGTTGAACCTGCTCGGCTACAAGCCGGACCTGATGGGCTTCGACTTCACGATGCTCGGCCAGTATTCGCGCTTCACCCACGACGACCGCGCCAACAAGGACCGCGGCGACCGCTTCGTCCTCTATCCGCAATTGAGCTACCCGGTAATTGGCTCCGCCTACCAGATCACGCCCAAGTTCGGTCTGCACATGAGCAGCTACGCGATCGACCGGGCGACGGTCAGCGGCGGCGGTTCGGACAGCATCACGCGGGTCTTGCCGACCTTCTCGCTCGACGCGACGACCGTCTTCGAGCGCGATCTCGATCTCCTCGGTAACCGTTTCCTGCAGACGCTGGAGCCGCGCCTCTACTACGTCTATATCCCGTACAAGGACCAGAGCGACATTCCGGTCTTCGACACCGCGCTCTCCGACTTCAACTTCGCCCAGGTCTTCTCCGAGAACCGCTACAGCGGCTACGACCGGATCAACGACGCCCACCAACTGACGGCGGCGCTGACCACCCGCATCCTCGACGGCGAAACCGGCGCCGAGCGTTTCAAGGCGATGGTCGGCCAGCGCTACTACTTCTCCAGGCAGCGCGTTACCCTGCCCGGCGAGACCTCGCGGCCGGACAATTTCTCCAACCTGATCGCCTCGGTCGCCGGCCTCGTCGCGCCGAAGACCTATGCCGAGGCGACCTGGGAATACAACTACGGGGATCGCACCAACGACCGCTTCTCGGCCGGCGTCCGCTTCCAGCCCGACTACGGCCAGGTGCTGTCGGCGAGTTACCGCTATACGCGCGATCCGCTGACCAACAAGTCGGTGGTCGACCAGATCGACCTCGCCGGGCAATGGCCGCTGGCGCCGCGCTGGTATGCGGTCGGCCGTTTCAACTACTCGCTGCGCGACAGCCAGACCCTGGAAACCATCGGCGGTCTCGAATACAACGCCGGCTGCTGGGCGATGCGCGGCGTCGTGCAGCGTCTGGCGGCGACTTCCGGTTCCGCCAACACCAGTTTTTACCTGCAACTCGAACTGCAGGACTTCACCAGCATCGGTTCCAATCCGCTCGGTCTGTTGCGGCGTAGCATCCCGGGTTATGGTAAAACCAACGAACTGCCCGTCGACGGCAACCTGATCGCCAATCCATGACCACCATGTACAAGACCCTCATCCTCTTCCTTTCCCTGTGCGCGCTGCTCGTGCCGGCTGCCCAGGCCGCCCCGGCGGAAGCCGTCGAGGCGGACTACATCGTTGCTGTCGTCGGCGACGGCGCGATCACCCACAACGAACTGCGTTCGCGTCTGGACGTCGCGCTGCGCCAACTGGCGAAGCAGGGCACGCCGGTGCCGCCGCAAGACGTGCTGGAAAAGCAGATGCTCGAACGGCTGATCATGGAGCAGGTGCAGTTCGCCTATGCCAGGGAAAGCGGCCTGCGCATCGACGACGCCCAGCTCGACCAGGCGATCGGCCGCATTGCCGCCAACAACAACATGACGCTGGCCCAATTCCGCGTCGCGCTGGAAAAGGACGGCATCGGCTACGACGAATTCCGCGAGGAAATCCGCGGCGAGATGATCATGGCCCGCCTGCGCGAGCGCGAAGTGGAGAGCCGCCTCGCCGTCTCCGACAGCGAGATCGACAACTACCTGGCCAACCAGGCGGCCAATGGCGGCGGCGACGAGTACCGGCTGGCGCACATCATGTTGCGGGCGCCGGAATCGGCGACCCCGGAGCAATTGCAGAAGCTGCGCCAGCGTGCCGAACTGGCGCTGTCCCGGGCGCGCGCCGGGGAAAACTTCGCCGAACTGACGGCCGCCTTCTCCGACGCCCCCGATGCCCTGCAGGGGGGCGACCTTGGCTGGCGGCCGCTCGACCGTCTGCCGGTCCTTTACGCGGAAGCCGCCGGCAAGCTGCAAGCCGGAGGCGTCAGCGAACTGCTGCGTTCCTCGGCTGGCTTTCACATCGTCAAGCTGGTCGAACGGCGCGGCGGCAACCAGCCGGCCTCGGTGCAGCAGACGCATGCCCGGCACATCCTGATCCGCACCAACGAAGTGATGTCGGAAGCCGACGCCCGGCATCGCCTGGAAACCGTGCGCGAGCGCATCGTCAATGGCATGGATTTCGCCGAACAGGCACGCATCTTTTCCCAGGACGGCTCCGCCGCCAAGGGCGGCGATCTCGGCTGGCTCAATCCGGGCGACACGGTGCCCGATTTCGAGCGGGCGATGGACGCGCTGAAGCCCGGCGAACTGAGCCAGGTCATCAAGTCGCCGTTCGGCATGCACCTGATCCAGGTCATGGAAAGGCGCGAGCGCGACGTTTCCGCCGAACGCCAGCGTTCGGTCGCCCGCCAGGCGCTGCGCGAGCGCAAGCTCGACGAGGCCTATCAGGATTGGCTGCGCCAGTTGCGCGACCGCACCTACGTCGAAAACCGGCTGGAGCAGCAGTAATCCTTGAAACCTCAGTTGACCGCTTATCTCTCCTTGTACAGCCGCATGAATGCTGACCTCCGCGCCTGCGATGCGAGTCACGCTGTGGGTGACATCGCTACGCGGCCGCTGGCACGTCCGGACGGGCGCCCGGCTTTGTTGCTCCTCCTTGCAGGCATGAGCCTGCCGCGTCGTCGCGTCGCGCCGGCCATCCCGTCCAAACGCGCCATCGGCCGCGTCCAACTGAGGTCTCAAGGATGACCGCACCGGTGATCGCCGTCACCAGCGGCGAGCCGGCCGGCATCGGTCCCGAACTCTGCCTCAAGCTCGCGGGCTGGTCCGGCGCAGGGCGCCCGGTCGTCCTCGGTGATCGCCAACTCCTCGCGCAACGCGCCGCACAGCTCGGTCTCGACATCGTTTTGCGCGACTACGTGCCGGCCGTGCCGGCGGCGCCCGGCACGCTCGACGTCATCCATCTGCCGCTCGCCGCGCCAGCCGTGCCCGGCAAGCTCGACGCCGCCAACGGCCGCTACGTCTTGGCCCTGCTCGACCGCGCGCTGGCCGGTTGCCAGTCCGGCGAATTCGCCGCCATGGCGACGGCGCCGGTGCACAAGGGCGTGATCAACGAGTCCGGCGTCGCCTTCACCGGCCATACCGAATACCTCGCCGAAAAGACCGGCACGCCGCTGGTGGTGATGATGCTGGCCGGCGATACCGAGCGCGGCCCGCTGCGCGTCGCGCTGGCGACCACGCATCTGCCGCTGAAGGAGGTGCCGGCGGCAATCTCCGGCGAGCTGCTGGAGCGCACGCTGCGCATCGTCGACGCCGACCTGCGCGGCAAGTACGGCATCGCCGAACCGCGCATCCTGGTTGCCGGGCTGAACCCGCATGCCGGCGAGGGCGGCTACCTCGGGCGTGAGGAAATCGACATCATCGAACCGGTGCTGGCGAAGCTGCGCGGTGAAGGCCTGCAGCTCTCCGGCCCGCACCCCGCCGACACCATGTTTACCCCGCCGGTACTGGCCGGCGGCGACGCCGTGCTGGCGATGTACCACGACCAGGGCCTGACCGCACTGAAGTACGCCACCTTCGGCAACGGCATCAACGTCACGCTCGGCCTGCCGATCATCCGCACCTCGGTCGACCACGGCACCGCGCTGGCGCTGGCCGGCAGCGGTCAGGCCGACGCCGGCAGCCTGTTTGCCGCGGTCAGCGAAGCGGCGCGCATGGCACAAAGGAAGCAACAATGAAGGGACACGTCGCCCGCAAACGGTTTAGTTCCGGCATAACCCGCCTGCGGCGCGTTAGCCTTCTCTGAAACGGCGACCACTGATGAAACATATTCCACGTCGCCGTTTTGGCCAGAACTTTCTGATCGACCAGGGCATCATCGGCGCCATCGTCTCGGCGATCGACCCCAAACGCAGCGATACCGTCGTCGAGATCGGCCCCGGCCTCGGCGCCATCACCGTGCCGCTGCTCGAGCGCGTCGACCGGCTGCACGTCGTCGAGATCGACCGCGACCTGATCGCCCGCCTGAAAAAGCAGCATCCGGCCGAACGTCTCGCCATCCATGAAGGCGACGCGCTCGCCTTCGATTTCGCCAGCATCGGCAGCGACCTGCGCCTGGTCGGCAACCTGCCCTACAACATCTCGACGCCGCTCCTTTTCCACCTCGCCAGCTACGGCCAGCAGGTGCGCGACATGCACTTCATGCTGCAGAAGGAAGTCGTCGAGCGCATGGTCGCCGAACCCGGCTGCGCCGACTACGGCCGGCTGTCGGTGATGCTGCAGTACAGCTTCTGGCTGGAGTGGCTGATCGACGTGCCGCCGGAGAGCTTCGACCCGCCGCCCAAGGTCGATTCGGCGGTGGTCCGGCTGATCCCGAAACCCCCGGAGCAGCTCACCGCGAAGAATCCGGAACGCCTGTCGACGCTGGTTCAGGCCGCTTTCGCCCAGCGCCGCAAGATGCTGCGCAACAACCTCAAGGGCATCCTCGACGACGCCGGTTTCGCCACCCTGGGCATCGCCCCGACGCTGCGCCCGGAAGACCTGCCGGTCGATGACTACGTGCGCATCGCCAACTACCTGACAAAATAAAACCCGCCGCAGCGGGTTTCGTCGGAGTGAGGACTGCTTCAGTCCTTCTTCAGCGGGCAGGTATTCAGGCCGATCAGCGGGTAGAGCGGGCACCAGCCCATCAGGCCGGTGGCCAGGGGAACGACGCCGATCCAGGCCCAGACCGGGCCACCGGTGAGCGCCCAGGCGATCAGGGCGATGCCGGCCACGATGCGCAGGATTTTGTCGATGCCGCCAACATTGCTTTTCATGATGTGTTCTCCAAGAGGTGAGTAGACGGTGCCAATTTAGCCGCACCGCGCTGCGCAGTATGTAACCTGAGTCACACAGCGGCAAGCTTGTGCAGGCCGTCGCGGTCGATCACCGTCAGTTGCTCGCGGCCGAGGCTGACCAGGCCTTGGGCGGCAAAACCCTTGAGCAGGCGGCTGACGATCTCGCGCACGCTGCCCAGCTCGTCGGCCAGTTGCTGGTGCGTGATGTTCAGCGTTTCGGCGTGGCGGGCCAGGATCAGCTTGGCCAGACGCTGGTCGAGGCGGGCGAAGGCGACTTCCTCGACCAGTTGCATCAGCTCGCCGATGCGTTCGGAAAACAGGTGGAAGACGAAATCGCGGAACGGCGCGTGTTCGACCAGCAGTCGCCCGAATTCGCCGACCGGCAAAGCGAGCAGGGTGAGTGGGGTTTCGGCGATGCCGCGCGCGTTGTAGTCGGTATGACCGAGCAGGCAGGACGAGGAGATGATGCACGAGCCGCCGGGCGTGACCCGGTAGAGCAGCAGTTCGCGGCCGCTGCTGGCCTGCTTGACGACCTTGATGCTGCCGTCGAGCAGCAGCGGGAAGCCAGCGCAGGGCTGATGCTCGGAGAAGACGCAGGCGCCGGCTGGTAGCCGGATCTGCGCCGACGGTTGCAGCAGGCGTTCGAGCCGTGCCGGCGGCAGGTTGGCCAGGGCGGGATAGAGACCGAGCAGGGTGGCGCGGTCCACGCTGGAAGCTGCCACGTTCAACTGAGTGTTGCCCAGACCGGGGCGTGGTCGGATGGCCGCTCGCGCTTGCGCGGGCCGCGGTCGACGCCGGCCGCCGTGCATTTGTCGGCGAGCGGCTGGGAAAGCAGGATCATGTCGATGCGCAGGCCGAGGTTCTTCTGGAAGCCGAGCATGCGGTAATCCCACCAGGAGAAGGTCTTTTCCGGCTGCTCGAACAGCCGGAAGCTGTCGCACAGTCCGAGCGCCAGCAGGCGGCGGAAGGCGGCGCGTTCCGGTTCGGAGACCAGGATGCAGTCGCGCCAGCGCCCCGGGTCGTGCACATCGCGGTCGTCGGGGGCGATGTTGTAGTCGCCGCACAGCGCCAGTTGCGGGTGGCGCTGCAGTTCGCCGTCCAGCCATTCAGCCAGCGCGTCGAGCCAGCGCAGCTTGTAGTCGTACTTGTCGCAGCCGACCTCCTGGCCGTTCGGCATGTAGGCGCCGACGACGCGCACGCCATCGACGGTGCCGGAAATCAGCCGTTTCTGCTCGTCCGGGAAATGCGGGTTGCCGCGCACGACGTCCTCGATCGGCGAGCGGGCGAGCAGGGCGACGCCGTTGTAGGTCTTCTGGCCGGAGAAGGCGACGTGGTAGCCGGCGGCCTCGATTTCGGCGCGCGGGAAGTTGGCGTCTTCGAGCTTCAGTTCCTGCAGGCAGACGACGTCGGGCGTCGCTTCGGCCAGCCAGTCGAGCAGGTGCGGCAGGCGGACCTTCAGCGAGTTAACGTTCCACGAGGCAATCTTCAAGGTTTCTTCCCGGGCAGCGGCGGGTAGCCGGCGAGATCGAGCAGGTTGTCGTAGGCCGCGCCGTTGTAACCGCGGAAGGAACGGAGGCCGACCTTGAGCGACGGCACGAAGGTGTCGCCGACCAGCGCCTTCAGTTCATCGAATTGCGCCGCTGTCTGGGCCATCGTCTCGGTGAATGGAACCCGCCGCTTCTGCAGCAGTTCGCGCGCCTGGCGGCATTCGTCGATGCAGTCGGCGGTGGTGTACAGCGTCACCGGATGTTTCTGCGCCGCCAGCTTGGTGGCGAAGGGCAGGCCGTCGTCCGCCTGCGCCTTGCCGCCTGCCTTCTCGACGTTGCGCGCCTGACCGGGCGGCGGTTCGTCGGAAATCACCGTGCGCCCCTGCGCATCGGTCCATCGATAAGCTTGCGCCTGGGCACCGGCACAGCACAGCAGCAGGCAGAGAACGAGCAGTCTGGACATGAAAGGGCCTCTCCGAGCGGAAATCAGGCCGCAATCATACCGCTATGGCGGAGCAGTGCGTCGGGGCTCGGTTCGCGGCCGCGGAAAGCCTTGAAGTTCTCCAGAGCCGGCCGTTCGCCGCCGCGCGACAGGATTTCCTCCAGGAAGCGCTTGCCGACCACCGGGTCGAACGGGTTGCCGGCTTCTTCGAAGGCCGCGTAGCAGTCGGCCGACAGCACTTCTGCCCACTTGTAGCTGTAGTAGCCGGCCGCGTAGCCGCCGCCGAAGATGTGCGAGAAGCTGTTCGGGAAGCGGTGCCACTCGGGCGGAATCAGTACGGCGACTTCGCGGCGGACTTCGTCGAGCACGTCCATCACCGTCTTCTCGCCGGCGGGGTTGAATTCGTAGTGCAGGCGCATGTCGAAGATCGAGAATTCGAGCTGGCGCACGGTCATCATGCCGCTCTGGAAGTTCTTCGCCGCCAGCATCTTGTCGTAGAGCGCGCGCGGCAGCGGCTCGCCGGTTTCCACATGGGCGGTCATGCCCTGCAGTACGTCCCATTCCCAGCAGTAGTTCTCCATGAACTGCGACGGCAGCTCGACGGCGTCCCATTCGACGCCGTGGATGCCGGAGACGCCCAGTTCCTCGCCGCGCGCCAGCAGGTGATGCAGGCCGTGGCCGGTTTCGTGGAACAGGGTGATCACTTCGTCGTGCGTGAAGGTGGCTGGTTTGCCGCCGACCGGGCGGGCGAAGTTGCAGTTGAGGTAGGCGATCGGCTTCTGGATGCCGCCGGCCGTCCGCCGGCGCGAGCGCGCTTCGTCCATCCAGGCGCCGCCGCGCTTGGTTTCGCGCGCGTAGAGGTCCATGTAGAACTGGCCGACCAGGTCTCCGGCCGGCGTTTCGATGCGGTAGAAGCGCACGTCCTCGTGCCAGACAGGCGCGCTGTCGGGTTTCACCTTGACCGTGAACAGGCTCTCGATGACCTGGAACAGGCCGGCGATCACCTTCGGTTCGGTGAAGTACTGCTTCACTTCCTGCTCGGAGAAGGCATAGCGCGCCTGCATCAGCTTTTCGGAAGCGTAGGCGGCGTCCCAGGGCTGGAAGTCGGCGAGGCCGAGTTCGTCCTTGGCAAAGGCCTTCAGTTCGGCGATGTCCTTCTCGGCGAAGGGCTTGGCCTTCTTCGCCATGTCGCGCAGGAAGTCGAGCACCTGCGCCGGCGTGTCGGCCATCTTGGTGTACAGCGAGACTTCGGCAAAGTTGTTGAAGCCGAGCATGGCCGCGTCCTCGGCCTTGAGTTCGAGCAGGCGCTTCATGATCGGGCCGTTGTCCCATTCCGGCTTCGAGTAGCCGTTGTCGATCTCGGCGGCGCGCGTCGCGTAGGCGCGGTACATGCGGGCGCGCAGCTCGCGGTTGTCGGCGTACTGCATCAGCGGGCCGTAGGACGGTGCGTGCAGCGTGAATTTCCAGCCCTCGATGCCGGCTTTCTCGGCCACTTCGCGGGCGGCGTCCCTGGCGTAGTCGGGTAGACCGGCGAGCAGGCCTTCGTCGGTGACGATCTCGGCGAAGGCGTTGGTCGCGTCGAGGATGTTTTCCGAGAATTTGGCGGAAAGCTGCGACAGCTCTTCCATGATCGCCTGGAAGCGCGGTTTCTGGTCTTCCGGCAGTTCGGCGCCGCCGAGGCGGAAATCGCGAATCTCGTTATCGACGATCTTCTTCCGTTCAGCAGAAAGCGTGGCGTATTCCGGGCTCTGCTTGAGCGCCCGGTACTTGTCGAACAGCTTCAGGTTCTGACCGAGTTCGGTATAGAAGCGCGACACCTCGGGCAGCATTTCGTTGTAGGCCTCGCGCCAGGCCGGCACATCGTTGACCGAGTGCAGGTGGCCGACGACGCCCCAGGCGCGGCCGAAACCTTCCAGGCCCTCGCTGAGGGCGCCGGCGAAGTCGGCCCAGGTGGCGGGCGTGCTGTCGGCGGTCAGGCGCTCGACCAGGGCGCGGCCGTCAGCCAGCAGTTGGGTGATTGCCGGTTTGACGTGTTCCGGCTGGATCAGGTCGAAGCGGGGGAGGTCGGTGAAGTCGAGCAGGGGATTGTTGGTGGTCATGGTTTTCGCGGAGGCAAGAAAAAGGGGCGGTCGTTGCCGCCCCGTGTTTGGCGTCAATCAGTCTATTCTACTAGCTCGCGGTAGGCGTGCCACGAGGCATGGCCGAGCATCGGCATCAGGATGACGAGGCCGAAGAGCAGGGTGGCGAAGCCGGTCAGCGTCAGGACCACGATCAGCAGCGCCCACAGCGCCAGCGGACCGGGGTTGGCGACGACCGCGCGCAGGCTGGTGGCCATCGCGGTGATCGGGTCGCAGTCACGGTCGACCATCATCGGCACTGAAACCACAGTCAGCGCGAAGACGAAGGCGGCGAGCAAGGCGCCGAGGCCGAGCCAGGTCAGGCTGAAGAGCAGGTGTTCGCCGGAGAACAGCAGTTCGTTGAGATAGACGCTGGCGGAGTTGGCCGAAGTGGCGCCAAGCAGGGCGAAGGAGATCGCCGAGAAGCGTTCCCAGAGCGTGGCGATCAGCGCCAGCAACAGGCCGAACAGCGCCAGCGACTGGAAATTGTGGCGGAAGACGCGCAGCGATTCGATGAAGATTGGTTTTTCGCCGTTGGCGCTGGCGCGACTCAGCTCGTAAAGACCGGCGGCGAGCAGCGGCGCGACGAAGAAGAAGCCGGAAATCGACAGCGCCAGCAGGTGCGGGTGTTCGAGCAGGGCGAGGATGATCAGGTCGCCGCCGAGCGCGAAGAGCAGGCCGTAGGCGAGCGAGGCGATCGGCGTCCGGCGGATGTCCTGCCAGCCGGCTTCCAGCCAGCGGCTGGGGGCGCGGGCATCGACGCGGCGGATCGCCGGCAGGTCGTGCCCGAAACTGTCGAAGCTTGAAGGGGCGTGCATGTCGAACTCCTCAACGGTGCGGACACCCCTTCAGACCATTGGCAAGGGCCGGAGGTTCCCGGGCCGTGCCCGGTTTACAGCGTCTGGCCGGTCAGCTTCTCGAAGGCTTCGACGTACTTGGCGCTGGTGCGGGCGACGACTTCCGCCGGCAGTGCCGGTCCCGGTGCCTTCTTGTTCCAGTCCAGGGTTTCCAGGTAGTCACGCACGTACTGCTTGTCGTAGGACGGCGGGTTGCTGCCTTCGGCGTACTGGTCGGCCGGCCAGAAACGCGAGGAATCCGGGGTCAGCGCCTCGTCGATCAGGTGCAGCGTGCCGGCGGCGTCGATGCCGAACTCGAACTTGGTGTCGGCGATGATGATGCCGCGCGTTGCCGCGTACTCGGAGGCTTCCTGGTAGAGGCGGATGGCGGCGTCGCGCGCTTCGCCGCACAGTTGGGCGCCGGTCTTGCCGGTGCCGGCGAGGGCGGCGTTGAGCGTGGCGTCGCAGTTGGCGGCGGCCTGCTCGAAGGAAACGTTTTCGTCGTGGTCGCCGACTTCGGCCTTGGTCGCCGGCGTGAAGATCGGCGCGGGCAGCTTCTGCGCCAGCTTGAGGCCGGCCGGCAGGGCGATGCCGCAGATGGCGCCGGTCGCCTGGTAATCCTTCCAGCCGGAGCCGATCACGTAGCCGCGGACGACGGCTTCGATCGGCAGCGGCTGCAGGCGCTTGACGACGACGGCACGGCCGCGCACCTGCTCGCGTTCATTTTCGGCGACGACCGATTCCGGATCGATGCCGGTCAATTGGTTGGGGACGATGTGACCCAGTTTCGCGAACCAGAAATTCGCCACCGCCTGCAGCACCTGGCCCTTCTTCGGGATCGGGTCGGGCAGGATGACGTCGAAGGCCGACAGGCGGTCGGTGGTGACGATCAGCAGCTTGTCGGCATCGACCGCGTAGATGTCGCGGACCTTGCCCTTGGAGAGCAGCGGCAGGCTGGTGATGGAGGAGGCGAAGAGCGGTGCGGTCACGGTCGTGGTCCCGAAAGCAAAAGGCGGATTATAAACCACTGCCCCAGCGCGCTGCCGCCGGTGCCGGCGGGGACGGTCTGCGGTATCATGGCAGTCGTTTTTGGCATTATTTGATTAATTGGTAATACGCGCTGGGAGGGGGCGATGACCAAGCGACGATCATTACTGCTCGGTATGTTGGCGGCGCCGTTGGCCATCCGTTTCGCCACGGCCGCGCCCGCGCCCGCCGTGCTGCGCATCGGTGTCGCGCCGCATTCGAGCGCCCGCGTCATCCTGCAGATGTACCAGCCGCTGCGCGACTTTCTCGTCGAGCGTCTCGGCCAGCCGGTGGAAATCGTCACCGCGCCGGACTTCACGGAATTCGCCCGGCGCGCGCTGGCCGGCCATTACGACCTCGCGATCACCACCGGCCACCAGGCTTACCTGCTGCAGAGCGATGCCCGCTTCCTGCCGCTGCTCACCTACCAGGCGGATTTCAAGGCCCTGATGGTGGTTGCCGCTGACAGCGCCTATCGCCAGCCGGCGGACCTCGCCGGGACGACGGTGATGGGATTGTCGCCGTCGTCGCTGGTGACGCTGTGGGGAACGCACTGGCTGCACCGCAATGACGTGCGCGACGTCCAGCTACGCTATGTCAGCGCTTCCGACAGCGCCGTGCACCAGGTGCTCAGCCGCGAAGCCTCGGCGGCGACGGTCTCGTTGGCCAATTTCCAGAACCTCAAGCCGGAGATGCGCGAGCGTCTGCGCGTGCTCGCCGAAAGCCTGCCGCTGGCCGGCCGCGTCTACCTGCTGGCGCCGCGCCTGGCCCGGCGCCGGGCGGAAATCCTCGATGCGCTGTGGGCGTTTGCGGCAACGGCGGAAGCCCGCGCCTATTTCGAACGCTATCGCCTGGGCGGCTACCGCGCCATCGGCGACCGCGAACTGCTGGAAATGGCGCCCTACGCGAACGAGGTCCGCCAGGCTCTGCGGGAGCGCTGATGGAAGTTCGTCTGCCGATGCTGCGCACGGTGCGCGGCAAGTTGCTGGTGCTGGCCTTGCTGGTCGAGGCGACGATGCTCTTCCTGCTGGTCAGCAACAGCCTGCGTCTGTTGCATACCCACATGGGCGAGCAGGCGCGCAGCTACAGCGAGCAACTGGCGCCGGTGCTGCAGGCGGCGCTGGTGGCGCCGCTCGCCCAGGACGATTACGAAACGGTGCAGGCGGTGCTCGACGAAAGCCGGGCGACGCGCAGCCTGCGCTACCTGGCGGTGACCGACGCCGGCGGCCGCCGCCTGGCAGCCAGCGGGATCGGGCCGGAAACGCCGTTGCCAGCGGCCGACGCCGATTTCGTCCTCGACCAGAACGAAATTCCGCCGACCTTCGACGTCGTCAGCCCGATCACGATGGCCGGGCAGCAACTGGGGACGCTGCATTTCGGCATCGACCTCGGCCCGATCATCAAGGCCCGCAACAGCCTGGTCGGCCAGGGCATGCTGATCGCCTTCGGCGAGCTGCTGCTTTCGGCCGGGCTGTTGACCCTGATCGGCTTCCTGATGACGCGCCAGTTGAGCGCGCTGATGGCGGCCAGCCGCGCCGTCACCGAGGGCAACCTGACGCCGGCGCGGGTGCCGGAAGGGCGCGACGATCTCGGCCAGCTCGGCGCCGCCTTCAACGTCATGTCGCAGACGGTGGGCGACCGCGTCGGCCAACTGGTTGCCGCACGCGAGGCGGCCGAGGCGGCGAACGTCGCCAAGAGCCGTTTCCTGGCGACCATGTCGCACGAAATCCGGACGCCGCTCAACGGCATCCTCGGCATGGCTCAACTGCTGCAGTCGCCGACCATGAGCGACGCCGAACGCCTCGATTACGCCCGGGTCATCATGGAATCCGGCGAAACCCTGCTCGTCCTGCTCAACGACATCCTCGACCTGTCGAAGGTCGAAGCCGGCCGCATGCTGCTGCAGCGCCAGGCTTTCCTGCCCGGCATGCTGCTCATGGACAGCCTGCGCCTGTACGCCGAGAGCGCCGCCAGCCGCGGTCTGACGCTGCGCGGCCAGTGGCCGGAAGGCGAGCCGCCGGCCTGTCTCGGCGATCCGGTGCGGGTCCGGCAGATGCTCTCCAACCTGATCCACAACGCCCTCAAATTCACCGAGCAGGGCGGCGTCGAGGTGATTGCTTCCTACCGCCAGGCGGGCAAGCAGGTGCGCCTGCACATCGAGGTCTGCGACACCGGCATCGGCATTCCCCAGGAAGCGCAGGCGCGGCTATTCACCCCCTTCACCCAGGTCGACACCTCGTCGACCCGCGCCTATGGCGGCTCCGGGCTGGGGCTGTCGATCGTCAGCCGCCTGGCGCACCTGATGGACGGCGAGGTCGGCATCGACAGCACGCCGGGCGTCGGAACCCGAGCCTGGTTCGAGATCGTCCTCGAGGCGAGCGCCGAGGCGCTGCCGACGGCGGCCGAGTCAGGCGCCAGCGCCGCCGACCGCCTGCCGGCGCGGGTGCTGGTGGTCGAGGACAACGCGGTCAATCGGCGCATCGTCGAAGCCATGCTCGACAAGCTGGGTGTCGCCCACGACAGCGTCGGCGACGGGGCGGCGGCGGTGGCCGCGGTGCAGGCGGCGCCGCACGCCTACGAGATGGTGCTGATGGATTGCCAGATGCCGGTCCTCGACGGCTTCGCGGCGACCCGCCAGATCCGCGCCTGGGAGCGCGACAACGAGCGTCGGCCGGTGCCGGTGATCGCGCTGACCGCCAGCGTCTTTGCCGAGGATCGCGCCCAGTGCGAAGCGGCGGGGATGACCGGTTTCCTCGCCAAGCCGGTGGTCTTCGAGCAACTGCGCGCCGCCTTGGCGGCAGCCTGAGGCGGACTCAGCCGGCGGCTTCCTCGGCCGCCAGCTTGCGCCGCATGCGGCGGGTGCCCCAGGCGACGAGGCCGGCGATCAACGGGATCGAGACGGCGGTGATGACGTCGGTGTTGAGGTGGTGCAGTTCCTTCGTGCCCTTGGCCAGGTATTGCACCAGTTGCGAGCCGTAATAGGTGAGAACGACCACTGACAGCCCCTCGACCGTTTCCTGCAGGCGCAGTTGCAGCTTGGCGCGATGGTTCATCTGGCCGAGCAGTTCCTGGTTCTGGCGCTCCAGCTCGATGTCGACGCGGGTGCGCAGCAACTGGCTGTTGCGCGCGACGCGCGCCGAGAGTTCTTCCTGGCGGCGGCTGATCGCTTCGCAGGTCTTCATCGCCGGCAGCAGGCGGCGCTGCATGAATTCGTCGAGCGTCGGCAGGCCGGTGATGCGCGTCTCGCGCAATTCCTCGATGCGCTGGCTGACCAGGCCGTGGTAGGCGCGCGAGGCGCCGAAGCGGAAGGTGGTGCGCGCCACCGAGTTTTCCACCTCGGCGGCCAGCGTCGATAGCAAGGCGAGCACGCTGCGCTCGTCCTCCGGGGTCTTCGCCTGGCCGATCCGTTCCATCAGCTCGGCCAGCCGCTTTTCGCCGCCGTACAACCAGGCGCCGACTTCCTTGGCGATCGGCAGGCCGAGCAGAGCCATCATCCGGTAGGTCTCGATCTCGACCAGGCGCTGCACGGTGCGCCCGGTCTGGCGCTGCGTCATGTTCTCGTTGATCACCAGAAAGCGCGAGAAGCCGTTGTCGATCTTGAAATCGGTGAACACCCAGGCCGCGTCGTCGCCGACGCGCGAGCCGCCGAGCGTGCGCCCGGTCGGCGTCAGGCCAGCGAGCACCGCTTCGGGCGACATCTCGCTGGCCGGCCGCACTTCGACCTGGGTGGCGACGATCAACTGGCCGGGAATGCCGGATAGCCATTCCGGATGCACCGCGTCGAAGGCGGTGGCGTCGGCCGGCAGCGCCTCGTCGGCAGCCAGGTCGCGGAAGAAGGTGTAGGTCGAGAACTCGGTGTGCAGCTCCCAGCGCATGCGGAAGGCGCCGGTCTCGATCATCAGGTGCGAATCCGAACTGTCGATGGCGTTGCAGACATGGCCCTGGCAAAGTTTCGACAGGTTTTCGCGTTCGGCGGCGACGGTCGTCGCGCTGTGCTTGAAGACCAGGTGCGAGACGAGCACCGCGCCGGCCAGCGCGGTCGCCGGGCGGGCGTGGAACTCGTTGTTGAGCCGGTGGCGGAGCGGGTGTTCCTCCAGTTCGGCGAGAATCAGGCGAGGGTGCATGGCGGTATCCGGACGCGATTGCTGCGGTGCAAAAGATTGTAGCACCGCGCCCCGCCAGCCAAGGCAAGGACACCTCCGGCGCGCTTCAGCCTGCCCGGGGCGCGCGCGCTGAGCCGGGGCCCGCCAGTTATCGCGAACACGCCCTACAATGTCGCGTGTTCCAGCATTCCCGGCTTCGTGCCGCTTCATCGCATGCGTCTTCCCCTGCTTCTTGCCGCCTGTCTCCTCATCCTGTCGTCCCTGCCGGCGTTCGGCGGGGAGACAGCTAGCGCCGATTCGGCCGCCGACTTCCAGATGGCGCAGCGCCATTTCGTCGGCTTCGGCGTTGCCCGCAACGATTGGCAAGCCCTGTTCTACCTGAAGCGCGCGGCGGAAGGCGGGCACGCCGAAGCGCAATTCACCCTCGGCAACTACCTGCACATGTACGCCTACGATATCCGGGGGGCGGCGAAGTGGTGGCGGCGGGCGGCGGCGCAGGGGCACGCCGGTGCCGCGGCCAATCTGGCCGAGGCGCTGGCCGCCGGCTGGATTGCCCCCGAGCCGGGTGACGATAGCAAGGCCCAGCCGCCAGCGGCCGCCGCCCCGCAGGCCGCAGCGACGCCGAGCGGCGACCTGCCCGACGTCGCCCGCGCCCTGACCGAGGATGCGGGCTGGCGCGCGCTGGGCGACGAGGCAGCGAGCCTGCAAGTGTTCGCGTCGAGCAGCGAGGCCGAGGTGCGCGCGCTGGCGGCGCGCCACGCCTGGAAACGGCCGCTTGCGCTGCTTTTCTTCGAGCGCGCCGGGCAGCGCTGGTATGCCCTGCTTTACGGACAATTCCCCAGCGCCGCGGCGGCCAGCCAGGCGCTCGGCGAAGTGCCCGCCGCCTTGCACGCGGCCAGGCCCTGGGCTCGCCGTCTGGGCGAGATCCGGCGCCTGGCGCGCCCGCTGCCGGCGTCGGAAGCGCGCTGAGATGCCGTCGGTCGACCGCCTGCAGGAAGACGAAGCTGCCCGCCAGCGGGCGCTCGACCTCGCCTCCTTCATCGTCGAGGCGCCGGCCGGCGCCGGCAAGACCGAGCTGCTGACGCAGCGCACGCTGCGCCTGCTGGCCACCGTCGAGCATCCGGAAGAAGTGCTGGCGCTGACCTTCACCAACAAGGCGGCGACCGAGATGCGCGACCGCATCCTCGGCAGCCTCACCGCCGCCACCCAGCCCGCGCCGGCCGACCTGCCTGAGCACAAGGCGGCGACACGAAAGTGGGCGCGCGCTGTCCTGGCGCGCGACGCCGAACTTGGCTGGAGCCTGCTCGACCATCCCGGCCGCCTGCGCGTCACCACGCTCGACGCGCTGTGCGCCTCGCTCGCCCGGCAGATGCCTTTCCTTTCCCGCTTCGGCGCGCAGCCCGGCGTCGCCGACGACGCCGAAGCGCACTACGCGCTGGCGGCGCGGCGCACCCTCGAAATGGTCGAGGCCGGCGACGCCGACGCCGACGTGGTGGCCGCCGCGCTGGCCGCGCTGGACAACGACGCCGGCCGCCTCGAACGCCTGCTGGTCGCCATGCTCGGCCGGCGCGACCAGTGGCTGCAGCACGCCGCCCGCGTCGACGGCGGATTGCCGCGCGGCGAGGTCGAGGCCGCTTTCGCCGCCTTGTTCGCCGCCGATCTCGGGCGCGCCGCGGCGCTGCTCGACCCCACCTGGCAGACGCGCCTGATGCCCTTGGCGCGTTTCGCCGCCAGCAATGTGCCGGAAGTTTTCCCGGCCCTGCTCGACTGGAGCGAGCCGCTGCCCGCCGAGCTCGATTGCCTGCCCGCCTGGCAGGCGCTGGCCGGCCTGCTGCTGACCGGCGAGGGGACGCTGCGCAAGGCGCTCAACAAGAACGTCGGCTTCCCGGCCGGCAAGGAATTCGCCGAGGCGAAGCAGGCGATGGCCGCGCTGCTTGCCGATCTCGCCGCCGTGCCCGGGCTGGAAAGTGCGCTGGCCGGGCTGGCGGCGCTGCCGTCGCCGGTTTTCACCGACGCCGAATGGGCCACCGTCGAGGTCTTCGCCCGCCTGCTGCGTCTTGCCGCCGGCCAGTTGTGGCTGGTCTTCCAGGAGGCCGGCGAGGTCGATTTCATCGAGATCGCCGCCCGCGCCAGCCTGGCGCTCGGCGACGACGAGGCGCCGACCGACCTGGCGCAGGCGCTCGATTACCGGATCAGCCACCTGCTGGTCGACGAGTTCCAGGACACCAGCCCGACCCAGGTCGCCCTGCTCGAGAAGCTGATGCGCGGCTGGACGACGGACGACGGGCGGACGCTGTTCGTGGTCGGCGACCCGATGCAGTCGATCTACCGCTTCCGCAAGGCCGACGTCGGCCTCTTCCTCAAGGTACGCGAGCGCGGCATCGGCGACCTGCGCCTCGAACACCTGCGCCTGTTCCGCAACAACCGCTCGCACCCGGCCGTCGTCGACTGGGTCAATGCCAGTTTTCCGACCATCTTTCCGGCTGCCGACGATGCCGCAGCCGGCGCCGTGCGTTACGCCGAATCGGCGGCGACGCGGCCGCCGGTGGACGACAGCGGCGTCAGCGTGCATCCGCTGGTGGTCGGCGCCGGGGGCGACGGCGCCGCCGCCGAAGCGCGTCTCGCCCGCGAGCTGATCCAGGCCGCCCGCCGCGCTGCGCCGGACGGCAAGGTCGCCATCCTGGTGCGTGCCCGCCGCCACCTCGACGCGCTGGTCGGCGAGTTGCGCCGCAGTGCCCCGGAGCTGCGCTTCCAGGCGGTCGAAATCGAAGGCCTGGCCGAGCGCCAGCACATCCAGGACCTGCTCACCCTGTACCGCGCGCTGATCCACCGCGCCGACCGCGTGCACTGGCTGGCCGTGCTGCGCGCCCCGTGGTGCGGCCTGACGCTGGCCGACCTGCACGTGCTGGCCGCCGTCGACAGCGAACGCACCGTCTGGCAACTGATGCACGACGCGGATCGCCTCGCCGCGCTCAGCGCCGACGGCCGCCAGCGCCTGCTCCACCTGCGTGGCGTGCTCGGTCTGGCGCTGGCCGAACGCGAGCGCCAGCCGCCGCGGCGCTGGCTTGAAGGTGTCTGGCTGATGCTCGGCGGGCCGTGCTGCCTCGATCAGCCCGCCGCGCTCGCCGACGTCGAAGCCTTCTTCGACCTGCTCGAACAACTCGCCGCCGCCGGCCGCCTCGACCTCGACACCCTGGCCGCCCGCGCCGCCGAACTCTACGCGCCGGCCGATCCGCTCGGCGACGCCGTGCAGATGATGACCATCCACAAGGCCAAGGGGCTGGAGTTCGATACCGTCATCGTCCCCGGCCTGCACCGCGACACCGGCGGCAGCGACAGCGCGCTGCTGTTGTGGGATGAAGTGCTCGGCGCCGACGGCCGCGAGCGCCTGCTCGTCGCGCCGCTGCGGGCGCGTGGCGAAGCCGCCAGCGGGCCGACGCTGTACGACACGCTGCGTCGCCTCGAAGCCAGCCGCAACGCGCACGAAACCGAGCGCCTGCTCTACGTCGCCGCCACCCGCGCCATCCGCCGCCTGCACCTGATCGGCATCGCCACCGTCTCGGAGAAAACCGACGACGGCCTGCGCGAGCCGCCCGCCGGCAGCTTCCTCAAACTCCTCTGGCCGCAGGTGCAGCCGCTTTTTGCCGGCGCCGAACGGATCACCAGCGATGTTTCCGCCGGCATCGATGCCGCCAGCTTCGTGCCGCCGCTGCTGCGTCTCGCCGCGCCGGCCGTTCCCGACCTCCTCGCCGCGCCGCCCGCCGCCCCGCGTGGCGCCGACAACCCGGCGGCACTGCCGGACGAAGCGGCGCACACGCTGGAAATCGCCGTCGGCACCCTGGTCCATCGCTGCCTCGAACTGATCGCCCAACAAGGCCTCGCCGCCTGGCCCGTCGACCGCCTGCCGAGCCTCCTCCCCGGCTGGCAGCGCTGGCTGCAGGCGCGCGGCTTTAGCGAAGACGAAGCCGCCAGCGGCGCCGCCGAGGCACAGGCGGCACTGAGCACGACGCTAAGCTCGGAAACCGGCCGCTGGCTGCTCGCCGCCCACCCCGAAGCCGCCGCCGAACAGGCGTGGACCAGCCGCGACGGCGACAGCCTGGCGCAACACGTGATCGACCGCGTCTTCGTCGCCGACGGCGCGCGCTGGATCGTCGACTACAAGACCGTGCGCGCCCCGCAAGAAGAGCTCCCCGCCCGCGCCGAAGGCTTCCGCCCGCAACTCGAACGCTACGCCAGGCTGTTCGCCGGCGACCCGCTACCGCTCAAGCTGGCGGTGTGGTTCGTGCTGCAGGGGAGCTTGGTGGAACTGGAATGACGCTGCGCGAGCAGAAGCGGCGAACGATGCAATATTGTTTGGATTGGGAGGGAAGAACGGGATGTCGGCCATTGCTGACCTTGGCTCCTCGCTTTATCGCTGACGGCCATAAGGCGGTAACCCGACGTACAGTTGGGCTTAACGCTCCCTACCGATGGTCGAAATTAAGTACTTCAGGTTTTCCCAGCCAAATCTTAGTCTGCTGTTTTCATGTAACCGCCAAGAACCATCTGACGTTTTGCACTGTATTGCCCCTTGGAAAGCGCTTGGTCAACACTAATTTGCCCCTTCAGAGCCGCCGCGATCAATTTTCCCAACACGTCGCCGATGAAGCGAAACTCCGGAATAACAGCAAATTGCACGCCCATATAAGGGCTTGGGGGCAATGTGGCATCTCGTGGATTTGCTGAATTGATGGATTCGAGTTCCAGGCTTGCCCATGGGGCTACTTTTTGAAACTCCGGCGTGAGGTAAGTGGACTTCCGCGTTCCAGCAGGCACCATTCTCCAGCCGTATCTGGAAGCAACCAGTTTCACATAGTCACGTGACGTCGCCCAACTGATGAATTTTTGCGCTGCAGCTTCCCGGGGGGCGTCGATCGTCCTGGGTATGGCCAATGCCCATGACCATAGCCATTTAGAACCTTTGACGGTCACGGCGGAAGGTGATGGCGCAAAATCCACCTTTTTTGCCCATGGCCCATTCAGTGGATCGGATACAGACCCGGCGGCCACACTCGCGTCTACCCATAGGGCACATTTTCCGGACCGAAACAGAGCGAGATTTTCGTTGTATCCCATTGATGCAGCATTCTCTGGCCCATATTTGCTTAGCAGATCAATGTAAAGTTCGACAGCCTTCCGCCAAGGCGCACTGTCAAGTTGTGGCCGCCATCCCATGTCAAACCATTGTCCACCGAAGGCATTTGCCATTGTCGTTACCAAGGCGACGTTTTCGCCCCAGCCTGGACTGCCACGCAGACAAATCCCATGTACGCCACTGGCAGGATCATTCAGTTTTGCGGCCAGCCTTGCCACGTCGGACCAACTCGGCCGTGAAGGCATCTTGAGTCCGGCTTTGTCCATCAGATCCTGACGGAACATGAGAATGGAGCTTTCGCCGTAAAGGGGAGCTGCATAGAGTTTCTTGTCATGCGACAGCCCTTCCCGGATGTTTGGCAGCAAGTCATCTAGGCCGTAGCCTGAGTCCGGCTTGATTTCCCTGAGCCATCCACGCTGGGCCCAGATAGGAACTTCGTACATGCCGATGGTGACGATGTCGATCTGTCCGGACTGGGTGCCAATGTCGGCACTGACATAGCGACGTAATTCGCTTTCATTGAGCGTTAGCCAGCGAATTCGAATATCCGGGTGCGCCTTGGCGAAATTGCTGCTGAGTTCCTGAAGCTGCAGCATCTGTCCGTTATCAACCGTCGCAATCACCAATGTGACAGCACGCGCCGGGAGAACAAGCACCAGAAGGCAAAGCAAAAGTGCCTTCAGTAAACCTCTTGAGCGTGGTTTCGGGATGCAATGAATCATCATGGTCGTGCCGTGCTTTCATTCATCCTACGCACTGCGGCTTCGAATTCAGCTAATGGCAGTGGTTTGCCAAACAGATAGCCCTGGAAAGCATGGCATCCGTGGGTCTCAAGATATGCCTTCTGATCGTGTGTTTCGACTCCTTCGGCAATCACATCGAGTCCCAAGCCTTGCCCCATGGCGATGATGGTTTGAGCCAGCATGCCGTCACGTCGACTTGATGGCAGATTGTCGACGAATGACTTGTCGATCTTTAGCTGGCTAATCGGTAGCCTTGTCAAATAGCGTAACGAGGAATTTCCGGTTCCAAAGTCATCGATGGATATGCGTAAGCCGCGATCTCTGAGTTTTTTCAGCTTGGCGATTGAGTTGTCGAAATCATCGATCGCCAGGCTTTCTGTCACTTCCAGTTTCAGTTTGGTCGGGTCAATTCTGGTTCGTTTCAACTCGTCTTCGATGTCCTCGACGAAGCGATCCGAATTGAACTGCCTCGTACTGACGTTGATGGCGAGTATCAATGAATTCAGGTCATTCTGCAGGGACCAGCTTGCGAGTTGATCGCAGGCCGTCTCTATGACCCACGAACCGATCGCCAGAATCTGGCCGGTTTCTTCCGCAAGCGGAATGAATTCATTTGGCGAAATCACGCCGCGCTCAGGATGAATCCAACGTATCAGGGCCTCCGCGCCAATCGCTCGCTCGCTGGAGTCGACCTGGACCTGATAGTAAAGCTCAAGTCGCTTTTTCGAAATGGCTTCCCTGAGTTCATTCTCCATCCAGTGGCGCCGTTCCGTTTCAGCCTGGAGCGCTTTCTCAAAGAAAGATACTGTGTTCCGGCCGCCTTTCTTGCTTTTGTACATGGCCATCTCAGCCTGACGCACCAGCGTTTCAACGCTGGTGCGTTGGCAAAAGAACAACGTAACTCCTATGGATGCAGTACAAACCAGGCGCAGCCCATTCAGGTCTAGCGGTTCGGCTATCGCCTGTCGAATTTTTTCGGATATGGCCAAGGCGCTACCAGCCGCAGCGTTTGGGTCCGCCCCCAAATATTCGACCATCAGCATGAAGCTGTCAGCGCTGAAACGACACAACGTGTCAGCCTCTTGCGAGACCAGGCGGATTCTGTGCGCCATCTCGACAAGCAGTTGGTCTCCCAGTGCATGGCCGAACGTATCGTTGATTTTCTGAAATAAATCCAAGTCCAGCATGATGACAGCACCAAACTCTTGCTGCTTTTCGCTGTTACGCAGCGCGTGGGACAGTCGGTCTTCAAACAAAGATCGATTCGGCAGATCGGTAAGTTGGTCAAACAACTTGAGATGCTCGGCCAGTTCGCTAGCCTGCTTCTCAGCCGTAACATCCTGAAAGCAGCCCACATAGTGAATGACTTGGTCATTTTCATCTCGGACCGCCGTAATGGATAGACGGGCCGTAAACAAACTTCCGCTACGGTGTTTGTCAGTGATTTCCCCGGTCCAGTAGCCTTCAGTCTCAAGTTGTCGCCACATTTCCTGATAAAACCGAGGCTCATGCAGCCCGGATCTGGCGAGACTTGGCGTGTGGCCGATGGCCTCGTTGGCGCTGTAGCCGGTAATCCGGGTGTAGGCGCTATTGACCCGTTCTATGACCGCGTTGCGGTCCGTAATGATCATTCCGTCATGGCTGTCGAAGGCTACGGCTGCAATTCGCAACTCGCGCTCGGCCCGACGGCGCTGGGTGATGTCTCTGGCCACCGCGAGGATGCCGACCTGTTCGTTATCTGTGACGGCGAAGGGGACCTTGATGACCTCCAGATCGACGATCTCGCCGGTGGCGTTGGCAACGGTTGTCTCGTATCTGATCGGATAGCCGCTTTGCAACACTTCCTGATCGCGGCCTCTTACGCCTGCAACGAAGTTCTGATCCTGAAAAATTTCCTTGTCGGTTGAACCAATGACCTGTTCGCGTTGAATCCCGATCATAGAAAGAAAGACGGCGTTGCAATCGATATAAACGCCATGCTTGTCTTTTAGTGCCATCGCGTCCGGACTGTTGTCGATAATCGTCCTTAATTGCGCTTTCTCAACGGCCAACTGAGCCGCAGTTTTCTGCAGTAGCTCATTACTCAAACGGATTTCCGTGGTCTTTCTGGCAACTGCGCGGCGCAACGACCGAATCCACACATAGCCAGCCACGATGACCAGCAGTGCACCTCCAACCAAGACAAGCACGATTTGCAGGTAGGGCTTGAATTGAACCGGATACTTGAACCACTTTGCCCGCAGCGCCTCCCATTCATCAGCGCTGATGGCTTGCATCCCCTTGCTGACCAATTCGAAGGTTGCCGCGTTACCTTTTGCAACCGCCCAATGAAATTCCCCACCATAAAGGGTAAAGGCTTTGGCGAAGCGAATCCGATCGCGATAAAGGTAAAGGAAATAGTTGGCAGGCTCCTCATCCATGCAAAACATCTTGATGCTGCCCGACTCCGCAGCCGTCAAAATGGATTCGTAATTGGGAAATGCCTGAAGATTAACGATACCTAGACTGGCCAATTTATCGATGCAGGCGTCACCTCGTTGAACGCCAACCGAGAAGCCTTGCATCGAAGTGGCATCCACGATCCCATTAATCGACGGGTGAACGTAGATACCCACCGGCAGCTTTGCATATGCAGGGGAGTAGTCATAAAGCTTCTCCCTCACTGGTGTCCGAAATATCATGTCGATGACATCGGCTTCTCCGTCCAGCAGGGTGCGTTGTGCCTCAGACCATTGCATAGCCCTGAATTCGACCTTGACCCCTGTTTTTTTCTCCCAGAGCTTCCAAATGTCGACTACATACCCCTCGACCTGACCACTATGATTTTGGAATACATAAGGTGGGTAATTGTTGTCGGTAACGACACGGAGTGAGTTAGCCCAAGCACTTGTCGAAAGGACCAGAAAAATCAGACTGAGTGTAAATCTCCAAGTCTTTTCGAATTCACGCATCTGCCGCCCCTAATTCCCTGGCCTGATTACCTGCCGATCACTGAAAGCTCATCGCACTACGCTCTGCAAACTCAATAACTATTATAATTAACAAATTTGGTTTTTGGGTGCGATTAGTCCGGCTGTTTGGCAGATTAGCACCGCATTGCAGGCATCAACAAAGTGCAGGCTCAACGTCCGCTCAGGCGGAGATGTCGTCTGCCGCCTATTGCCGTTGGCACGGATGCTGTAAGCGAACGCGTATGCGCGTGTGAAGCAGATCGGATCGTTGCCGCCTTCCCTTTCCATCCCGTGGCACGGCTAGCCGCAGATCATTGACATGTCGTGGCTTGGTTGAACTGCGGGGCCAGGCAAGTCAATGGCGAAACGTCGGAGCATCTCCGTTGTGCCGAAAAGCTTCTCTCTTGCTTTGAATTTGCGCACCCTTGCGACAATTTGCCGCAGTCCACCCGCGGCGCTCCGGCGCTAACATTTCCGCCATCGTTATCGGGGGATGAACATCATGCAGAACGCGCCAGTCCAGAAGCAGCCGGAAATGACCTCCTTGTTGCTGGGGGCAGGTTTTGCGCTGGCTTCGCTGATCATCCTGCCGGCGGTGGCGCAGCGGGTCGGGCTGGGTTCGAGCGTGACCATCGCCCTGCGCGGGGCCTTGATGCGGGCGGCCAATCGTTTCTGACGCGGTTGCGCCCGGGCGTGCCGGGTTGTCGTATGATGCCTGCCGATTCCCGGAGCGTTTATCCTTGCGTCCTTCCCTCGTTGTCCTTGGCCTGTTGTCGGCGCTGGCCGTTGTCGCGGCCGGCCTCGTTGCCGTCGACGATGCCGGGGCGACGGCGCGGCTCGGGCGCTTGCGGGCGATGACGGTACAGTACGGGCTGACCGACCTGGCCTTGTTCTGCGAAGCACGTTATACCCGCCATCCCAGTCAGGCCGACCAGCATGCCGCCTTCCAGGACCACCCGGCGGCCTTCGACCATTTCCCGAGCGCGGCGTTGTTGCCGCCACCCCCTGTCAAGCGTGACCTCGATGCCAGTCTGGCTGGAAAAACAACTGCACCTGATTGACTTCACGATCGCCGCGCTGGCCCGCCGCAAGGCGCGTAGCCTCGGTCTGCTGGCGGTCTTCTCGGCGCTGGTCTTCGTGCTGGCGTCGCTGATGCTGTTCGGTCACGCCTTGCGCAGCGAGGCGCTGACGGTGCTGGCCGGGGCGCCGGAAATGGTCGTCCAGCGCCAGGTGGCGGGGCGCCACGACCTGCTGGCGCAGGCCGATGTCGACCGTCTGGCCGGCTTGCCCGGGGTGGCCGAGGTGCAGGGGCGGTTGTGGGGCTATTACTACGACAGCGTGGTCAAGGCCAATTACACGCTGATGGCGCGCCCGGAGGCCGAAGTCGCCGCGGGCACCCTGAGCATCGGCAACGCGGTGGCGCGCGAACGCGGCCTGGTGCCGGGCAACACCATTTCCTTTCGCAGCTACTCCGGCAAGCTGTTCAGTTTCAAGGTGGCGGCGGTGCTGCCCGAGGACAGCGAACTCCTGAGCGGCGATCTGGTGCTGCTGGCGGCGGACGATTTCCGCCGCTTCTTCGAATACCCGGCCGGCCAGTACACCGATGCCCTGCTGCGCAGCGCCGGGGCGCAGTCCGCTGATGCCCTGGCGGCGGCGATCCGGGCGGCGCAGCCGGCGTTGCGGCCGATCCCGCGCGCCGACGGGCTGGCGCTCTACCGGAACCTGTTCGGCTGGGGCGACGGCATCGGCTTTGCCGTGCTCGCCGGGGTGCTCCTGGCCTTCGCCATCCTCGCCTGGGAAAAGGCGTCCGGCCTGCCCGCCGAGGAAAGGCGCGAGATCGGCATCCTCAAGGCGATCGGCTGGGAAGGCGGCGACGTCATCCGGATGAAGCTCTGGGAGGGGCTGCTGGTTGCGCTGGCGGCCTTCCTGATCGGTTTCATCGCTGCCTGGCTGCACGTCTTCCGCTACGACGCGGCGCTCTTCGCGCCGGCCTTGCGCGGCTGGTCGGTGCTTTACCCCAGCTTCCACCTGTCGCCGGTGGTCGATCTCCGGCAACTGGCGATCCTCTTCCTGCTCACCGTCCTGCCTTACGCGCTGACCGTGCTGCTGCCGGTGTGGCGGGCGGCGCACGCCGAGCCGGACGCGGTGATGCGGGCTTGATCAGACAGGCCGGGCAAGGCTATTGTCCCGTCATTGCCCAGCGAACCGGATCGAACGTGCGTCCCCTCATCCTCTCCCTCGCCCTCCTGCTGCTCGCCGCCTGCGGTGGCGGCGAACCGCCCAAGGTCAATGTCGGGCTGGCGGCGCCCGCCTTCAGCACGCAACGGGCCGACGGCACGCCGGTGAATTTCCCCGCCGATCTCGCCGGGCGGCCGGTGGTGCTGCGTTTCTGGGCTGACTGGTGCCGCTACTGCGAGGGCGAGATGAAGGCGATCGAAACCGTCTACGGCCGCCTGCAGCCGCGCGGCCTGGTCGTGCTGGCGATGAACGCCGGCCAGGACAAGGCGACCGTCGATGCCTTCATGGGCAAGATCGGCGTCAGCTACCCGGCGCTGCTCGACGGCGATTCGGCGATCGCCAAGCGTTACGGCGTGGTCGGCTTGCCCACCACCTTCTTCATCGACGGCCAGGGCATGGTGCGCGGCAAGATCGTCGGCGAAGCCGACGCCGCGACCTTCGAGCGCGAAGCGGCGGCCTTGCTGCAATGAGCCAGGATCAGACACGGTGCACGCTATGCGGCCTGGACATCGGCGCCAAGCCCTTCCGGCTGCAGGTCGGCGATCAGGCTTATTGTTTCTGCTGCGAGGGCTGCCGCGGCATCTATGAAATGCTGCACGACATCCAGGCGGCGCCGGGCGGCGCCGACCAGAATCCAGACAATCCGCGAAAGGACGAAAAATGATCAACGAAACCATGATGAAGCAGATGCCGTACCTGATGCAGCAGGCCGGGCAGCTTGCCAGCAAGCCGGCGAGCAACGGGGCGATGATGGCCGCCGGCGGCCTGGCGCTCGGCCGTGGCCTGCTCGGCCGGGCGGCGCTGCCCAACCCGCTGGCGCTGCTGGCGCTCGGCGCGGTCGGCGGCATCGCCGCCGGTTTCCTGCTTTTCAAGTACCAGAAGGAAATCACCGAGGGGCTGGGCAAACTGGGCGGCATGGGCAAGGACTTCGCGCTTAACCGCAAGGAAAATCTCAACGACCTGATGGCCGAGGCCGAGGAAAAGCTGTCCGGCGTCCAGCCGCCCGCCGCCGCGACCGGCGACGCGGAACGGACCTGAGGAGGCGGCGATGGCAAACGCGCGGCAACTGGCGGAACGCATCGTCGTCCGCGAACGCGGCAGCGGTTACCTGTGCCTGGCGCTGCCCGGCGAACTCTGCGCGGCGCCGCTCGCTGCCGGCATCGAGGCCGGCATGGCCGGGCTGAGCGGCGTTCGTCGCGCCCATGTCGATGCGGCCGGGCAGTCGCTGACGCTGGGCTTCGACGCGGCGCAGCTATCGACGGCGAGCGTCGCCCGTCACCTGTTCTCCCTGCTCGAACGCCTGCCGTCGGACGAAGCCGCCGCCGCGCCGGCGCTCGGCCTGCAACCGGCGCTCGATCGCCTGAAAACGATCCTGATCCCGCCCGGCGAAGCGCCGCCCGGTTCGCTGCGCGCCCGCGTGCAGCCGGTGCTGGAAAGCGCGCTGACGGAAAAGGCGGTGACCAATTTCTTCAACGACATCGTCGCCTTCTACCTGATCAAGACGCACTGGGACCTGATCACCAAACGCTGGCTGCAGAATCCGCTGGCCCACAGCAACGCCTGGCTGACCGTCTTCTACCTGGTCTTCCTGCTGGTCCGCTACCGCAAGACATGAAGCATTTCCGCGTCGCCCACCGCCTGCGCCGTCGCTTGCGTATCGTCTCACCGGTGCTGGCGCGTCACGCGGAGCGCTGCTACCTGCTGGAAATCCTGTTGCGCAAGCAGCCGGCAGTGCGCGAGGTCAGCGTCGTCGTCGATATCGGTTCGCTGACCGTCCGCTTCGACCCCGACGCGCTGCCCGAGGCGCGCCTGCTGGCGACGCTCGACGCCATTCTCGGCCACCTGCAGGCGGCGCCGCCGCCCGCGCCCCTGGCACCGCCGCCGGCCGACGCGCCGCTCAGCGAGTGCTCGCTGTCGGTGGAGGGAATGACCTGCGCCTCGTGCGCGCTGCTGATCGAGATGAAGCTGCGGCGCGACCCGCGGGTGCGCGAGGCCAGCGTCAATTTCGCCGCCGCCAGCGTCAACGTGCGCGGCGCGATCGACCGCGACGGCGTCGCCGAAGTGATCCGCCGCCTCGGCTACACGGCGCAGCCGATGGACACGCTGGCGCAGCGCCGCCAGGTGATCGCCCGCGAGCAGGCGCGCATCGCCGAGGCGCGGCGGCGTAGCGTCCGCTCGGCGCTGCTCAGTGCGCCGGTTGTGCTGTCCGGGATGTTGATGCACCGCTCGCCGGCGCTGCGCCTGGTCGAGTTCGCGCTGTCGTCGGCGGTACTCTTCGGCAGTGGCGGCGAGATCTTCCGCAAGGCCTGGCAGCTCGCCCGCCAGGGCGAGGCCAACATGGACACGCTGATCGCCATCGGCGCCGGCGCCGCCTGGGGCTACAGCCTGCCCGGCCTGTTCGGGCGTCGTCATCACGTCTATTTCGAATCGGCGGCGGCGATCTGCGCCTTCGTGCTGTTCGGCCGCTACCTGGAAGAGCGCGCCAAGGGCAAGGCCGGCGAGGCGATCCGCCAGTTGATCGAACTGCAGCCGGAAACCGCGCTGCGCGTTGCGGCCGACGGCGCGGAAAGCGAAATTCCGATCGACGACGTGCGCCTCGGCGATCGCCTGCGCGTGCGCGCCGGCGCCCGCGTGCCGAGCGACGGCATCGTCGTCGATGGCGCGAGCAGCGTCGACGAAGCGATGCTCAGCGGCGAATCCTTGCCGGTCGCCAAGGCCCCCGGCGACCGCGTCGTCGGCGGCTGCATCAACGGCAACGGCAGTTTCGTGCTGCGCGTCACGGCGGTCGGCGCCGATACCGTGCTCTCCGGCATCGTCCGCCTGGTCGATCAGGCGCAGGGCAGCAAGCTGCCGGTGCAGAAACTGGCCGACCGCATTTCGGCGCGTTTCGTGCCGGCGGTGGCCGGCGTTGCCGGGCTCACCTTCGGCGGCTGGGCGCTGGCCGGCGCGCCGGCGGCGACGGCGCTGTCGCATGCCGTCGCCGTGCTGCTCATCGCCTGTCCCTGCGCGCTCGGCCTGGCGACGCCGACGGCGATCATGGTCGGCACCGGCCAGGCGGCGCGCCGTGGCATCTACATCCGCCACGGCGAGGCGCTGGAAACGGCGGCGCAACTGACGACGCTGGTTTTCGACAAGACCGGCACCATCACCGCGGGGCGGCCGACGGTCAGCGATGCCGTCCTCGCCGCCGGCCAGGACGAGGCCCGGCTGGCGGCGCTGGTCGGCGCCGCCGAAAGCGGTTCCGAACACTTCTTGGCGCGCGCGTTGGGTGACTGGTGCCATGGGCGGCAGGCCGGCGCGCTGAGCGCCGAAAGCTTCGCCGCGCTGCCCGGGCGCGGCATCGTCGCGCGGGTGGATGGGCAGCAACTGGTGATCGGCAACGCCGATCTCCTGCGCGAGCAGGGCGTCGATCCGGCGTCCTGGCAGGCAACCGCCGAGCGCTTCGCGGCGCAAGGCAAAACGCCGGTGTATGTGGCGCTCGACGGCGTGCCGGCGGCGATTTTCGCGATTGCCGACCAGGCCCGTCCGGGCGCCCGCGAGGCGATCGCGCTGCTGCACCGGCTCGGCCTGCAAACCGTGATGGCGACCGGCGATGTCGACGCGGTCGCTCGCCACGTCGCCGCCGAAGTCGGCATCGAGCGCGTGCTCGCCCGCCTGACGCCGGCTGACAAGCTGGCGCTGGTGCGCGAACTGCAGGCCGCCGGCGGCAAGGTCGGCATGGCCGGCGACGGCATCAACGACGCGCCGGCGCTGACCGCCGCCGACGTCGGCTTCGCCATCGGCGGCGGCGCCGGCATCGCCGTCGAGGCGGCGGCGGTGACGCTGGTCGGCGGCGACATCGCGCGCGTCGCCGCCGGCATCGAGCTGTCGCGGCGGACGATGGCGATCATCCGCCAGAACCTGTTCTGGGCCCTCGGCTACAACGTCGTCGCCATTCCCTTCGCCGCCGCCGGCCGGCTGACGCCGATGATCGCCGCTGCCGCGATGGCGATGAGTTCGCTGTCGGTGGTCGGCAACTCGCTGCGCCTGCAACGGTGAACCTTGAAACCTCAGTTGACCGCTGATCTCTCCTCGTGCCGCCACATGCATGCCGACCTCCAAGCCTGCGCCACGAGTCACGCTTTGGCTGATGGCGCTACGCGGCCGCGGGCAGGCCGGGACGGGCGCCCGGCTTTATGGCTGCGCCGAAGCTCGCCGTCTGCCGAAATTTTCGCCGGCGCGTTGTCGCGCCGCCTTGCCGGCATGAGCCTGCCGCGTCGTCGCTGCGCGCCTGCCCTCCCGTCCCAACGCGCCAGCGGCCGCGTCCAACCGAGGTAGCAAGCTTGATCGATTTTTCTCCGGCGGCCGGCGAACTGCCGCTGTTCCTCGCCTTCATGACCGGCCTGCTTGGCAGCGGCCACTGCCTGGGCATGTGCGGCGGGCTGGTTTCCGCCTTCTTCATCAAGCTTGGCGCGCGCGGTCCGGCGCCCTATCTTGCCTACCACGGCGCGCGCATCGGCATCTACGCCGTGGTAGGCGTGATCGCCGCCGGGCTCGGTCAGGTGCTCGTGTCTACCGGCTGGATCGGTCTTTGGCAGGGCGTGCTGCAGATCGTCGCCGGGGTCGTCGTGATCCTGCTCGGCCTCGACCTGCTTGGCGTCTCGCCGTGGCGCAACAGCCTCGGCTTCGCGCCAGTCGCCTGGCTGCGCCAGCAGTTCACGCTGGCGGTGCAGAAAGGCCCGGTGCGCGGCGCGCTGATCGGCGGCGCGATCAACGGCCTGATGCCCTGTTCGATGACGATGGCGATGGCGGTCAAGGCCACCACCGTTCCCTCGCTCGGCGGCGGTGCGCTGCTCATGCTCGCCTTCGGCGCTGGCACCCTGCCGGCCATGCTCGCCGCCTCCGTCCTCTTCGGCCGCCTCGGCCCGCGCTTGCGCGGCTGGCTGCTCAAGGGCGCGGCGCTTTTCGTCATCGCGCTGGGCGCCTCGACGCTGTGGCAGGGGCTGCGCTACTACCTGGTGATGTACCGGCTGATCGTCTGAGCCCGGCCCGCCAGTCTTACGAGAGCTTGCCCTGGCGCTTGAGCTTTTCCCGGTCGCCGTCGTAGCGCCGGTTCAGGCTGCGCGCATAGTCCTCCAGCGCCGCCGCCAGCGCCTCGGCAAAGGTGCCGAGACGGCCGCCAGCAACCGCCTGCACCGCCTCGGCGCGGGCGCGCTCGGAGAAGGCGTACTTGCTGACCGGGCTCATCACCCCGCGCAGGTCGGAGCCGATCAGGTAGGTCGCCGCCGCCACCTCGATCAACGGTTTCGGCTCGCCGGCAACGCCGTAATCCGGCGCATAGATCGCCGTGAAGCCGCGCCGCCGCTCGCGCAGCATGCACTCCGCCGCGCAATTGATCGAACAGGTCCCCTCGGCATGCCCATCGCCGTAATGCAGCAGGTGACGGGCGTAGTGGTACTGGCGGCGGTCCATGTTGCAGACGACGCAGCGCGGGTGTTTTTCGAGTTCGTTGTCGAGCGGGGTGAGGTCGGTCGCCTGGTTGGCGTCGGCGGCCCACAGTGGGCCGGCATGGGCCAGCAGCAGCGGGCTGGCGAGCAGGAAATCTCGGCGTTTCATCGTTCAGTACGCTCCGCGCAAGGTAAGCATGAAGCTACGTGGCTCACCGTAGAAATTGTAGGAATTTGGGGTGCCGACCGAAGCGTAATACTTGCGATCGAGGATGTTGTTGACTGCAAGCGTGAGCGAATAATGCCGGTCGATCTGGTAGGCGATACTTCCGTTGACTACCGCGTAGCCGCTATTGACGACTTCGTCGCGCCAGCCGCGCGAGCTTTGCGCCTTGTCCTGGGCGAGGATGCCGAGGCCGACGCTGAAGCCGGCGAGCGCGCTGTCTTGGTCGAAGCGGTAGTTGCTCCACAGTTTGAACTGATGTTTCGGGGTCTGGATTGAATAGCTCTTGCCCTGATCCTTGCGGTCCTTCAGAAACTTGGTGGTCAGGTAGGTGTAGCCGGCGATCACGTCCAGGCCGCGTGCCGGTTTGCCGCTCAACTCGATTTCCCAGCCCTTGCTTTCGACTTCGCCGGCATTCAGGTAGAAGTTCGACGTGGGATAGGCAGGGTCGGCATAGGCGCGGTTCTTGTCGCGGATGTCGAACCAGGCAAGCGAGGCCGCCAGCTTGCCGTCGAGAAACTCGCCTTTGCCGCCGAGTTCGTACTGCTTGCCGACGCGCGGGTCGAGGGTGCTGCCGTCCGCCTTGAGCTGGGTCTGCGGGGTGAAGATGTCGGCGTAGCTACCGTAGAGCGTGATCTCCTTGCTGAGGTCGTAGAGGAGGCCGAGGTAAGGCGTGAATTCGTGCTTGGTTTTGGCGCCGTCTTTCCAGGCGTTGGGCACGGAGGGGGCAATGTTGCGGCTCTTGGCGAGGAAATGGGTCGTCCGTCCACCCAGGACCAGGGTCAGCGGGTCGGCGAGGCTGAGGCGGAGCTGGGAATAGAAACCATGCTGTTCGGTACTGGCGTCGCTGCCCGAGATGTAAGCGATGCTGGGCTCGGTCAGCGGGCGGAGGTCGCCGAACAGCACGTTGGTGTAGATCGGTCCGCGGCCGAACTTGCCGGTGTTCTCGTAGCGCTCCCAATTGAATCCGAGCAGCAGATTATGTTTGCGGCCGAGCAGCTCGAAGGGGCCGTTGGCGAATAGATCGACGCCGTCGCGGCTGTAGTCGTAGTCGCCCTGCATGCTCGCGTAGTCGAGGCGGCCGGTCGTCGCATTGACCGATGAATAGGTGTAGGCGTACTTGTAGTACTGGCGCCAGTCACGCTGGTTGGCGGTGAGCTTGGCGACCCATTCGTTGGCGAAGCGGTGTTCCGCCGAGAAGGACAGTTCCTCGGTGTGATACAGCAGTTTCCCCCAGTCGGGAGCATTGAAGGTCGAACGGGAAACATCGAGCAACTGGTAATGGCCTTTGCCGTCGATGATGCTGGAAGCGGGAAGCCCGGACGACGGGGCCTTGACGTCGGCGTCCTGGGCAGTGAACGAGAGCCCCAGCGTGGTTGCCGGCGTCAGGTCGTATTCCAGCGCGCCCATCGCCAGCCATTTCTGACCGTGGGTGTGATCGTAGAAGTAACCCCGGTTTTCTTCCGCCAGCACCAGTCGGCCGCGCAGACTGCCGTCCTGGTTCAACGGCCCGGTGAGATCGCCTTCCAGGCGGTAGTTGTCCCAAGAGCCGGCGCCCGCCGCCCAGGAGAAAGCGAAGTCCTTCCGGGGGCGTTTTTTGACCAGATTGACGACGCCGCCGGGTTCGCCGACGCCGCGCAACAGACCGGCCGGGCCGCGCAGGACTTCGATGCGCTCGTAGAGCGGCAGGTCGAACTGATGCGACGGGGTCATGCCGTTGTATGAGGTGACGCCGTCGTACATCACGCCCAGGCCGTAGCCGCGTGCATAGTATTGCGCGCTGGAGGTGTCGTTGGCGATGACGTTGATGCCGGTCACCTGCTGTAAGGCATCCTGCATGGTGATCAGGTTCTGGTCTTCGATTTGCTGGCGCGTCAGCACGGAAACCGAATTGGCGATTTGCCGGGGCGCCAGGGGAACTTTGCTCGCCACGCCGGCGAGCGGCGCTTTGTAGCCGCTGTCCGCCGTGGCCGAGATGCGGATTTCCGGGAAATTGGCGGTATGCCCGGGGAGGCGGCGGATGACGTAGCTGCCGTGGCGGAAATCGGCCTGCAGGCCGCTGCCGGCGAGCAGCTTGTTGACTGCCGCAGGCGTTTCCAGATTGCCTTGCAGGGCGGGAGATTGCAGGCCTTGCAGGTCGGCCGGATTGAACAGTATCTGGATGCCGCTCTGGCGGGCGAGCATGGTCAGCGCGCTATCCAGCGGCTGGGCCGGAATGTCGAATTGGGTGGCGAAGGCGGCATGACTGCTGGCGCAGAATGCGGCGGCGAGCAGCGTGTTAAGTAACGACTTATGCATGGAGAACCCCGTGAACTATGGTTTTGTCTTGGGCACGATCCGGGCGTGCTGGGGTGGTAGACGCTGGTCCTGCCGACAACCTGACATCGCGACGCAAAAAAATCAGCGGGCAACGATCACGGTTTGGCCGTCGCGTTCGACCAGGCGCAGGGGATAGAGGCGGGTCAGCGCAGCCAGCAGGCCGGCGCGGTCGGCGGCCGAGAAGACGCCGCTGATCCGGTAGGCGGCCAGGCTGGGATCGGCAAGGCGTACCGGGTGCGCGTGCTGCCGGTTGATCTGGGCGACGACCTCGGCCAGGTCGGCGTCGTCGAATTGCCAGCGGCCGTTGGTCCAGGCCTCGGGACTGTCTGCGGCCAGCCGGCGAGCGGGCGAAAGTTGCCCGAAGCGGTACGAAAGCTGCTCGCCGCGGCCGATTTCCCGGGCCGCCTCGGTGCTCCTCAGTCGGACTTCGACCCGTCCTTCGGCGACGCTGACGGTGACGCGGTCGTCATCGCGGCGAACGTTGAAACGGGTGCCAATGTCGCGCGTTTCGCCGTCGCCGGCGACGACCACGAAGGGGCGCAGGCCGGGAGCGACCTCGACGAAGACCTGGCCCTGTTCGAGGACCAGTCGTCGTTGCAGCAGCGTATGCTCGATGCGGATGCGGGTATTCCCATCAAGATGGATGGCACTGCCGTCGGCCAGAAGGTGCTCGGCATGCTCGCCGGCGTGGGTTAGTTGCACGGTGTCGTCGACGTAGCGCTGCTGCAGTCCCATCAGTGCCGCCAAGCCGAGAATCAACAGTGCCGCCGTGGTCTGCCGGCGCTTCTTGTGCCGTGGCTTGACCTGTTCGAGTGCGCCCCACAGGCGCTGGAACTGGGCATATTCCTCGCGATGCCTGGCCGAACGTTCCATCCAGGCGGCAAATTCCTTCCGCTGCCGGGGATCGGCGCCAGCCTCGTTGAGGCGCAGGAACCAGCGGGCGGCCTCTTCGGCAACCGGGTCGTCGGCCTGCGCGCTCATTGGAGAGCGCTCCGCAACTGGAGCAGGGCGCGGATCAGCTGTTTTTCGATGGCGTTCAGCGTGACTCCGTATTCGGCGGCGAGGGTTTTCTGCGGCAAGCCGTCGAACTTGTGGCGCAGAAAGACCTCCTTGCAGCGCGGGGGCAGGGCATCGATCGCCGCCTGCAGGCGGCGCAGCTCCTGGCGGGCGATGGCATGGCGCTCAGGCGGCGGGGCGGGGCACGGCAGGTCGGCGCAGTCGTCCAGGTTGAGCTGCTTTCCCGCCAGTGGGGCTTGTCGCCGGTAATGGTCGATCGTCAGATGTTCGGCGATGCGGAACAGATAGGCGCGGCTTTTGTCGGGGGCGGGCACCTGGTCGACGCTGAGCAGGCGGACAAAGGTTTCCTGGGCAAGATCCGCGACGGTGTCCCGGCAGGCGATCCGGCGACCGATGTAACGGCGGATTTCGCCGATATGGTCGAGATAGAGCGCCGTCACGAAGCGGTTCATGGAAACGTGGTCCTGCGGTTTCGATAGCCCGCGAATGATAGTGGCCGCTAGCGCGTGCCCCGTGCGGCATATTGCCGCAGCGGGCCGCCGGCCCTTGGTGATGGCGCTTGCCCGCTGCGACATTCGGTCACTTCTGCACCACCTGGCGCCCGTCGAGAATCCGCCGGTCTGCAGTCCGCCATCGCAGACAAGCCGGTCAGGCACGCGGGGCGGCAGGGCAGTTGGGGGTTCCAGTCAACAACCGGATTCAGGCCGGAGGGTGCATGCAAACGAGGGAAAGCGTGGCGTTTTTGGACGCGCCGTGGTGCCGCCTGGCCGAACCGGGGATTGGCGAATCCAGCCATCTCATCAACCAGGGAGTATCGTCATGATCGACTCGACAGTCGTCGACCTGTCGCGGCTGCAGTTCGCGGCCACTGCTTTTTACCATTTCCTCTTCGTTCCCTTGACGCTGGGTCTGTCGATCCTGCTGGCCATCATGGAAACGGTCTATGTCATGAGCGGCAAGGAAATCTACCGCGACATGACCAAGTTCTGGGGCAAGCTGTTCGGCATCAACTTCGCGCTCGGCGTCACCACCGGCATCACCATGGAGTTCCAGTTCGGCACCAACTGGGCTTATTACTCGCACTACGTCGGCGACATCTTCGGCGCGCCGCTGGCGATCGAAGGCTTGATGGCCTTCTTCCTCGAATCGACCTTCATCGGTCTCTTCTTCTTCGGCTGGGACCGCCTGTCGAAGCGCGGCCACCTGGTGATCAACTACCTGACCGGCATCGCCTCGAACTTCTCGGCGCTGTGGATCCTGATCGCCAACGGCTGGATGCAGAACCCGGTCGGGTCCGAGTTCAGTTTCGTCACCATGCGCATGGAGATGACCTCATTCGCCGATCTGCTGCTCAACCCGGCGGCGCAGGCGAAGTTCGTCCATACCGTGTCGGCCGGTTACGTCACCGGCTCGATCTTCGTCCTCGGCATTAGTTCCTGGTACCTGCTGCGCGGCGTGCATGTCGAGTTCGCCCGCCGCTCCTTCCGCATTGCCGCTTCCTTCGGGCTGGCCGCGGCGTGTTCGGTGATCGTCCTCGGCGACGAGTCGGGCTACGCGGTGACCGAGCACCAGCAGACCAAGCTGGCGGCGCTCGAAGCGATGTGGAAGACCGAGCCGGCGCCGGCACCGTTCACCTTGTTCGCGCTGCCCGATGACCAGCAGCGCACCAACCATGCCGAAGTGCGGATTCCCTACGCGCTCGGCCTGATCGCCACACGTTCGACCGATACCGTGCTGCCCGGCATCGACCAGCTTGAAGCGCGCGCCGCCGAGCGCATCGTCACCGGCATCGAGGCGGTCACCTTGCTTGAGAAGCTGCGCGCCGACCGCGCCAACGAGGCGGAGAAGACCCGCTTCCAGGCGATCAAGGACGATCTCGGCTACGGTCTGCTGCTCAAGAAATACACCGCCGACGTCACCCTGGCGACGCCGGAGATGATCGCCCGCGCCGCGCGCGACACCATCCCCGACGTGGCGCCGATGTTCTGGACCTTCCGCATCATGGTCGTCCTCGGTTTCCTGATGCTGAGCTTGATGCTGATCGCCTTCTGGGAATCGGCGAAGAACCGGATCGGCGAGAAGCGCTGGCTGCTGCGCTGGGCGCTGTGGTCGATCCCGCTGCCCTGGCTGGCTTGTGAAATGGGCTGGTTCGTCGCCGAGTACGGCCGCCAGCCATGGACCATCTACGGCATCCTGCCGACCAACCTGTCGACCTCGGCGCTGTCCGGCGCCAGCCTGTACGGCTCGCTCGCCGGCTTCGTCGGCTTCTACACCCTGCTGCTGGTCGCCGAGATGTACCTGATGGTCAAGTTCGCCCGCCTCGGTCCGGCCAGCCTCGGCACCGGCCGCTACGAAGGCGAAAGCGCACTGCTCAATCCCGCCAAGTGAGGAATCCGTCATGCTCGATTACGAAACCCTGAAACTCGTCTGGTGGCTGCTGGTCGGCGTCCTGCTGCTCGGCTTCGCCGTCATGGACGGCCACGACATGGGGGTCGGCACGCTGCTGCCCTTCATCGGCAAGAACGACGTCGAACGCCGCGTCATCATCAACACCGTCGGTCCGCACTGGGACGGCAACCAGGTCTGGTTCATCACCGGCGGCGGCGCCATCTTCGCCGCCTGGCCGCTGGTCTACGCGACCGCCTTCTCGGGCTTCTACTGGGCGATGCTGGCCGTGCTCTGGGCATTGTTCTTCCGCCCGGTCGGCTTCGACTACCGGAGCAAGATCGACAACCCGCTCTGGCGCAAGACCTGGGACTGGGGCTTGTTCGTCGGCGGTGCCGTGCCCTCGCTGATCTTCGGCGTCGCTTTCGGCAATCTGCTGCAGGGCGTGCCCTTCCACTTCGAGAGCAACCTGATGCCGGTCTATACCGGCAGCTTCTGGGGCCTGCTCAATCCCTTCGCGCTGTTGGCCGGCGTCGTCAGTTTCTCGATGCTGACCTTCCACGGCGCCAACTACCTGATGATCCGCACCGAGGGCGCCGTCTACCAGCGGGCGAAGCTCGCTTCGACGCTGTTCGGCAGCGTCATGCTGCTCGCCTTCGCCGGTGCCGGCGTCTGGGTGGCGATGGGGATTGCCGGCTACGTCATCACCTCGCCGGTCGATCCCGGCGCGCTGCCCGATCCGCTGGCCAAGACGGTGGCGCTGCAGGCCGGGGCGTGGTTTGCCAACTTCAAGGCGCAGCCGTTGCTGTGGGCGATTCCCGGCGCCGGTTTGGTCGGCGGCCTGCTCGGCATCGTTTGCGCCCGCGCCGACAAGCCGCTGCTCGCCTTCATCGCCAGCGCGGTCGCCGAACTCGGCGTGATCGGCACGGCCGGCGTCGCCATGTTCCCCTTCGTCATGCCGTCGTCTACCGACCTGCGCTCCAGCCTGACGGTCTGGGACAGCGTTTCCAGCCACCTGACGCTGACCGTGATGTTCTGGGCGGCGCTGATCTTCACGCCGATCGTCATCGCCTATACCGGCTGGGCCTACCGCGTGATGTCCGGCAAGGTCACCGCCGATTACATCGAAGCCAACAACAAGTCCGCTTACTGAAAGGGGAAAGAGATCATGTGGTATTTTAGCTGGGTACTCGGCCTTGCCATGGCCATCCTGTTCGCCGTCGTCAATGCCTTGTGGTTCGAGGCGCAGATCGAACGCGCCGAGCAGGACAAATAAGTTCTCGTTGACGGCGGCCATCCGGGCCGCCGCCTTGCCGGGACGTTCCGCTGGAACGTCCCTTCTTTTATTCGACGGCGAAACCGAGATCAGGCGGCCGCCGCTTGGCCAGCTTGCGCTGGAGGGTGCGCCGGTGCATCTTGAGGGCGCGGGCGGTGGCCGAGATGTTGCCGTCGTTTTCCGCCAGCTTGCGCTGGATGTATTCCCACTGCAGGTGCTGGACGCTGAGTTGTTCCTCGTCGATCCGCGTGTCCAGCGCGATGTTGTCGTCGAGCAGGGCGCGCACCAGGTCGCCGGTATTGGCCGGCTTCGGCAGGTAATGGCAGGCGCCCAGGCGCATTGCGGCGACCGTCGTCTGGATGCTGGCGTAACCGGTGAGGACGACGATGCGCGCGGCCGGCGCGTAGGCGAGCAGCGGGCGGATCAGGTTGAGCCCGGATTCGCCGTGCAGGTTGAGGTCGAGCACGACGTAGGCCGGTGCCTGCTCGGCGCAGGTGGCCAGGGCTTCGTCGGCGCTGCTCGCGGTACGCACCGCGAAGCCGCGCCGTTGCAGCGAGCGGGCAAGCAATGAGCGGTAACTCTCGTCGTCCTCGACGACGAGCAGGGGGCGGCTGGGGGATGTCATGGCAATGCGGTTCCTTGCAAAGGCAGATGGAGTTCGATGCGTTGGCCCTGCCAGTGCAGCCTGCCGCCGGCACGTTGCAGCGTGCTCTGGGCGAGTGCCAGGCTGGGGCCGGCGGCGTCCGGCGGCGGGGCGCCGGCGACGCTGATCGTCAATAGCCCGGCGGCCTTGTCGGCGCTCAGCCGCAACGGCCCGGGGCCGCGCGCGGCGTGGTCGAGCAGATGGCCGAGGCCGCTTTCGACGGCGATGTCGAAACGCGGGGCGTGCTGCGCCAGCGTCGGCGCCAGCGTGTATTGCAGGCTGCTCGCCGGGTGGGTGGCTTGCCAGGCCTGCAGGAAGGCGTCGAGCCAGTGGGCGATCGACGGCCGGTTGGCGCTGGCCGGCTGGCTGGCGCGCCCGGAGAGATGGTTGAGAGTCTGGCGGCAGCTTTCGATCTGCCGGCGCATCAGCGCCAGGTCGTCCCGGTAGGCGGGAGGAAAGGCGCAGTCCTCCGCCCATTCCTCGAGCAGCAGGTTGAGGGTGGACAGCGGCGTCGCCATTTCGTGGGCGGCGCTCGCCGCCAGCGTGCCGATCGAGGTCAGCCAGTCATCCTTGAGCGTCCTTTCCCGGGCTTCGGCCAGCGCCGCGTCGCGCTCGCGCAGCGCGGCGCTCATGCTCTGGATGAACCAGATCGAGACCACTGTCGATACGACGAAGACCAGCCACATGCCGAGCAGGTGCAGGTAGGTGGCGCGTTGTGCGTCGAGGATGGGCAGCGGCAGGTAGAAACGCCACAGGAAGGAGTAGAGGAGGACCGAGATCAGGCCGAGCAGCCAGGCCCGCCGCCGGTCGAGGACGATGGCGCCGAAGGCGACCAGCGGCAGCAAGACCGAGATCAGGGGGTTGGTCGCGCCGCCCGAGAAGTAGATGAAGATCGACCAGCTCAGCACGTCGAACTGCAGTTGCGTCCACGGCGAGATCAGCGGGATGTCGTCGCCGGTATGCAGGCGCGAAGCCAGCCACAGGCAGCCGTTGAGGCAGGCGACGACGAGGGTGAAGGCGAGCAGCCGGGGCAGGATGTCGGCGCTGCCGAGGATGCTGGTGCTGACCGCGGCGGCGAGCAGCATGCCGCCGATCGAGAACCAGCGCAGGTCGATCAGGCGTATCCGGGTGAACTGGGTGGGGGTCGTCAGCACGGGCAAAAAAGAAGCCCCGGGGTCGGGGCTGAAGGGATCGAGAGGTGTTTGCAACAAACACTGATCCGCACGATAGCGCCAGGCGCCGCTGGTGTGGAGTGACCGAATGTCGCACCCGCCCCGGGAGGCGGCCGGCGGGGCTCAGCCGGGGCCGTGGATGCGGCCGCGTGCCCGCGTCTGGTAGTCGCGCAGCAGGCGTCGCCGTTTTGCCTTGACCCGCCAGTACCAGACGGCGCTGATCACGACGTAGCTGAGCAGGCCGAACAGCGAGGCCATCACGGCGAGCCCGGTGAGCAGCGGCAGGCCGAGGCGGCGCAGGCGTTGCAGGACGCCGGCTTCCTGGTTCCCGTCGAACGGCGTTGCGGGCGGCCCGGCCGCGTGGTCGCCGCCGTGGATCCAGACGCCGAGCTTGTAGGCGGCGTAATAGACGGGGCCGAAGGTCACCGGGTTGGTGACCAGCGTGCTCGCCGCGGCGGCCGGGACGTTGGCGCGCAGCAGGATGGCGGCGGCGGCCGAGAAGGGAATCTGGGCGATCGGGATGAGCAGGCCGAAGAAGATGCCGATCGCCACGCCGAGCGAGACGCCGCGCCGCGACCAGTGCCAGAGCCGGGGATGGGCGAGGTAAGGATGAAGCCAGCGCAGCCAGCGGTTCGTCATGATCTGCTCCCGGGTCGGGATGAGGGCGCGCAGGCGGCTGACGAGTTGCTTCATGGCGGGGTAAGGCGTCTTTCGGGGCGGGAAGGGAAGCGGCAAATCATACCGTTTCGGCAATCCGGCGGGGGCCGCCGATGGCGCTTCGAGGCGCTGCCGGACGCCGTTTTCGCGCTACTTGCAACGCGGCCGGCTTGGCTCAATACTGTGCGGCAGAAGGTCGCGGTTGCAAGGCGATCTTCCGGAAAAAATAGCGGCGCATGCCGCGCGACAAGAATCCCTGATGGAGGAAGACAACCATGAACCAACCCGTTCACCTGCGTGCCCACAAACTGTCGGCCAGCGCCACCCTGTGCGCAGCCGGTTTCAACCAGCTCGCCGCCGATTCGCCGGCGATCGAGGCGATGACTGATTTCTCCCGGGTCGCCGCGGTCAGCATCGCGCCCGAGGCGCTGATCGACGACGCCAACGCCCGCATGATCTCGCGCGGCGTCCGTCTGCTCATGGTGCTCGGCAAGGACGACGAGGTGGTCGGCCTGATCACCGCTCGCGACATCCTCGGCGAGAAGCCGCTGCAGGTTGCCCAGGCGCGCGGCAGCAAGCGCGACGAACTGCGCGTCAACGAACTGATGACGCCGATCGGCAGCATCGACACGCTGGCCCTGGCCGACGTGCTGCGCGCCAGCGTCGGCGAAATCCTCGACGCGCTGAAGCAACTCGGGCGCCAGCACATCCTGGTCGAGGACAACGATCCGTTGACCGGTCTGCCGCGCGTGCGCGGACTCTTCTCGGCGACCCAGATCGGCCGCGTGCTCGGCGTCCCGGTACTCGGCTTCGACCTGCCGCGCACCTTCGCCGAGATCGAGGCGGCGCTGGTCAACTGAGCCGCGCATCAGGGTAAACGAGCGTGGCGTGCGGCCACGCTCTGACCGAACATGGCGTTTTCTTCTTGTGGCGGAGGAAACGATGGCGGCCAGTTTTTCCAGCAATCCGGCGGGCAAGGTCGTCTCGGCGCGTGATGCGGTGGCCCGCATCCGCGACGGCGATACGGTGGCCACCGGCGGCTTCGTCGGCATCGGTTTTGCCGAGAACATCGCCGTCGCCCTCGAACAGCGCTTCCTCGAAGCGCGCGAGAACGACGCGCATGGCCTCGGTAGCCCGCGCGGCCTGACCCTGGTCTACGCGGCCGGGCAGGGCGACGGCAAGGAGCGCGGCCTCAATCATCTCGGCCACGACGGCCTGGTCGACCGCGTGATCGGCGGCCACTGGGGGCTGGCGCCGCGCCTGCAGGAACTGGCCGTGGCCAACCGGGTCGAGGCCTACAACCTGCCGCAGGGCGTCATCACCCACCTGTTTCGCGATATCGCCGCCGGCAAGCCGGGGACGATCACCCGCATCGGCCTCGGCACCTTCGTCGATCCACGTTTCGACGGCGGCAAGCTGAACGAGCGGACGAGCACCGAGATCGTCCGCCTGATGGAAATCGACGGCGAGGAATACCTGTTCTACAAGGCCTTCCCGATCCACGTCGGGATCATCCGCGGCACCACCGCCGATGCCGACGGCAACGTGACCATGGAGAAGGAAGCGCTGACGCTGGAAGCGCAGGCCATTGCGATGGCGGCGCGCAATTCGGGCGGCATCGTCATCGTCCAGGTCGAACGGATCGCCGAGCGCGGCTCGCTCAACCCGCGCCAGGTGAAGATTCCCGGTGTCCTGGTCGACTGCGTGGTGGTTGCCGAAAAGCCCGAGTACCACATGCAGACCTTCGCCGAACCGTACAGCCCGGCGTTTTCAGGCGAAATCCGGGTGCCGATGTCGGCTCTCGCGCCGATGCCGATGAGCGAACGCAAGATCATCGCCCGCCGCGCGGCGATGGAGCTGACGCCGGGCGCCGTGGTCAATCTCGGCATCGGCATGCCGGAAGGCGTCGCCGCCGTCGCCGCCGAGGAAGGTATCGTCGACCTGCTGACGCTGACCGCCGAGCCGGGCGTGATCGGCGGCGTACCGGCCGGCGGCCTCAACTTCGGCGCCGCGACCAACACCCAGGCGGTGATCGACCAGCCCAGCCAGTTCGACTTCTACGACGGCGGCGGCCTCGACATCGCCTTTCTCGGCCTGGCCCAGGCCGACCGCCAGGGCAACCTCAACGTCTCGCGCTTCGGCCCTCGGCTGGCCGGGGCCGGCGGCTTCATCAACATCTCGCAGGCGGCGCGCAAGGTCGTCTTCGTCGGCACCTTCAGCGCCGGCCAACTGGAAGTCGCGGTCGACGGCGGCTGCCTGCGCATTCTGCAGGACGGTTCGGCGGTCAAGTTCGTCGATGAAGTCGAGCACCGCACCTTCTCCGGCCCGCAGGCGGCCCGCCGCGGCACGCCGGTGCTCTACGTCACCGAACGCTGCGTCTTCGAATTGAGCGAGGCCGGCCTGGTACTGACCGAAATCGCCCCCGGCGTCGACCTGCAACGCGACATCCTCGACCGCATGGACTTCGCGCCGCTCCTGCCAACCACGCCGCGCCTGATGGATGCACGCATCTTCCACGAGGCGATCATGCATCTGCGCGGCGATCTTCTCGGTCACGCTAGCGGCTGAATCTGCCGGGGGCGGGTAAGCGGGCGCGCAGCGCCGGAGGGAGCCTAGAAGCGTTGGTTCGGCGGACTTGCTGCAACGCGGTATCATCCGCAAGTTTTCCAGCCCGGGCAGGTTCGGCATGATCGACAGGCAGACTCAGTTTGTATCCCGTTTGGCAGGTTGCCGGCGCGTCGGCGCGCTGGCGCTCGTCTTGCTGCTTGCCGCTTGCGGCAAGGAGGCGGCGCCGCCGCAAGCCGCCGCCAAGCCGGCCTTGAGCGTTGCCGTGGTGGCGCCGCAGACGGTCGATTGGCCGCGCACCCTGAGCGCCACCGGCGACGTCGTCGCCTGGCAGGAGGCGGTGATCGGCGCCGAGTTGTCCGGCCTGCGCATCGTCGAAGTGGCGGTCGATGTCGGCCAGACGCTGCGCAAGGGCCAGGTGCTGGCGCGTCTCGACGCGGCGACGGCGGCCAGCGAGCAGGCCGAGGCGCAGGCGGCGGTGGCCGAACTGGAAGCCAGCGTCGCCGAGGCGCGCGGCAATGCGGCGCGGGCGAAGGAACTGCAGGCGAAGGGTTTCTACAGCCAGCAGATGAATACCCAGTACCAGACTGCCGAGCAGGCGGCGGCGGCCCGCCTGGCGGCGGCGCGGGCGCGTCTCGACGCGGTTGCCTTGCGTCTGGCGCGCACCGAGATCAAGGCGCCGGACGATGGCGTCATCGCGGCGCGCAGCGCCGCCGTCGGTTCGCTGACGACGGCCGGCCAGGAATTGTTCCGGCTGATCCGCGGCGGCCGTCTCGAATGGCGGGCGGCGGTGCCGTCGGCCGACCTCGGGCGGATCGTCGGCGGCGGCCCGGTGCGCATCACCGGCCCGGGCGGCGCGACGGTCGACGGCAAGGTGCGCCAGGTAGCGCCGGCGGTCGATCCGGCGACCCGCAACGGCACCGTCTTCGTCGATCTGCCGGCCGGCGGCGCGCTCCGCGCCGGCATGTTCGCGCGCGGCGAGTTCGAACTCGGGCGGGCGCCGGCGCTCGTCGTGCCGCAGGCGGCGGTGGTGCTGCGCGAGGGCTTCGCCTACGTCTTCACCCTGCAGGGCGCCGACCGCGTTGCCCAGACCAAGGTCGGCCTCGGTCGTCGGCAAGGCGAACTGGTCGAGATCGTCGACGGCTTGCCGGCGGCGGCGCGCATCGTCGCCAGCGGCGCCGGTTTCCTGGCCGACGGCGACCTGGTGCAGGTGCTGGCCGCGGGTGGCGGTCAATGAACGTTTCCGCCTGGTCGATCCGCAACCCGATCCCGGCGATCCTGCTCTTCCTGCTGCTGACGCTGGCCGGGCTGGTCGCCTTCAAGGGCATGAAGGTGCAGCAGTTCATGGACGTCGACCTGCCGACGGTGACGGTCAGCGCCAGCCTGCCCGGCGCCGCGCCGGCGCAGATGGAAACCGAAGTGGCGCGCAAGATCGAGAATTCGGTGGCGACGCTGCAGGGGGTCAAGCATATCTACACCACGGTGCAGGACGGGACGGCGACGATCACCGTCGAGTTCCGCCTGGAAAAGCCGACCCAGGAAGCGGTCGACGACGTGCGCGACGCGCTGTCGCGCATCCGCTCCGACCTGCCGGGCGATCTCAAGGACCCGGTGGTGAGCAAGGTGTCGGTGGCCGGCGCGCCGATCCTGACCTATACCGTCGCCTCGTCGCGGATGGACGAGGAGGCGCTCTCCTGGTTCGTCGACAACACGGTCGCCAAGGCCATCCTCAGCGCCCGCGGCGTTGGTGCCGTGGCGCGCGTCGGCGGCGTCAGCCGCGAACTGCGCGTCGAACTCGACCCGGCCCGGCTGCTCGCGCTCGGCGCTTCGGCGGCCGACATCTCGCGCCAGTTGCGGCAGATCCAGCAGGAGGCTTCGGGCGGCCGCGCCGACATCGGCGGCGTCGAGCAATCGGTGCGTACCATCGGCACCGTCGGCTCGGCCACCGAACTGGCGGCGATGGACATCGTCCTCAGTGATGGCCGCCATGTCCGGCTCGACCAGATCGCCACGGTCAGCGACGACATCGCCGAACGGCGCAGCGCCGCGCTGCTCAACGGCAAGCCGGTGGTCGGCTTCGAAATCTCGCGCAGCAAGGGCGCCGGCGAAGTCGAGGTGGCGGACTCGGTGGCTGTCGTCCTCGCCCGCCTGCGCGCCGAACACCCGGACATCGAGATCACCGAGGCCTTCAATTTCGTCGATCCGGTGATCGAGAACTACGAAGGATCGATGTGGCTGCTCATCGAGGGCGCCATCCTCGCCGTCATCGTCGTCTGGCTGTTCCTGCGCGACGGCCGCGCCACCTTCGTCGCCGCCACCGCGCTGCCGCTGTCGATCATCCCGACCTTCGCGGCGATGTACCTGATGGGCTTCACGATCAACGTCGTCAGCCTGCTCTCGCTGTCGCTCGTGGTCGGCATCCTGGTCGACGACGCCATCGTCGAGATCGAGAACATCATGCGCCACCTGGCGATGGGCAAGACGCCCTACCAGGCGGCGATGGAAGCGGCCGACGAGATCGGCCTGGCGGTCATTGCCACCACCTTCACGCTGATTGCGGTGTTCCTGCCGACCGCCTTCATGAGCGGCGTCGCCGGCAAGTTCTTCATCGAGTTCGGGTGGACGGCGGCGATCGCCGTCTTCTTCTCGCTTGTCGTCGCCCGCATGCTGACGCCGATGATGGCCGCCTACCTGTTGCGCCCCACCGCCGCCCACGCCCAGCCGCGCTGGCTGCGTATCTACGAAGGCTGGGCCGCTTGGTGCCTGCGCCACCGCGTGCTGACCCTGGTCGCCGCCGGCGCCTTCTTCTTCGGCTCCTTCGCGCTGGTGCCGCTGCTGCCGACCGGCTTCCTGCCGCCGGACGACCTGTCGCAGACCCAGGTCCATGTCGAACTGCCGCCCGGTGCCCGCTTCGCCGAGACGCTGGCGGCGGCGGAACAGGCGCGGCAGATCGTCGCCGCCCACCCGCAGGTCCGCCTGGTTTATACCGCGCTCGGCGGCGGTTCCGCCGGCAAGGACCCGTTCATGCCGGGCGGCGCCGCCGAAGTGCGCAAGGCGACGCTGACCGTGAACATGACCCCGCGCGGCGAACGTTCGGGGGTCAGCAAGCAGCAGATCGAGGGCGAACTGCGCCAGGCGCTGGCGGCGGTGCCGGGGGCGCGGATCAAGGTTGGCCTTGCCTCGGCCAACGAGAAGTACGTCATCGTCCTGGCCGGCGAGGACGGCGAGCTGCTGGCCGGCCACGCCCGCCAGGTCGAGCGCGAATTGCGCGGCATTCCCGGCATCGGCAGCGTCACCACGACGGCCAGCCTGACTCGCCCGGAACTGGTGATCCGCCCCGACTTCGCGCGCATGGCCGACCTTGGCGTCACCTCGGCGGCGATTGCCGACACCCTGCGCATCGCCACCGCCGGCGATTACGATCAGGGGCTGGCCAAGCTCAACCTGCAGCAACGCCAGGTGCCGATCGTCGTCAAGCTGCCGCCGGCCGCCCGCGCCGACCTCGACCTGCTGCGCCAGCTCACCGTCCCCGGTCGCCACGGCCCGGTCCTGCTGGCCAACATCGCCAGCGTCGGCATCGCCGGCGGGCCGGCCGAAATCACCCGCTACGACCGCCTGCGCAACATCAACTTCGAGATCGAGCTGAACGGCCAGGCGCTCGGCGACGTCGAAAAGGCGGCGCTCGCCTTGCCCAGCCTGCAGCAACTGCCGCCCGGCATCATCCAGACGACGATCGGCGATGCCGAAGCGATGGGCGAGCTGTTCGCCAGCTTCGGCCTGGCGATGGCCACCGGCGTGCTCTGCATCTACATCGTGCTGGTCCTGCTGTTCAAGGATTTCGTCCAGCCGGTGACCATCCTGGCGGCGCTGGTGCTGTCGGTGCCGGGCGCCTTCCTGGCGCTGTTCATCGCCCAGAAGGCGCTGTCGATGCCGTCGATGATCGGCCTCATCATGCTGATGGGCATCGCCACCAAGAACTCGATCCTGCTCATCGACTACGTCATCCTGGCCCGCCGCGAGCACGGGCTGGACCGCTGGCGCGCGCTGCTCGACGCCTGCCGCAAGCGGGCGCGACCGATCGTCATGACGACCATCGCGATGGGCGCCGGCATGCTGCCGATCGCGCTCGGCATCGGCGCCGATCCGAGCTTCCGGGCACCGATGGCGATCGTCGTCATCGGCGGCCTGATCACCTCGACCTTCCTCAGCCTGCTGGTGATTCCGGTCGTCTTCACCTACGTGGACGACATCATCGCCTGGCTCGGCCGCCATCGCACCAAACCCAACGTTGCGGAGGCGCCATGAACGCCCATGTCTCGATCCTGTTCGCCTCGGCGATCCTCCTCGTCGCCTTCGCCATCGAACGCGCCGGGCGCAGCTACCGGATACCGCCGGTGATCCTGCTGATCGCCGCCGGCATGCTGACCAAGCCGCTGCTCCATGTCGCCGGCTGGACGCTGGACGGCCTCGACATGGTGGTGCCGGTCATCGGTACCATCGGCCTGGTGCTGATCGTCCTCGAAGGCTCGCTCGACATCTCGCTGTCGCGCGAACGCCTGTACTCGGCGCGGGCGGCGATGTGGATGGCGCTGCTTGGCTTCCTCGTCTGCTTTGCCGTCCTGACGCCGCTGATCGAACTCTATTTCGCCTTCGGCTACTTCAAGGCGGCGGTGATTGCCGTTCCCTTCGCGCTGATCTCCAGCGCCGTCGCCATTCCCAACAGCCAGTTCCTGCCGGTGCACGGCCGCGAATTCGTCGTCTATGAAAGCGCGTTGTCCGACATCATCGGCGTCATCGTCTTCTTCGCTCTGGTTCATTCCGACGGTACCCTCCTCGGCATCGCCCAGGGACTGCTCGGCGGCGGCCTGGTGTCGCTGGTGCTGTCGGTGATCTGCGCCATCGGCCTGGCCCTGATCCTCATGCACAGCCGCGGGCCGATCCGTTTCCTGCCGCTGCTCGCCGGCCTGCTCGGCCTCTACGCGGCGGGCAAGCTGCTCTACCTGTCGCCGCTGATCATGGTCCTGCTGTTCGGGCTGACCATCAACAACCCGCTGCTGATCACCCGCGTCCCGCTGTTCGAACACTGGATGAGCGACCACTACGAGACGACGCTCAACGAATTCAAGGCGATCGCCTTCGAGCTGACCTTCGCCGTGCGCGGCTTCTTCTTCATCCTGCTCGGCTACTGGACCGACTTGAAGACGCTGGCGATGCCGCTGGCCTGGTTCGGGGCCCTGGTCGTGCTGTTCATCATCTACCTGTCGCGCGCCGCGCTGCTGCGCAGTTTCGGCGGGCCGCTGGCGCCGTCGCTCCTGTGGTTGGCGCCGCGCGGCCTGATCACCGTGCTGCTCTACCTCACCGCGCGCATGGTGGTGCCGGTGCCGGAATGGGTCGGCGGCAGCGTGCTGATCGTCGTCATGGTTTCCGCCCTGCTCATCCTGGTCGCCCAGCGCCGCCACGACATGCCGGTCAAGGCGCCGCTTCCCGCCGCACACGCCGCGACGGTGGAAGACCCCAGGTGAGGGTGTAGAAGATATCGACGGCGTTGTCGCTGCCGGCGCGGCCGATCAGCGTGACGTCGCGGGTCAGGGCGATCGACAGGCGGACCAGGCTGTCGGCGGTGCCCAGCGACTGCTCGTAGCCGAGCGTCGCCTTCTCGGTCAGACGCTTGCCGATGCTGAGGATCTGCTGGCCGGTGCTGCCGCTGGTGTCCACGCTGCCGCCGGCGATCCGGCTGCCGGCCTGGCGGCCGCTGCCGTCGAGGCTGCCCTGGCGAACGCCGAACTCGTCGATGCCGAAGCTGCGCTTGATCTGCTGCACCAGTTTGCCGGAATCGTTGCCGAGCAGGCCGGCGGCGGCCGAGAGCAGGACGCTGGCGTCGCCGCTGCCGGTGCCTTCCGGGCCGTGGCCGAGGATCAGCCAGGAGAGCTTTTCGGCGTCCGGCAGTTCGGGGTCGGAGACCAGGCGCAGCACTGGTTTCTGCGCCGTGCCGGAAATCTGCACGCCGGCTTCGACGGCCAGCCCCTTGCGCACCGCGCGCACGTCGAGCGCCGGGTTCTCCGGCAGGCCCTGGAAGCGCAGTTCGCCGCGCTCGATTTCCAGTTGCTGGCCGTAGGCGTCGAAGCGGCCGTCGCGGGTGCGGATGGTGCCGCTGGCGCGCGGCAGGTCGCGGCCGCTGGCGGTCAGGCGCAGGCTGCCGGCCAGCCGGGTGGACAGGCCGCTGCCGTCGAACAGGAAGTGGCGACCGAGGCTGATTTCCAGGTCGAGGTCGAGACGCGGCCGGGGGCTGGCGCTGGTTTTCTGCCCCGGGCGCTGGACGATGACGTCGTCCGACAGGCGCGGCGCGCCGGCCGGCGCCATCTGCCACCAGGCGGCATCGACGGCGAGCTGACCGCGCAGGCCGAGCGCCGCCTGCTGCCAGCTCAGCTTGCCCTGGCCGGAGAGGTTCAGCCACTGGTCCGGACGCTGGCGGACGCCGACGCGCTCCAGATTGACGTCGAGATTGGCCTGGCCGTCGCTGCTCGCCGGGTCGATGGCGATGCTGCCGGTGACTTCCAGCTTGCCCGGCGCGACCTGGGCCGCCGCCGCGTCGCCCAGGCGCTGGCGCAGCGGGCGCGGCAGCGGCTGGTGCGGGCTGACGAAAACGAAGCGGCGCAGTTGCAGGCGGTTGTCGGCGATGTCGGCGGCGAGTTCGCCCTGTTCGAGGCGCATGCCGCTTTCGTTGTCGCTCACTGCCAGCCGGTTGCCGTGCACCGTGCCCGAGAGTTGCGGCTTGGCCGGCGTGCCGGCCAGGCGCAGCGTTGCCGTCAGTTCGCCGGCGCTGCGCCACTGCTCGCCGAGCAGTTCGCCGAGCCAGGCGAGGTCGTTGACGGCGGCGTCGAAGCGGCCCTGCCAGGGGCGGTCGGTGGCAAGCTGCCAGGGGCTGGCGAGCGTCGCCTCGAGTTGGGCGTCGACTTTGCCGACGCGGCTGCCGCTGGCCTGCAGTTCGCCTTTCAGCCGGCTGCCGTCGGCGCTGGCGCTGAGCGTCGCCTGCCAGTCGAGGGGGGCGCCGGCGAGGCGCAGCGGACCGAGCGACCAGGCGTCGCCGGAGAGTTGCACGGCGGCAGGGGCGAGCAGGCGCAGGTTGCGCGCCGCTTCCCCAGCGGCCAGTGTCAGCTCGTCGAGCTGGCCCTGCCAGCGCTTGTCGCCGAGGCCGCCGCTGGCTGCCAGTTGCAGGCGTTCGCCGCCGGCCAGGCGGGCGGTCAGGCGTAGCCGGTGGCTGCGCCGGCTGCCGTCGACGTCGAGTTGCAGGGCTTGCGCCCAGGTCGCGGCGTGGCCGTCGCCGATTGCGTCAAGGCCGAGCCGGATCTTCAGCGGTGCTTCGTCGGCGGCGCCGAGCTGGCCGTCGAGCTTGAGGCCGTGCAGGCGGAAGCTGCCCGGCAGACCGAGCGTCGCCGCCTGCAGGCTGGCGCTGAGGCTGGGCCGGTCGAGCGTGCCGCCGAGTTCGAGGCGGCCGGCGATGCCGCCTTCGCCGCCGAGCGCGGCGAGCTGCGGGGCGTCGATGACGACGTTCAGGCGGTCGTCGGCGCGGCCGAAGGCGCCGTTCGCCTGCAGCCGGTTGCCGGCCAGCGCCAGTTGCAGGTCGACGTTGCTGAGCTGCGGCCAGGCCAGGCGCAGCTTGCCCTGGCCGCTCACCGGCTGGTCGCGGAAGCGGCTGTCGCGCAGCGCGAATTCGCCGTCCACCACTGGTTTGGAGCCGAGGCGGCCGCTCGCCTGCAGCGTCGCGTTCAGCGTCGCCGCCGGCAGCGCCGCGAAACGCGCCGGGTCGAAGCGGTCGAGGCGGGCGTCGGCGCGGAAGCTGAGGTCGCCGGTGTGCAGCTCGCCGCTTGCCTGCAGGCGGGCGTCGCCGGCCGCCAGTTCGAGTTGTTCGACGCGCACTGTCGCCGCCGCGTGTTCGACCGCGGCGCGCAGGCGAAAGCGCGGGTCGGCCAGGTCGATGCGGACCTGCTGGGCGCTGGCGCCCAGTTCGGCCTTGATCGTCCCGGCCAGCCGGGTCGGCCGCAATGCGGCGAGTAGGCGGCCGGCGTCGAGGCGGCTGGCGTTCAGTTCGAGCTGCAGGCTGCCGTCCTGTTCGCCCTGCCAGTCGCCGCGCCCTTGCAGTTCGCCGCCGCCGGGCAGCGTCAGGCGCAGTGCCGGCAGTTGCAGGCGGCCGGCCTGCCAGCTGGCGTCGCCAGCCAGCTCGGTGAACGGCAGCGCCTGGCGGTCGAGCGGGCCGGGACGGCTGTTGCTGATCTGGAAGCTGGCGCTCACCCCGTCGTCGGCCGGCGCGATATCGATGCGGGCGGCGAGTCGGGCGCTGGGTAGCGAGGCCAGCCAGGCGGCCGGGTCGATCTCCTTGAGGTCGACGTGGGCGCTGGCGAAAGGTTGTTCGGCGAACGGCGTCAGCAGCGCTTCGCCGTCGCCGGCGATGCCGCTTTTCGCCTGCAGGCGCAGCGGCAGTTGGGCGAGCGGGCCGGCGGCGTGAAGGTCGAGGGCGAGCGGGCGCTCGGCCAGTTGGCCGTGCACGGCGAGGTCGGCGCGCAGGGGGAAGGGGGCGAGGCCGTCGATTTCGCCGTCGCCGGCGATGACGACGTCGCCGCTGCGCAGGCTGAGCGCGCTCAGGCGATGCTGGCGGCCATCGCTGGCCAGGCGGGCGCGCAGCTCGCTGGCCAGGGCGCTGCCGTTGTAGTGCACGGCGGCGATTTCCAGGCGGTCGACGGCAAGTGCCAGCGGCAGGCGCAGGTCGGCGGGCGCTGGCGTCGGCGTCTGCTGGGCCGGGCTGTCGATGCGCAGTTCGCCGATCGTCAGCGCGTCGACCTGCAGCCGGCCGTCGCTCAGCGCGGTCGGCGTCCAGGCGAGCTGCAGTAGGCCGATGGTGACGTGCTGCTCGCCATCCTGCCATTGCACTTCGGCGATCTGTAGCGGGCCGGCGAGGCGGCCGTCGACGCCGGCGAACTGCAGGCGACCGCCGCTCGCCGTGCTGGCGAGGCCGGTCAGCGTGCGCAGGCCGCTGCCGGTGCCGGCCAGCCAGGCGAGACCGGCCAGTGGCAGGGCAATAAGCAAGGCGAGGGCGGCAAGGCGGCGTTTCATGATCAGAACGGGATTGCCAGCGAGAAATGCAGTTGCACGGCGCGCTCGCGTTCGCCGTAGCCGAGGTCGGCGCCGATCGGCCCGGCCGGGCTGCGCCAGCGCACGCCGAGCCCGTAGCCGACGGCGAGGCGGGCGTCGGCGAGGGCATCGACGGCGTCGCCGGCGTCGATGAAGGCGGCGACGCCCCAGTCGTCGTTCAGCCAGTGCGTGTACTCGGCGCTGGCGACGGCCATGTAGCGGCCGCCGACGGTCGCCGTGCCCTCGCGGATGCCGAGGCTCTGGTAGGCGTAGCCGCGCACCGAGCCGGTGCCGCCGGTGCGGAACAGGTAATCCTGCGGCACGTGCAGGCGGCTGTCGGCGAAGGTGCGGCCGAGTTCGCCGCGTAGCGCCAGGGTGTCGCGCCTGCCGACGGGCAGGTAGTACTGGACGCGACCGTGGGTGCGCACGAAATTGGCGTCGGAAAGCAGGGCACGGGCGGCACCGCCGAGGCTCAACTGGACCACCAGGCCGGCGCGCGGGTCGAGCGGGTTGTCGACGGCGCGCCATGTCCACGTGGCGTTGGCGACCAGCGCCCGGCTGGTGACGCTGTCGGCGCCGTCCGGCGAGCGCCGCTCGCGCTGCCAGTTGAGCGACAGCCGCTGCTCGACGCTGCCGCGCTGCTGGATGCTCTGCACGCCGAAGGCGTGGCGTTCGGTGCGCAGGTCCTCGATGTCGCTGGTTTCCTGCGCGAAGCCGAAACCGTGCCGGCGCTGGCTGGCGTCCGGCGGCAGGAAGACGTCGCCGTAGAGGGTCTGCCGCTTCTGTTCGAGACGCAGGCCGCCGGTAAACTCCCAGGCCTGGTTGAGGAAGTTCGGCGTCTGGTAGTTGGCCTCGACGCGGGCGCCGGTGTTCGAACTGAAACCGGCGCCGAAACCGGCGCGGTGACCGGGGCGCTCGCGCAGCCGCAGGTCGACCGGGACCGTCGCGTTGCCGTCGCCGTCGATGCTGGCGGCCTCCATGTCGAGTTCGGCGCGGGCGCTGGCGAAGTAGGGCGTCGCCTGCAACTGGCTGGCGAGCAGGTGCAGGTCCTCGGCGCGGTAGGGGCGGCCGGCCCGCACCTGGCGGTTGTAGCGGGCGACCAGTTCGGGCGGGAAACGGTGCAGGCCGTCGATGCGCAGTTCGCCGTAGCGGTAGCGCGGGCCGGCGTCGTAATGGGCGCGCAGCGTTGCCCGCTGCGTCGCGGCGTCGATCGTCGCCGCGCTGTCGTCGAGGCGGGCGGCGGCGTGGTCGACGGCGAGCAGTTCGGCCAGCACCTGCTGCTTGGCGTCGTTCCAGTCGGCCTGGCGGAAGGGCTGGCCGACCGGCAGCCGCCAGCCGGCGAGCAGCGCTTCGCGGCGTGCCGGGTCGAGCGGGCCGGCGATGGCGAGGTCGACTTCGGCAATGTGGGTGCGCGGGCCGGGGTCGATCTTCAGCGTCAGCCCGGCATCGCCGTCGGCGATTTCGATCTGCGGCGTGAAATAACCTTCGGTGGCGAGGATTTCCTCGCCCAGCGCGCGTGCCCCCTGGCGCCCGGTGTGTTCGGTGAGGAAGGGCGAGATGCGGCCGGCCAGATCGTCGGGCGCCGCAACCTGCCACTCGGCGGCGGCGGGCAGCGCGCAGCAGAGGAACAGGGCGGGCAGGCCGGCGCGGCGCCGCATCGTTCAGGCGGCGGGCGGCCGCGGCGGGCGCAGGAAGCTGCCCGGCTGGCTGCGCAGGCGGCGGCCGATGGCGCCGAGCAGCGGCCCCCAGTGGGCGAACTCGATGCGCCGCGCGCGCATCGCCGTGCGCAGCGCCAGCGCGAAGCTGACACCGAGGTTGGTGAGGCCGATCAGGGCGACGCCGAGAACGCCGAGCAGCAACGCCTGCCAGGCGATCGCGTAATCGAGGCCGCCCAGCGCGTAGCCGAGGTTGGCCGAGGAGAAGGCGATGTGGCGGATGTCGAGCGGCAGGCCGAGCATGGCGCCGAGCATGCCGGTCGAGCCGAGCATGCAGCCGAACAGGAAATTCCCCATGATGCCGCCCAGGCGGTCCTCGATGTAACAGCCGATGCGCTCGGCGCGGGTGCGCCCGGCGAGGGCGCGCAGCCAGCGCAGGTGGCCGATGCGGCGGCCGATGTCGGCGTAGGCGGCGCGGTTGTCGAAGTAGCCGCTGATCAGCCCGGACAGGAAAAGGTAGAAGCCGGCGATGGCGGCGTGCGGGATCGCCCACGACAGCGGGTCGAGGTCGCCCAGCAAGTGCACTGCCTTGTCCGGGCTGACCGCCTCGCCGCCGAGCAGGGTGAAGGCGAGGCCGACCAGCAGGGCGATCGGGAAAGCGACCACGACGTTGCCGAAGATCGCCGCCAGCTGGCTGCGGCTGACCGCGGCGGCGACGTCGGCGACGCGTTCGAGTTCGGCGCTGCGGTTCGGTTTCAGTTCGCCGAGCAGGCCGGCCAGCGTCTGCGCGGTCATCGCCGGCTGCTTGGTGGCGACGGTGAGGCCGAGCAGGTAAATGAGCACGAAGCCTAGCCCGTAGATCATGCTGAACAGGAAAGCCTCGACGAAGGGGGGCGCGTGCAGCGTCGCCGCCTTGATCTTGAGCAGCGCCATGACGCCGATCAGGGCGCCGGCGCCGGCCGCCGAACGCCACATCTTGCGGTAGTCGGCCGGCGTGTCGCAGATGTAATGCTCGCCGGAACGGGCGGCGTTCTCGGTGACGCGCACGGCGAGCACGCCGGACAACTGGCCGAGGTAGTGGCGCAGGCTGTGGCGGCGGTTTTCGGCGAGGAAGACGGCGCGCGCGAAGGCCGACCACTGGCTGATCGCCGCCTCGTGCGGCACCTGGCGCAGGCCGGCGGTGAGGATGGCGACGAGTTCCGCCAGCCGCTGCAGGCTTTGCTCGCCGCGCGTCAGCAGGTAGGAAAGGTGCAGGCTGGTGCCGATGGTGAGCGCTCGCTTGCGGATGCGCTTCAGGGTGTCCTGACACTGGTCGACGATGACCTGCAACTGGTCGCCCTTGTCGAAGCGCTCGGCGTCGCCGTCGAGACCGGCGCGGAAGGCGCTGACGAATTCCAGCGCTTCCGCCGAAAGGGCGATGAAGCGCGGCGCGTCGTCGTCGAGGTTGGGCGAGGCGCGCATCAGCTCCTCCTCGACGCCGAGGCCGCTGACGCGGTGGGCGAGGAGCAGGATGGCGTCGAGCATCTGCTCCTGGACGCCGCGCCGGTCGAGGTCGCGGAAATCCTCGGCCGGCGCCAGCACCGTCCAGAAGCGCTGCGCCAGCGGCGCCGGGATGGCTTCCAGCCAGCGCCAGTCGTCGCGCCGTTCGAAGATCAGTTGCAGGCAGTCGCGCATCCGCCGCTCGTCGGGCGCTTCCGGCAGCAGCCGGTTGCCGAGGATGCGCCACCATTCGGAGAAGAAGCCGGTGCCGGGCAGGATGCCGCTGTCGGTGAAGAAGGTCAGCAGCCGGCGGCTGCCGATGAAGGTGAGGACGTGGTGACGGAAGGCGGCGGCGAGCGTGGCGTCCTGTTCGAGGCATTCGAGGAGCAGCGCGTAGCGCGCCGGGGTGCCTTCGTCGCCGGCATGCGCCGGGCGCAGCGCGGCGATCAGGCGGCGCAGCAGGCTGAGTTCGTCGGCCTGTTCGTTGCGGAACGCCGCCAGGGTATCGAGCAGGCGTTGGTCGGCAGCGGCGGCGCGTGGACGCAGGCGACGGAGCAGTTGGTTCAGCGATTTGAGCAAAGGCAGATGGCGGGGGCGACCGCAGCGTTGCAAGAATGCCATGATATCGCGTCAAGTCGCTTTATCCCGTGCTTCCCGCTTGGCGCCTTGGTGACGATTCGTAATAGAATGTTCGGCACCTCCTAACAACAACTTTTCCTCGGGAAAATCATGAACCTCGTTAAGAAATCCATCGCTGTCGCCCTGCTCGCGGGTATCGGTTTCTCGGCTGTCGCCCAGGAACGTGTCTATGTCATCGACCAGCGCGACGTCGTCGCCAAGAGCGGTTTCGGCCTCTGCTGGCGCACCGGCTACTGGACCCCGGCCGCTGCCGCCGCCGACAAGGCCGGTTGCGAATGCGACCGCGACCTGCTGCCGAAGGCCGCTTGCGAAGGCAAGCCGGTTGCTGCCCCGGCCGCCATGCCGGCCGCCGCCGTCGCCGGCGTCAAGCCGACCGGCGAGAAGGTCACCGTTGCCGCTGACGCGCTGTTCGACTTCAACAAGGCTGTCCTGCGTCCGGAAGGCAAGGCCAAGCTCGACGAACTGGTTGCCAAGGCTGGCCAGATCAAGCTCGAAGTGATCCTCGCCGTCGGCCACACCGACCGCATCGGCGGTGCCGCCTACAACCAGAAGCTGTCCGAGAAGCGCGCTGCCGCGGTCAAGGAATACCTGGTCGCCAAAGGCATCGAAGCCAACCGCGTCTACACCGAAGGCAAGGGCGAAACCCAGCCGGTCACCGGCGACAAGTGCGGCAAGAGCGAGAAGAAGTCGAAGTCGCTGATCGACTGCCTGCAGGCCGATCGCCGCGTCGACATCGAAGTCATCGGCACCAAGTAATCCTGCCGCTCTTGCGGTAAAAGAAAAGCCCTGCTCCGGCAGGGCTTTTTCGCATCTGGACAACAATGACCCGTCGTCTGCTTTCCTGTTGCTTGCTCCTCCTTGCCCTGGGCGCCGCTCTTGCCCAGGCGGCGGAACGGCCGCGGGTCGGGCTGGTGCTCGGCGGCGGCGGGGCGCGCGGCGCCGCCCACCTGGGCATCCTGGAGGCGCTCGAAGAACAGCGCATTCCGGTCGATTGCGTTGCCGGCACCAGCATGGGTGCCCTCTTCGCCGGTGCCTGGGCGGCCGGTGTGACGCCGGCGGCGATGCGCCGCGAACTGGAGCGGGTCGATTGGCGCGACATCTTCATCGATAACCCGGAATACGCCGAGATGGGTTACCGCAACCGGCTGATCGCCCGCACCTACCCGCCGGGCTCCGAGGGCGGCGTCGGCGACAAGGGGGTGCGTTACCAGGGCGGCGTCGTCGCCGGCCAGAAGATCAAGCTCTTCCTCAATCGCCTGGTCGGCACCGTGCGTCAGATTGAAAGTCTGCCGCTGCCGCTGTCGATCGTCGCCACCGATATCGGCAACGGCCAGCGGGTGGTCTTCCGCGACGGCACACTGAGCACGGCGATGCGCGCAAGCATGTCGGTGCCCGGTCTGCTGGCGCCGGTCGAGACGGGTGGGCGCAAGCTGGTCGATGGCGGCCTGGTCGACAACCTGCCGGTTGCCGAGGTGCGCGAGCGCTGTCAGGCCGACGTCGTGATCGCCGTCGATGTCGGGACACCCTTGCTGAAAAGCGAGGAGATCGGTTCGCTGCTCACCGTCTCGGCGCAGATGATCGGCATCCTCACCCAGCAGAACGTCGAGCGTTCGCTGGCCCTGCTCGGGCCGCGCGACATCCTGATCCGGCCCGACCTCGGCGATATCACGGCGGTCGATTTTCCGCGTCACGAGGAGGCTGCCGAACGCGGACGGCGCGCCGCGCAGGCGCTGGCCGAACGCCTGGCGGGGCTGAGCCTGAGCCCGGCGGACTATGCCGCGTGGCAGCAGGCGATGGCGGTCGAGCCGCAGCCGCAACTGCGCGTTGATGCGGTGGAGGTCGCCGGTCTGCACCGGGTCAACCCGCAGGCGGTCGAGCGCCTGCTCGACATCGCGCCGGGCGAGGAAGTCGACGCGCTGCGTATCGACAACAACCTGCTGCGCATCTATGGCGACGGCCACTACGAGAGCGTCGATTACGCGCTGAGCAACGAAGCCGGGCGCAATCTGCTGCGCGTGATGCCGGTCGAGAAGTCCTGGGGGCCTGACTACCTGCGCTTCGGCCTGACGCTGCAGGCGGACGACGGTGACGGCGCCTCCTTCGGCCTGCGCGGCGCCTATCATCAGACCTGGCTCAACGCCTTGGGCGGCGAACTGCTCTATCACGCCGAACTGGGCTCGCGCGACCGCCTCGGCGTCAATTACTACCAGCCGCTCGATCCCGGGCAGCGCGTTTTCTTCGAGGCGCTGGCCGGCGTCGAACAGGAGGACATCAACATTTACCGGGACGATCGGCGCCTCGCCCAGTACCGCGCCACGCAGGGGCTGCTCGGGGTCTGGCTGGGACACAACCTCGGGGTCTATGGCAGCGTCCGTCTCGGCTGGTTGCATCGCGACCGCCGTTACCGCCTGGATACCGGTCAACCGGTGATACCCAGCGCCAATACCGAATTCGGCGGCTGGCAGGCCGGGATCGATCTCGATCGCTTCGACCGGATGTACTTCCCGACCCGGGGCTGGGCCGCGAAAGTCGACTACTTCAACTCGCCGAAGCTTGACTACGCCCGGCTCGATGTCGATCTGCGGGCGGCGTTCTCGGTTGCCGACAACGTGTTCAATGCCCGTCTCGCCTACACCGGTTCGCCGCGCGGCGAACTGCCCGCGTTCGACGCGGCGCGTCTGGGCGGCTTCCTCAACATGACCGCGTTCAGCCGCGATCAGCTACAGGGCGACAGCGCGCGCTACGTCGGCTTGCGCACCGAGCACATCATCAGTCGCATGCCGCTCGGCCTGCGCGGCGACCTGCGCCTCGGCCTGGCCGTCGAAGCGGCGCGCCTGGGCGGCCAACTGAGCGGAACGCGGCGCCGCCACTGGATCGATTCGACTGCCCTCTACCTGGGCGGCGAGACGCCGCTCGGTCCCGCCTACCTCGGCCTTGGTCGCTCCTCCTCCGGCGCGACGAACCTCTTCCTGTTCATCGGCACGCCATGAGTCAGACGCTTTACCTGTGCGCCACTTCGCGCCTGGCCCAGACGCTGCGCCAGGCGGTGCCGGCGGCGGGCGCCGTGTGGCGGACGCCGCGCGCGCTGACCATCGGCCAGTGGCTGGCGGAATTGGCCGAAGCCGCGCTGCTTGCCGGCGAAGCGGTGCCGATCGCGCTCGACGCCGACGCCGAGCGCCTGCTCTGGGAACAGGTGGTCGCCGAGGCGCTTGCCGGCGGCGTTGCCGGCGCCGCCCTGTTCGATCTCGCCGGCCTCGCCGCCAGCGCCCAGGAAGCGCACGCGCTGTGCCGGGAATGGGGGCTGACGGCGGGCGGCGACGGCGACGAGTCGCGCCTGTTCGCCGACTGGCAGGCGCGCTTTCTCAAGCGCTGCCGCAGCGCTGGCTGGATCGACGGCGGCGGCCTGCAACACTGGCTGATCGAGCGCCTGAATGAAGGCGCCTGCGCCTTGCCCGAGCGCGTCGTGGTCGCCGGTTTCGACCGGCCGACGCCGCTTGAGCGCCAGTTGTTCGCAGCGCTGGCCGGGCGCGGCGTGGTCGTCGAGATGCAGCCGCTGGCGGCCGTGGCCAGCCAGATCGAGGTGCGTAGCGGTGCCGATGCCGCCGCCGAATGCCATGCCGTCGCCGCCTGGGTCGGCGCACGCCTGGCGGCCGATCCGCAGGCCCGGCTCGGCATCGTCGCCCCCGACCTGGCTGGCGTCCGCGATCGCCTCGCCGGCCTGCTCGACGAAGTCCTGCTGCCGGCGGCCTTGCGTCCCGACGCCGCCGGCCTGCCACGGCCCTACAACATCTCGCTCGGCCGGCCGCTTGCCGAGCAGCCGCCGGTGCGCAGCGCGCTCGAACTGCTGGCGGTCGCCGGCAGCCGCGGCAGCGTCGAGCAGACCCGGCTGTCGGCGCTGCTCCTCGGCGGCTTCTGGGCCGGTGCCGACAGTGAGGCCGACGCGCGCGCCCGGCTCGACGCCGCGCAGCGCCGCCGCCTCGGCTTCCTGACCACGCCGGCGGCCCTGCTGCGCCTCGGCGAACGGCTGGAGCTGCCTTGTCCGGGCACGCTCGCCGCGCTCGCCGAGGGCAACGGGCTGGCCGCGGCGGCGCCGCGCAGCCAGCGCCCGGCGGCCTGGGGCCGGCACTTCCGCCAGTTGCTGGCGGTCCTCGGCTGGCCCGGCGAACGCCCGCTGTCCAGCCACGAATTCCAGGCCCAGCGCGCCTTTCTCGAACTGCTCGACGGCTTCGGTCGGCTCGACGGCGTGCTTGGCAGCATTGGCGCGTCGACCGCCCTGGCTCGCCTGCGCGATCTCTGCCGGCACCGCGTGTTCCAGCCGGAAACCCGGGGCCGGCCGGCGGTGCAGGTGCTCGGCGTGCTGGAGAGCGCCGGCCTCGAGTTCGACGCGCTGTGGGTGATGGGGATGAACGACGACCGCTGGCCGCCGCCGCCGCGTCCCAACCCGCTGTTGCCGGCCGCCGTGCAGCGGGCGGCGGGCAGCGCCCACGCCAGCGCCGAGGTCGAACTCGACTTCGCCCGCCGCGTCCAGTCCCGCCTGCTGCGTTCGGCGCCGCAACTGATCTTTTCCTTCGCCCAGGCCGACGGCAACCGCCTGCTGCGGCCGAGCCCGCTGCTCGCCGAACTGCCGCCGGCGCAGCCCTTGACGGCGCGGGTGGCGACGCTGGCCAGCCGGCTGGCGCTGGCCGATCAGCGCGTCGCGCTGGCCGACGCCATGGCACCGCCGGTGGCGCCCGGCGAAGCGGTGCCCGGCGGTAGCTGGCTGCTGCGCGCGCAGGCGATCTGCCCGGCCTGGGCCTTCTACCGTTTCCGGCTCGCCGCCCAGGCGCTCGAAGCGCCGGTCGACGGGCTCGATCCGGCGGCCCGTGGCACGCTGGTGCATGCCGCGCTCGAAGCCTTCTGGCGCGCTTGCGGCGGCAGCGTGGCGCTCGCCGCGCAGGATGCCGCTGCCCGCACGGCGGCCATCGCCGCCGCCGTCGATACGGCGCTAGCGCGCTTCGAACAGACGCAGGGCGGCAGCCTGCCGGCGCGCTTCCGGCAACTCGAAGGCGGCCGCCTGTGCCGCCTGCTCGAGCGCTGGCTGGCGCTCGAAGCGAGCCGGCTGCAGCCGTTCACGGTCGCCGCTTGCGAGCAGGCGCAGGAAGTCGCCGTCGAGGGCATCCGGGTCAAGGTGGTGGCCGATCGCATCGACCGCCTGGAAGATGGCCGCCAGTTGATCATCGACTACAAGACCGGCGCCAGCATCGACGTCCGCAACTGGGCGAGCGAACGCCTCAGCGAACCGCAACTGCCGATCTACGCGGCGCTGGTGGCGGACGACGTGGCCGGCGTCGCCTTCGCCAAGGTGCTCGCCGACAAGCCCGCGTTCACCGGCGTCGCCGACGGCGGCGACCTGCTGCCCGGCGTTGCCGGACTGGCCGACGGCCGCCAGAAGCTGTTCGACCCGGCGCGCTTCCCGGACTGGCAGGCGGTGCTCGAACACTGGCGTGGGCGGCTGCAGGCGGTCGCCCGCGAGGTTGGCGCCGGCGTCGCTGGTGTCGTCTTCGCCGACGAGGCGGAACTGCGTTACTGCGAGGTGCTGCCACTGCTCCGCCTGCCCGAGCGGCGGCGCCTGCTGGCGGCTGCGCCGCCGGTGGGTGAGTCGGGATAAGATGGAGGCTGGCATGCATAAGGGGAGAGAGGCGATGACGGTCAAGGGCTGGCGGCTGCTCGGCGCTCTCGTCCTCGCTTTGCTTGCGGCCTGCGGCAAGGAACCAGCGCCGGCCGCGCCGCTGCGCAGCACGGTGACCTTCCTGCATTACTTCACGGATTCCCTGAGCGGCGGCGTCGGCGAGACCGCCCAGGCGTTCAATGCGCAGAACGCCAGCCATGAGCTGAAGGCGGTTTCCCTCGATCACGAGGCCTTCAAGAGCAGCATCCGCGACACCCTGCAGGCCGGCAATCCGCCCGACCTCTATTCCAACTGGGCAGGCGCCCGCACGGCGGCCATCGTGGACCGGCTGCAGCCGATCGACGATGTCTGGGCGAGCGCCGGACTCGATAGCGTCTTCCCGCCGGCGGTGACGCAGGCGGCGAGCGAATACGCCGGCCACAAGTATTTGTTGCCGCTGACCCAGCACTACATCGCCTTCTTCTACAACAAGCACCTGTTTGCCGAGCACGGCCTGCAGCCGCCGACCACCTGGGACGAATTCCTGGCCGTCTGCGAGCGCCTCAAGGCGGCCGGCGTGACGCCGATCGCCCTCGGCGCGCGCGACAAGTGGCCGGCGCAGTTCTGGTTCGATTTCCTGCTCCTGCGCAGCGCCCCTTATGCTTTCCGCCAGCGCCTGCTGAACGGCGAGGAGCGCTTCGACGATCCGCGCGTGCTGGCCGTCTTCGCCCGCTGGAAGCGCCTGATCGACGCCGGCTACTTCAATCGGAGCCCGCACCCGAACAGCCTGGCCTGGGACAGCGGTGCCAACGAGATGGTCTACCGCGGCGAGGCGGCGATGACCCTGATGGGGACCTGGAACATCGGCTATTTCACCAATGCCGCGCACGGCTGGGTGGCCGGCCGCGATTTCGACTTCTTCCCCTTCCCGGTGATCGATCCGCAACTGCCGCGCGTGGCGATGGGACCGATCGATGGTCTGGTGCTGCCGCGGCAGGCGGCCAATCCGGCGGGCGCTCGCGCTGTCCTCGCCTATTTCGCCGGTGCCGCCGCGCAGCAGGCCTTCAGTCGCGGCTCCGGGGCGCTGGCCCCGAACCGCCAGGTGCCGGCCAGCGCCTACAGCGAACTGCAGCAGCGGGTGGGCGATGAAATCAATCGCAGCCCGATCTTCACCTTCGCCTTCGATCTGGCGGCGCCGCCGGCGGTCGCCAGCCTCGGTCTCGATGCCTTCGCCGATTTCCTCGCCTTTCCGCAGAGCTATCCGGAAATCGTCCGGCAACTGGCGGCTGCGGCGCCGGCGGCCTTTGCCGCCACGCCACGGAAAGCAGCACCGTGAAATGGCTTGAGCGACTCGCCTTCCGGCAGAAGATCCGGCTCAGTTTCGCCGCGCTGGTTCTCCTGGTGGCCGCCAATGCCTTGGTCGGCATCTATGCCGCGGTGGCGATCAGCCGCCAGGTCAGCGAACAGGAAGTGCTCGCCGGAATCCTCGGCGACATCATGCGGTTGCGCGATTTCGCTGAACGTTTCTCCCGGCAGCGGGAACGGCAGGCGGAAGCGCAGGCGCTCGCCACGCTAGCCAGCCTGGAACGGCGGGTTGGCGCGGCCCCGGAAGACAGCGAAGGCTACGCCGCGCTGCGCCCGCTGCTCAAGGATTATCGGCAGCAATTCCAGATCTTCACGATCGAGCTTGACCAGCGGGAGGCACTGGAAAGCCGCGCCCTGCAGTTGGGGCAACGCTTGCCGGCGGCCTTGGCCGAAAGCCGTCGGCGCTTCGCCTCGCTGGGCGATCGCGAACAGTTCGATGCCTTGCTGCTGCGTCTGCTCAGCCTGCAATGGCAGGAGCGGGCCTTGCTGGAACGGGCGGGCGAGGGTGAGCCGCCTTTGCTTGCCGACCTGCGCGCCGGTCTCGAAAGCTTGCGGACAAGCGCCCCGGGGCGGGACCCCGAGGCGCAGCGCCAGGTTTATCGCATCCTCCAGGATGCCGGCGATTACGTCAGCAGTTTCAGCGCCTACCTGAAACTGCGCACTCGCAGTGAACGCAGCGAACAACGGCTGGACGAGATCACCGGGCAGTTGAACGCCGCGGCGCTGGCGCTCAACGAGCGGGCGCGGCAGTCGATCGAAGCCCAGGTGCCGACCTCGGTCGGCCTGGCGGGCCTGGTTTTCCTCGGGATCCTGCTCCTTGCCGCATCCTTCTCGGCTCGTCTCAGCCGCAGCATCCTGCAGCCGATCAATCGCCTGATCGGCACGACCCGACAGATTGCCGCCGGCCAGTTCGAAGCGCGGGCGGCGGTCGACGTCGACGACGAGATCGGCGAACTCGCCCGCTCCTTCAATCGCATGACCGACAGCCTGCGCGCCCTGCAGCTCGGGCTCGAGCAGCGGGTCGACGAGCGCACCGCCCAACTGGCCGAGGCCAACGCCGCGTTGCGCGACTACCAGGCGCATCTTGAAGCCATGGTCGACGAACGGACGCGCGAACTGCTCACCGCCAAGGAAGCGGCGGAAGCCGCCAACCGGGCAAAGACCAGTTTCCTCGCCAACATGAGCCACGAATTGCGGACGCCGATGAACGGCATCCTCGGCATGATCGCGCTTGCCCAGAAGCAGGTCGCCGACCCGCGACCGCACGGGCAACTGGACAAGGCGCGGCGTTCCGCCGAACGCCTGCTCGCCATCCTCAACGACATCCTCGACCTGTCGCGCATCGAGGCCGAGCGCCTGCACCTCGAGCAGGCGCCGTTCCGGCTGTCCACCGTGCTCGACAACATCGACATCCTGTTCGCCCAGCGCGCCGCCGAAAAGGGCTTGTCCCTGCGCTGCGAAGTGGCGCCGGCGCTGGCCGGTGTGGCGCTGCTCGGCGACGCGCTGCGCCTCGGGCAAATCCTGATCAACCTGGTCGGCAACGCGATCAAGTTCAGCGAGCGTGGCGACGTCGTGCTCCGCGTCAGCCGCAGCGATAGCGAAGATGGCCTTGCCGAACTGCGTTTCGAGGTCGAGGACAGCGGCATCGGCATCAGCGACGCCGACCAGCAACGCATTTTCGCCGCCTTCGAACAGGCCGACGGCTCGATGACCCGCAAATACGGCGGCAGCGGCCTTGGCCTCGCCATCTGTCGGCAACTGGCGCAACTGATGGGCGGCGACATCGGCGTCGTCAGCACGCCCGGCCAGGGCAGCGTCTTCTGGTTTGTCGTCCGCCTGCGCGAAGTCGCGGCCGCCGAACCCTTGCCGTCAGCCGGCTCGGATGCCCAGGCGAGCGAGGCCGCGCTGCGCGCCGCCTGCGCCGGGCGCCGCATCCTGCTCGCCGACGACGAACCGATCAGCCGCGAAGTCGGCGAAATCCTGCTCGCTGGCGCCGGCCTCCGGGTCGACACCGCCGAAGACGGCGAACAGGCGCTCAACCTGGCCCGCCAGCAAACCTACGACCTGATCCTGATGGACATGCAGATGCCCAGGCGCAACGGCATCGACGCCACCCGCGCCATCCGCGCCGACTCGCTGAACCAGCGCACGCCGATCCTGGCGATGACCGCCAATGTCTTCAGCAGCGACCGCGACGCCTGCCTCGCTGCCGGCATGAACGACCACCTGGCCAAGCCGCTGACCCCGGAAGCGCTGTTCGCGGCAGTGCATCGCTGGTTGCGGGCGGCTAGCTAAGATCTAAGCGTTGCGCCATTTAGACCAAGCGATAAACCGGCCGATTAACCCACCGCCAAATACACAGGTTGGGAACACGAATTTCTCGGCACCGTAGTGGTACTCGAACACGGTATTTACGAGAAGTACCCCCAGTAACGCCCCGAGGAAGGCACCGGCTCCGCTGTACATGCGGCGGTCGATCATGTGAGCACCCTTGCGAAATGCGGCTGAGTGACCGACTGCTTCATGGATCAGGGTTGTGCCGCACTGAATGCATCGAACAGTGGTTGCTGAGTTCTGGGTATTGCAAGTTGGACAATACATAGGGACCTAACGGTAAATTCGGGCGGCAGGGTTGATCAATGAACTCGGTGCTGTTTTGGTGGGTGCAGCGATGTCCTGGTATGCGCGATGAATAGTTTGGCGCTGGGGCAGCACGTTAGCATGAGTTGCTGGCAGGTGTCTTTCGTCAGAATTCGGTCCGCTGGCAACTTGGCCAGCAGGCCCTTTCTTTGTTATCAGGCCGGCGAAGGCGGCGCTGCGCCCGCTCAACTCGTTCCCAGCCCCTCGCTGAGCATGGCCAGCGTTGCCGGTTTGGCCAGTTCGTCGAGGAACCAGCGCAGTGCCCTGCCGATCTGCCGGTTGCGCCAGGCGATGTGCGATTGCAGCGGCGGCCGTGGGTCGGCGAGCTGCAGTTCGACGAGGCGGCCGGCGGCGATTTCCGGGTCGGCCAGCCAGGCCGGCAGGTGGCCGACGCCGAGGCCGGCGATCTGGGCCTGTGCCTTGGCGCGCATGTCGGGCACGCGCAGCACGTCCTGGCCTTCGATCAGGCCGACGGTGCGGGCGGTCAGTTCGCGCGAGGTGTCGGCGATGACGATGGCGCGGTGGCGCATCAATTCGGCGCTCGGCAGCGCTCCCTGCCAGTCGGCCAGCGGATGGCCGGCGGCGACCACCAGACGCATCACCGTCCGGCACAGCAGGCGGCTGCTGATGCCGCCGCGCGCCGGCGGATCGCCGGGGGCGCCGAGCACGAGGTCGGCGCGGTCGGCGGCGAGGGCGTCCCAGGTGCCGCCGAGGACTTCGTTGCTCAGGCTGATCCGGGTCTGGTGACCGGCATCGTAGAACTGGCGGATCAGCGGGAAGATCCGTTCGCTCGGGATGATGGCGTCGATGGCGATGCGCAGTTCGGCTTCCCAGCCGGTGGCGATACGCTGTACCCGGCGTTCCAGTTCGTGGGCGGCGCGTAGCAGGTGGCGGCCATCGGCGAGCAGGGTGCGGCCGGCATCGTTGAGGATGGCGCGGCGGCCTTCGCGGATGAAGAGCGGGGTACCGAGATCGCTTTCCAGCTTGGCAACGGCGTGCGACAGCGCCGACGGTACCCGGTGCAGCACGGCCGCGGCGGCGGTGAAGCTGCCGTGGTGCTCGATGGCGTCGAGAACCTGGAGCTGGTCGAGGGTGATTTTCATGTGAAATTTATTGAATGTATTGGCCGAAATTGTTCGCTGTTTCCGGTTGAACTCTAGGCTTACCATGCAACCAAAGCAACATATTCATTCAACAGTATTCATCATGATCAAGCTACGCGCTGCCGCTGAACGAGGTTACGCCGACCATGGCTGGTTGCAGGCGCGGCACAGCTTTTCCTTCGCCGACTACTACGATGCAGCGCAGATGGGCTGGGGCGTGTTGCGCGTGATCAACGAGGACCGCATCGCGCCGGACAGCGGTTTCGGCACGCACGGCCATCGCGACATGGAGATCGTCACCTGGTTGATCGACGGCGAGCTGGAGCATCGCGACAGCCTGGGTAACGGCGGTGTGCTGCGCCCCGGCAAGGTGCAGCGGATGAGCGCCGGCAGCGGCATCCGGCACAGCGAGTTCAACCCGTCGCCGAGCGCGTATACGCATCTGCTGCAGATCTGGCTGCGCCCGGCACAGGCTGGCGGTCAGCCGTCCTGGGAACAGCGGCGGTTCGACGCCCCGCTGTTGCGCGACCGCCTGCAACCGATCGCCACGCCCGACGGCGCGGCAGGCAGCACGACGATCGCCCAGGACGCCCGCGTCTATGCCAGCCGGCCGGCTGCCGGTAGCCGTCTCGTTCATGCCTTGGCGCCCGGTCGTCTCGGCTGGGTGCAAGTGGTCGCCGGCCGGCTGACGGTGAATGGCGTCGCGCTCACCGCCGGCGACGGTGCGGCGCTCGCCGACGAGACGCAAATCGAGTTCCAGGCCGACGAAGCGGCCGAGTTCCTGTTCTTCGACCTTCCTCCCGAATCAATCTGACCTTCATTCCCGAAAGGAAACACCATGAGCCAAGTTGTCGTCGTCTATCACTCCGGTTACGGCCACACCCAACGCGTTGCCGAAACCGTCGCCGCCGGTGCCGGCGCCGAACTGCTCGCCATCGACGCCGAGGGCAACCTGCCCGAAGGCGCCTGGGACAAGCTCGCCGCGGCCAGCGCCATCGTCTTCGGCACGCCGACCTACATGGGTGGCCCGAGCTGGCAGTTCAAGAAATTTGCCGATGCCTCGTCCAAGGCCTGGTTCACCCGCGCCTGGCAGGACAAGTTGTTCGCCGGCTTCAGTTGCAGTGCCAGCCCGATCGGCGACAAGGGCTCGACGCTGGCCTACCTGCAGACGCTGGCCTCGCAGCATGGCGGCCTGTGGGTGTCGCTCGGCATGTTGCCGAGCAACACCAAGGCGGCGACGCGCAACGACGTCAATAGCCTGGGCGGTTCGGTCGGCCTGATGGTGCAGTGCCCGTCCGATGCCCCGGCCGCCGAAATCCCCGCCGGCGACATCGAGACCGCCCGCCGCTTCGGCGAGCGCGTCGCCGCCGTTGCCGGCCGCTTCAAGTAAGCGGCGCGCTGCTATAGTGAGGGCCATCGTCGTTCCCGGAGAGCACCGCATGGCCCTGACTTCTTCCCTGGCCGAACTCGTCGTCCTGCTGGTCGAGCCGTCGCAGATGCAGGCCAACCTCGTCACGCGCATGCTCGAACACCAGGGCATCCAGCGGGTGATCGCGGTGACTACGGCGCGCGCGGCGCTGGCCGCGCTGAACGACCCCGATCCCGGGCAGGTGGTGATCAGCAGCCTCTACCTGCCGGACATGCCGGGGACCGAACTGGTGATGGCGATGCGCGCCGAGCCGATGCTGGAAACCATCCCCTTCATCCTGGTCTCCAGCGAAACCCGGCCACAGGTGCTCGAACCGGTCCGCCAGTCGGGCGCCTGCGCGATCGTCGCCAAACCCTTCACCGAGCAGCAACTGGCGCGCGCGCTCTACGCCGCGGTGGATAACCTCAATCCGCCGGAAGAACTCGACGTCGCCGACATCGAGGCGCTGCGCGTGCTGCTCGTCGACGACAGCGCCGCCTCCCGCCATTACCTGCGGCGCCTGCTCGAGGAACTGGGGGTTTCGCGCATCAGCGAATGCGTCAACGGCCGGCAAGCGGTCGAGGTGCTGCAGGAAAACATGTTCGATCTGGTCATCACCGACTACAACATGCCGGAGATGGACGGCCGCGAACTCACCGAATACATCCGCACCCAGAGCTGGCAGGCCGACGTGCCGGTGCTGATGGTGACCAGCGAGCAGAACATGGGGCGCCTCGCCGCAGTCGAGCGGGCCGGCGTCTCCGCCATCTGCGACAAGCCCTTCGAGGCGTCCAGCGTGCGCACCCTGATCAACGACGCGCTGCGTTCCTGAAACGACCGGGGCGGCGCGCTAGCGCGCCGGGAAACCCTGACGGATTTCGGCGAACAGCGCCGCGTTGGCCTCTCCCCCGGCGGCGGAAGAAATCATCATGACCAGGCTGTCGTCGGCCAGGAAATACGCGTAGACCGTGTTGGCTTCGCTGCGCAGTTTTCGTCCGCGCACGCCATCCAGCGCGCTGGCAAGCTTTTGCAGCTCGTCCGGCGACGAGATCCGGAAACGCTCCACCGTGAAATAGCTTTCGCCGTTGATCAGCTTGACCAGCTCGTATCCGGTCAGACGCCTGAGATGGTCGCGGCCCACCGTCCGCGAGATTGCCCGGGCGGTTTCCCTGGCGTGCCGGCAGGGCGCCTCGTCCGCCTGTGCCACGAGCGCGGGATGCTGGCGCAGCAGCGTAGCAACGGCCTGGCCGAGACGCTCGTCGGCGATCGGCGCCAGTTTCTGCGTACATGCTTGAACCTGGGCCCAGGCGTCGCCGGGGATTGCTGAAATCGCTAGTAGACAGGCGGTGATCGCGGCAGCGAAGGTTTTCATGGGTTGGCGCGGCGCTGTCGCCGGGCGACGACGAAGCGGATCGCCAGTCCGCGCAGGACGACACCGAGCGCGAGCAGGACCAGCAGCGGGTCAAGCAGGGCATCCCAGAGGTTGGCGAAGAGGCCGGCGGCGTAGGCGGCCAGAGCGGTGGCGAGGATCAGCAGCCAGCTATGCAGGCCGCGCCACCAGAGCAAGATGCCGACCGGCGTCAGCGCTGCCAGCAAGGGCAAGGGCTGGTAGCCGAGGGCGTAGGGATCGAAGCTGCCCCAGCCGAGGGCGGTCGGGTAGAAGAGGGCGGCGATACCGACGACGACCAGCGCCGCCGGATAGGTCAGCGGTACCAGCGGCCGCTGCCGCAGGTGGAGTAGCGCCAGGATTAGCAAGGTCAGCGAAGGCGGTCCGAACAGCGCGTGCAGCGCCGGCGCGATGCCGGCCAGCAGGGCGACGGTGGTTCCCGCCAGCGCCGCGTGCGGACGCAGTACGCCAAGTGGCAGCAGGCTGACCAGACCACCGAAGATCAGGCCGTGGGCGAGCAGGCCGTAGGCGGCAAGCAGGTTCATGGCTGGCCTCCGGCGAGCCAGGCCTCGTTGAAGGCAAGGTGGCGGATGCCTTGCCGGCGCCAGGCATAGACGAGGTGGATGCGGCCGTCGGCGGCCTGCAGCAGCGCCGGTTCCGAGAAATCGGCGGTGGCGTCGGCGGCGTCCTCGACGCGGCGAGCCAGGCGCCAGTTACTGCCATCCGCTTCGCCCAGCCAGAGCGCCAGGCGGCCGCGGCCGCTGCCTTCGTTGCCGGCCAGCAGCAGGCGGCCGCTGGCCAGGCGCAGCAGCGCCAGCGGCGTGCCGGGGCTGGCGATCGTCGGCGCGGGCGCCGTCTGCCAGCTCTCGCCGCCGTCGATGCTGCGCGCGGCGGCCAGATCGGGCTCCGGGGAAGTCGTCAGCAAGGCCATGGCGCTGGCGTCGTCGCTGGCGGCGATTGCCGGGTTGGCGTTGCCGACCGGCAAACGGCGCAGGTCGACGATGCGCCCAGCGCCGTCGACGCGCAGCCAAGCGCCGTGCGGGCGCAGGCCGGACAGGCTGAGCGGCAGGCCGAAGCCGCCATCGGCGAGCGCTAGAGGCGCTCCCGGCAAGGGAGCAGCGCTGGCGAGCGGCGTCGTGCTGCGCAGCGCGGGCCGCCGCCAGTAGCGGCCGCCGTCGTCCGACTGGCTGTAGAGCAGGAAGCCGCCGAGGCCGCCGGTGCCGCTGGCGCTGTACCAGAGTTGCAGGCGGTCGCCGCTGGCGGCGAGCACCGGTTGGGCGAGGCGGTCGACATGGGCGAAGACGGCGCCCGCCGTGTCTTCCCGCGTAGTCAGCG
>CAZFXO010000006.1:31157-104097 GCA_964523045.1 uncultured Dechloromonas sp. | reverse complement strand
AGTCTCGTGCTGCCAGGGCCACGATCCCTTCGGCGACGAATTCGACCGCGCCGCCGACAAGTATTTCGGCTCGGATCGCCGGCCGACCATTGCCGAGACCGTCGCCTACTACCGCGAACGCAAGATCGGCCTGGTCATGTTCACCGTCGATGCCGAGGCGCAGATCGGCCGCCGGCGCATTCCCAACGAAGAAATTGCCGAGGCGGCGCGGGCCAATGCCGACCTGATGATTGCCTTCGCCAGCATCGATCCACATAAGGGTGTCATGGGCGCCCGCGAAGCGCGGCGGCTGATCGAGGAATACGGCGTGCGCGGCTTCAAGTTCCACCCGACGGTGCAGGGCTTCCAGCCGTATGATCGTTTCGCCTGGCCGCTCTACGAGGTGATCGCCGAGTACCAATTGCCGGCGATCTTCCATACCGGCCATTCCGGCATCGGCAGCGGCATGCGCGCCGGCGGCGGGCTGCGCGTCGGCAACTCCAACCCGATGCTGCTGGAAGACGTCGCCATCGATTTCCCCGAGATGCAGATCGTCATGGCCCACCCCAGCTGGCCCTGGCAGGACGAGGCGCTGTCGCTGTGCCTGCATAAGCCGAACATCTGGATCGACCTTTCCGGCTGGTCGCCGCGCTATTTCCCGCCGCAACTGGTGCAGTACGCCAACACGCTGCTCAAGGAGCGCATCCTGTTCGGCTCCGATTTTCCCCTGATCACCCCCGACCGCTGGCTGGCCGATTTCGCGAAGGCCGGCTTCCGGCCGGAAGTCGCGCCGCTGATCCTGAAGCAGAACGCGATGCGCCTGCTCGGTCTGGGTCGTTCCCCCACTTCGGAAGGAAGTCCATGAAGATACTCGTCCCGGTCAAACGGGTCGTCGACTACAACGTCAAGGTCCGCGTCAAGGCGGACGGCAGCGGCGTCGACCTGGCCAACGTCAAGATGAGCATGAATCCCTTCGACGAAATCGCCGTCGAGGCGGCTGTCCGCCTCAAGGAAGTCGGCATCGCCAGCGAGGTTGTCGCCGTCTCCTGCGGTGTCGCCGCCTGCCAGGAAACCCTGCGCACGGCGCTGGCCATCGGCGCCGACCGCGCCATCCTGGTCGACAGCGACGCCGAACTGCAGCCGCTGGCCGTCGCCAAGCTCTTGAAAGCCCTGTGCGACCGGGAGCAGCCGCAACTGGTGATCTGCGGCAAACAGGCAATCGACGACGATGCCAACCAGACCGGCCAGATGCTGGCCGCGCTCGCCGACTGGCCGCAGGCGACTTTTGCTTCGAAGATCGGCATCGCCGACGGCCAGGCCACGGTCACCCGGGAAATCGACGGCGGCCTGGAAACCCTGCAGCTCGCGCTGCCGGCAGTAATCACCACCGACCTGCGCCTGAACGAACCGCGTTACGCGACCTTGCCCAACATCATGAAGGCGAAGAAGAAACCGCTCGCCACGCTGACGCCCGCCGAGCTGGGCGTCGACGTGACGCCGCGCCTGCGCACCCTGAAAGTCGCCGAACCGCCCTCGCGCAGCGCCGGGGTCAGGGTGGCGGACGTCGCCGAACTGGTGGGCAAGCTGAAGAACGAAGCCAAGGTGATCTGATCATGAGCATTCTCGTCATTGCCGAACACGACAACGCCAATCTCAAGGCATCCACCCTCAATACCGTGGCTGCCGCCAGCAGGATCGGCGGTGAAATCCATGTCCTGGTCGCCGGCGCCGATTGCGCTGCCGTCGCCCGCCAGGCCGCCAGCCTACAGGGCGTGGCCAAGGTCCGCCTCGCCGACGCCGCGCATTACCAAAGCCAGACGGCGGAAAACCTGAGCGCCCTGGTGCTCGCCCAGGCTGCCGGCTACTCCCACATCCTGGCGCCCGCCACCACCTTCGGCAAGAACCTGCTGCCGCGCGTCGCCGCCTTGCTCGACGTGGCTCAGATTTCCGAGATCGTCGGCGTCGACTCGGCCGATACCTTCGTGCGCCCGATCTACGCCGGCAATGCCCTGGCCACGGTCAGGAGCGCCGATCCGGTCAAGGTCGTCACGGTGCGCACGACCGCCTTCGACCCGGTCGCCAGCGCTGGCGACGCGGCCATCGAGAACGTCGCCAACGCCAGCGACACGGCGCAGTGCGCGCTGCTCGGCCGCGAACTGAGCAAGTCCGAACGCCCCGAACTCGCTGCGGCCAGCACCATCGTCGCCGGCGGTCGCGGCCTGGGCAGTGGCGAGAGCTACCGAGCCCTCCTGGAGCCGCTGGCCGACACACTCGGCGCCGCGCTCGGCGCGTCGCGGGCGGCGGTCGATGCCGGCTTCGTGCCGAACGACTACCAGGTCGGCCAGACCGGCAAGATCATCGCGCCCGATCTCTATCTCGCGATCGGCATTTCCGGCGCCATCCAGCACCTGGCCGGGATGAAGGATTCGAAGGTGATCGTCGCCATCAACAAGGATCCGGATGCGCCGATCTTCCAGGTCGCCGATTACGGCCTGGTCGGCGATCTTTTCGAAGCCGTGCCGCAACTGGTCGCCGCCATGCGCTGATTTCTCTGCTCCTCTGGAAACCGGGACGCTTTTCCGGTCCCAGCTTGCCGGCTCGGCGTCTCATCGCCGAGCCGGCTTTTTTTCGTCTGCCGCGCGGGGCGACAGGTCGGCGTCCGCCGCCCCGGATGCGAGGCTAAAAATTACTGATTAGTGGAGCATTTCACCATTGTGTTTTACGAGTAATGGCGTAACATCGCCTTTGTGTCAGGGTTCCTGATAACGAACTGACTCAATTACTTGTCATTGCGGAGCCCCGGGTGAAACCGGGGTGGCGCCCGAAAACCCAGGCCAGGAGAGGAAATTGAAGGATTGCATGGAATCCCGAAAGGGCTGGGCGAGGCCAGGGGCGGCGCTTTGGGGGACCGCCCCCATAACGAAAGCGTATAGCTGCTAGTCGTTCCCTTTCCTGTTCCGCCGGAAAAGCGAAGTACACAATGATTTCCATGCAAACTCCGATCAAAACCCTGTTCATGCGCGGCGGCACCTCGCGCGGTCCCTTCTTCCGGGAAGCCGATCTGCCCGCCGATATTGCCCGCCGCGACCGCGTGCTGCTGGCGGTCATGGGCTCGCCCGACAAGCGCCAGATCGATGGCCTGGGCGGCGCCAATCCGCTGACCAGCAAGGTCGGCATCGTTCGCCCCAGCCAGACCGCCGGCGTCGATCTCGATTTCCTGTTCGCCCAGTTGCAGCCGGAGAAGGACAGCGTCGATACGACGCCCAACTGCGGCAACATGCTGGCCGCCGTCGTGCCGTTTGCGCTGGAAACCGGCATGCTCGCCGCGCAGGGTGAAACGACGACGTTGCGCGTGCTGACGCTCAATACCGGCATGCAGTGCGACATCACCGTCGAAACCCCGGGCGGCCGCGTCAATTACGCCGGCGACGCGCACATCGACGGGGTGCCGGGCAGTTCGGCGCCGATCACGATCAACTTCCTCGATACCGCCGGTTCGGTCTGCTCCGGTCTGCTGCCGACCGGCAAGGTGCGCGACACGATCGACGGCATCGAGGTCACCTGCATCGACAACGGCATGCCGCTCGTCATCCTGCGCGCCGCCGACGTCGGGTGCCGCGGTTACGAGAGCGTCGCCGAACTCAACGCCGATGCGCCGCTGAAAGCGCGCATCGAACGCCTGCGCCTGGCCTGCGGCGAGGCGATGGGGCTGGGCGACGTCAGCGCCAAGAACTACCCGAAGATGACCTTGGTCGCGCCGCCGAAGGCGGGCGGCAGCATCGCGACGCGTAGCTTCATCCCGCATGTCTGTCACGACGCGATCGGCGTCCTGGCGGCGGTGACCGTTGGCACCGCCTGCGTCCTCGACGGTTCGGTGACCGCCGGCATCGCCGTCGTCCCGGCCGGCCACAGCAAGAAGATCTCGGTCGAGCATCCGACCGGCGAATTCAGCGTCGAGCTCGAACTCGACCCGGAAAACCCGCAGAACGTCCGCCGTGCCGCGCTGTTGCGCACGGCGCGGCTGATCATGCGCGGCGAGGTGATGGTGCCAGCGGAGGTCTGGCCAGGGAAGGAATAGCAGCAATTTCGACATAACAGACCGCCAACCAAGGCGGAGGAGACTTTCATGACAACTCAGAACCGAGCGCTCGATGTCCAGCAGTTCATCGACGACAACAAGTTTTCACGCTTCCAGTGGCTGGTCTTCGCCGTCAGCTTCCTGGTCATCCTGCTCGATGGCTTCGATACCGCTGCCATCGGCTACATCGCCCCGTCGCTGTTGAAGGAATGGGGGATCGCCAAGCCGCAACTGGCGCCGGTGCTGAGCGCCGCGCTTGCCGGTCTGGCCGTCGGCGCCGTGCTGATCGGCCCCTTTGCCGACCGTTTCGGCCGCAAGTACCTGCTCACCGGCGCGGTTGCCCTGTTCGGCGTCGCCAGCCTGGCCTCGACGACCTCCGGCTCGCTCGACGAGCTGGTCATCTGGCGTTTCGTTACCGGTCTCGGCCTGGGCGCCGCGATGCCGTTGGCGGTGACGCTGGCCAGCGAGTTCGCACCGACCCGTCGGCGTGCCGTCCTGACCAGTGCGATGTTCACCGGTTTTCCGCTTGGCGCCGCGCTGGGCGGATTCCTCGCCGCCTGGATGATTCCCCACTGGGGCTGGCGTAGCGTGCTCGAACTCGGCGGCGCGCTGCCGATCGTTCTGGCCCTGTTCATGTTGTTCGCGTTGCCGGAATCGGTGCGCTACCTGGTCGCCCGCGGCGCTCCCGTCGAGCGCATCCGTGCCGTGCTGGCGCGCATCTCGGCGAGCATCGGCAAGGCGGAGCGCTTCGTGCTCGGCGAAACCGTCGTCGCCAAGGTGGCCAACGACCAGGGCAAATCCGGGGTGGCGCTGATCCTGTCGCGCTCCTATATCGTCGGCTCGGCGATGCTGTGGCTGACCTACGGCATGGGCATCGTGATTTTCTACGCGTTGATCAACTGGATGCCGATCCTGTTGAAGGATGCCGGGCTCGAGCCGCAGACGGCGCTGCTCGTCACCTCGCTGTTCCCGCTGGGCGGGGTCGGCGCCATCGCCTTCGGCCTGCTGATGGACAAGTTCAACGCCAACCGCGTGATCATGATCGGTTACCTGATCACCGCCGCCTGCGTCTATGCGATCGGCCAGGTCGCCGGCAATCTCGGCTGGCTGGTGGTCATGGTCTTCGTCGGCGGTGCCGTGATGAACACCACGCAGACCAGCATGCCGGCGCTGGCCGCGGCTTTCTACCCGACCGCCGGACGGGCCACCGGGGTCGCCTGGATGATGGCGATCGGCCGCATCGGCGCCGTCGCGGCGCCTTTCCTGGTCGCCGAACTGCAGCGTCGCCACTTCGACTTCGCGCAGATCTTCGCGGTGCTGGCGATTCCCGGCGTGATTGCCGCGATCGCCCTGTTCGTCAAGAACGCCTCGCACCCGGAAACGTCCGCCGACGATCTGAACGAGGCGGCGACGCCCGTCGTCTCGGCCACCAGCCAGTCCTGAACAGCAAGGAACATTGCGACCGTCGCTGCACCTAGCCCGTGCAGTCGGGGAGGGTCGCTTTGCAGGTTGCCGGAATCCCTCCGGCAACCGGAGGAGGGCGGATGTCATTCGCCGATGCTTTCCGTGTCCCGGAAGGTCAATTTGTCTGAGGAGGAGTACCTAATTGAAAAAGAAAATCATCGCCCTGGCAGTGCCCGCCGTGCTTTGCGCACCGGTTATGGCGCAGGAGAATGTTCAGGTCTACGGCATCGTCGATGTCGGTGTCGCCCGCATCGATGCCGGCGGCAAGGAAGTGCGCAACAAGGTCGATAGCGGCATGCTGCGCACCTCGCGTCTCGGCTTCAAGGGCAGCGAGGATCTCGGCAACGGGCTCAAGGTCAACTTCGTGCTCGAGTACAGACTCAACGTCGATCTCAACGAAGGGATCGGCGGCAACTACCGCACCGATGCGGCCGGCATCCAGGGCAGCACGTCGGGTCAGGCGCGCCAGCAAGTGCTCGGGCTGAGCGGCAGCTTCGGTACCGTCGCCCTTGGCCGCATGAACACCACGGCCTTCGACTGGGCGGTCAAATACACGGTACTGGGGGCTTCCGCCTTCGACGTTACCGGCAACAACGCGATGGCCGCCGGCAGCCGGATCAATCCGGTCGGCGACATCCGTCTGTCGAACGCCGTCGCCTACAAGTCGCCGGTGTTTGGCGGTTTCCGTTTCGACGTGAACTACGCCCGTCCGATCGAAGAGGCCGCCACCGGCACCGGGCGCCTCGAAGCCGCCCAGCTTGGCCTCTACTATGACAAGGGGCCGCTGTCGATCGGCGCCGTCTTCGACAATATCGAGGGCCGCGGCAACGCCACCCTGACCTTGAGTTCGCTGGCCTTCGCCCGCGGCGCCGGTTTCCCGGCGGGGACGACGGTGGTGCGTTACGACGATCTCGAAATGAAGAGCCAGAACCTCGGCGTCGCCTACGATTTCGGCATCCTGAAAGCGAAGGCGACCTATCAGCGCGACAAGTTCATGAAGCTCTCGGCCAACAAGGTCTGGGGCGTCGGGGTGGAAGTTCCGGTGTCGGACAAGGGAACGGTGCATGCCGTCTACTCGGCTTCCTCGGTCAATACCCAGAGCAAGGCGGATTCGCAGGGCTTCTCGCTGGCCTACACGCACAACCTGAGCAAGCGCACCATCGCCTACGCCGGCTTCTCCTGGCAGGACAACGAGCGCAACGGCACTTCCGGGATCTGGGCGACCGCGCCGACCGCCGGCAAGGACGTGACGCTGTTCGCCGCCGGCGTCACGCACATGTTCTGATCGCCGTTCCCGGCATCGCCTCCGGCCCGTGTTCCGCCATTGCAAACTGGCGGAACACGGGTTTTTTGCAAATTCCGCCTCTTTCATAACGAAAAGGCATAGCAGCTAGTCGGGGCCTTTCCTGTTCAGTGAGCGGGGGCTTGCGCAGAATCCTTTCCTGAAATCACTGCGGCGCCGGCCAGTCGGCGCACGACGGACGACAACGAACGAAAAGGAAAACGGCATGATCATCGACATCCATGGCCACTACACGACGGCGCCGAAAGCGCTCGAGGAATGGCGCAATCGCCAGGTTGCCAGCCTCAAGGACCCGGCGCTGGCGCCCAAGCTCAGCGAACTGCAGATCAGCGACGACGACCTGCGCCAGACCATCGAACAGAACCAGCTCAAGCTGATGAAGGAACGCGGCGCCGACCTCACCATCTTCAGCCCGCGCGCCAGCTTCATGGCTCACCACATCGGCGATTACCAGACCTCGGCGACCTGGGCGGCGATCTGCAACGAGCTGTGCTTCCGCGTTGCCGAGCTGTTCCCGGACAACTTCATCGGTGCCGCGATGCTGCCGCAGTCGCCGGGTGTCGATCCGAAGACCTGCATCGCCGAACTGGAAAAGTGCGTCAAGGAATACGGTTTCGTCGGCATCAACCTCAATCCCGATCCCTCGGGCGGCCACTGGACCAGCCCGCCGCTGACCGACCGCCACTGGTACCCGATCTACGAAAAGATGGTCGAGTACGACATCCCGGCAATGATTCACGTGTCGACCAGTTGCAACGCCTGCTTCCACACCACCGGCGCGCACTACATCAACGCCGACACGACGGCGGTGATGCAGTTGATCCAGGGCGACCTGTTCAAGGACTTCCCGACCCTGAAGTTCGTCATCCCGCACGGTGGCGGCGCTGCGCCCTACCACTGGGGGCGTTACCGCGGCCTGGCGCAGGAACTGAAGAAGCCGCTGCTCGACGAGCACCTGCTCAACAACGTCTTCTTCGACACCTGCGTCTATCACCAGCCGGGCGTCGACCTGCTGACCCGCGTCATCCCGGTCAAGAACGTGCTGTTCGCTTCCGAGATGATCGGCGCCGTGCGCGGCATCGACCCGCAGACCGGCCACTACTACGACGACACCAAGCGCTACATCGAGGCCGCCGACCTGACCGCCGAAGAGCGCTACATGATCTACGAAGGCAACGCCCGCCGCGTCTATCCGCGGCTCGATGCCGCCCTGAAGGCCCGCGGCCGCTGAGGAGAACACCATGACCCAACCGATGAACCAGCTTGGCATCGTCAAGCGCAACATCCAGCGCGCCGAGCGCGCCGCCGTCGAAAAACTGTCGCGTTTCGGCGTCGCCACCATCCACGAAGCGATGGGACGGGTCGGCCTGATGAAGCCGACGATCCGCCCGATTTACGCCGGCGCCCACCTGTGCGGCACGGCGGTGACCGTACTGCTGCAGCCCGGCGACAACTGGATGCTGCACGTCGCCGCCGAGCAGTTGCAACCGGGCGATGTCTGCGTCGCCGGCTGCACCGCCGACAGCACCGACGGCTTCTTCGGCGACCTGCTCGCCACCTCCTATAAATCGCGTGGCGCCGCCGGCCTGATCATCGACGGCGGCGTGCGCGACGTGAAGGATCTGACGGCGATGGGCTTCCCGGTGTTCAGCCGGGCGATCCACGCCAAGGGCTGCACGCGGGCGACGCTCGGCTCGGTCAACATCCCGGTGGTCTGCGCCGGCGCCATCGTCAATCCCGGCGACGTGGTGATCGCCGACGACGACGGCGTGGTCGTCGTGCCGGCCGCCCTCGCCCAGCAGGTGGCCGATGCCGCCGAAGCGCGCGAGAACAACGAGACCGCCAAGCGCGCCCGTTTCGCCGCCGGCGAACTGGGGCTCGATATGTATTCCTTGCGCGAACCGCTGGCCAAGGCCGGCCTCAAGTACATCGACTGAACATGAACGCACCGACGCCCAAGGAAATCATGGAATTCACCAAGACCCCCGGCTGGCTCGACTGGTACGCCGGCCCGAGCCAGCCCGCTTTCAAGTTGCCGGCCGGCGCGGTCGACGCGCACTGCCACGTCTTCGGCCCCGGTGCCGAATTCCCCTACGCCCCGGAACGCAAGTACACGCCCTGCGATGCCTCGAAGCAGCAGCTCTACGCACTACGCGACCACCTCGGTTTCGCCCGCAACGTCGTCGTCCAGGCCACCTGCCACGGCGCCGACAACCGGGCCATGCTCGACGCGCTGGTGCATAGCGGCGGCAAGGCGCGCGGCGTCGCCACCGTGCGCCGCAGCGTCAGCGACGAGGAGTTGCAGGCGATGCACGATGCCGGCGTGCGCGGCGTGCGCTTCAACTTCGTCAAGCGCCTGGTCGATTTCACGCCGAAGGACGAACTGCTGGAAATCGCCGGCCGCATCGCCAGGTTTGGCTGGCACGTCGTGATCTACTTCGAGGCGGTCGACCTGCCGGAACTGTGGGATTTCTTCACCGCCTTGCCGACCACCGTCGTCGTCGACCACATGGGCCGGCCCGACGTCGCCAAGCCGGTCGACGGCCCGGAATTCGAACTCTTCCTGAAGTTCATGCGCGACAATCCGAACGTCTGGAGCAAGGTCAGTTGTCCCGAGCGCCTGTCGCTGACGGGGCCCAAGGCGCTCGCCGGTGAACGCAATGCCTACGCCGACGTCGTGCCCTTCGCCCGCCGCGTCGTCGAGGAGTTTCCCGACCGCGTACTGTGGGGAACCGACTGGCCGCATCCGAATCTCAAGGACCACATGCCGGACGACGGCCTGCTGGTCGATTTCATCCCGCACATCGCGCCGACCGCCGAGTTGCAGCAAAAGCTGCTCGTGGCCAACCCGATGCGCCTTTACTGGCCCGAGGAGCTCTGAGCGATGGCGCTCGACAAACCCTACCAGGACATTCCCGGCACGATCATTTTCGACGCCGAGCAGTCGCGCAAGGGCTACTGGCTGAACCAGTTCTGCATGTCGCTGATGTCGGCCGAGAACCGCGCCCGCTTCAAGGCCGACGAGCGCGCCTACCTCGACGCCTGGCCGATGAGCGAGGAACAGAAGCAGGCGGTGCTGGCGCGCGATCTCAACTGGTGCATGCGCACCGGCGGCAACATCTACTTCCTGGCCAAGATCGGCGCCACCGACGGCAAGAGCTTCCAGCAGATGGCCGGCTCGATGACCGGCATGACCGAAGACGAATACCGGGCGATGATGCTGGCCGGCGGCCGCTCGGCCGACGGCAACCGCCGCCTCGGCGAGGATGGCGACGCGCAGCCGCAGCACCAGCCGCAGGGCGCGGCCGGCAAGAAAGGAAACGCATAAATGGCCCGCATCACCGCCTCCGTCTATACCTCGCATGTGCCGGCGATCGGCGCGGCGCTCGACCTCGGCAAGACCGGCGAGGACTACTGGCAACCGGTATTCGCCGGCTACGATTTCGGCAAAGAATGGATTGCCGAGCAAAAGCCGGACGTCGTCTTCCTGGTGTACAACGATCACGCAACTGCCTTTTCGCTCGACCTGATCCCGACCTTCGCGCTCGGCACCGGCAGCGAGTTCAAGCCGGCCGACGAAGGCTGGGGGCCGCGGCCGGTGCCGACCGTCCACGGCCACCCGGAACTCGCCGCGCATATCGCGCAATCGGTGATCCAGGACGATTTCGACCTGACCCTGGTCAACAAGATGGACGTCGACCACGGCCTGACTGTGCCGCTGTCGTTGATGTTCGGGCAGCCCGAGGCCTGGCCGTGCCAGGTCATCCCGTTTGCGGTCAATGTCGTGCAGTACCCGGTGCCGTCCGGCCGGCGCTGCTTCCAGATCGGCCAGGCGATCCGCCGCGCGGTCGAGTCCTTCGATGAGGATTTGAACGTTCAAATCTGGGGCACCGGCGGCATGAGTCACCAGTTGCAGGGGGCGCGTGCCGGCCTGATCAACCGGGAATGGGACAATCGCTTCCTCGACCGGCTGATCGACGATCCCGCCGGACTGTCCCAACTGCCGCACATCGACTACGTGCGCGAAGCCGGCTCCGAAGGCATCGAACTGGTGATGTGGCTGATCGCCCGCGGGGCGATGGCCGATATCGCGGGCGGACCCAAACCCGTGCTCAAGAAACGCTTTTATCATGTACCGGCGTCGAACACCGCCGTCGGCCATCTGATTCTGGAGAACCCATGAAACAAACCATCAAGGTCGCGCTGGCCGGTCCCGGCGCATTCGGCATCAAGCATCTCGACGCCATCAAGAACATCGCCGATGTCGAGGTCGTCTCGGTGATCGGTCGCGATCCCGAGCAGACCGCCAAGGTTGCCGCGCAGTACGGCATTCCGCACGTCGCCACCGACCTCGCGCAGTCGCTGGCGCTGCCCGAGGTGGACGCGGTGATCCTGTGCACGCCGACCCAGGTCCATGCCGCGCAGGCCATCGCCTGCCTGCAGGCCGGCAAGCATGTCCAGGTCGAGATTCCGATGGCCGATTCCTGGGCCGACGCGCAGGCGCTGGTCGACGCCCAGAAGGCGGCCGGCAAGGTGGCGATGGTCGGCCACACCCGTCGCTTCAACCCCAGCCACCAGTGGGTGAACAAGAAGATCGCCGCTGGCGAGTTCAACATCCAGCAGATGGACGTGCAGACCTATTTCTTCCGCCGTAGCAACATCAACGCGCTCGGCCAGCCGCGCAGCTGGACCGACCATCTGCTGTGGCACCACGCCGCCCACACGGTCGACCTCTTCGCCTACCAATGCGGTTCGCCGATCGTCAAGGCGAACGCCATCCAGGGGCCGATCCACCCGACCTTGGGCATCGCCATGGACATGTCGATCCAGCTCAAGGCCGCCAATGGCGCGATCTGCACGCTGTCGCTGTCCTTCAACAACGACGGGCCGCTCGGCACCTTTTTCCGTTACATCGGCGACAGCGGCACCTACATCGCCCGCTACGACGACCTCTACAACGGCAAGGAAGAGAAGATCGACGTCTCGCAGGTCGATGTCTCGATGAACGGCATCGAACTCCAGGACCGCGAATTCTTCGCCGCGATCCGCGAGGGGCGCGAGCCGAACGCCTCGGTCGGCAAGGTCTTCGACTGTTACCGGGTGCTCGGCGAGCTGGAAAAGCAGCTTGCTGCTTAAGCGGGGTTGAGCGTGCTGAAGAGAAAAGTCGGGCCGTTCGAGGTCGGGGCGATCGGCCTCGGCTGCATGAACCTGAGCCACGCCTACGGCCAGCCGCCGAGCGCCGAGGCGGCGGCCGCCCTGCTGCTGCAGGCGCTCGACAGCGGGGTCGATTTCTTCGACACCGCCGCGCTGTACGGCTTCGGCGCCAACGAGAGCCTGCTCGGCCGGGTCCTTGGCCCGCACCGGCAGCGTTTCGTACTGGCCAGCAAGTGCGGCATGACTGGGGTCGATGGCAAGCGGGTGATCGACGGTCGCCCGGCAACCATCAAGGCGACCTGCGACGCCGCCCTGCAGCGTCTGCAGACCGAGGTGATCGACCTCTACTACCTGCATCGGCGCGACTTCAAGGTGCCGATCGAGGAGAGCGTCGGCGCCCTGGCCGACCTTGTTGCGGCCGGCAAGATCCGCGCGATCGGTCTCTCCGAGGTGTCGGCCGAAACCCTGCGCCGGGCGCACACCGTGCATCCGGTCAGCGCCGTGCAGAGTGAGTATTCGCTCTGGTCGCGCGAGCCGGAAATCGCCGTTCTCGAAGCCTGCCGCGAGATCGGCGCCGCCTTCGTCGCCTTCAGTCCGCTGGCGCGCGGCTTCCTCGGCGGCGAGTTGAGCGACCCGGCGGCGCAGTTGCCGCCCGGCGACCTGCGCCTGGCGATGCCGCGTTTCGCGCCCGACAACTACGCGCGCAACCGGCGCCTGCTCGACGGCTACCGCGCCATCGCCGCCGAAGCCGGCTACAGCCCGGCGCAACTGGCGCTAGCCTGGGTCCTGCACCGGCAGCCGCATACGCTGGTCATCCCGGGCACCCGTTCGCCGGCGCATCTCGCCGACAACCTCGGCGCCGCCCGGGTCAGCCTGAGCGCCGAGTTGATCGCCCGCCTCGACGCATTGATCAACCGGCATACCGTCAGCGGTCCGCGCTACAACGCGGCGACGCTGGCCGAAATCGACACCGAGCGCTTCCCGGAATGAGCGCGGCGGGCCTCGCCAGCCGTATCGTCGACCGCGCGCCGGCGCTCGGCCAGCCGAATTTCCGGCGCTATTTCTACGGCCAGATCTGTTCCGTCCTCGGTACCTTCATCCAGGCCGTCGCCATGTCCTGGCTGGTGTACCGGATCAGCGGTTCGCCGGTGCTGCTCGGGCTGACCGCCTTCCTGTCGCAGGCGCCGCAACTGGTGGTAGCGCCGCTGGCCGGCGTGATGATTGACCGCTACGACCGGCGCCGGCTGATGATCGGCCTGCAGTGCGTGTTTGCCGCGCAGGCCCTGGTCCTCGCCGGGCTGGTCTTCTTCGACGCGGTCGCCGTCTGGCACCTGCTGCTGCTCGCCGGTCTGCTCGGTATCCTCAACAGTTTCGACCTGCCGACCCGGCAGAGCCTGCTGCTTTATCTGGTCGACGACCGGACGACGCTGCCCAACGCCGTCGCGCTCAATGCCGCGGTGGTGCACAGCGGGCGCCTGATCGGCCCGCCGGTCGCCGGACTGCTCCTGGCCGTCGCCCCCGAAAGCCTGTGTTTCCTGATCAACGCGCTGTCCTACCTGGGGCCGATTTCGGCGGTGCTCGCCATCCGCGCCGAGATTCCCCGGCAGCACGGCCTGAAGACCGCCAGCGCGCTGGTCGAGGTCGCTGCCTTCGTCCGTGCCACCGTGGACGCCAGGGTCGCCCTGCTGGCGGTGGCGATGGTCAATGTCACCGCGTCCTCCTACGTCGTGCTGATGCCGATCTTCGCCAAGGAAGTGTTCGCCGGCAGCGCCCAGTCGCTGGGCTGGTTGCTCGGCATGGGCGGCGCCGGCGCGCTGGTCGCCTCGCTCTATCTGTCGACCCGGGCGCGGAGCGAGATCCGGCCGGATTTCGCGATCGCCAGTTGCGCGGTCGCCGCCGTCGGCCTGCTCGGTTTCGCGCTGGCCGGCTACGTCGGCAGCCTGGCGCTGGCGCTGCCCATGGTCTGCCTGATCGGCGCCGGCATCGGCGCCACCAACATCGCCGCCAATACGCGCTTGCAGCAGCTCGCCCCGGAAGGGCTGCGCGGCCGGGTGATCTCGATTTTCGGTTCGACCCGCTTCGGCTTCGATGCGCTGGGCGGTTTGCTCGCCGGCGCGTTGGCCTCGTTGCTCGGCGTCCTGCCGGTGGTCGGCGCGCTCGGCCTGCTCCTGCTGCCCGGCAGCCTGGCGCTGCTCAGGCGGTCGACTCGAGCCCCTGGCTGACCCGGTACAGCTTGTCGAGCAGCCAGCGCATCATCGGGTCGTGCTGGTAGCGCTGGTGCCAGATCGCGTACATCGGCATCTCCGGGCAGGCGAAGGGCGTTGCGGTGCGGGCGAAACCGGCTAGCTGGTTGCCGCCCAGGCGATGCGGCAGGGTCGCCAGGTAGTTCGAGCCCTTGAGAAAGGCGCGGATGCCGCCGAAGCTGGCGACGCTGACGGCGAAGCGGCGCTGGATGCCGCGGCTCTTCAGATGGTCGTCGATATCCAGATTGCGTTGCGGCTCGTAGACCACGGTGATGTGCTCGGCTGCCAGGTAGTCGGCGAGGTCGGCGGGGGGCGGGCGTACTGCCGGGTCGAAGAAGACCGCGTAACTGTCGTTGAACAGCCGGCGCTGCAGGATGTCGGCGCCTTCCGGCGGGCGCGGCGAGATCGCCAGTTGGCAGCGGTCCGAGCGCAGCAGTTCGGCGCTCGGGATATTGGACGGAATGACGCGCAGGCTGATTCCCGGCGCCTCTTCCTTGAGCAGCCCGAACAGCGCCGGCAACAGCAGGTCGCGCTGCAGGTCGTTGGCGGCGATGGTCAGCGTTCGTTCGAGGCTGGCCGGGGTGAAGCCGGCCTTGCTGCCGAACTGGTGCAGGCGGTCGAGCAGTTCGCGCGCCTCGGCGACCAGCGCGCCGGCCTGGGCGGTGGCGACCACCGAACGGCCGGACTTGACGAACAGCGGGTCGCCGACGATGCCGCGCAGCTTGTCGAGCATGTGGCTGACCGCCGACTGGGTGACGCCCAGGCGCTGCGCGGCGCGCGTTACCGAGCCTTCTTCATGGACGGCGATGAGCAGGCGCAGCAGTTTTCCGTCGAGGTCCAAATAATCGAAATCGTTCATGAATTGCATTATAAGCAATCTGTTTATTTTGTTGTTCGCTGGATGGAGAATCCCTCTCGGACTAAGGGTTATCGCAGTCCCTCAGCAAGCAGCGATTCACAACACTTACAGGAGACGCAACATGAGCATTCGTCCGCCGAAGCGAACGATTCCCGGCGCACCGATCTTCGATCACGAGGCCGCCCGGCGCGGTTACGCGCTGAACAAGATGTGCTATTCGTTCAACAGCAAGGCCAACCGCGACGAGTTCGTCAGCGACGAAGCCGCCTATTGCCGCAAGTTCGGCCTCAGCCAGGAACAGACCCAGGCCATCCTCGAGCGCGACGTGCTGGCGCTGATCCGCGTCGGCGGCGGCGTCTATTTCCTCGGCAAACTGGCCGGCGGCGTCCTGGGCCTCGACATGCAGGACATCGGCGCCCTGCAGACGGGGATGAGCAAGGAAGAATTCAAGGCGAAACTGGTCGCGGCGGGGAACTGAATCATGGCAAAAATCGTAGGCATCCTGACCACTTCGCACGTGCCGGCACTGGGCAAGGCGATCCATCTCAACCTCCAGCAAGACCCGTACTGGAAGCCCTTCTTCGACGGTTTTCCGGCGATCCGCGAATGGCTCGACCAGGTCAAGCCGGACATTGTCGTGTCCTGCTACAACGACCATGGCCTGAATTTCTTCCTCGACAAGCAGCCGACCTTCGCCATCGGCACCGCGCCGGAATACGTCAGCGAGGACGAAGGCTGGGGCATTCCGACGATGCCGAGCTTTCCGGGCGCCGAAGACCTTTCCTGGCACATTCGCGACAGCCTGGTGCGCGACGATTTCGACATGGTCGCCTGCCAGGAAATGCTGGTCGACCACGCCTTCACGCTGCCCATGGCCTTGCTCTGGCCGGAACAGAAGTGGCCGGTGAAGAGCGTTCCGGTCTGCGTCAATACCGTGCTCTTCCCGCTGCCGTCGGCGCGTCGCTGCTACCGGCTGGGCGAGGCGATCGGCCGCGCCATCGCGGCTTTCCCGGAAGACGCCAAGGTCCTGGTGATCGGCTCCGGCGGCTTGTCGCACCAACTGGAGGGCGAGCGGGCCGGCTTCATCAACAAGGAATTCGACCTCAAGTTCATGGACAGCATGGTCAACGACCCGACCTGGGCCACCCAGTTCTCCGACGTCGACCTGGTCGAGCAGACCGGCAACGAAGGCGTCGAGCTGCTCAACTGGCTGGTCGCCCGCGGCACCGTGCCGGGCGCGGTGCGGGTGGTGCATTCCAACTTCCACATTCCGATCTCCAATACCGCGGCGGCGACCATGCTGTTCGAGCCAGTCTGAGACAGCGTCAGCCTCAAGGGAGAAGGGCGGGTGCCGGGTGGCCCGCCCTTCGTCATTTGCGGCAGAATGACGGCGCTGGTGCCGAAGCCGCCCGCGCGCTGCCCGTCGTGCCCCGCTCCAGCGTGGCAAACCGGGCCGCCTGCCACTGACGCTTCACATCGCCACTGTCTGATTGCAACCGAAGGCATTCCATGGAAAAAACCCTACCCGAAGGACACCCCGACCTGCTGCGCATCGTCCAGGCGGCGCATGCCGACCTGCCGGCGGCCGACGCCAAACCGGCCGGCAATTCGCTGGCCGGCGCGCTCGCCGCGGCGCTGGGGCGCCAGCCGGGCGATGCCGAGGACCGCGAGAACATCGAATTCCTGATCCAGGTGCTGGCGGTCAATCGTGCCGAGGGCAACATCGACGATGCGGCTTTCGCCGCGCTGCTCGAACGGATCGCGACGCGCGCCGGACGCGCCGCGCTGGTCGCCAGCTTCACCGCCGAGCTCGAGGCCGAGCACGGCTACGCCAACGACCCGCCGGCCTGAAGCCGGCGTCCGGCTTATTGCTCGACGAAGGCGCGCTCGATCACATAGTCGCCCATCTCGCCGATGTGCTTCGAGATGTGGAAGCCGAAGCCGTCGAGCATGGCCGAGATTTCCTTGAGCATCGCCGGGCTGCCGCAGATCATGCCGCGGTCGGTCGCCGGGTCGAGCGGCGCGATGCCGAGGTCGGCGAACAGCTTGCCGGAGAGGATCAGGTCGGTCTGCCGGCCCTCGTTGCGGAAGGGCTCGCGGGTCACGGTCGGGTAGTAGATCAGCTTGTCGCGGATTTCCTCGCCCAGGTACTCGTGTTCCTTGAGGTCGTTCTCGATGTAGTCGTGGTAGGCCAGTTCGCTGGTCCAGCGGACGCCATGGATGAGGATCACCTTCTCGAAACGCTCGTAGGTTTCGGGATCGTGGATCAGGCTCATGAACGGTGCCAGGCCGGTGCCGGTGGCGAACAGGAACAGGCGCTTGCCCGGGTTCAGGTCGCGCAGCACCAGCGTGCCGGTCGGCTTGCGGCTGACCAGCAGCTCGTCGCCCGGGCGCAGGTGCTGCAGGCGCGAGGTGAGCGGGCCGTCCGGGACCTTGATGCTGAAGAACTCGAGGTGTTCCTCGTAATTGGCGCTGGCGACGCTGTAGGCGCGCATCAGCGGGCGGCCGTTCACCTCCATGCCGATGGTCACGAACTGGCCGTTGATGAAACGCAGGCCGGGGTCGCGCGTGGTGCGGAAGCTGAACAGGCTGTCGTTCCAGTGATGGACGGAAAGGACGGTTTCGCGGTTGAAGTTGCTCATGGTCGGCGGCAGGCAGGGAGGAAGTGAGTGCAGCTTAGGCTTGGTGGCTTTGAAACAAAAGCGGATAATTTTTCTATTCGTTATTGATGAAATAGATATGAAGTTCAGCCTGCGCCAGCTCGAAATCTTCGTCGCCATCGCCCGCAGCGAAAACGTTTCGCTTGCCGCCGGGCGGCTGGCGCTGTCGCAGTCGGCGGCGAGCAGCGCCCTGGTCGAGCTGGAGCGGGCCTACGACTGTCCGCTGTTCGACCGCGTCGGCAAGCGCCTGCACCTGAACAGCAGCGGCCGCGGCCTGCTGGCGCTGGCCGAGTCGCTGCTCGCCCAGGCCGGCGAGGTCGACGACTACCTCGGCGGCGGCCGTCCCGGGCCGCTGGCGGTGGGGGCAACGCTGACCATCGGCAACTACCTGGCGACGCTGATCGTCGTCGATTACATGCGCCGTTACCCGGATTCGCCGGTCAGCCTGCAGGTGGCCAATTCGGAAACGGTTGCCGGCCGCCTGCTGCGGGGCGACTGCGATTTCGGCCTGATCGAGGGCGAAGTGGCGCATCCCGATCTGCTGGTCGAGCCCTGGCTGGCCGACGAACTGGTCGTCTTCTGCGCGCCGGGGCACGCGCTGGCCGGCCGCACGGCGGTCGATACCGCGACCCTGGGCGAACAGTCCTGGGTCCTGCGCGAACCGGGGTCGGGCACGCGCAGCCAGTTCGACCGCTGCATCGGCAGCCGCCTGCCGGCCTTCCGGCTGGCGCTCGAACTTGAACACACCGAGGCAATCAAGCGCGCCGTCGAATCCGGCATCGGCCTCGGCTGCCTGTCGCGGCTGGCGCTGCGCGAAGCCTTCCGGCGCGGCAGCCTGGTCGAGCTGCCGACGCCGCAGTTCGACCTGCGCCGGCACTTCTACTTCGTCCGCCAGCGCAGCCGCCACCCCGGCCTCGCCGGCCGCCTGTTCCGCGAGGCCTGCCTGGCGGTCGGCGGCGGCGCCGGCGATACGGCGGGCCTGCAACTGCCCTTCATTCCCTGAGCCGGCACGATGCCGGGTGGCGTGCCGTATTCCCTGGGGCTGGCGCCACGGCGGGCCGCGTTGCAGGAGCTGTTCGTTGCGCACGGCAAATCCCCTCGCGTCGGCCGAACGGCGGCCGGATGAGCGGGAATGCCAGCGGCGCCACGCCACTGCCGGCCTTGCGCGTTGGTGTAGAGTAGGCATCAGTTGCCGGCGCAGAGCGGCGGCGAATCTTCCAAGCGCGTCCAACTGAGGTTTCAAGGATGATGGAAATCTGGATTCTGGTCTTCCTGATTCTGGGCTGTGGCCTGCTCGCCATGGCGGAAATGGCGATCGGCGCCAGTCGCAATACCCATCTGGCGATCCGCGCCGAGCAGGGCAAGGCGGCGGCAGCGGTGGTCATCGGCTTCCGGCAGAACGCCAGCCGTCTGCTCGGCACGACGCAGCTCGGCATCACCGCGCTGGCGATGCTCTCCGGCGTCTATGGCGAGGCGCTCTGGGTGCCGCGCGTCGAGGCCTGGCTGCTCGGCTTCGGGCTGACGGCGGGGCCGGCCTATGCGCTGGCGCTCGCCCTGGTGGTGATCGTCATCACCTTCTTCTCGCTGGTTTTCGGCGAGGTGATTCCGAAGCGGCTGGCGCTGGCCCACCCGGAAGCCGTCGCCGAGGCGCTGTCCGGCCTGATCGCCTTCCTGATCCGCCTGACCCGGCCGCTGGTTTCGGTCGTTTCGAAAACCGCCGACTGGCTGCTGCAGTTCTTCCCGCTCAAGGGCTCGGCGGAAGCGACGGCGGCCGACGAGATCCGCTTCCTGATCGAAGCCGGGCGCAAGCACGGCGACCTCGACCAGACCGAAAGCGAAATCCTCGGCAACGTCTTCCGCCTCGACAACCGGAAGGTGGCGGCGATCATGACGCCGGCCGCCGACATCGCCTGCCTCGACCTGAGTGCCGCGCACGAAGCCAACATCGAGTTGCTGCGCGAACGCACCGTGTCGCGCTATCTGGTCAGCAAGGGCGGCCTCGGCAACGCGCTGGGCTTTGTCGATAGCAGTGACCTGCTGCGCGAACTGCTCTCCGAGCGCGAACTCGACTTCGGCAAGCTGGCGCTGCAACCCCTGCAGTACGTGCCGGGCAGCCTGTCGCTGATCGGCCTGCTCGAATTCTTCAAGGCCAACCAGACGCAGATCGCGCTGGTCTCCAACGAGTTCGGCGCCACCGAAGGGCTGGTCACCCTGTCCGACCTGATGGGCACGGTCGTCGGCGACGTCCTCTCCGGCGCCGTCGAGTCGCCGCTGGCGATACAGCGCAACGACGGTAGCTGGCTGCTCGACGGCCTGCTGCCGATCGACGAGATGAAGCAGTTGCTCGGCATCGGCGAACTGCCGGAAGAGGAACTGGGCAACTACCACACCGTCGGCGGTTTCGTGATCGTCCAGCTCGGGCGGATTCCCCGCAAGACCGAAGCCTTCGACTGGGCCGGCTGGCATTTCGAGGTCATGGACATGGAAAAGAACCGCGTCGACGAGGTGCTGGCGACGCGCCTGCCCGAGTGAGGCGGGCGCGTATAAGCAACGCAGTTTTTATTATTTTTGGCGGCGGCAGCCGGCATTTAGAGTGGATTCACTTAGTTCAAGCGAGGAAGTGAATCATGAAGCACTCAATCATCCGTTACGCGCTGCTCGCCGGCGCGCTGTTCGCCGGCCTGGCCCAGGCGCAGAGCACGCTGCTCAACGTCTCCTACGACCCGACGCGCGAACTGTACGTCGAATTCAACAACGCCTTCGCCAAGCACTGGAAGGCGACGACCGGCCAGGACGTGGCGGTCAAGCAGTCGCACGGCGGCTCGGGCAAGCAGGGGCGGGCGGTGATCGACGGGCTGGAGGCCGACGTCGTCACCCTGGCGCTGGCCTACGACATTGACGCAATTTCCCAGGCATCGAACGGCAAGCTGCTCCCCGCCAACTGGCAGCAGCGCCTGCCGCACAACAGCTCGCCCTACACCTCGACCATCGTCTTTCTGGTCAGGAAGGGCAACCCGAAGGGGATCAAGGACTGGGACGACCTGGTCAAGCCGGGCGTCGAGGTGATCACGCCGAACCCGAAGACTTCCGGCGGCGCGCGCTGGAACTACCTGGCCGCCTGGGGCTACGCGCTGAAGAAGTACGGTAGCGAAGCCAAGGCCCAGGCCTTCGTCAAGGACCTGCTGCAGCACGTGCCGGTGCTCGATTCCGGGGCCCGCGGCGCGACCAACACCTTCGTCCAGCGCGGCATCGGCGACGTGCTGCTGGCCTGGGAGAACGAAGCCTTCCTGTCGATCAACGAACTCGGCCCGGACCAGTTCGAGATCGTCGTGCCGTCGCTCTCGATCCTTGCCGAGCCGCCGGTGACGGTGGTCAATGGCGTGACCGAGAAGCGCGGCACGAGCAAGCTGGCGAGCGCCTATCTCGAGTACCTGTATTCGGCCGAGGGGCAGAAGATCGCTGCCAAGAACTACTACCGGCCGATCAAGCCGGAACTCGCCGACCCGAAGGACCTGGCGCGCTTTCCCAAGCTCAAGCTGATCAAGATCGACGATTTTGGCGGCTGGCAGGCGGCGCAGAAGAAGCACTTCGCCGACGGCGGCAGCTTCGACCAGGTGTACGGCAAGAAGTAAGTCGCCGGGGTGTCCCTTCCTGAAGCCGGCCGCGCCGATGGCGCGGGCCGGCTTTATCCGTTTTGTGGATATCGAAATCAGCTTTTCTTCGTTGGGCGGCGCTGTCGCTCTCCCTAGACTGCAGCCATCAATCACAAGAACGGAGCCCCCGATGATCCCCAAGCTCAAGACCACCTTGCTTGCGCTGTCCTGCCTGCTGGCCGGTGCGGTGCATGCCCAGAGCTCGCTGCTCAACGTTTCCTACGACGTCTCGCGCGAACTGTACAAGGAAATCAACCCGGCCTTCGTCGCCGCCTGGAAGCAACGGGGCGGGGCGGACATCATCGTCAACCAGTCGCACGGCGGCTCGTCGAAGCAGGCCGGGGCGGTGATCGGCGGCCTGGAAGCCGACGTCATCACGATGAACCAGGCGCCGGACATCGACATTCTGGTCGAGCGCGGCGGCCTGGTCGCCGCCGACTGGCGCAAGCAGTTCCCGCACGATGCGACGCCGTACACGACGACCACCGTCTTCCTGGTGCGCAAGGGCAATCCGAAGCAGATCAAGGACTGGGGCGACCTGACCCGCGCCGGCCTGCAGGTCATCGTGCCCAACCCGAAGACTTCCGGCAACGGCCGCTACACCTACCTCGCCGCCTGGGGCTACGCCCTCGACAAGCGCGGTTCCGAAGCCGGCGCCAAGGACTTCGTCAGCAAGCTGTTCGCCAATGTGCCGGTGCTCGACGGCGGCGGCCGCGGTGCCACCACGACCTTCACCCAGCGCGACGTCGGCGATGTGCTGGTGACCTTCGAGAACGAAGCCATCCTGATCGCTCAGGAACTCGGTTCGAGCAAGTTCGACATCGTCTATCCCTCGCTGTCGATCGAGGCCGCGGCGCCGGTCGCCGTCGTCCACAAGGTGGCCGCCAAACGCGGCAGCGAGAAGCTGGCCAAGGCCTACCTCGACTTCCTGTTCTCGCCGGCCGGCCAGGAAATCATCGCCAAACACGACTTCCGGCCGCGCGACCAGGCGGTGTTGAAGAAACATGCCGCCAAGTACCCGGCGATCCGCAGCTTCACCGTCGAACAGAAGCTCGGTGGCTGGGCTGCCGTGCACAAGGCGCATTTCGCCGACGGCGCGCTCTACGACCAGATCGTCGCGAGGAAGTGATGGCCAGCGCCAAAACCTTTCGCGTCCTGCCGGGGTTCAACCTGACCCTCGGCTACACGCTCGGCTACCTGTCGCTGCTTATCCTGATCCCGCTCGCCGCGGTCTTCCTGAAGGCCTTCGAGCTGGACTGGGAACGCTTCGTCGAGGTGGTGACGGCGCCGCAGGTGGTCGCCACCTACAAACTCTCGTTCGGCGCCTCGTTGCTGGCGGCGGCGATCAACGCGGTGTTCGGGCTGCTGCTCGCCTGGTCGCTGGTGCGTTACTCGTTTCCCGGCAAGAAGCTGGTCGATGCCCTGGTCGACCTGCCGTTCGCGCTGCCCACCGCCGTCGCCGGCATCGCGCTGACCGCGCTCTACGCGAAGAACGGCTGGCTTGGCCAGTACCTCGAACCGCTCGGCATCAAGGTCGCGTTCGGACCGCTCGGCGTGCTGGTGGCGCTGATCTTCATCGGCCTGCCTTTCGTCGTGCGGACCGTGCAGCCGATCCTCGAAGACCTCGACAGCGAATTCGAGGAGGCCGCCGCCAGCCTCGGCGCGCAGCGCTGGCAGACCTTCCGCCACGTCATCCTGCCGATCCTGCTGCCGGCGCTGCTGACCGGCTTCGCGCTGGCCTTCGCGCGCGCCGTCGGCGAATACGGCTCGGTCATCTTCATCGCCGGCAACCTGCCTTATGTTTCCGAGATCACGCCGCTGATGATCATCACCAAGCTCGAACAGTACGACTACCGCGGTGCCACGGCGATTGCCGCGGTGATGCTGCTGTTCTCCTTCATGCTGCTGTTGATCATCAACGGGTTGCAGGCGTGGACCGCCAAACGCACCGGGAGGGACCGCTGATGGCTGGCGCAACTTCACTGCATCTGGGGATCGACCACGCATCGCGCTTCGAGAGCAAGGCGGCGACGCGCGAGACGCCGCTGGTCAAATGGACGATCCTGGCGCTGGCGCTCGGCTTCTTCGCCATTTTTCTGCTGCTGCCGCTGGTCGCGGTCTTCGTCGAGGCGCTGCGCAAGGGCTGGGAAACCTACCTGACGGCGCTGGTCGATCCCGACGCCCTGTCGGCAATCAAGCTGACGCTGCTGGCGGCGGCGATCTCGGTGCCGCTCAACCTGGTCTTCGGCGTTGCCGCGGCCTGGGCGATCGCCAAGTTCGAGTTCCGCGGCAAGCAGATCCTGATCACCCTGATCGACCTGCCGTTCTCGGTTTCGCCGGTCATCGCCGGTCTCGTCTTCGTGCTCGTCTTCGGCGCCCAGGGCTGGTTCGGCAGCTGGCTGTCGGAGCACGACATCAAGATCATCTTCGCCGTGCCGGGGATCGTGCTGGCCACCGTTTTCGTCACCTTTCCCTTCGTCGCCCGCGAGCTGATCCCGCTGATGCAGGCGCAGGGCAGGGAAGAGGAGGAGGCGGCGGTGGTCCTTGGCGCCAAAGGCTGGCAGGTGTTCTGCTACGTCACGCTGCCCAACATCAAGTGGGGCCTGATGTACGGGGTGATCCTGACCAACGCCCGGGCGATGGGCGAATTCGGCGCGGTCAGCGTCGTTTCCGGACACATCCGCGGGCAGACCAACACGCTGCCGCTGCACGTCGAAATTCTCTACAACGAATACCAGTTCTCGGCGGCCTTCGCCGTGGCCTCGCTGCTGGCGCTGCTGGCGCTGGTCACGCTGGTCATCAAGAACTGGGTCGAACATCAGGCCGCCCGGTCGTCCCGGGACATCCAGGAATCCGCATCATGAGCATCCAGGTCAAGAACATCCACAAGCAGTTCGGCAGCTTCACCGCGCTCGACGACATCAGCCTCGATTTTCCGACCGGCGAGCTGGTCGCCCTGCTCGGCCCCTCGGGCTGCGGCAAGACGACGTTGCTGCGCATCATTGCCGGGCTGGAACAGGCCGATGCCGGCCAGGTCCTGCTCGACGGCGACGATGCCTCCGGCACCCATGTGCGCGAGCGCCAGGTCGGCTTCGTCTTCCAGCACTACGCGCTGTTCAAGCACATGACGGTGTTCGACAACGTCGCCTTCGGCATGCGCATGAAGCCGCGCGGCCAGCGGCCGTCGGCAGCGAAGATCAAGGAAAAGGTGCATGAGTTGCTCAAGCTCGTCCAGCTCGACTGGCTGGCCGACCGCTTCCCGTCGCAACTCTCCGGCGGCCAGCGCCAGCGCATCGCGCTGGCCCGGGCGCTGGCCGTCGAGCCGCGGGTGCTGCTCCTCGACGAGCCGTTCGGCGCGCTCGACGCCAAGGTGCGCAAGGAACTGCGGCGCTGGCTCCGGAAACTGCACGACGAGCTGCACATCACCTCGATCTTCGTCACCCACGACCAGGAAGAAGCGCTCGAAGTCGCCGACCGCGTCGTCCTGATGGACCACGGCAAGGTCGAGCAGATCGGCACCCCGGAAGAAGTCTATCGCTACCCGGCGACGCCCTTCGTCTATGGCTTCCTCGGCTCGGTCAATCTCTTCCACGGCCGGGTCGATGGCGATTCGCTGCGCGTCGGCGACGACACGCTGGTCCATGAAGCCAGCGACTTCGCCCACGGCGCCGAAGTCGTCGCCTTCGCCCGGCCGCACGAACTGGAGATCGACACCGATCCGGCGGCGAGCGCCGGCATCGCCGCCCGCATCAACCGCATCCTCGCCTTCGGCGTCACCGCCCGCGTCGAACTCGACGGCATCAACGGTGCGAGCGGCCAGCACTTCGAAGTCGAGATCACGCGCCAGCGCGTGCTCGAACTCGGGCTGCGCGACGGTCAGGACGTCCGCCTGCTGCCGTCGCGCCTCAAGCTCTTCGGCAAGGACGATGAGCAGGCCGCCAGCGCCGCCTGAGCCGGGCGTGGCATGCCTGCCGACGCCGGCGCGCCACGCCTTGTGCAAGCTGTTCGGGCGCCCCGGGTTCACGGCCGAGGAGGTCTTCGCGCTCGGCTACCGGCGCCTGCAGCGGGCCGAGGGCATCGGTCAGAAGAGCCTGCAGGCGATCATCGGCTGGCTGGCGCAGCACGGCCTGGCGCTGGCGCCGCCAGCGTTGCCGGCCGGGCCGCCGGATGAGTTGCCGGCGGCGCTGCGCCAGTCGATCGACGGTGCCGTCCGCCTGCTGCGCAGCCACGGCTACCGGGTGCATCGGGCGCGCGAACGGCGGCGGGATTGAGCCCTATATCCGTTTTCGTGATTTGCTATTCGTTTTTAATTATTTCACGGCATAACTGGATGTTCTTAAAGTTCGCTGATCGATGATGCGGACCGGGTGTCCGACGGGAGAGCGAGCATGAATTTCCAGCAACTGCGGATCGTCCGCGAGACGGTGCGTCAGGAGTTCAACCTGACCGAGGTGGCCAATGCGCTGTACACCTCGCAGCCGGGCGTCAGCAAGCACATCAAGGATCTCGAGGACGAACTCGGGATCGAGATCTTCGTGCGCCGCGGCAAGCGCCTGCTCGGCCTGACCGAACCGGGCAAGGAACTGGTCGGGGTGGTCGAGCGCATCCTGCTCGACACCCAGAACCTGCGCCGCATCGCCGACCAGTTCGCCAGCCGCGAGACCGGCCACTTCGTCGTGGCGACGACGCATACCCAGGCGCGTTACGCGCTGCCGAAGATCATTCAGTGGTTCAAGGCGGACTATCCCAAGGTGCACCTGACCCTGCTCCAGGGCAGCCCGCAGGAAATCGCCGAACTGGTGGTGAGCGGCCGGGCCGATATCGGGATCGCCACCGAGGCGATCAACAAGGTGCCGGAACTGGCGTCCTTTCCCTATTACTCGTGGCACCACGCGATCATCGTGCCCGACGGCCATCCGCTGCTCGCTTGCCAACCGCTTACCCTCGAAGCGCTGGCCGAGTATCCGGTCATCACCTACCACGAAGGCTTCACCGGCCGCGCCCACGTCGATGCAGCCTTCGCCGATGCCGGCGTGGTGCCCGACATCGTGCTTTCGGCGATCGACGCCGACGTCATCAAGACTTATGTCGGCCTCGGGCTGGGCGTCGGCATCGTCGCCTCGGTCGCCTACCACCCGGAGCAGGACCGCAACCTGCAATTGATCGAGGTGCCGCACCTTTTTCCGGCCAACACCACGCACCTCGCGGTGCGCCGCGGCACCTACCTGCGCAGCTATGCCCACGCCTTCATCGAGAAGGTCTGCCCGGATCTTGGCGAGGAGGCGATCCGCGCCGCCCTGAAGCCGACGTCGCTCGCCGACTAGGGGGCATCGCGGCCGGAGGTGGCGCTGCCCGGCCGGACTCGCGCTCCGCCATGTCCGACAGCGGTACTTGCCGTCGGCATTTATGTCAGTGCTTGACCCCCACCGGCAAAGCCGAAATACTGCCGCGCATCGTCAAGGGGGGATCATGAACAACACGGGCAGCCTGCGCGCGGGCGCGTCACGACAACGGCGCGATCGGGCCTTCTGAAGATGGTCGCCAGCCAGTATCCAGAATCTCCGATCAGCCCGCGGGAGTGCTTTCGCGCCATCCTCGACAAACTTCCCTTTCCGGCCTGGCTGAAGGACACGGAAAGCCGCTATCTCGCCGTCAATGAAGCCTTTGTCCTGACCTTTGGCCTGACCGGGGCGGAAAGCCTGGTCGGCCAGGACGATTTCGCCATCGCGCCGTTCGAATTGGCCGAAGCGTATCGGGCGGTCGACCGCCAGGTGATCGCCAGGCATCAGAAGATGGTCGTCGAGGAGGAAATCTACACGCACGGCCAGCGTCTCTGGTTCGAGACCTACAAGGCGCCGTTTTTCGACGCCAACGGCGAGTTGCTGGGTTCCATCGGCTTTGCCCGGGATGTCAGCGAGCGCAAACAGGTCGAAGTGCAGCGGGAAAAGGACCGCGAGCGCCTGGAGCTGGCGCTGGCCGGGGGAGATCTCGGCATGTGGGACTGGCACATTCCCAGCGGCCGGGTTCTCTTCAACGAGCGCTGGGCGTCGATGCTCGGCGAATCGCCGGAGCGGCTGCCGCCTCACATCGACAGTTGGCGCAGCCGCCTGCATCCGGCAGACCGGGCGCGGACCAAGGCCGCCTGGATCGCCCATCTCCGCCGCCTGACGCCGGCCTACGAATCGGAACATCGGGTCCGTCATCGCGACGGTCACTGGATCTGGATACTGGACCACGGCAAGGTCCTCGAATGGGATGCCGCGGGGCGCCCGTTGCGCGCCGTCGGTACGCACCTCGACATCACCGTGCGCAAGGAGAACGAGAGACGCCTCCAGGAGAGCGAGGAGCGCTGGCGGCTGATCCATGAACATACCGGCGAGGCGATCATCTTTGCCTGGCCGGATGGTCGCATCGACACCGCCAACCCGGCGGCGCGCAAGCTGTTCGGCCTGAGCGAGGAAGAATTCCGCCGTCGCGGGCGGGCCGGAATCGTCGATATGGACGATGCGCGCCTGCGCGAGGGGCTCGTGGAACGCCAGCGCACGCGCCAGGCCCGGGGCGAATTGACCTGCATCCACGGCAGCGGGCGGCGTTTTCCTGCCGAAGTCATCTCGACCCTGTTTGTCGACAGCAAGGGCGAGTTGCGCAGCATCAACCAGTTTCGCGACATCACCGCGCGCAAGCGCCAGGAAAACCAGCAGGAAGAGAACCGCCAGCGCCTCGAACTGGCCTTGGCCGGGGCCGACCTCGGCATGTGGGACTGGTATCTGCCGAGCGGCCGGATCACCGTCGATGCCCGCTGGTCGGCCATGCTCGGCGAGCGCGCGGCGCCGGCGGTAATGCAGGTCAAGGTCTGGGAACGCCGCCTGCATCCGGACGACGTCGGCGTACTGAAGCGGGATCTGGCGCACCAGTTGGCCTCCGCCGCAGGCACCTTCGAAAACGAATACCGCCTGCGTCACCGTGCTGGCCGCTGGGTCTGGATCCTGAGCCGCGGCAAGGTGATCGAGCGGGACAGCGCTCGTCGTCCTCTGCGTGTCGTCGGCACCCACCTCGACATCACGCGACGCAAGGAGGCGGAACTCTGCCTGCACGATCAATTGCATCTGCTGCGCCTGCGCGACAACGCCCTGGCGGCGATTTCGCAGGGGGTGCTGATCACCGACGCAGCGCAGCGCATCACCTATGCGAACAGCGCTTTCGAAGCCATCACCGGCTATACGCTGGGCGAAATTCTGGGCCAGGACTGCAATTTCCTGCAGGGACCGGACAGCGACGCCGCCAGCCGGGCGGCGATCCGCGCCGCACTGCAGACCAGGCAAGCGTTTCATGGCGAACTTCTGAACTATCGCAAGGACGGCACGCCATTCTGGAATGAACTGTCGATCACGCCGGTCTTCGATGGCCAGGGGCGGGCCAGTCAGTTCGTCGCGGTGCTGCGCGATGTCACGGCCCGCAAGCGTGACGAGGAAGTGCTGCGCGAGCAGGCGCGACGCATCGAGTCGCTGTCCCGACATCTGGTGGCTTCGCAGGAGGAGATGCGCCGCCGTCTGGCCGCCGACCTGCATGACCGGACCAGCCCGAATCTGGCGGCAATCTCGATCAACCTCGGGCTGCTGAGCGAAGCCCTGTTTTCCAGCGGCAACGATGCGATCACCGCGCGCCTCGAGGACACCCAGGCCTTGATCGAGGATACCGTCGCCAGCATTCGCGACATCAGCGCCGAGTTGCGCTCGTCGCTGCTCGATTACGCCGGCCTTCTTCCCGCCATGGAAAGCTATGCCGAGCATTTCAGGCGCCGTACCGGCATCCTCGTCCGTGTTCAGGCGCCAGGGCAACTAGCGCCGCTGAGCTCGGAACTGGAGTCGGCGCTGTTCCGCATTTTCCAGGAAGCGCTGACCAACGTGGCCAAGCATGCGCAGGCCACGACGGTCACGGTGGGCATCGCCGAGGAAAATTGCGGCCTGAACTTGTCGATCAGCGACGACGGCCTCGGGTTCGACGTCGGACGGCTCGCCGAGCGATCCTTCGGCAGCGGGCTGGGATTGGTCAATATGCGGGAAATGGCAGAATTCGCCGGCGGCAGTTTTGCCCTGGCGTCCGGCGCGGGGAGCGGCACGCGCATCGACGTCCGGCTTCCCCTTGGCGCGGCGCCGGCTTGAGGGGTGCCGCCGGAAGCCGGCATGTGTGCCGCGTTGCGCTCGCAAGCTCCCGCCTGGCGGGGCATTCGGGTGCGCCAATATGACGCGGCCAAGTCCATGCCCGCAGGTAGCGAATACCGGTATCTAGGTAGCTCGGTTAGGGGATTTCCGGGCTACCGCATTCGGTGGTCGATGGATATCATCCGTTGCTCTATAAATAAATCAGACTTGTCATTTGTTGGTCTTTTTTGCGTTTTATTTGCCGCCAGCGGGGCCGACAAATTCGGGGTGGAGCAAGGTGGGTGCCAAGGACTGTGGGGCGCCGGAAAAGTGGTATGGCGCGATTGGCGTATGTGACTGGGCTGTCCGGGGTGCTGGCGCCATTCCCGCGGGGTGGCGATAGCGCTGGATATTGTCCTTGTATCCATGAGGGAGGGCCGCAACCCAGATTGCATCACCCTCTGCTGAGGTGCCTGTGCGAATTGAGTCGACAACAAGTCCAAAATGACAAAGCGCATATTCCTTGCCGATGACCACCGGATGTTCCGCGATGCCTTGCGTTTGCTGCTCGAACGCGTGCCTCGCCTGCTGGTCGTCGGCGAGGCCGGGAACGGCAGCGATGTGCTGCGCCTGGTGCAGCAGACCGGCGCCGACATCGTCTGCATGGACATTGGCATGCCGGGAATGAACGGCATCAAGGCGACCCGGCAATTGCTGGCGGCCATGCCCGCGACCAAGGTGATCGCGCTGTCCACCTACGCTGAACGACGTTACGTGCTGGACATGTTCGACGCCGGCGTGTCCGCCTACGTCACCAAGGCTGAGGCCAGCGAAGAACTCCTGCGTGCCATCGAGGCGGTACGAAGCGGCCGTCATTATCTCTGTCCCGATGCCGCAACCTTGCTGACCGGTAACGCCGCGCTTCCCGGCCTGCTCGGCAACCCGCCGCAGGCCCAGCTCAGCCCCCGCGAGCGCGCGGTTCTGGTGCAGGTGGCAAAGGGGCGTACTTCGGCCCAGATTGCCGAGCAGATGAGCATCGCCCCGTCCACGGTCGAGGTGCATCGCCGCAACATCATGCGCAAGCTCGACTTGCACAGCATCGCCGAACTGACCCGTTACGTCATCAGTTGCGGTTTCGACCAGGAATAAGCCACTCCTTGCGGATTTCATCTACTTGTATCCGGGTAGTTGGAATAGGGCCTTCCGTGAATATCGGCCGCCAGGGGCAGTCGATATCATCTTTGGCATAACAAATAAATACGACCTCAGGTCATCACCATTGCCCTGTTTCCCGTCGTGGTGAAGCGGACAGGTTATGGGGATGCGTCAGGATGGACATCGAACCGAACACCAGTTTGCAGGAGCTGGCCAAGCTTGCCGAATGCGCCAGGAGCGCGCTGCGCAGCGGTGATCTCGCCGAAGCCAGGAAGCTGCTGAGCGGCAGCAGGCAGGATCCGCTTGCCTGGGCCGAGTATCTCTGTCGCTACCAGATCGAACTGGAGCAGCAGAATCGCCGGCTGCAGGAAGCCGGGGACGAAAATCGGCGGGCGCTTGTCTCGGTTCCGGCCTCCAGCGAGGCACGCCTGCGCGCCATTCTCGGCTCGGCGCCGATCGGTATCGCGGTGATGGACGCAGCGCGCAACTTCGTCGAGGTCAATCCGGCCTTGTGCGCACTGACCGGCTATGCGACCGACGAATTGCTCGGCCAGTCGTCGCGCAAGCTTTATCCGGACGACGCCAGTTTTGCCCGGGTCGGGCGCGAGAAGGCCGCTTGTTTCGCGCACGGCGCGACATACGAGGTCGAACTGCAAATGCTGCGCAGCGACGGGCGGCCGATCGAAGTGGTGCTTTCCGCCGCCCAACTGGAAGAAAACGACGACGGGCAACTGTCAACGGTGATCGTCCAGGACATCACGTCCCGTCGGCAGATCGAAAGCGAGCTTCGCTTGCGTGTGGCAGCGCTGGATGCCGCGGCCAACGCGATCATCGTCACCGCGGCGGACGGGACCATCCAATGGGCCAACGCCGCCTTTTTCAAGATCAGCGGCTATGCGGCGCATGAAGTCTTCGGGCGCCGCCCCAGCGAACTGCTGCGCAGCGGCCTGCAGGGTTCCAGCGAGTATGCCCGTCTCTGGCAGACGATTGGTGCCGGCCTGGTCTGGAAAGGGCAACTGATCAATCGGCGCAAGGACGGCAGTCTTTATCACGAATTCCAGACAATCACGCCGATCCCCGACCCGGACGGGAGGATCAGGCACTACATTGCCGTCAAGCAGGATGTCAGCGAACGCGTCGAGAACGAACAGGAACTGGCCGCCTATCGCGAACACCTCGAGGAACTGGTCGCCGAGCGAACGGCCGAGCTGGAGAAGGCCAGGCGGGAGGCCGAGCGTCTGAGCCAGGTGAAGAGCGATTTCCTGTCCAACATGAGCCACGAGATACGCACACCAATGAATGCCGTGATCGGTCTGGCGCAAGTCGGCGCCCGCGCCAGCGGTGACGGGAAGTGCGGCGAGACGTTCCGGCGGATTCTGGAGTCCGGCGAATTGCTGCTGGCGGTCATCAACGACATCCTGGATTTCTCGAAGATCGAAGCCGGCAAGTTGCAGCTCGAATCGCGCCCCGTCAGCCTGCGGCGACTGATCGACCGGGCCGTCGACCTGACGGTGGAACGTGCGCGCGGCAAAGGCATCCGCTTCTCCATCCGCACCGACGACAAGCTTCCCGAGGCTTGCCTGGGCGACGAAACGCGCTTGTTGCAGATACTCATCAACCTGCTTTCCAACGCCATCAAATTCACCGACCAGGGGAGCGTCGTTCTCGAAGCGGGCATGATTGATGGGCGCCTGATGTTTCGCGTCATCGACACCGGTATCGGCATGACCGCGGAACAGATGGGGCGCCTCTTCTCGCCTTTCGAACAGGCGGAAACATCGACCACCCGCCGCTTCGGCGGCACCGGTCTCGGCCTCGTGATCTGCCATCGCCTGCTCGACGCCATGGGCGGCGAGATCCGGGTGGACAGCCGCAGCGGATTCGGCAGCGTGTTCGAAGTCCGGCTCCCCCTGCGGCCGGCCGAACTGCCGGCCAGGGCGCCGCCGGCAGCCGGTTCGACGGGAGCGCGGCTGGACAAGGTGCGCATCCTGGCGGCCGAGGACAACGAGATCAACCGCCTGGTGCTGCAGGAGATGCTGGTCGACGAAGGGGTTCTCCTGACCTGCGTCGAAAACGGCCTGGAAGCCGTGCAGGAAGTTGCCAGGAGCGGCGCCGACGCCTGGGATGTCGTGCTGATGGACATCATGATGCCGGTCATGGACGGCTATACGGCGGCGCGTCGCCTCCGGGAGATGGCACCCGAACTGCCGATCATCGGCATCACGGCGCACGCTCTGGCCGAGGAGCGCGAAAACTGCCTGGCAGCCGGCATGGTCGAGCATGTTGCCAAGCCGCTCAATCTCGAGCATCTGGTCGAGGCCATCCGGCGCCATTGCCGGCGTCCGGGAAGGGGCCAGTCATAGCGGCCTTGCCTACGGCAAGCGATGAAAAAAGCGGGCGTCAGCGATCTCCGGTGATTTCAATGAATCAGGCGTCGCCTGATCTTTATGTAGGGACTGTGCAAACGAAATGAAGACCATCTTTCTCGTCGACGATTCGGCAACCATCCTGTTGAGCATTTCCGGGATTCTCGGCAAGGCCGGCTACGCCACCGAAAAGGCGGCCAGTGGCGAAGAGGCGTTGCGCAAGCTGCAAGGCGGGTTGAAGATCGACCTCCTGATCACCGATCTCAACATGCCGGGGATGAACGGCATCGACCTGATCAAGGAAGTGCGCAAGCTGCCGGCGTGCAAGTTCGTTCCCATCCTGTTCCTGACCACCGAGTCGCAGCAGTCGCGCAAGATGGAGGCGAAGGCGGCCGGGGCCTCGGGCTGGATCGTCAAGCCGGCGACGGCGGACGAGTTGCTCAATACCATCAAGCTGGTCATCCGTTGAAACCATGACTCCCGCTCAATTCACGCAACGCGCCCTGCTGGTTACCGGCGTCGTCGCATTGGGGGCCGGCGCTGCCGTCTATCTGATGCACGACAATTTTCACCGCCTGTTCAAGCCGGCGCCGGTGGCCGATGCCCTGGGCACCATCTTCATCGTCTGTGTCGCTTTCGCCTGCCAGCATCTCGTTTCGCGTGCCTTCTTCCGCGACTGGTCGTTGGGCATGGGCAATCTCGCCGCGCGTCATGCCAGTCAGGAGAAAGTCTTCCGCCAGGTCGCCGACGAAGTTGCCGGAGAACTGTCGCAAGTCGGCGCCTTCAATGATGTGCTGCGCGGCCAACTGCAAGGCGTCGTCGCCGGAACGGAGGGCGCGGCCTACGCCATTGTCGGGCAGTTGCAGACGATCGACGCGGTGGTCGGCAAGCTCGACCATTTCGTCAGCCAGACCGCGGACGAAAGTGCGGCGCTGCTGCGGGATGCCGAAACGCGCATCGAACAGAACCAGGAAGTCATCCAGCGCATGGAGGGCTACATCCGGCAGCGCCTGCAGGAATCGGAACAGGACCAGCAGCGGGTGACGCAGGTGGTCCAGGAGGCGCGTTCGCTCGAATCGCTGGTCCAGTTGATCAAGCATGTCGCCGGCCAGACCAACCTGCTGGCGCTCAACGCCGCCATCGAGGCGGCCCGCGCCGGCGAAGCGGGCCGCGGCTTCGCCGTGGTCGCCGACGAGGTACGCAAGCTGTCGGGCGAAACCGAGGCGGCGGTCGCCAAGATCAGCCGGGGAATTGCCACCGTCGCGGAAAGCATCGAGGTGCAGTTCCAGGACAAGCTGTCGAATCTCAATCTGAGCAAGGAGAGGAGCTTGCTCGACTTCTTCTCCAAGCAACTGGGCGAACTCGGCGCCAGCTACGAGTTGGTGATGCGTCACGAAAACCGCGTCCTGGCGCAGATCCGCGACAGCAGCCAGCAACTGGCGGCGATGTTCATGGAAGCGCAGGCCAGCGTCCAGTTCCAGGATGTCAGCCGGCAGCAGATCGAGCAGGTGATGCAGGCCTTGTCCCGCCTCGACGGCCACGCCGGGATGCTGGCCGAGCGCCTGCGCGCCTTCGACGATCCCGGCTTCAAGTACGAGCCGATCGCCGAGCACCTGCAGGCGCTGTACAGCCGCTATGTGATGGAGAGCCAGCGCACCACGCATCAGAGCGTGCTGAAGCACGAAACGGCGAGCGCGGCGCCGGCAAGTTCGCACATCGAACTGTTTTAGGAGTACCCGATGTCCACCAAGGCACCCTTAGTCGTCAGTCAGCCGTTGACCATCTACCATGCGCTCGAGCAGAAACAGCAACTGCTCGACGCCCTGGCGTCCACCGACGAACTCGAACTGAACCTGTCGCAAGTGGCCGAGATGGACGCTGCCGGCCTGCAACTGCTGGTCTTGCTGAAGAAGGAAGCGCAACGCTGCGGCAAGCGGGTGCGCATCGTCGCCCACAGCCAGGCCGTCAGTTCGCTGATCGACTTCTGCAACATGGCCGCCGAGTTGGGCGATCCCGTGGTCATTCCGGCCCACGAAACTGATTGAAGCGAGGGACATCGCATGGATGAAATCACCAGCGTCTTTGTCCAGGAGAGCCGCGAGCAGCTCGCCGAAATGGAATCCTGCCTGCTCGGTCTGGAACAGAATCCGGATGACCCGGACAAGATCAACGCCATCTTCCGCGCCGCGCACACCATCAAGGGGGGCGCCGGTGTCATCGAATGCCATTTCATCGAGGCGTTTACGCATCGCGTCGAGAACGTCCTCGATGCGTTGCGCAACGGCGCGCTGGGCGTCACCCCGGCGCTGACCACGCTGTTGCTCGGCTGCTGCGACCACATGGTCAGTTTGATCGACGTGCTGGCGGCCGGCGAAGCCGGGCCGGACGATGCGCTGCAGGCGCAGGGCGAAGCGCTGGGCGAGCAGGTCCAGGCTTTCCTCGACGGCATCGATAACGCTGGCGAGCCCGCCAAGGCGTCCGAACTGACGGTGGCCGACGGCGACCCGGAGGTCGAGGTCGAAAGCGCCGGCGGTATCGTCCTCAACGACAGTTGGCACGTCTCGGTGCGTTTTGGCGAGAACGTGATGCGCGGCGGCATGGACCCGCTGTCCTTCATCCGCTACCTGGGCTCGCTGGGCGAAATCCTCAGCGTCGCGACGATCACCGACGCGATTCCGGTCGCCGACGAGATGGACCCGGAGGCCTGCTACCTCGGTTTCGAGATCCGGCTGCAGACGCGCAGTTCGAAGGCCGATATCGAGCGCGTCTTCGACTTTGTGCGCGACGAATGCGAACTGCGCATCCTGCCGCCGAACAGCCGGCTCTCCGAATACCTCAAGCACATCCAGGAACTGCCGGAAGACGGCATGCGCCTGGGCGAAATCCTGGTCCGCTGCGGCGCGCTGACCCAGGCCGAACTCGAGCATGGGCTGAGCCGGCAGCAGCATGCTGCCGACGCTGAGGGGCATCCTTCCCAGCCGCTGGGCGAAATCCTGGTGGACCACAAGGTAGTCAGCCCGGAAGTGGTCGAGGCGGCGGTGGTCAAGCAGGCGCAGGTCAGCGAGAAAAAGACCCGGGAAGCGCGCCTGGTGCGCGTCCAGGCGGACAAGCTCGACCAGTTGATCGACCTCGTCGGCGAACTGGTGATTGCCGGCGCGTCGGCCAACCTGCTGGCGCAGAAGAGCCGGCAGAGCGGGCTGGTCGAGGCGACCTCGGTACTGTCGCGGCTGGTCGAGAATATCCGCGACGCGGCGCTGCAGTTGCGCATGGTGCAGATCGGCGACACCTTCAACCGCTTCCAGCGCGTCGTGCGCGACGTCTCGAAGGAGCTGGGCAAGGAAATCGAACTGCAGATCAGCGGTGCCGAGACCGAACTGGACAAGACGGTGGTCGAGAAGATCGGCGACCCGCTGATGCACCTGGTGCGCAATTCGCTGGACCACGGCATCGAGCCGACCGCACTGCGCCTCGAGCGCGGCAAGCCGGCCTGCGGGCGGGTCTCGCTCAACGCCTATCACGACTCGGGCAGCATCGTCATCGAGGTGGCCGACGACGGCGGCGGCCTGAACCAGGAGAAGATCACCGCCAAGGCGATCGAGCGCGGCCTGATCCAGCCCGGCGAGACGCTGTCCGAGCACGAGGCGATCAACCTGATCTTCGAGCCCGGCTTCTCGACCGTGGACAAGGTCTCCAACCTGTCCGGGCGCGGCGTCGGCATGGACGTCGTGCGGCGCAACATCCAGGCGCTGCGCGGCACCGTCGATGTCGCTTCGGTGGAAGGACAGGGGGCGACCTTCACCATCCGGCTGCCGCTGACCTTGGCCATCATCGACGGCTTCCTGGTCGGGGTGGGCAAGGCGGCCTACGTCATCCCGCTCGACACCGTCGTCGAATGCATCGAACTGAAGAACCTGCCGTCCGAGCGCAACTTCATGAACCTGCGCGGCGAGGCGCTGCCTTTCATCCGCCTGCGCGAACTGTTCGACCTGCCGGGCCAGGCGCCGGCGCGCGAGAACATCGTCGTCGTGCAGTTCGGCGGGCAGCGGGCAGGCATCGTTGTCGATCAGTTGATGGGCGAATTCCAGACGGTGATCAAGCCGCTCGGTGCGATGTTCCGCCACCTGCGCGGGATCGGCGGCTCGACCATCCTGGGCAGCGGCGAGGTCGCGCTGATCCTCGATGTCGCCGCCCTCGTCCAGTCGGTGACGCAGAGCGAGCAGCAGCGGCTTTCCGAACCGGGCCGGGCAGCTCCGGCAATGCTTTCCAACAACCCTTTCTCACAACATTAATTACGGGGTGCTCAAATGTTCAAGAATCTGAAAATCGGCGTCCGGCTCGGCCTGGGCTTTGGCTTTGTCCTGATTCTGCTGGTCAGCATATCGACCGTTGCCGTCCTGCGCGTCGAGGCGCTCAACGATGAAATCGCCAACATGGTGAACGACAAGTTCCCGAAGACGGTTCTTGCCAACGACGTGATCGACCAGGTCAACCTGGTCGCCCGTGTGTTGCGCAATGCCCTGCTGGAAAGCAAGCCGGAAGAGGCTCATGCCCAACTGCAGCGGCTGGGCGAAGCGAGCAAGATCATCAGCGACCGCCTGGAAAAACTCGACAAGATGATTGTCACGGACGACGGTCGTCGCGTCCTGGGAGCTGTCAGCGAAGCGCGCAAGGCCTATGTCGCCGACCTCAACAAGACTCGCGATCTGGTCACCGCCGGCAAGCGCGACGAAGCGACAGCCCTGCTCTTTGGCGCCATGCGCAAGACACAGGCGGAGTATCTGGGTTCGGTCAGCAAGCTGATCGATTTCCAGAGCGGCCTGATGGAAGAGGCCGGCAAGCAGGCCGCCGAGCAGGCGCAAAGCGCCAGGAACCTGATCCTCGGTTTCGCCATCAGCGCGATTCTGCTCGCCATCGCCTTCGCCTGGTGGGTTACCCGGTCGATCACCGTGCCGATCAACCATGCCGTGGAGGCTGCCGGCCGTTTGGCGGAAGGCGACCTGACGGTGAAGCTGGAAACCGACAGTAAGGATGAAGTCGGCCAGTTGCTCGGTGCGATGCAGAACATGATCGGCAAGCTGACGCAGATCATCGGTGAGGTGCGCAGCGCCGCCGACAACCTGACCAGTGCCGCCAGCCAGGTGTCGGCCACCGCCCAGTCGCTGTCGCAATCGTCGAGCGAACAGGCGGCGTCGGTCGAGGAAACCACGTCGTCGATGGAACAGATGACCGCATCCATCTCGCAGAACACCGAGAACGCCAAGGTCACCGACGGCATGGCGGCGAAAGCCGCGACCGAGGCGGCCGAAGGCGGTACGGCGGTGAGCCAGACGGTCGAGGACATGAAGAGCATCGCGAGCAAGATCGGCATCATCGACGACATCGCCTACCAGACCAACCTGCTGGCCTTGAACGCGGCGATCGAGGCGGCGCGTGCCGGCGATCACGGCAAGGGCTTCGCGGTGGTGGCGGCGGAAGTGCGCAAGCTGGCCGAACGCTCGCAAATTGCCGCGCAGGAAATCGGCGACCTCGCCTCGTCATCGGTCAAGCAGGCCGAACGCGCCGGCACCTTGCTCACCGAGATGGTGCCGACCATCCGCAAGACCTCGGACCTGGTCCAGGAAATTGCCGCCGCTTCCGCCGAGCAGTCGTCCGGCGTCGCCCAGATCAACGGCGCGATGGGGCAGCTGAACCAGGCGACGCAGCAGAACGCCTCGGCCTCCGAGGAACTGGCGGCGACCGCCGAGGAACTCGGTTCGCAGGCCGAACAACTGCAGCAGACGATGACCTTCTTCCGGCTGGCCGACAACGGCTCGGCCGCCAGCCGCAGCTTTGCCCAGCCGGCGCGTGCCGGCGGCCGTCCGGCGGCCGCGCGCGGCCACGCCGTGCAGGTCAGCGCGGGCGATTTCGAGCGTTACTGAGGAAAGCTCATGGGACAAGTCGTACATACCAAGGGCACAGCCGTCGCCGCCAGCGGCGCCGCGGCGCCGGCCCAATACCTGACGTTCACGCTGGGCGGCGAGATGTTCGGCGTCGGCATCCTCAACGTGAAGGAAATCATCGAGTTCGGCAGCGTCACCGAGATACCGATGATGCCGGCCTTCATCCGCGGCGTCATCAACCTGCGCGGTGCGGTCGTGCCGGTCATCGACCTGGCGGCGCGCTTCGGCGGCAAGGTCACCGAGGTCGGGCGGCGCACCTGCATCGTCATCATCGAGGTGACGGACGAGGAGACGCGTCACGACATCGGCGTCATCGTCGATGCCGTTTCCGAAGTGCTGGAGATTCCGGGCAGCGAGATCGAGCCGCCGCCGTCGTTCGGGGCGCGCATCCGCGCCGAGTTCATCCAGGGGATGGGCAAGGTGGCAGGCAAATTCGTCATCCTGCTCGACATTTCCCGGGTGCTGTCGGTCGAGGAGATCGCCCTGCTGACCGGCGAATCGATTGCCGGGGAGGCTGGGCCGACTTCGGGCGGGGGCTGAGGCGCGCCCACCGGGAGCCGATCGAGCGATGGACCCGAGCCAGCTTTCCACCCAGGAGATCGAACGCCTGGCCCGGGTCATTCACCCCGGCGCCTGGGCGATCGAGCCCGAGCGGCCGTTGTCCACGCTGCTCGGTTCCTGCGTCGCCGTCTGCCTGTTCGATCCGCAGGCGCGGGTTGGCGGGCTCAACCACTTCATGTTGCCGAACATCCGCCGGGGCAGCCACGACGATGTCGACACGCTGCTCTCCGGGGCCTACGCGATGGAGTCGCTGCTTAACGCCTTGCTGCTACGTGGCGCAAAAAAAGTCCGCCTGCAGGCCAAGGCATTTGGCGGTGGCTCCGTCATCAATAGCGAGGTGCCGACGATGAGCATCGGCGTGCGCAATGCCGAGTTTGCCAAGGAATGGCTGGCGCGCGAGGGTATCCCGCTGCTTGCCGCCGATTTTCTCGGGCCCTGGATGCGCAAGGTGCTGTTCCTTCCGGCCAGCGGCGACGCCTTCTGCCGGCGCATGGTGACCACCATGGCGACCGCCGAGACGATTGCCCGCGAAGAGCGGAGCTACGCCGAGACGCTGCTGCGCAAACCGCCGCCCGGCGAGCGCAAGATCGAGCTGTTCTGATGGCCGAACCCAGTCCCATCACCGCCCAGGAGTTCGCGCTGTTCCAGCGCCTGATCTACAAGATCGCCGGCATCAGCCTGAGCGAGGCCAAGCAGACCCTGCTCGTCGGCCGCCTGACGCGGCGCCTGAAAGCCTACGCCTTCAGCACCTTCAGCCAGTACTACCGGATGCTGGCCAGCGGCGAACATGCGGAAGAACTGCAGACCATGGTGGATCTGCTGACCACCAACGAAACCTATTTCTTCCGCGAGCCGAAGCACTTCGAGTTCCTGCGCGAGCGAGTCCTGGCGCAGCGCAACAGCCCGGCGCCGTTCCGGGTGTGGAGCGCCGCCTGTTCGAGCGGCGAGGAGGTCTACACGCTGGCCATGGTGCTGGCCGAGGCGCTCGGCGACAAACCCTGGGAAATCGTCGGTTCCGACATCAGCACCCAGGTGCTGGCCAAGGCGGCCAGCGGCCACTACTCGCTGGCGAGGACCGAGGGCATACCGCCCGGTTTCATGAAGAAGTACTGCCTGCGCGGCGTCCGCTCGCAGGCCGGCACCTTCATGATCGTCCCTGAGTTGCGCCAGCGTACCCGTTTCTACCAGCTCAACCTGATGAACCCGGTCGACGCCGGGATCGGCGATTTCGAGCTGATCTTCCTGCGCAACGTGATGATCTATTTCGACCCGCCGACCAAGACCCGGGTCGTGCATAACCTGCTGCCCCGGCTGAAGTCCGGCGGTCACCTGGTGATCGGCCATTCGGAAACGCTCAACGGCATCACCGATCGCGTTCAGGCCGTTTTGCCGACCATCTATCGCAAGCCATGAAAGATCTGCCCGAGCCCCTGCGCGAAGTCGTCCTCAACCCCGGCGAATTTCATTTCGGCGGCGGCCGGACGCGCATCTCGACCCTGCTCGGCTCCTGCGTCTCGATCACCCTCTGGCATCCGCGCCAGCGCATCGGCGGCATGTGCCACTTCATGCTCTGCGGCCGCCAGCGGCCGGCCGCTACGCCGCTCGACGGCCGCTATGCCGACGAGGCCTTTGCGCTCTTCCTCGAGCGTGTCGCCGCCGCCGGCACCCAGGCCACCGCCTACCAGGCCAAGCTGTTCGGCGGCGCCAACATGTTGCGCGATCTGGCCGGCGAGAACATCGACATCGGCCGGCGCAACATCGCCCGTGCCAGGGAGCTGCTGGCGGCGCACAATATCGCATTGCTGTCCGAGCACGTCGGCGGCAGCGGCCGCCGCAAGCTGCACTTCGACTTGTGGAGCGGCGATGTCTGGCTGGCCTTTCCCGATGGCAGCGACGCCAGCATCCGCAAAGCCGGCCTGCCCGACGTGACCTCACTCCAGGAGAAATAGACGCCATGGACGTCGAACGCGCCCTGCAAACCATCGTCGCCGACGCCGAGCGCGGCAGCATGGTTTTCCCCACCCATGCCGAGCTGGCGCTCAGTGTCAAACGTCTGCTCGACGATCCGGAGTGCGCGATCGAGCCGCTGACCCGGCTGATCGCCGCCGAGCCGCTACTCGCCAGCCGCGTCGTCGCGATGGCCAATTCCGTGGTGTACAACCGTTCGGGACGACGCAGCGCCGACCTGCGCGGCGCCGTCTCGCGCCTTGGTTTCAACACCCTGCGCACGCTGGCGATGGCGATCGTCGTCGGCCAGATGGCCAACATGGTCCGCGAGCCGGCGCACCGCGCCTTGGCCGCCCGGCTCTGGGAGCATTCGGTGCATGTCGCCGCGCTGGCCCGCGTGATCGCCAGCCGCGTCACCCGCCAGGACCCGGAAACGGCCTTTTTCGGGGGCGTCGTCCACGAAATCGGCGGTTTCTACCTGATCGCCCGCGCCGCCGCGTTTCCCGGCTTGCTCGAAAGCGACCTGGCGGCCTGGGTCGGCGAGCGCGAAGCGCAGGTCGGCCGCTTCGTGCTGCGCGCCCTCGATATCCCGGATAACGTGCTGAATGCCCTCGAGGTGCTGTGGGGCGGCTATCTGGCGATGCCGGCGGCGTCGCTCGGCGACACCCTGCTGCTCGCCGACTACCTGGCGCCCGTCGAATCGCCGCTGGCCGAACTCTCCGGCATGGGTCGCCGGGGGATGGCGGCGGACATCGAGCAGCAGGTGGATGGTGCCGCGCTCAGCGCCATCCTTGCCGATTCGGCGGACGAAGTCGCCGCCCTGATCGCCGCCCTCAAGGCTTGAGCCGGGCCTTCGCGCGCAGGCTGCAGCTCGCCATTGCCGTGTTTTGGCGAAAGGGCGATGCCTAGGTGAAAACCCCTAGGGAAAACCATTGCAGCGGTTTATCACCTTAGTTATAGTGGTTTCGACCGAGTCAGCCCTCGACGGCTGACCGGCAAGGCGGCGCTGCCGCCAAACAAAACAAGACAATTCGTGATGCGGGGTAAGGCAATGCTTCCAGACAACTTCATCAGCGACACTTAGCGTCCCGACGGCAAGCGCAGCGTCCCCGAAGCCGTCCCGTCCGCGCCGCCCGCCTCGACAAATCCTCTCGCTCCCCGGTGCGCCCGTTGGCCCCCCGGCAGGCTGTTGTCGCGCCACGCACGGCTGCTTTTCGCGCTTTCCCGACGCTGTCCGCGGCTTCACCGCGTCGCTTTTTCGTGTTCCTTCTTCGTGCCCGGCGTGCCGGGTGAGCGCTCCAGTGCGTGCGAAAAATTTCGAGTGTTGAATAATATATTTGACACTATTATTAAAAATAGTATTATGGCGCTGTTGTTTCGCGTTACCCAATCAGAGATGATTTTACTTTTGTGCAACCGAGGAATTGGACCATGAGGCAGGACTCAGCATCGCCCCTTCCGGCAGTTCACGCCCGCCCGATCGACCTCTGGCCGATCGGCGTCAGCGGCCTGCTCGGCGTTGTCGCCATGGCGCCAGCTTCGCTGGCCGAGGCGGCGATTGCCGGTGGTTTCCTGCTCGCCTGTCTGGGGCTCGGCTGGTTTGCGCTGTCCCGCCAGGCGCGGGCGCATGCCGCCCAGTACGAGGCGGCGAGCGCCGCTTGCCGCGAAGAGACGGAACGCCTGGCGCAACAGGGCTTGAACGGTCTCGACCGGCTCTGTCTCGACCTGCTGCCGATCTGGTCCGGGCAGATCGAAACCGCCCGTTCGCACACCGAGGATGCGGCGGTTTCGCTGAGCACGCGCTTTGCCGACATCTCGCAACGCCTGCAACAGGCCACCGCGGGCAGCGAAACCGCGGCCGGCGACGGTAACCTGTTGCAACTGCTCAATTCGGCGCAGGACGAGTTGCACGCCATCGTCGACTCGTTGCGCACCGCGCTCGGCACCAAGGAAAGCCTGCTCGCCGAAGTTGGCGCGCTGGCCAGCCATACCGAGACGCTGAGCCGGATGGCCAGGGAAGTTGCGGAAATCGCCAAGCAGACCAACCTGCTGGCGCTCAACGCGGCCATCGAGGCGGCCCGTGCCGGCGATGTCGGCAGGGGATTCGCGGTGGTCGCCGACGAAGTGCGCAAGCTGTCGACGCTCTCCGGCGACACCGGGATGAAGATCAGTCGCACCGTCGACACGGTCAACCACGCGATTGCCGAAGCGCAGCGGGTTTCCCGCCAGTACGCCGAGCAGGATGAGGCGCTGGTCAATCATTCCGGGCTTGTCATCGAAAGCGTCGTCGAGCGTTTCAGCGGTGCGGCGACGGCCCTCTCCGAGTCTTCCGCGGCGCTGCGCCAGCAAAACCAGGAAGTGGCCCAGGAAGTGGCCGAGGTCCTGGTCGCCCTGCAGTTCCAGGACCGCGTCAGCCAGATGCTCGGCCACGTCAGCTCGGACATCGGCAAGCTGCATGCGCACATCGGCGACAGCCGGCAGACCCTCGCCCAAGGCGGTTCGATCGATGCCGAGCAATGGCTGAGCGAACTGTCGCAAACCTATACCACGCCGGAGCAGCACGCGGTCCATCGCGGCAATGCTGCGCGCCGGGCGCCGGAAGAATCCGGCATCACCTTCTTCTAACTGGAGATACACATGGCCAAAACCATCCTCATCGTCGACGACTCGGCATCGCTGCGTCAGGTCGTCGCCATTGCCCTCAAGGCAGCCGGTTACGATGTGCTCGAAGCCTGCGACGGCAAGGACGCGCTGGGCAAGCTCGACGGGCGCAAGATCCACCTGATCATCAGCGACGTGAACATGCCGAACATGGACGGCATCAGCTTCGTCAAGGCGGCCAAGCAACTGCCGGCCTACAAGTTCACGCCGGTGATCATGCTCACCACCGAAGCCGGCGCCGACAAGAAGGCGGCCGGCCAGGCCGCCGGCGCCAAGGCCTGGGTGGTCAAGCCCTTCGTGCCGGCGCAGATGCTGGCCGCCGTATCCAAGCTGATCCTGCCCTGAGCCGGGAGCGCACGATGACCGCCGAAGCCGCAGCTTCCCTGAACATCGTCGGCGAATTGACGATCTTCACCGCCCAGGATTGCAAGACGCAGTTGCTGGCGCTGATTGCCGGCATCCCGGAAGGGGCTGGCGGAGATGTCGATCTCTCCGGCGTCACCGAAATCGACAGCGCCGGTCTCCAGCTGATGCTGATGGCCAAGCGCGAGGCGGCCATCCTCGGCAAGGAAGTGCGCTTCGTCCGGCACAGCGATCCGGTGCTCGAACTGATCGACCTGTGCGCCCTGGCCGGCCAGTTCGGCGACCCCCTGCTGATCCGTTCCTCCGAGTGAGCGACCATGAATCTTGACGACGCCCTGCAGACTTTTGTCATCGAAAGCCGCGAACTGCTCGACAACATGGAGGCCGCGCTGCTCCAGATCGAACAGGCGCCGGACGACGCCGACCTGATCAACGCGATCTTCCGCGCCGCCCATACGATCAAGGGTTCGGCCGGCTTGTTCGGCCTCGATCACCTGGTCGCCTTCACCCACGCCGCCGAAAACGTCCTCGACGAAGTCCGTGCCGGCGCGCTGGCGATGGACGGCGAACTGGTCGCGCTTTTCCTCGAAGTGTGCGATCACATCGGTACCCTGATCGACCACCTCGCCACCGGCAGCACGCCCGGCGACGAGGAACAGCAGCGCTCCACGGCGCTGATCGTCCGCCTCAAGGCGATCAACAGCCCCGCCCCGGAAGCCGCCGCCCAGGTCGTCGAACACGCCACGCCGCTGACCCGCGAAGGCGGTGGCGAGGGCGTCGAGACCGACAACTGGCACATCTCGCTGCGCTTCTCCCGGGACGTACTGAAGAACGGCATGGACCCGGTGTCATTTATCCGCTACCTGACGACCTTCGGCGAGATTGCCTCGATCGTCACCTTGAGCGAGGACATCCCGCGTGCCGCCGAGATGGATCCGGAGGCCTGCTATCTCGGTTTCGAGATCAGCTACCGCAGCACGGCCGACAAGGCGACCATCGAAGGCGCCTTCGAATTCGTCCAGGACGACGCGCAGGTGCGCATCCTGCCGCCGCACAGCAAGGTTTCCCAATACCTCGACCTGATCCTCAGCCTGCCCGAAGAGGACATGCGCGTCGGCGAAATCCTCGTCCGCTGCGGCACCCTGACCCGCCACGAGCTGGAACAGGCGCTCAGCGCCCAGGCCGACGCGCGCCAGGAAGGCGTTGCCGGGCCGGAACTCGGCGCCGTCCTGGTTGCCCGCAACGTCGTCCAGCCGGCGGTGGTCGAGGCCGCGCTGCAGAAACAGAAGCAGGTCAAGGAAAACAAGGCCGGCGACGCGGCGCTGATCCGCGTCAATGCCGACAAGCTCGACGAACACATCAACCTGATCGGCGAGCTGATCATCGCCAGCGCCGGCATCAACCTCGCCGCCCAGGGCAGTGGCCAGGCCGAACTGCTGGAAGCCGCGTCGCTGCTCAACCGGCTCGTCGAGAACATCCGCGATTCGGCGCTGCAACTGCGCATGGTGCAGATCGGCGCCACCTTCAACAAGTTCCAGCGCGTCGTCCGCGACGTCTCGCGCGACCTCGGCAAGGACATCCGCCTGGAAATCTCCGGTGCCGAAACCGAACTCGACAAGACCGTGATCGAGAAGATCGGCGACCCGCTGACCCACCTCGTGCGCAACTCGATGGACCACGGCATCGAAGCCGCCGACGTCCGCCTTGCCCGCGGCAAGCCGGCGCACGGCACGCTGCGCCTGAACGCCTATCATGACTCGGGCAGCATCGTCATCGAGGTCGGCGACGACGGCGGTGGCCTGCCCAAGGCCAAGATCCTGGCCAAGGCCATCGAACGCGGCCTGGTCAAGCCGGAGCAGACGCTGAGCGACGACGAGATTCACGCGCTGATCTTCGAACCTGGCTTCTCCACCGCCGATCAGGTCAACAACCTGTCCGGGCGTGGCGTCGGCATGGATGTCGTGCGCCGCAACATCACCGCGCTGCGCGGCAGCATCGAGATCGATAGCGAAGAAGGTTTCGGCGCGACGATCCGCGTCCGTCTGCCGCTGACGCTGGCGATCATCGACGGTTTCCTGGTCGGCGTCGGCAACTCGTCCTTCGTCGTGCCGCTGGAGATGGTCGTCGAATGCGTCGAGCTGACGCCGGAAGAACTGAAAGCGGCGCAAGGCCGCGACCAGCTCAACCTGCGCGGCGAAGTGCTGCCCTTCATCCGCCTGCGCGAACTCTTCGACATGCCGGAGCCGGCCGCGCCGGAGCCGGTCGAACTGGCCGAAGGGATGCCCGAGGTCGACGCGGAACTGGCCTTCCTGCTGCAACCGGTGCAGCGCGAAAACGTCGTCGTCGTCAATTACGCGGGGCGTCGTGCCGGCCTTGTCGTCGATGCACTGCAGGGCGAGTACCAGACCGTGATCCGTCCGCTCGGCGCCGTCTTCAACGGCCTGCAGGGCGTCGCTGGTTTCACCATTCTGGGCAGCGGCCAGGTCGCCCTGATTCTTGATGTGCCTGGCCTGGTCAGCCGGGTCAGTCGCCGGGAAAGCCGGCGCACCAGCCAGATCAACCACCTGGCCGCTGTCGATTGAGCGGCCAGTCCTTACCCCACCAACAACTCAACCTCACCGTTTCTGAATCGGAGACTCTCATGAAACTCACCGTCGCCAAGAAAATGATCTTGCTTGCTGGCGCCGCGTTGCTCGGCATCCTGCTGCTGGCCACGCTCAACTACCAGCAGATGAGCAAGGTGTTCGACGCCGCCAACTACGCCTCGGTCAATTCCGTGCCCAGCATGGCCACACTGGACGCGATCCGATCGAATTTCGGCCGCCTGCGCATCCGCATCGATCGCCACGTCATGAATACGGATTCGACCAAGATGGCGGAAATCGAGCAGACGATCAAGGAAAGTCTGAAATTGGCGGAAGATGCCCTGAAAGCATATGCGTCGGCGATTTCCGACGACCGCGATCGGGCCATTTATGAACAGGAAAAGGCGCTCTTCGCCCAGTTCGTCGCCGGCATCGAGCCCGTCCTCGAACTGTCGCGCAAGAACCAGAACGAGCAGGCCCGCGAACTGCTCGAGAAGAACGCCGTCATCGCCCGCCAGGTCGACCAGGTGATGAACGAGCATTTCGACTACAACCATGAGCTGGCCAAGAAGGCCGCCGCCGAAGCTGCCGCGACCCGCGACAGCGCCACCACCCTGGCCCTTGTCATCGTCCTGCTGACGCTGGCGACGGTTGCCTTCCTGAGCATCTTCATCACCCGCAACTTGCTGCGCCAGTTGGGTGGCGAGCCGGACTTCGCGGCCGAAGTGGCGAACAAGATTGCCGCCGGCGACCTGGGCAGCAAGATCGAATTGAAGAGCGGCGACAGCGCCAGCCTGATGGCGGCAATGAAACACATGAGCGAGACGATCCAGCGTCTGGTCGGCGAGATGAACCACATGTCCGCCGAGCATGACAAGGGCGACATCGACGTCAAGATCGACGAAAACAAGTTCCAGGGCTCGTTCAAGGCGATGGCCGAGGGAACCAACGCCATGGTCTTCGGCCACATCGCGGTGAAGAAGAAGGCGATGGCCTGCATCAAGGAATTCGGCGAAGGCAACTTCGATGCACCGCTGGAGGCTTTCCCGGGCAAGAAGAAGTTCATCAACGACACCATCGAACAGATGCGCAGCAACCTGAAGGCGTTCATCGCCCAGATGAACCGCATGTCGCGCGAACACGACGCCGGCGACATCGACGTCAGGATCGACGAAGCGAGCTTCCGCAACGATTTCCAGGTCATGGCCAGGGGGGTCAACGAGATGGTCTTCGGCCACATCGCGGTGAAGAAGAAGGCGATGGCCTGCGTCCAGGCATTCGGCGAAGGCAACCTCGACGCGCCGCTGGAGCAATTCCCGGGCAAGAAGAAATTCATCAACGACACCATCGAGCAGTTGCGTGCCAACCTCAAGCGCATCGTCGCCGAAATCCAGGAACTCACCGCTGCCGCCAACCGTGGCGACTTCTCGGTGAAGATTCCGCTCGAAGGCAAGGTCGGCTTCCCGAAGACCTTGTCCGAACTGCTCAACCAGCTTTCCGCCACGGTCGATACCGCGTTCAAGGACACCATCTACGTTGCCCAGGCGCTGGAGCAGGGCGACCTGACCAAGCAGGTCAGCCGCGAGTATCAGGGTGCTTACGACCAGGTCAAGCAGAGCCTGAACAACACCGTCGCCAAGCTGGCGCAGACCATCTCCGAGGTGAATAACACCGCCGAGACGCTGGCCTCGGCCACCGTCCAGGTGTCGTCGACGGCGCAGTCGCTGTCGCAGGCTTCTTCGGAGCAGGCGGCGTCGGTCGAGGAAACCTCGGCGTCGATCGAGCAGATGACCTCGTCGATCCAGCAGAACACCGAGAACGCCAAGGTCGCCGACGGCATGTCGGCCGACGGCAGCAGCAAGGCGGCGGCCGGTGGCGAGGCGGTCAGCGAGACGGTCGGCGCGATGAAGCAGATTGCGCGCAAGATCGGCATCATCGACGACATCGCCTACCAGACCAACCTGCTGGCGCTCAACGCGGCGATCGAAGCTGCCCGCGCCGGCGAACACGGCAAGGGTTTCGCCGTGGTTGCCGCGGAAGTGCGCAAGCTGGCCGAGCGTTCGCAGGTCGCGGCGCAGGAAATCGGCCAGTTGGCGGTCAATTCGGTGGGCATGGCCGAGAAGGCGGGCAAGCTGCTCGACGAGATCGTCCCGGCGACCAAGAAGACCGCCGATCTGGTGCAGGAAATCACCGCCGCCTCGGAAGAGCAGAGCGTCGGCGTGAACCAGGTCAATACGGCGATGAGCCAGTTGTCGCAGATCACCCAGCAGAACGCGTCGGCGTCCGAGGAACTGGCGGCGACCGCCGAGGAGATGTCGTCGCAGGCCGGCAACCTGCAGGAATTGATGGCCTTCTTCAACCTCGGCAACCGGGCCGCGGGTGGCGCTGCCAGCCGGCGTGGCGGAGCGACGCCGGCGACGCGCAGCGCTGGGCGTCGTCAGGCCGAAGCGGCGCCGGCCAATTTCGCCGGCTCGCTCGATGACAGCAGCTTTGCCCGCTTCTGAGCGGTCGGGGAGTTCGCCATGACTCAAAACCTGCATCCCGTTCAGGCAACGTCCGGCCAGCCGCCGGTCGTTGCCGGCGACACCGAGCAGCAGCAGTACCTGACTTTCCTGCTCGGCGAGGAAATGTTCGCCATCGGCATTCTCGCCATCCGGGAGATCATAGAGTACGGCCAGATCACCGAGGTGCCGCTGGTGCCGCCTTTCATCCGTGGCGTCATCAACCTGCGCGGCGCCGTCGTGCCGGTGATTGACCTGTCGGTGCGTTTCGGCCGCAGTGCCGGAGAAATCACCAAGCGCACCTGCATCGTCATCATCGAGATTGCCGAGACCGCGGGGGCCCACGCTCAACAGATGGGGGTCGTTGTCGATGCGGTATCCGAGGTGCTGGAAATCGCGCCGGGCGATATCGAACCGCCGCCCACCTTCGGGACGCGCATCCGCACCGACTTCATTTCTGGCATGGGCAAGGTCGGCGGCCGTTTCGTCGTCCTGCTCGACGTCGAGCGCATCCTGTCGCTCGACGAGGTGGCGGTGATCGCCGCCATCAACCAGGGCGAACTCGGCGCCGTCGCCTGACTTTGATTATGCCGCCGGGTTTGCAGCGGCAAGCCCGGCGTGCACAATAGCCGTTCGACACCACCTTCGGAAAGCCGCGATGCCCAGTTCCCAACCTGACGGCGTGGATATCACGCCCGCCGAGTTTGCCAATTTCCAGCGCCTGATTTTCGAGCTGGCCGGCATCAGCCTGGCGGATGCGAAAAAGGTGCTGCTCGTCGGTCGCCTTGGCAAACGCCTGAAGCACTTCGGTTTTACCCGTTTCGCCGACTATTACAAGTTCGTCCGGGAAAAGGAGAACGCGGGCGAACTGCAGTTGATGATCGACCTGATCACCACCAACGAAACCTATTTCTTTCGCGAACCGAAGCATTTCGATTTCCTGCGCACTTGCGCCAGCCAGTCGCGGGGCACGCCTTTCCGGGTGTGGAGCGCCGCCTCGTCGAGCGGCGAGGAGGCCTATTCGATGGCCATGGTGCTGGCCGATACGCTGGGCGAAGCGCCCTGGGAAGTGGTCGGCACCGACATCAGCACGCGCGTGCTGCGCAAGGCCGAGCAGGGGCATTATTCGCTCGACCGGATCAGCGGCATTCCGCCGGCGATGCTCAAGAAATACTGCCTGAAAGGCATCCGCGAGCAGGCGGGCACCCTGCTCATCGTCCGCGAACTGCGCCAGCGCGTGCGTTTCCTGCACAACAACCTGTTGACGCCGCGCAAGGATATCGGCATCTTCGACCTGATCTTCCTGCGCAATGTGATGATCTATTTCGACAACCCGACCAAGCGCAAGGTGGTGGCCAACCTGATGCCTTACCTGAAGCGCGACGGGCATCTGGTGATCGGTCATTCGGAATCGCTCTTCGGTGTCACCGACGATTTCGTTGCCCAGCGTCCGACCATCTATCAACGCGCTCGCTGAGTCGCCGTCATGTCCTCCTGTCTCGCGCGTCCGGAAGTCTTCCTCCATCCGGGCGAATTCCATTTTGCATCGGCACCGCTCCGCATCGGTACCCTGCTCGGTTCCTGCGTTGCCGTCACCGTCTGGCATCCGCAGCACCGTTTTGGCGGCATGTGCCACATCCTGCTGCCGGGCCGCGCGCGGCCGCCGGCGTCGTTGCCGGATTGTCGTTATGCCGATGAGGCGATCGAGCGGTTCGTGTACGAGTTGCGTTCGCGTCGCGTTGCGCCGGCCAATTGCCAAATCAAGCTCCTCGGCGGCGGCAATATGTTCGCCGGAAGCAGCGCTGGTAACATGGAAGTCGGTCAACGCAACGTCGAGGCAACACGCCAGGCCCTGGCCGCCCAGGGCTTTCGGGTGACGCGCGAGCATGTCGGTGGCACCAGGCGGCGGCGGCTGACCTTCGATCTCGCCAGCGGGCATATCTGGCTGGCGTTGCCCGGTGCCCAGGATTTTTCCAAGGAACAACAATGAACAAGATCAAGGTCATGATCGTCGATGATTCGGCGCTGGTGCGCCAGGTGATTACCCAGGCGATCAGCCGCGAACCCTCGATCGAGGTGATCGCCACCGCGCAGGATCCGGTCTTCGCGATCGACAAGCTGAAGGCGCAGTGGCCCGACGTCTTCATCGTCGATATCGAAATGCCGCGCATGGACGGCCTGACCTTCCTGAAGAAGATCATGTCCGAACGGCCGACGCCGGTGATCATCTGCTCGTCGCTCGCCGACAAGGGCGCGCAGGTGACGATGGAGGCGCTGGCGGCGGGGGCGATCAACATCATCACCAAGCCCAAGCTCAACCTGAAATCCTTCCTCGAGGATTCGAGCAACGACATCATTTCGGCGATCAAGTCGGCGGCGCGGGCCAACATGCGCGCCGTGCGCAGCATGACCGGCGCCGCGCGCAGCCCGCTGGCGGTGGCGCCCAAGCAGTCGGCCGACGCCATGCTGGCCAGCACCCCGCACCAGGGGGCACGCATGTACGGGACGACCGACCGGGTGGTCGCCATCGGTACCTCGACCGGCGGCACGCAGGCGCTCGAGGCCGTGCTCTCCCGCCTGCCGGCGGTGACCACCGGCATCGTCATCGTCCAGCACATGCCGGAGAAATTCACCGCGATGTTTGCCGAGCGCCTGAACGGGCTGTGCGCGATGGAAATCCGCGAAGCCAGGGACGGCGACCGGGTGCACCCGGGGCTGGCGCTGATCGCGCCGGGCGGTCGGCACATGATGCTGCGCCGCAACGGCGCCCAGTACCTGGTCGAAGTGCGCGACGGGCCCTTGGTCAATCGGCACAAGCCGTCGGTTGACGTGCTGTTCCGTTCGGTGGCCCAGGTCGCCGGCCGCAACGCGCTGGGCATCATCATGACCGGCATGGGCGACGACGGCGCCCGCGGCCTCAAGGAAATGCGCGACGCCGGGGCGACGACGATCGGCGAGGACGAATCGACCTGCGTCGTCTATGGCATGCCGAAGGAAGCGTTCAAGCTCGGCGCCGTCGGCCGCGAACTGCCGCTCGATCAGATTCCGCGCGAGATCGTCGGTTTCGGCAGTTGAGCGCGAGCCGCGCTCAGGCGGCACGCAGTTCGGCCATCTGTTCCGGCGTCATCAGGTCGCGCACGCGGTATTCGATGTCGCCCAGCATCGCCAGCTGTTCCTCGAGCGTCTTGCCGACGCTGTCGAGTTCGGCGATGCGGTCTTCCAGCGTGTCGGTCGCCTGGTGGATGCGCTTGATGCTTTCCAGACGGCGCTTCAACTGGATCTGGTGCTCGCGGACCTGGGTTTCCATCGGCGCCATGATCGCCCGCAGCCACACTTCGGCGTCGCGGTTGGCGCGCTCGAAGGCGCGGCGCACCTGGATCGCCACTTCCTCGAAGAACTTCTGCGTGATGTTGCGCTTGTCGTGGGTGAGCAGCGTCACCACGGTATTGAGATGGGTGTCGCACCAGGCCTGCAGGCGGTCGATCTCGCGCTCGTAGCGGAGCAGCGAGAAGGTGGTCGGGGCGCCGAGCTTGAGACCGTGCTCGACGGCGAACTTCTTGTAGACGGCGTCCATCATGGCGAGAATCTCGGCGATCTCGCCGTTCGACTTGGCGAGCGCCTCGCGGGTCCGGGCAAAGAAACCGCCCATGGCGTCCGACAGGGTTTTCGAGAAACGGGCTTCGAGCATGTTCTCGCGGGTCTCGCCGGTGAGCTGGCGCAGGCGGTCGATGCCGAGGTGGCCGAAGAGGTTGTTGGTCAGCGTCGAGAAGACGCTGCGCACCGCGTAGTAGCGTTGCAGGCCGGCTTCGAACTCCTCCTTCTCGGCGCGGATCTTGCCCATCATGTATTCGACGACGCCGCGGTTCTTGCCGCGCAGTTCGGCCAGTTCGGCAAGCTGTTCGCGCAGGCCGGCGAAACGGGAGTCGAGCAGGGCGCGGACGCGGGCGACGACATCGCCGAATTCGGCGTCGGTGCTTTCGCAGACGATTTCGCGCTTGGCCGGGATCAGTTCGCCGGACAGCGCTTCCTCGAGCGCCGGCAGGCGGCTGCGGGCGAGCAGCGCGGCGTCGTCGTTGATCTTGGCGACCAGGCCTTTTTGGGCGGAGACCGGGAAGATCTGGCTGGCCGGCAGGTTGAGGATGGCGGCGCAGCTATCGACCTGGCGGGCGATCTCGGCGTCGATCGCCGCCGCCGTCTTCAGTTCGTCCCACTGCCCGTCGATCTTGTTGAGGACCACCATGCGGCCGCGCCGGGCATTGCCGACGCTGGCGATGTGCTCCTTCCAGATGGTCAGGTCGGATTGGGTGACGCCGGTGTCGGCGGCCAGGATGAACAGTACGGCGTGGGCGTTCGGCAGTTGCGACAGGGTCAGCTCGGGTTCGGCGCCGATCGCGTTCAGCCCCGGCGTGTCGAGGATGACCAGGCCTTGCTTGAGCAGCGGGTGCGGGAAGTTGATCAGGGCGTGGCGCCAGCGCGGCACCTCGACCAGGCCGTCGTCGCCGATGCGGTAGAGGTCGGCTTCGCTGTCGCCGACCTCGAAGCCGAGTTCGCCAGCTTGCGCCGGGGTGACGCGGATCGTCTCGCTGACGTGATGCAGCGCCGCCTGCATGTCTTCGGGGGCTTCGCCGTCGAGCGGCAGGCAGGTCCATTCCTCGGCGAAGCGCTTGTATTCGCTGACGCTGGTGTTGCTGGCGCGGGTCTGGATCGGCAGCAGTTCGATACAGGGTTTCTTGTTGCCGTCGAACAGCAGTTCGGTCGGGCACATCGTCGTCCGTCCCGCCGACGAAGGCAGCATCCGGTTGCCGTACTCGGCGAAGAAGATGGCGTTGATCAGCTCCGACTTGCCGCGCGAGAACTCGGCGACGAAGGCGACGTTGAGCCGGTCTTCGCGCAGCCTTTCCTGCAGTTGCGAGAGGCGGAGGTCGATCTGCCCGTCGGACAGTTCGTTGTCCGCCAGCCAGCGCTGGAACTCGGCGATATCGTTGGAGAGCAGCGTCCGCCAGGCGGAGTAGGCGGCAAATTGATTGGCGAGCGACATGAGGGCGGTTCCGACAACTGACGATTGTTCAATTTAGCATAAATGGCGTGGCCTGCCGCGCGCTTTCAGCGCTGACAGGCCGGGCAATAGTAGGTGCTGCGGCCGCCCTGGCGGATTTGCCGGACGCTGCCGCCGCAACGCAGGCAGGGTTCGCCGGCGCGGTCGTAGACGCCGGCCTGGATCTGGAAGCAGCCGGCGCCGCCGTCGCTGTGCACGTAGTCGCGGATGCTGCTGCCGCCGGCGGCGATGGCGTCGCTCAGGGTGGCGCGGATGGCATCGACGAGGCCGATGCAGCGTAGGCGGCTGATCCGGCTGGCCGCGCGCAGCGGCGAGATGCCGGCACGGAACAGGCTTTCCGCGGCGTAGATGTTGCCGATGCCAACCACCAGGTGGCTGTCCATCAGCACCGGCTTGACCGGGCCGTGGCGGCGAGCCAGGGACTCGTGCAGCCAGTCGCCGGTGAAATCGTCGGCGAGCGGCTCGATGCCGAGCACGGCGAGTAGCGGATGGCATTCGACCGCCGCCGGCGGTCCTGCTTGCCAGAGGACGACGCCGAAGCGTCGGGGGTCGGCGAGACGCAGCGTCTGCCGGGGCAGGACGAGGTCGAAGTGGTCGTGCTTCTCCGCCGGCAGGTCGGCGGGAACGAAGCGCAGGTTGCCGGACATGCCGAGGTGGATGATCAGCGTGCCCTCAACGCCGGTGCGTCGGCAGTCGATCAGCAGGTACTTGCCGCGCCGGCGCACCGCGACGATCCGGCAGCCCGGCAACAGCTCGCGCAACTCGCCCGGGATCGGCTGGCGCAGCCTGGGCGTCCGCTGTACGACGGCGCGAACCACCTCTCCTTCAAGCTCGGGGGCGATCCCCCGGCGACAGACTTCGACCTCCGGCAATTCCGGCATCGCTTGTACCCCCGTCGATTCCCAAATAACATCGCAAACTACTTCGTTATTATGCGTTCAAATACGCACGCCAATCGGAAAGCCATCATGTCCCCGAAGCAACTCGTCGTCGCCCTCACCCTGGCCATCGGCCTGCCGGCATGGGCCGCCCCGTCACCCAATGAGGACCTGCTCGGGCGTACCGTGTTCCAGGTCCTGCTCGGCGAACTGGCGCTGCGCCAGGGGGCGGTCGGGCTCAGTGTCCAGGCCTGGGCCGACCTCGCCGAGCGTACCCGCGACCCGAAGGTCATCGCGCGCGCCGTCGAGGTCGCCGGTTTCGCCGGCGACAATGCCCGCGCCCTGGCGCTGGTCGAGCTGTGGCTGAGCGTCGAGCCGGAATCGAGCGCCGCCCGCCAGGCGCAACTGGCGCTGCTCGTCCATGCCCGCCAGGTCGATCAGTTGCAACCGCATCTGGTCGCCTTGCTGGCGAACGACAAGGAAAACCTCAACGAAAACCTGCTGCACCTGAACCGCATGCTGGCGCGCATCCCGGACAAGCAGGCCGTGCTCCGCCTGCTCGACGCCGTGCTGCCGCCCTATCTGGAATTGCCGGAAGCGCGTTTCGCGCTGGCCCAGGGGGCGTTGGCCGCCGGCGACGAGGCGCGGGCGCTGCGCGAGACCGAAGCGGCGCTGGCGCGCAAGCCGGACTGGGACCTGGCGGCGATCGCCCGCGCCAAGCTGGTGGCGCGTCAGGATGCCGAGAAGGGGCTTGGCGGTCTGCGGCAGTTCGTCGATGCCCATCCGACGGCGCGCGACGCCCGTCTGGCGCTGGCCCAGATGCTGGTCGCCGAAAAGCGCCTCGACGATGCGCGGCAGCAATACGAGCGCCTGCTCAAGGATTTCCCGGAAGAGCCGGCGGTGCTTTACCCCGCTGCCATCCTGGCGCTGCAGCACGGCGACCGCGAAGCCGGCGTCGCCCTGCTCGAACGTCTGTTGGCGACGCCTTTCGCCGATCGCGGCAGCATCCACTACCTGCTCGGCCAGATCGCCCAGGAGGCCGGCCAGAACGAGCAGGCGATCGACCATTACCGGCGCGTCATCAGCGGCGAGCGGCACGTCGCGGCGCGCGCCCGCATCGCGACCATCCTGCTCGAACAGGGCAAGAGCGACGAGGCCCTGCGCCTGCTGCGTGACACGCGCGGGACGACGCCTGGCGAGCGGGTCCAGCTAGTGCTTGCCGAAGCCCAGTTGCACCGCGACGCTGGCCGCGAAGATGCCGCTTACGCAACGCTCAGGAAGGCGCTCGAGACCGACCCCGACAGCCCCGACCTGCTCTACGACGCGGCGCTGACCGCCGAGCGGCTGGGACTCTACGAGCCGATGGAGTTCCACCTGCGCCGCCTGTTGAAGAAGCATCCGGACCACGCGCACGCGCTCAATGCGCTCGGTTATTCCTTCGTCGATCGCAACGTCCGCCTCGACGAGGCCGAGCCCCTGCTCACCCGGGCCGTCGAACTGGCGCCGGAAGACCCCTTCATCATGGACAGCCTGGGCTGGCTGCAGTATCGCCAGGGCAAGCTCGACGCCGCCCTGCAGACGCTGCAGGCCGCCTACCGGATCAAGGCCGATCCGGAAATCGCCGCCCACCTGGGCGAGGTGCTGTGGCAGGCCGGCCGTCAGGACGAGGCGCGCGCCCTGTTCCAGGAGGCGCAACGCAGCGCGCCGGACAACAAGACGCTGGGCGCGGTGATCAAGAAGTACCTGCCTTGATCCGTCGTCTGATCGGCTGCTGCGCCGCGCTGCTGGTCGCCGCCTGTGCCCAGTTGCCGGCCGGGCCGCTGCCGCAGCGCGGGCAATTGGAGAATTTCGCCGTCGCCGGCCGCTTTGCGCTGCTCACCCGTCAGGCCGACGGCAGCAGCGAAAGCACGGGCGGCCGCCTCGACTGGACCCATACCCGGGACGGCGACCGCCTGTTGCTCGCCAACCCGCTCGGCATCGGCGTCGCCGAACTCCACAGCGGGGCTGGCCGGGCGCGTCTGATTACCAGCGACGGCCAGACCCGGGAAGCCGCCGACGCCGAACAACTGCTCGCCGAAGTCACCGGCCAGGCGCTGCCGATCAGCCGCCTCGCCGGCTGGCTGCTCGGTCGCCCCGGCCCCGGCGGCAGCCTTAGTCGCGACGCCTTCGACCGTCCGCTACGCCTCGACGAAGCCGGCTGGCGCGTCGACTATGCCTACGCCGACGACGATCCGGCGGCGCCGCCGATGCGTCTGACGGCTGGCAACGCCGCGCTCGAACTGCGGCTGCGCATCGAAACCTGGAAAGCCCTGCCATGAACGACTGGAACTGGCACAGCCGCTGGCCGGCGCCGGCCAAGCTCAACCTCTTCCTGCACGTCGTCGGCCGCCGCGCCGACGGCTACCATTTGCTGCAGACGGTGTTCCGCTTCATCGATCGCTGCGACTGGCTGCAGTTCTCGCCGCGTGGCGACGACCGCATCGAGCTGGCGACACCGACGCCGGGCGTTGCCCCGGACGACGATCTGACGGTGCGCGCCGCCCGCTTGCTGCAAGCGCACACCGGCTGCCGGCAGGGGGCGACGATCCATCTCGAGAAGACGCTGCCGATGGGCGGCGGCCTCGGCGGCGGCTCGTCGGACGCCGCCACCGTCCTGCTTGCCCTCAATCACCTGTGGCAGACCGGCGTGCCGCGCGGCGAACTGGAAAAACTGGGCCTGGCGCTGGGCGCCGACGTGCCAGTCTTCGTCCACGGCCACAATTGCTTCGCCGAAGGCGTCGGCGAGACCTTTACCGACGTCGACCTGCCGGCGGCCGCCTATCTCGTTCTGCAGCCGCCGGTGCTGGTGCCGACCGCGGCGATCTTCGGCGCCCCGGAACTGCGTCGCGACACGCCGGCGATCAATGCGGCGGACTGGCGGCCGGGGATCGGCGGCAACGACCTGGAAGCCGTCGCCTGCGCCGCTTTTCCCGCCGTTGCCAGCCACCTCGCCTGGCTGCGCCAACATGCGCCGGACGCCATGATGACCGGCTCCGGGGCCTGCGTCTTCGCCGCTTTCGACCAGGAAGCGGCGGCCACCGTTGCTTGCGCCGCGTTGCCCGCCGGGATGAGCGGCTGGGTCGCCAGGGGGCTGGCGCAACATCCACTCGCAGAAATTGCACGATAGGGGTGGATTTCCGTAAAACCCTCCTGTATCATTCGCGCCTCGTTCGAACGAGACCCCGTCCGAACGAACCGCAGGGGAGTCGCCAAGTTGGTCAAGGCACCGGATTTTGATTCCGGCATTCGAAGGTTCGAATCCTTCCTCCTCTGCCAGTTTCCCTTCGGGCAGGTCTTTGGCCTGCCCGATTTTCATTGTATCGGGCCTTCGCGGCGCGCGCGGAGCCCGGAGGAATGCGGAAATGGCCTATAACAGCCTGATGGTCTTCACCGGCAATGCCAACCCCAAGCTGGCATCCGACGTCGCCAAGCATCTCAACGTCGATCTCGGTCGTGCCAATGTCGGTCGCTTCTCCGATGGCGAAGTCAGTGTCGAACTGCAGGAACACGTCCGCGGTCGCGATATCTTCGTGATCCAGTCGACCTGTGCCCCGACCAACGACAACCTGATGGAACTGCTGGTCATGGTCGATTCGCTGAAGCGCGCTTCGGCCGGCCGCATCACCGCCGCCATCCCCTATTTCGGCTACGCCCGCCAGGATCGCCGCTCGCGCTCGTCGCGCGTGCCGATCGCCGCCAAGCTGGTCGCCAACATGCTGGTCGCCTCCGGCGTCGACCGCGTCCTGACCATGGACCTGCACGCCGAGCAGATTCAGGGGTTCTTCGACATCCCGGTCGACAACATCTACGCGCTGCCGATCCTGCTCGACGACATCAAGAAACAGGACTACGAGAACGTGATGGTCGTTTCGCCCGACCACGGCGGCGTCGTCCGCGCCCGCTCGCTGGCCAAGCGCCTTGAGTGCGACCTGGCGATCATCGACAAGCGCCGCCCGAAGGCCAACGTTTCCGAAGTGATGAACATCATCGGCGACGTCAAGGGCCGCACCTGCATCATCATGGACGACATGGTCGATACCGCCGGCACCCTGTGCAAGGCCGCCACGGCATTGAAGGCCAACGGTGCCAGCAAGGTGTACGCCTACTGCACCCACCCGGTCCTTTCCGGTCCGGCGGTCGAGCGCGTCAACACCTCCGACCTCGACGCCCTGGTCGTCACCGACACCATTCCGCTGCGCGACGACGCCGCCGTTTCGCCGCGCATCCGCCAGCTTTCCGTGGCCGACATCATGGCCGAAACGATCCGCCGCATCAGCAACGACGACTCCGTGTCGTCCTTGTTCATCGATTGAGTTTTTTCAACCTTCCCGGTCTGGTCGCGGATCGGGAATCCATCGTGGAGTAACACCATGCAATTCGAAGTCATCGCCAACGTGCGCAATCTGCAGGGAACGAGTGCGAGCCGCCGCCTGCGTCGCGCCGGCACCGTCCCGGGTATCGTCTATGGCGGCAACGCCGCCCCGGTCGCCATCGAGACCAACCACAACGACCTGCTGCTGAAGCTGAAGAAGGAAGCCTTCCATTCCTCGATCATCAACCTCGTGATCGACGGCAAGAAGGAACAGGTCCTGCTGCGCGATTTCCAGAAGCACGCCTACAAGCCGCTGGTCCTGCACATCGACTTCCAGCGCGTCGACGCCGACCATGAGCTGCACATCAAGGTGCCGCTGCACTTCGTCAACGAAGAAAACGCGCCGGGCGTCAAGCTCGGTGGCGGCCTGGTCAACCACGTCATCGGCGAACTGGACATCCACTGTCTGGCCAAGGATCTGCCGGAATACGTGACGGTCGACGTCGGTGCCCTGAAGGTCGGCGAGAACATCCACGCTTCCCAGATCGCGCTGCCGCAAGGTGTTTCGCTGGTCAAGCACGGTGACGAAGATCCGATCGTCGTCAGCATCGTTGGCAAGGGCGGTGCCCAGGCTGGCGAAGGCGAAGCTGCCGAGTAATTCTCGCCAATCCGCTATACTGGCCGCCGCAGGCATTTGCCCCGGCGGCCTTTTCGCATAAGTCACCATGACCACGCCCCGTCTCGTCGTCGGCCTCGGCAACCCCGGCCCGGAATACGAAGCCACCCGCCACAACGTCGGCTTCTGGTTCGTAGACCGATTGGCCGAGCAGTTGCGCGTCAGCCTGGCGCCGCAGGCCAAGTTCTTCGGCAAGGCGGCACGCGCCGGCGAACTCTGGCTGCTGCAGCCGACCACGTTCATGAACCGCTCCGGGCAGGCCGTCGCGGCGCTGGCCAATTTCTACAAGATTTCCCCGGCCGAGATTCTCGTCATTCATGACGAACTCGACCTGCCGCCGGGAGGCATCCGCCTCAAGCAGGGCGGCGGCAACGGCGGCCACAATGGCCTGAAGGACATCCAGGCCCGCCTCGGCACCCCGGATTTCTGGCGCCTGCGCCTCGGCATCGGCCATCCGCGCACGCTCAACCTGGCCCAGCAGGTGGTCGATTTCGTTCTCCACCCGCCGCGCAAGGAAGAAGCGCCGGACATCGAACATGCCCTCCAGCGCAGCCTGCTGGCGTGGCCCCGCATCGCCGCCGGTGACTATCCCGACGCCCAGCAACAGTTGCACGGCAAAGCCGTCTGAGGAAAAGAACATGTCTTTGAAATGCGGTATCGTCGGTCTGCCCAACGTCGGCAAATCCACCCTGTTCAACGCGCTGACCAAGGCCGGCATCGAAGCGGCCAACTACCCGTTCTGCACCATCGAGCCGAACGTCGGCATCGTCGAAGTGCCCGATCCGCGCCTCAAGGCACTGTCCGAAATCGTCAAGCCGCAGAAGATCCAGCCGGCCATCGTCGAATTCGTCGATATCGCCGGCCTGGTTGCCGGTGCGTCGAAGGGCGAAGGCCTGGGCAACCAGTTCCTCGCCAACATCCGCGAAACCGACGCCATCGTCCATGTCGTGCGCTGCTTCGACGATCCGAACGTCGTGCACGTCTCCGGCAGCGTCGATCCGCTGCGCGATATCGAGGTGATCGACACCGAACTCGCCCTGGCCGACATGGCTACCGTCGAGAAGGCGCTCAACCGCTACAAGCGTCCGGCCAGCGCCGGCGACAAGGAAGCCAAGATCCTGGTTGCCGTGCTGGAAAAATGCTTTGCCCAGCTCGACCAGGGCAAGGCGGTGCGCGCCCTCGATCTCTCCAAGGAAGAATGGGCCAGCCTCAAGCCCTTCTGCCTGATCACCGCCAAGCCGGTGCTCTACGCCGCCAACGTCGCCGAAGACGGTTTTGCCGACAATCCGCTGCTCGCCAAGGTCGAGGCGCATGCCGCCGAGGAAGGCTCGCAGGTGGTCGCGCTGTGCGCCTCGATCGAAGCCGAGATCGCCGATCTCGACGATGCCGACAAGGTCGATTTCCTGGAGTCGATGGGCCTGCACGAAGCCGGTCTCGACCGCCTGATCCGCGCCGGCTACAAGCTGCTCGGCCTGCAGACCTACTTCACCGCCGGGGTCAAGGAAGTGCGCGCGTGGACCATCCACGCCGGCGACACCGCACCGCAGGCGGCCGGCGTCATCCATACCGACTTCGAGCGCGGCTTCATCCGGGCCCAGACCATCGCTTTCGACGACTTCATCCAGTACAAGGGCGAAGCCGGCGCCAAGGAAGCCGGCAAGATGCGCGCCGAAGGCAAGGACTACGTGGTCAAGGACGGCGACGTCCTCAACTTCCTGTTCAACGTCTGAGCGACGCCATGGACCGGGACGAGGCACAAGCCATCGGCGAGTCGCTGGCCGCGCTCGCTCCGGCTGTGCTGCATCGTCTGCTGTTGCAGTCGAGCGAGGCGGCGCTGGTCACCGATGCCGACAACCGCATCGTCGCCGCCAACGCCGCCTTCTGCCATCTCTCCGGTTACCGCCTGGCCGAGGTGCTTGGGCGCGACCCGTCGCTGCTTTCCTCGGGGCGCCAGAACGAAGACTTCTACGCGGCGATGTGGCAGACCATCCGTGAGGAAGGCGTGTGGACCGGCGAGATCTGGAACCGCCATCGCAGCGGCAGCGTCCATCCGCTGTGGGTGGTGATCTCGGGGGTGCGCGACGCTAGCGGCAAGTTGCTCAACCACGTCGCCACCTACGCCGACATCGGCGAACGCGTCGAGGCGACGCAGAAGCTGCTGCATCTCGCCTATCACGATCCGCTGACCGGCCTGCCCAACCGCCTGGCCTTCGAATCGCAGCTCGAACTGGCGATCCGCAGCGCCGAGCGCGACGGCCGCCAGGTGGCGCTGATGCTGATCGACCTCGACCACTTCAAGGCGGTCAACGATACCCTCGGCCACCCGGTCGGCGACCAACTGCTGAAGAGCGTCGCCCAGCGCCTGCGCGATTGCGTGCGCGCCAGCGATATCGTCGCCCGGCTCGGCGGCGATGAATTCGTCGTCGTCCAGCCCGACATCGACAGCGCGATGGCTGCCGTCTCGCTGGCCGGCAAGGTGCGCCTCCGGCTGGCCGAAGAGGTGCACCTGATCGGTCAGCACCAGTTGTTCGCAACGCCCAGCATCGGCATCAGCCTCTACCCGACCGACGGTCGCGACCGCGAGACCTTGCTGCGCAACGCCGACGTCGCGATGTATCACGCCAAGGACGCCGGTCGCAACAACTACCAGTTCTACGCCCGCTCGATGAACGAGGCGGCCGGCGAACGCCTGCGCCTGGAAAACGCGCTGCGCCGGGCGCTGGCCTCGGTGACGCCGGAGTTCTCGCCGTTTTCGCTGCATTTCCAGCCGCAGATCGACACCCGCAATGGTGAGATCGCCGGTCTCGAGGCGCTCGCCCGCTGGCACGATCCCGAACTGGGCGACGTGCCGCCCACCCGCTTCATCCGCATCGCCGAGGACAGTGGCCTGATCCAGCCGCTCGGCGACTGGGTGATCTGGGAAACCTGCCGCCAGGTCCGCCGTTTCCGCGACGTCGGCATCGACCGCCTGCGCGTCGCCGTCAATATTTCGGCCCAGCAGTTGCGCCACGAGAACCTGCCCGGCCTGATCCGCGGCGTCATGGCCTGCTACGACCTGAGCGCCGCCGACCTCGAACTCGAAATCACCGAGAGTACGGCGATGCAGAACCCGGAATTGACGCTGTCCATCCTCGACCAGTTGTCGGACATGGGCATGATGCTGGCGATCGACGATTTCGGCACCGGCTATTCCTCGCTCGCCTACCTGAAGCACCTGCCGATCCAGCGTCTGAAGCTCGACCGTTCCTTCGTCAAGGACCTGGAAACCGACAGCAACGATGCCGCCATCTGCGCCGCGACCGTTGCCCTCGGCCACAAGCTGGGGCTGGAGCTGGTCGCCGAAGGCGTCGAGACCGAAGGGCAACGCGATTTCCTGGCCGGTCTCGGCTGCGATTTCGTGCAAGGTTTCCTCTACAGCCAGCCCTTGCCGGCCGACGCCGCGATCGACTTCGTCAAGGCCCACCGGGCCGGCTCGGGCGGCTGAGCCCCCGGCTCCGCCGGTTTCTGCGAAAATACCCCCCTTTCCCCACTTTCCCGGAATTCCATGCCTCCGCATCCCGCCATTGCCTCAACCGAAGAAATCGTCGCCGAACTGAAGGCCGGCCGCATGGTCGTCCTGGTCGACGAGGAAGACCGTGAAAACGAGGGCGACCTGGTCATGGCCGCCGAGCACGTCACGCCGGAAGCGATCAACTTCATGGCCAAGTACGGCCGCGGCCTGGTCTGCCTGACCTTGACCGAAGCCCGCTGCCGTCACCTCGGCCTGAGCCAGATGGCGCGCAGCAACGGCACCCAGTTCGGTACCGCCTTCACCGTCTCGATCGAAGCCGCCGAAGGCGTCACCACCGGCATCTCGGCCGCCGACCGGGCACACACCATCCGCACCGCGGTGGCGCGCAACGCCAGCCCGGCCGACATCGTCCAGCCCGGCCACGTCTTCCCGATCACCGCCCGCGACGGCGGCGTCCTGGTCCGCGCCGGCCATACCGAAGCCGGTTGCGACCTCGCCGGCATGGCCGGCCTGGAACCGGCGTCGGTGATCTGCGAGATCATGAACGACGACGGCACGATGGCCCGCCTGCCCGAACTGATCGAGTTCTCCAAGCAGCACGGCCTGAAGATCGGCACCATCGCCGACCTCATCCATTACCGCGCCGCTTCCGAAACCCTGGTCGAGCGCGTCAGCAGCAAGACCATCGCCACCGCGCACGGCGAATTCCTGCTCCACGCCTACGTCGACCGCGCCGGCGGCGGCACCCACCTGGTCCTGGTCAAGGGCGAGATTCCGGCCGGCGGCGAGACCCTGGTTCGCGTGCACGAACCGCTGTCGGTGCTCGACTTCCTCGATCCCGCCAGCAGCCGCCAGTCCTACTCGATCGACCAGGCGCAGGCGGCGCTGGCCAAAAACGGCCACGGCGTCATCGTCCTCATGCACCGTCCGGAAGACGGCACCGCGCTGATCGAGCGCCTGACCCGCGAGGAAGCGGCCGGCACGCCGCGCCCGCAACAGAAATGGGACCCGCGCACCTACGGCATCGGTGCACAGATCCTGCGCGACCTCGGCGTCGGCAAGATGCGGCTGCTCTCCAGCCCGCGCAAGATGCCCTCCATGACCGGTTTCGGCCTCGAAGTCACCGGTTTCGTCACCTCACCCGCGGAGCTTTGAGCCATGTCCCGTTTTGACAACGTATTCGAATTCGACAGCAACCTCGACGGCAATGGCCTGGCCATCGGCATCGTCATGAGCCGTTTCAACCTGCCCATCTGCGAAGGCCTGCTTTCCGCCTGCGTCGCCGAACTCAAGCGGCTCGGCGTCGCCGACGAGGACATGGCGATCGCCACCGTCCCCGGCGCCCTGGAAATCCCGCTGGTCCTCCAGACGATGGCGCAGACCGCCCAGTACGACGCGCTGATCGCCCTCGGCGCGGTGATCCGCGGCGACACCTATCACTTCGAAGTGGTGTCCAACGACGCCTGCCGCGCCATCATGGAGCTGCAATTGCATACCGGCGTACCGATCGCCAACGGCATCCTGACCTGCGACACCGACGAACAGGCCGAAGTCCGCATGCAGCCGAAGGGCACCGATTGCGCCCAGGCCGCCGTCGAAATGGCCAACCTGCAAGGAGCGCTGAGCAATGACTGAGCAGGAACAAACCCCCAAGGCGCCGCCCAAGTCGGCCCGTCGCCGCGCCCGCGAATTCGTTCTGCAGGGCCTCTACCAGTGGCGCGTCGGCGGGGCCGACGAAGCCGCCATCGAAGCCTACGCGCCGGAAATGGAAGGTTTCGCCAAGGCCGACCGCGAGTTCTTCGTCGGCACGCTGCGCGGCGTCATCGGCCAGCATGAGGCGCTGATCGAGCGCATCGCCAGCCACATCGACCGCCCCTTCGGCGAGCTGTCGCCGGTCGAGGCCTCGCTGCTCATGCTCGGCACCTTCGAGATGGTCAATCATCCGGAGACGCCCTACCGCGTCATCATCAACGAAGCGATCGAGCTGGCCAAGTCCTTCGGCGGCACCGACGGCCACAAGTACGTCAACGGCGTGCTCGACAAGGTTGCCGCCATCGTCCGCCCGGACGAGGTCGCTTCGCGCCGGCGCGGCAAGTAAGGCGATGGCGGGCGAGTTCGCGCTGATCGACCGCTACTTCGCCCGTCCGACGCCGTCGGCGGTGCTCGGCCCCGGCGACGACTGCGCGCTGGTCCAGCCGACGCCCGGCAAGCAACTGGCGGTGACCACCGACATGCTGGTCGCCGGCACCCATTTCCTGGCCGATACCGATCCCCGCAACCTTGGCTGGAAGGCGCTCGCCGTCAATCTCTCCGATCTGGCGGCGATGGGCGCCACGGCGCGCTGGGTGACGCTGGCCGGCGCCTTGCCGGCGGCCGACGCGGCGTGGATCGAGCGTTTTGCCGACGGGTTTTTCGCCTGCGCCAAAGAGTACGGTGTCGACGTGATCGGCGGCGATACCACGCGCGGCCCGCTCAACCTCTGCGTCACCGCGCTCGGCGAAGTCGAGCCGGGGCGCGCTCTGCGCCGCGACGGCGCCCGCCCCGGCGACCAGGTCTGGGTGTCCGGCCGGCCCGGGCTGGCGGCGCTCGGCCTCGCCCAGTTGCAGGGCCGGGTCAGCCTGCCCGAACCCTGGCCGCGGCTGTGCATCGCCGCGCTGGAAAAGCCGCGCCCGCGCCTTGCCCTCGGTCAGGCGCTGGTCGGCCTGGCGAGCGCGGCGATCGACGTTTCCGACGGCCTGCTCGCCGACCTCGGCCACATTGCCGAACGTTCCGGTTGTGCCGCCGCCGTTCGCCTCGTGCAACTGCCGCAACTGCGCGACCTGGTCGGCAGCGGCGAGCGTTACGACGCCGACCTGCGCCGCCTCGCCCTCGACTGCCAGCTCGCCGGCGGTGACGACTACGAACTGTGCTTCACCGTGCCGGCGGCGCGCAGCCCGCAAGTGGCGGCGCTCGCCGCGGCGCTCGAACTGCCGCTCTGGCCGATCGGCGAGATCGTCGCCGGGACGCCGGGTACGGTCGAGGTATTCGACCCGGACGGGCAGCCGGTGGACATTGCACGCCGGGGGTACGACCACTTTGGCTAAGCCGCCCAGCGTCCGCTTCCTGCTCGCCCACCCGGCGCATTTCTTCGCCTGCGGCTGCGGCAGCGGGCTGGCGCCGTGGGCGCCGGGCACCTTCGGTACCCTGTTCGCCTGGGCCAGCTTCATCCTGTTCCGTCCCCACTTCGGCGACGGCCAGTTGCTCTTCCTGTTCGCCGTCGCCTACCTGGCCGGCATCTGGTTCATCGAAGTCGCCGGCCGGGCGCTCGGCGAACCCGACCACGGCAGCATCGTCTGGGACGAGATCGTCCCCTTCTGGTTCGTGCTGCTGCTCGCCCCGCCGGGCTGGCTCTGGCAACTGGCGGCCTTCCTGCTGTTCCGCCTGTTCGACATCAGCAAGCCGCAACCGGCGCGCTGGTTCGACGAGAAGGTCAAGAACGGCTTCGGCGTGATGGCCGACGACCTGGTGGCCGCCGGCTACACGCTGTTCGTGCTGGCGCTGCTGCGCTACACCCTTTCCTGAACCCTCAGCGTTGCCCCGGGCTGCAGCCGCCGACCGTGTTGCCGCGGCAGGGCACGGCGGTTTCGCCGGTGATCAGCCACTGGCTGTTCTGGCGGACCATCTGCAGGGTTTTCAGGACGCGGTCGTTATAGAGGTTCGAGCGGTAGGTCTGCTCGAACTGCGCCGTCGCCCGGTCGGCACCGCGCATCTGCACGTCCAGCTTGTCCACCGTCACCGAGATGCGTTCGCGCGGCATGATGCGGGTGCGCCGCAGACGATCCCAGGCGTCGCGCGAGAGGCCGCGGTCGGGGGTGAAGCCGGGCGCGTAGAAGGCGGTGTAGGCGGTGTAGTCCTTTGCCGACCAGGCCTGCGCCCAGGCGCGGATGCGCGCCTGCACGTCGGCGTCGCTGGCGGGCGCTGGCGGCGTCACGACCGGCGGCTTCTTGCCCAGCATGTCCTGCGCCCGGGCGTCGAGATCGGCGCGCGGCGTGCTGGTCAGCGCCACCGGCTCCGGCGGGCACAGCGTGGCGGCGTCGACTTCGGCCAGTTCGCTGGCTTCCGGCGTCGCCGTCTCCAGCTTCTGCAGGCCCATGAACTCGAGCAGCGAGCCCATCCCGGCCTGGCTGCGCAGGTAGGCCAGCGTCAGGTCGGTGTCGGCATTGACCAGCGAGCGCTTCGCCGAGAGCAGTTCATTTTCGGTGTCGAGCAGGTCGAGCAGCGTGCGCTGGCCGACGTTGAACTGGTCGCGGTAGGCGTCGCGCGTCTTTTCGAGCAGCGCCACCTGGGTCGTCAGGTTGGCCTTCTGCTCGCTCAACCGCTGCACGTCGTTGTAGGCGATCAACAGCGTCTGCCGGGTGTCGCGGCACGCCTTCTCGCGCATTTCCAGCGCCATGTGCTTGCGCTCGACGTACTGCCGTTCGCGCGCCGTGTCCGAACCGCCGTTGAACAGGTTCCACGACATCACGACTTCGGCGACGTTCTGATCGCGGTCGCCGCTGACGCCCTGGTAGTTCCTGGTCGTCTCGGTACGTGCCCGCAAGTCGACGCGCGGCATGTAGGCGGCGCGCCGGCCTTCGACGTCGTACTGCGCGGCTTCGATGTTCTCGACCGCCGCGAGCAGCGTCGGGTTGCGCTTGTAGAGCACGTCGAGCGCCGCCTTCGGGCTCGCCGGCAGCGCCGCGCCGGTCAGTTGCTGCGGCGTCAGCGTGCCGGCCGGCAGTTCGCCGACCAGGCGCTGGTAGCGCGCCATCACGTCATGCAGGTTGGCGGTCTCGGTGGTCAGGTTGACCTCGGCCAGCGCCAGCCGGCTGCCCGCCTGCTCGAGATCGACCCGGCGCCCGACGCCGGACGCGGTGCGCGCCTTGATCTGCTCGTAGGTCGCCTTGTGCCGCACGTAGTTGTCTTCGGCCAGCGCCACCAGCGAGCGGTAACGCAGCACGTCGGCGTAGGCCTTGCTGGCTTCGAGAGCGACGTTTTCCGAGGCTTCGAGCAGTTCGTAGTAGCGCACCAGCTTGGCCTTGCCCAGCTTGCGCACTTCGCTGCGCGTCGCGAAGCCGTCGAACAGCATCTGGCTCAAGGTCAGCGCGTAGCCGCGGCGGGTGTAGGTGTCCTTGGCCGAACCCGGTACTTCCAGGCTCTCGCGACCGGCACCGGCCGTCAGGTCCAGTTTCGGGAAGTAGCCACCGCGGGCGACGCCGACTTCTTCCTCGGCGGCCTTGTAGTTGCGCCACTTGATCGTCACTTCCGGGCTCTTCTGCACCGCTTGTTGCGCCACCTGGCGCAGCGCCTGCTGGACTTCCGGGACTGCCGCCTGCTGGGCATGCAGCGGCAGGGCGAGGCTGGCGAGCAGCCAGGGGAGGGTCTTGAGTCGGGTCATCGCTCAGCAGGCTCCGGCTTGGACCACGCTTGGCGCGCGCCCACCATGGCTGCGCCGAACGCGCGGCCGTTCGCTGATCTCGCGCAGCATCGGCACCGGCTTGCCGGCATGCAACTGCTTGAGCAGCGCTTCCGATTCCTTGAGCGGGCTGTAGGCGAGATGGATCAGCAGCAACACCTGCTTGGGAATGGTGCGCCCGGTTTCGTAGCGCGAGCCGCCCGACTGGGTGACCAGGATGCGCTTCCAGAAGGTGCTTTGCTTGAGGCCGAGTTGATTCCGCAGTTCGCGGATGTCCTGGCCATTCTTGCAGATGAGTTCGGTGTTCATGCGGATTCTCCTAGTACCAAGGGTTCAATCGACCAGCAGGCGTCCCTGCTGGATCAGGTTTTCGAGGATTTGGGCGGTGCCGGCATGGAGGCCGCCGGCCGACAGATCGACGCCGTCGAGGATCACTTGCTGGGTCGGCGCGCTGCCGTCGCCGAGCGGGTTGATGCGGATCAGGGTGTGGTCGCTGGCGGTCTCGATCTGCAGGTACTGGGCGAGATTGCCGAGGTCGCTGCCGTCGTGGAATTCGCCCTGCAGCAGGTCGCGCAGGTCGAGCACGTCGCCGCCGGCGCCGACCGTTGCCGTCGCGTTGAAGTCGACGATGACGTCGGTGGCCGGTGCGGCGGCCGTCCCCTGGTCGCCGAACTCCCAGCGGAAAACGTCGCTGTCGGCGCCGCCGACCAGGATGTCGTTGCCGCGCCCGCCGATCAGCAGGTCGATGCCGGCACCGCCGTCGAGTCCGTCGTTGCCGTCGCCGCCGCGTAGCAGATCGCTGCCGCCGGCGCCCTGCAGCAGGTCGTCGCCGGCGTGGCCATAGAGGCGGCTGCCGGCGGCGATCGCCTGCAGGCTGTCGGCGTCGTCGCCACCCTCGACCAGGCGCGGATCGTTGTCCGGGCTGTGGATCAGGCTGACTTCGGCGAGCGAGCCGACGTTCGCCGTGCTGCTCAGGCCGTGGCTGTCGGTGGCAGTGATGCTGGTCGCGCTGAGCACGCTGACGTCGAGCAAAGACTGTTCGTAATGCACCGTGCCGAGCAGTTCGTTGAGCGCCAGGTTGTCGATGCTGCCGCCGTCGGCGGCAGTGATGACCAGCGTCGAGCTGGGCAGGACCAAGCCGAGCAGGCCTGGGTCGTTGGTGATCTCGACGTGCAGCCCGAGTTCGGCGGCCAGCGCGAGCGAGGCCTGGAGATGGTAGGGGCCGAGATTGACCAGCGCCCGGTAGGCGATTTCGACGCGCGCCAGGTCGTTGTTGGCGTCCAGCGCGGTGAAGCGGGTGCGGGTGCCGAGGTCGATCAGGTCGAGCGCTTCGAGGCCGATGATGCCGAGCAGGTTGTTGCCGGTCTCGATGCCGGCCACCGGCGCGACGTTGGCCGGGGTGCCGGTGCCGACGAAGCCGAGCGAGCCGCTGGCACTGTCGCCGTCGCCATCGATCAGTGTGTACTGGAGGTCGGTGTGGCTGCCGCGTACCGGCGTCTGGTCGACGTGGTAGCGGAAGCTGCCGTCGCAGAGGCCGATGCACAGCGTTTCGCCATGCAGCGTGGTCAGCGTCAGGGTGCGCGCCACCGGGTCGAACTGGTAGGCGGTGACGCTGTCCGAACTGCCGCTGGCGGTCAGCGTGTTGCTCTGCGCGTCGTAGGCGAAGCTGTAGCCGCCGATACTCAGGCTGGCGACGTGGCCGCCGTCGGCACCGAAGCCGCCGAGGCTGCCGGTGAGCGTCGTCGGGCCGTCGACGGTGTCGGCAAAAACGCAGGCCATCTCGTTGAAGTCGCCGATCCAGTTGCTGTTCAGGTTGCAGCCATTGCTGCCGTCCCAGGCGATCGGGTTCAACTGGTCGGGAATGATGATGCCGCGCGGACCGACGCCGATCGCCTGCGAGACGATCTGGTGTTGGGCGAGAAAGGCCTGCCAGGCGAGTTCTTCGCCCTGGTCGATGCCGTCGCCGAGGAAGGGATCGAACTGGCCGGTGTAGTTGAACGGGTGGCCGCTGCTGTCGATTGTCGGTTCGCCGTCGGAGAAAAAGTAGGAGACGTTCTGCGCCGTATCGATGCGCCCGGGATCGGCGAAAGCCTGGCTGGCGGTGGCCAGTGCCGCGTCGTAGTTCGACGCTTCGCCGCTGACGCTGATGCCGGTCAGCGCGGCACGCGCCTCGTCTACCGTCAGCCAGCGGTCACCGATTGCCTGGCCGTCGTTGCCGAAGATGACGAGGCGGACCATGACGTCGCCCAGCCCGTCGTAACGGTCGAGCAGGTCGTTGATCGCCAGCTTGGCGAGGTCGAGGCGGCTCAAGTCGTTGCCGGCCAGGTCCTTGACGCAGGCGCATTCGTTCATGCTCGACGAGACGTCGAGGACGATCATCAGATTGGTGTCGGCACCGTCGCCATCGCCGACGCGGAAGCTCTGGTCGCGGGCGAGCGGCGCGTCGTCCTCGATGTTCAGGGTCAGCGTCGCGCTTTGCTGCTGGCTGCCGTCGCTGGCCTGAACCGTGAAGTTGAGCGCGGCGATGTCCTCGCCGGCGGTGTCGAGGTGGTCGACCGGTTGCAGCAGGCGGATTTCGTAATTGCCCTGGGCGTCGACCTTGGCGCAGATGACTTCCGGGCCGAGCGGGCCGGCGCGGCCGACCAGCGGCGAGGCCTCGGTGCCGTCGCCGGACCAGACGATGCGCACGCCGTTCGAGCAAAGTTCCTCGCTCGGCGCCTGCAGGCAGTAGCTGAGCGCCGGGGTGCCGTTGGCGACGACCAGCGAGCCGCTGACGACCGCCGAGTCGGTAGTGTCGGCGGGCAGGCCGAGGCTGTCGGGCAGGCCCTTGGCCAGGCCTTCCTCGGAAACGCTGACGGTCAAGTCATCGATGATCAGCGCAGTGCGGAATTCGGCGCTGTCGCTGCCGCGCGGCGTCGCATTGCCGGCCGGATCGCGGATCAGCGCTTCGACGTTGAGCACGGTGCCGTGCGCTTGCGGCGGGAAGACGGTGCTGACGTAACCGTTCGCCTTGTCAGCGGCGGTGACGGTGATTTCCCGGGTGATCGTGCCGCTGGAAACGATGACGATATCGCCGGCATCGACCTTGGCCGGGTCGAAGGCGATCTGCACATCGACGTCGCCCTTCAGTTCGGCGGCGTTGATGTAGCCGTCGTTGTTGGCGTCTTCGGTGATGGTGACGGTGGGCGGGTTGCCACCGTTGGGCGGCAAGGTATCGACGATGGCGCTGTCGCTGCCGATCTTGCCGAGGTTGCCGGCGGGGTCGCGGACCTGGGCGGTCACTTCCAGGCTTTGCCCCTCGCCCGGATTGGCGACGGCCAGCGCGATGCTGCCGCGGTTGATGTCGGCCAGGGTCAGGACGAGCGGTGCCTGGGCGACGCCGTTGATCGAGACGAGCAGGCTGTCGCCGACACGGGCGGTGC
>CAZFXO010000006.1:0-31057 GCA_964523045.1 uncultured Dechloromonas sp. | reverse complement strand
TGCTGCGCGTCGCGTTGCCGGTGACGCGCACGGTCAGGAGATCGCCGGCGATGGCTTCGGGCGGCAGGTCGATGCGGATGTCGACCTTGCCGCTGAGTTCGGCCTTGTTGATGAAGCCGTCGTTGTTGGCGTCCTCGACGATGGTTACCGCGAGGCCCTGCAGGTTGCTGGTGTCGACCTTGGCGCTGTCCTGGCCGGGCAGGGTGCTGTTGCCGGCGGGGTCGAGGATCACCGCCTCGACGGTCAAGGTGCTGCCATGGGCGGTCGGCGGGACGCTCAGCGAGACGTAGCCGTTGGCCTTGTCCTGGGCGTTGACGACGACGTCGATGATGAGACCGTTGGCATTGACGCGGACGGTGTCGCCGATATCGACCAGCTTGCCGTCGAAGGCGACGCGGATGTCGACGTCGCCCTGCAGTTCGGCGCGGTTGATGAAACCGTCGTTGTTGGCGTCTTCGACGATGGTCACGGTCGGCGCGGCGCCGCCGTTGGGCGGCGTGGTGTCCGGCTCGGCCGGGGTCAGGTCGCCGTTCTGGCGCTCGGCGAGGGCGTAACGGTCGCCGGCGCCGAAGCGGTAGGCGGAGTCACTGCTGCCGATACTCTCGACGATGCGCTGGAACTGCACGAAGTTGTGGCCGCCTTCGCTGGCGGCGCCGCTTTCACCGGCGGCCGTGGCCTCCTCGTCGAGCAGGTCGTCGAGCGGCCGGTTGGCGGCGAGCGCCGCCGTTAGTTCGCGGGCGCCGGGGCTGTTCGCCGCCACTGCGCTGTCGTCCTGGCTGCTGTTGCCGGCGACGTCGCCGTCGAGTTGCAGGCTTTCGCTGCGCTCCAGGCTGATTTCCCGGCCGTCGGCAAGTTTGACGACGGCTTGCGCGTCGCGCGCGGTGACCACCTTCTCGCCGGGGAAGAGCGGGTCGCCGGGGTGCAAGGGACGAACCTTGCCGTCGGGCGAGATGGCGAAAACCTGGCCGGTGACGGAAGCTGCTTTGGCGATGCTGATGGCGGCTGACATGGCTTGAACTCCTTGCGCGCTGGGGCTTGCTCTGACGAGGAAAGAAGTTGCAGTCAGAGTTAATTGAAAGTCGTGTTTTCAAATTATACGTATACATCAATTAAATGCCATACATGAAAACCAAGTTTCATTTTATTCGTTTGGCAAGCAGCGGAATGCTGGATGTTGTTTTTGTGATTATTAATCGAATAAACGATAAAAGTAGTTGACGTACTTGTATTTGCGATCTAGGATGCAGTCGTGATCAACGGCAAACCTGCGGCGACGCAGGGACGCAAAGCCTCCGGTCTGGCGCTTGTCAGATAGCGGGGTTGCCCAGCCCAAGATCTCGGCCATCTGCCGGGACCTGCCCGAAAACTCCAGCGGGCGCTCGCGTGATGGTCTTTCCAACGTGTTGATGTAAAGGAAAGATCATGCTCAAGAACCACCAGACCTTCGCCCCTTCTCCCTTGCACGGTCTCTATCGCCGGCGAACGACGGCTTGCGCGGCCGCGCCGGCCAGCGTCTGGCTGAGCCACTACCTGCCGGGACTGGTCCTGAAACTTGCGCTGCTGATTCTGGTCTGTCAGTGGGTGCCGCTATACGGCGGTCTAATTGAAGACCTGTTCGGGCCGCTCACGCAGAGCTTGAGTTTTGCCCTGACTCGCCTTTAGTATGGCGTATCAGTTTTGCGGCGTTAATTCATTTTTCAGGTAGCGGAGCGAGCGTGCCTTTCAGAAACCTCCTGCTTGATGACGAGAAGGCTTGCGTGCTGGCGGTCGATGACACGCCGGCCATCCTGCAATTGCTGGAGATGGCGCTCGGCATCGATTACGAGGTGGTGACCGCCGAGTCCGGGGCACAGGCGCTGGAAATCTTCCCGCAGCGGCGTTTCGACCTGGTGCTGCTCGATCTGCTGATGCCGGGAATGAACGGTTTCGAAACCCTGGCCGAGTTGCAGAAGCTGCCGTCGTTCAACGGCACGCCGGTGATCTTCCTGACCGCCATGGACGACCTGGCGAGCGAGTGCAGCGCGCTGGAAATGGGCGCCGACGACTACATCACCAAGCCGTTCAAGCCCAACCTGGTGCGCTTGCGCATCGCCAACATCCTGCATCGCGTCCGCCTGCAGCGTCATCTCTCGCTGGCCCTGGCCGGCGCCGACCAGGGCCTGTGGTCCTGGGATCTGGCGAGCGACCAGGTGCGCGTCGCCGCCGGCTGGAGTGAGCCGCTGGGCTGCGCCAACGGCGAGGCGGCGGGCGAGGTTGCCGGCTGGGCGGCACTGGCGCACGCCGATTGCAGCGCCGTCATCGAGCAGGCGCGGGCGGCCTACCTGGCCGGCGAGCGCCCGGCCTTCGAGGCCGACGTCCGATTGCGCACGCTGAAGGGCGGCTGGAAGTGGTTCAACATCTACGGCAAGTCGGGCAATCGGCAGTCGCTGGTCGGTACCTACCGCAACATCGACGCCAAGAAGGCGGCCGAACTGGCGCTGCGCGACAGTGAGGAAAGGTTGCGCCACGTCATGGACGCCACCGGCGAAGGCATCTGGGACTGGCAAGTGGGCAGTGCGACGGCCCGCCACAACATCGCCTGGAGCCGCATCCTGGGGCTGGACGAAGCCGCGCACGAGCACGAAATCACCTCCGTCAGTTCGCTGATCCATCCCGACGATCGGCCAGCGCACGCTGCCGCGCTCGCTGCCTGCCTGGAGCGGGCGCCGTCCTTCGCCCTCGAATACCGGATTCGCCACGCCAGCGGCAATTATCTGTGGGTCATGGATCGCGGCAAGGTGGTCGAGCGCGCGGCAGATGGCACGGCACTGCGCCTGGTCGGCGCCTTCCAGGATATTTCCGAGAGCAAGCGGCTGGAGGAGGAATACCGGCGGCTGGCCTTGTTCGATACCCTGACCGGCTTGCCCAACCGCCGCCTGCTGGTCGACCGCATGGAACAGGCGATCGTCCAGAACCGCCGCCAGGCCTCGCTCGGCGCGCTGATGTTCATCGATATGGACCGCTTCAAGGAACTCAACGACAGCCTCGGCCACGATTGCGGTGACCTGCTGCTGATCGAGGTCGGGCGTCGCCTGCAGGTCTGCGTGCGGCGGATGGATACGGTGGCCCGCCTGGGCGGCGACGAATTCATCGTCATGCTGCCGCTGCTCTCGGCGGAAGACGAGGTCGCCATGAAGCACGCGCAGGCGGTTGGTCACAAGATCCTGCTTGCCCTCGGCCAGCCCTACCGGCTCGGCGAATGCAGCTACGACAGCTCGCCGAGCATCGGTCTGACGCTGTTTTCCGGGGCCCCGGAAGAGAGCGTCGACGCCGTCCTCAAGCGCGCCGACGCCGCCATGTACGAGGCCAAGCACCGCGGCCGCAACCAGTTGGCGCTGGCCGCGCCGTCGCCGCTTACCTGATCGCCCACAGGCCGAGCCGGCCGATGCTCGCCGCCAGTTTCAGGCGGGCGCCCTGCCAGCCGGCGTAGGCTTCGATGCGCCGCTGTTCGGCGGAAGCGACGGCGCTCTGCGCGCTGAGCAGTTCGAGGATGTTGCCGACGCCGGCGCGGAAGCGACCTTCGGCGACCTCGAACGAACGGCGCGCGCTGTCGAGCAGCGTGCTGGCGGCGGCGATATGCTCCTGGCGGGTGTTCAGCGCCTGGTAGCTCTTCCAGACTTCGAGCGCGACCTGTTGTTCGAGCTGGTTCAGCTTGGCCGCCCTGACCTCGACCTGGCTGCTGGCGGCGCGCACCTTGTAGCCACGGCCGAAACCTTCGAACAGCGGGATGCTCAACTGCATGCCCAGCGCGCTGTCGCGGAAGACGGCGCCGGTCGGCGGGTAGCCGGAAATCGGGATGTGCTTGTCCTGCTGGCGTTCGCTGGCTTCGGCGGAAAACACCAGGGTCGGCCGGCCTTCGGCGCGGGTGGCGCGGACCCGGGCTTCGGCCGCTTCCAGTTCGGCGCGCGCGGCGAGCAGCGCCGGATGGTGGCTGCGCGCGTCCTCGAACAGCTCGCCGACGCTGCGCGGCGCCGGGCCGGGCAGCGCGACCTGCCGTTCGGGCAGGCGCAAAGGGGTGTCCGGCGACAGGCCGAGGGCGGTGGCCAGGCTGCCCAGCGCGTTCTGTAGCTCGCCTTCGGCGGTGACCCGTTTGAGGCGGGCGTCGGACAAGGAGACCGCCGCCTGCAGCTTGTCGGTCAGGGCGCCGACGCCGGCCGCGTACTTGGCCTCGGTCGCCTGGTGGCTCTTGCCGGCCGCCGTCTCGGCGGCTTGTGCGGCGCGTAGCAGCGCCTGCGCCATCTGGACGTCGAAATAGGCTTGGGCGGCATCGAGCAATGCCCGTTGCAGCGTCAGGTCGTGGCTGGCGTTGGCGGCGTCGAGCAGGGCGCTGGCCTGGTCGGTGTTGGCGGCGCGCAGGCCGGAATCGAACAGCGTCCAGCTCAGCTTGAGGCTGCCGGCGCGGGTGCGTGGGCGGGTTTCGGCGTCGAGCACCTCGTACTTGCCCTCGTAGGCGCTGCTCGATTTCTGCGCCAGATAGCTGGCGCTGGCCGCCACGCTGGGCAGGTAGGCGGCGCGTGCGACCCCGAGCAGGGCCGCCTGGGTGCGCGCTTCGCCCCAGGCGGCGCGGGTCTGCGGGTTCTGGCAGAGGGCGCGTTCGATCGCTTCGGTGAGTTCGAGCGGCGTCGGCAGCGGGCCGAACTGGCAGGGATTGGTTTCGGCCTCGTCGCCCAGCGCCCGGCTGGCGCTGGCGGCGGTGCGCGCTTCGGTCGAGAACGGGTCGGGCGCTGCTGCCAGCGCGGCGCCGGCGAGGGCGATGCCGGCGAGCAGGCCGGTCAGTCGGCGCAGGCTCACCAGCCACCTCCGCTGGCGATGCGACCGAGGTCGAGCTGCGCCGCCGGCAGGTCGCGCAGTACGCGGCCGGCGTCGAGGACGATGACGCGGTCGGCGCTGGCGATGGTTTCCGGGCGATGGGCGACGATGACGCGGGTGATGTTGAGCTGCTTGATCGCCTGGTTGACCCGCTTCTCGCAGGAGATGTCGAGATGGCTGGTGGCTTCGTCGAGGAAGAGTATCGCCGGCTGCTTGTAAAGGGCGCGGGCGAGCAGGACGCGCTGCTTCTGGCCGCCGGAGAGGGCGGCGCCCATGTCGCCGATCAGCGTGTTGTAGGCCATCGGCATCGCCTGGATGTCGTCGTGGATCGCCGCCAGCTTCGCGCATTCCTCGATCCGCGCGAAATCCGGGCGGGCGTCGAAGAAGCTGATGTTGTCGGCGATCGAGCCGGCGAACAGGACGTCGTCCTGGAGCACGGTGCCGACCATGCCGCGCAAGGCCTCGAAGCCGACCTGGGCGACGCTGGCGCCGCCGACCAGGACTTCGCCCTCGTTCGGCGTGCGGATGCCGAGCATGGCGCTGATCAGCGTCGATTTGCCGCAGCCGGACGGGCCGACGATGGCGATCGATTCGCCGCGTTCGATCCGCAAGTCAATGCCGTCGAGTACCCAGGGCTCGCCGTCGGCGTAGCGGTAGCGCAGGCCGCGCAGCTCGATCGAGGCTTCCGGCGCCGCCTGCCGCGCCGTCGCCGGCAGCGGCGGCGCGCTCGCTTCGGCCTCGGCGAGGACGATGTCGGCCAGGCGTTCGCCCTGCAGTTGCAGCATCTTGAGGTCGACCAGCTTGTCGATCAGGGCGCTGACCCGCGAATCGAACTGGTCCTTGTAGGCGGAGAAGGCCATCAGCGCGCCGACCGTGAAGTTGCCGTCGAGGATCAGCCGGGCGCCAAGCCAGATGACCAGGATGCGCTCGACGCCGAACAGGATGCCGTTGATCAGGCGGTAGAAGATCTGCAGCTTCTGGTTGCGCAGATCGGCGTTGATCTGGTCGACCAAGAGGCTGAGCCAGGTCGAGCGGCGCTCCTCCTGGCGCTGGAAGAGCTTGATGCTGCGCACGCCGCGCACCGTCTCGAGAAAGTGGCTCTGCTGCTTGGCGGCATGCACGATCTGTTCTTCGGTGGCGTTGCGCAGCGGCCGGTACCAGAGCCAGCGGACGATCCCGTAGAGCGCCATGGCGCCGACCGCGATCCACGCCAGCGAGGGGCTGTAGATGAACATCATGACCAGCGTGACGACGGTCATCAGACCGTCGAGGATGCCCTCGACGAAGGCGGTGGTCAGCGTCTTCTGGATGACGTCGATCGAGCCGAAGCGGGAGACGACGTCGCCGAGGTGGCGTTTCTCGAAGTAATCGACCGGCAGGCGCAGCAGGTGGCTGAAGATGTTGGCCCGCCATTGCAGGTTGAGCGTCGTCGACATGTGCATGATGACCCACGAGCGCAGCGTGCCGATCCCCTGCTGGAGCAGCATCAGCAGGCCGAAGCCGAGGGCGAGCGTGGTCAGCAGGTCGCGGTCGCCGGAGACGACGACGTTGTCGATCACCCACTGCAGGAAGAAGGGGCTGACCAGGGCGAAGATTTCCAGCGAGACGGCGAGCAGCAGGATCTGGCCGAGCGAGCGGAACAGCCCGGTGACGTGGCCGAGCAGGTCGCGCAGGCGGATGCGCTGGCGGAAGCTGAGCGGCTTGAACTCGGGGTTCGGCCAGAGTTCCAGGGCAACCCCGGTGAACTGGCCGGAAACCTCGTCGAGGCTCAGCTTGCGCAGGCCGAAGGCGGGGTCGTGGATGGTCACCGTGTTGCGGTCGACCGCCTTGAGGACGACGAAGTGGTTGAAGTTCCAGTGCAGGATGCAGGGCAGGCGCAGTTGCGGCAGGTCCTCGAGTTCCAGTTTGACCGGTCGCGTCGTCAGCTTCAGCGAGTGGGCGATCTGCATCAGGTGGCCGAGCGTGCTGCCCTTGATCGAGACCAGGAAGATGCGGCGCAGCGTGGCGAGGTCGGTGCGCAGGCCGTGGTAGCCGGCGACCATGGCGATGCAGGCGAGGGCGCATTCGGTCGCCTCGGTCTGCAGGATCAGCGGCAGTTTGCGGCGCAGGCCGAAGGAAACGTTGTCGAGGAAGGACATGGGGGACCGGAAGTGAGGTGACGGACGATCAGAGCTTGCCGCTCAGGCTGAACAGGGGTTCGAGCACCCACTCGTAGAGCTTGCGGCTTTCCTGGAGGACATCGGCTTCGAGCAGCATGCCCGCCTGCAGCGGCTGGGCGACGCCGTAGGCATTGATGCTCTGCTGTTCGAGGGCGACGCTGATCAGATAGAGCGGTTCGCTGCCCTGGGCTTCGGCGCCCGGCGCCAGCAGGCTGGAAATCTCGCTGCCGGGCAGCGCGGTGCGCGCCACCGAAACGACGGTGCCGCGGGCGTGGCCGAACTTCTGGTAGGGATAGGCCTGGTAGCGCATCAGCACCTGGGCGCCCGGGCGGACAAAGCCGACCGCCCGGCTCGGCGCGTACAACTGCGCTTCGAGCCGGCTACCGGCGGGGACGATGCTGAGCAACGGGCGCCGGCCATCGACTGCCTGGCCGACTTCGGCGACCACCGCGGTGGCGGTGCCGTCGATCGGCGCCGTGATCGCCAGCATGCGGCGCCCCTCGCTTTCGCTCAGCTCCTGGCTGGTCGAGGAAATGACGCGTTCGATCTGGGCCAGTTGGTTGGCGTGCTTGAAGCGCAAGGCGTCGAGGCTTTCCTGGCGGGTGCCGAGTTCGCGGCGCAGGGCAATCTGCTCGCGCTCGACGCTTTTCAGGCGGGTCTGCTGGTCGAGCAGTTCCTCGCGCTTCTGCTGGCGCTGTTCGCGCGAGATGTAATCCTGCTCCAGCAGCGACTGGTAGCGGCCGCTGGTTTCCTCGGCCAGGGCGACGCGGGCGCGCTGGCCTTCGAGCAGGCTGTCGATCTTCTCCAGTTCGCTGCGCAGCGCCGCCACCTGCCGGGTCAGGCCTTCCTGTTCCTCGCGCTGCAGCTGCCGGGTGCGTTCGAGTTCGCGGGTCAGCGATTCCTGGCGCGCGCCGAGCTGCTCGCTGACGCTGGCAAAGACCGAACCCAGGGTGCTGCTCTGGCGCTCGCTGGAAATCAGGTAAAGGGTGTCGCCGGCCTTGACCGACTGGCCTTCGGCGACCAGCTTCTTGCCGACGATGCCGGTCTGCGGCGGATAGATGCGCAACAGGCCGGCGCTTGGTACCAGCTGGCCGGTGACGCTGCTGCGCTTGGTATAGCTGCCCCAGGTGAGCAAGGCGACGATGGCCAGCGTGCACACCAGGGCGGCCAGGCTCAACAGGCGGTAGCTGAGTGGGCGGACGAGCAGGATTTCGCCGCAGGACTTGGGTTTTTGCGCGTCGAGCGCGGCGCGTCGGAACAGGGGCTGGTTGGCCATGCTGAATGAATTCGGTTGGCGCTGGATGCTGTTGGGATTTTTCGGGACGGCCGAAATCGAGGCCACTGAAGGCGCCGGGAATTGGTCAGGAAAGCTGTCGGGAGAGCAGACGCGAGGCGGGAGATGGCAGGTCGTTCAGGGATCCGCCTCGCGCTGCCCAGGCGGATTACTGGCAGGAACCGCCGAACAGGCCGCCAAGCAGACCGCCGAGCAGGCCGGTGACGGTGCCGACGAGGCCGCTGACCAGGCTGACCACCGGCGTCAGAATGCCGCCGACCAGGCCGAGGACCGGGTTCAGGATGCCGCCGAGCAGGCCGCCGAGATCCAGAGCGCCGCCGGAAACGGCTGCGATTTCAGTCTTGCTGAGTTCTTGAATTGCCATGTTGTTACTCCTTGGATTTTCGTCAGGTCGAAATGACCCGATCAGTTGCCCAACAGGCCGCCGAGCAGGCCGCCCAGCAGACCGGTGACGGTACCGAGCAGGCCGCTGACCAGGCCGAGAACCGGGGTCAGCAGGCCGCCGACCAGGCCGAGGACCGGATTCAGGATGCCGCCGAGCAGGCCGCCGAGATCCAGGGCGCCACCGGAAACGGCAGCGATTTCAGTCTTGCTGAGTTCTTGAATTGCCACGTTGCTACTCCTTGTGTTGAACGAAAACTGGTGAAGGTGAATTGTTTTTCTTAGCGGCTCAGCAGACCGCCGAGCAGGCCGGTGACAGCGCCGAGCAGGCCGCCGACCAGGCTGAAGGTCGGAGCGACCAGACCGCCGACGAGGCTGAAGACCGGACCCAGGAGGCCGCCCAGGAGGCTGCCGACGTCGGCATGCAGGTCCAGGGTCAGGGTGCCGCCGGAGACGGCTTCGATTTCGGTCTTGCCAAGTTCTTGAATTGCCATGTTTGTTACTCCTTGACTGATTGAAAAACGCCACACCGGGTGGCATGCATTGCCCGTAGACAATTCTGTTTTGCAGTTATGCATATTCGAGTTTCAAAAACAGTACAAACAATGCACAATGCAAATTGTTGCGACATGATAATCAAATTATGCGGAATTGCAATCTTGCTCTAGGGGTTTTCGTAAAATCGCGCAGCGTAAGCGGTAAAAGTGAAAATTCGTCGCCGCGACGATGGCTGCCTTTCGTCCGTGGCGCGCTGTCGGCCTGCGCCATTCATGCCGCTGCCGCGCTGGCCGAGGAGGAAGTGCACGAAGCTGCGGCTTTGTCTTATCCTGATGCAATGATCACCAGCCTCCTGCTCCTCGTCCTGTTCGTTCTTTTCTGCTGCGTGGTGTTCTGGCGGGCGGCCAGGATCGAGCGGGTGCTACAGCGGCTCGGCGACGGCGATCCGGCGGCGCGCACCGGGCTGGCGCCCTGGGCGCCGCTCGGTCGTCTGGCGCAGCGCGTCGATTGGGCGGCCGAGCGCCTGGCCGAGGAAAGGCGGCGCCTGGCCGACAGCGAGGGACGCCTGCGCATCGCCCTGCAGGGCTGCGACATCGGGGTCTGGGACTGGCAGCTCGACAGCGGCCGCATCTATTACTCGCCGCGCTGGAAAACCCTGCTTGGTTTTGCCGAGGACGAGACGCCGGGACACGCCGAGACCTGGCTGACGCGGGTCCATCCCGACGATCTGGCGCGCGTCACGGCGGCGCTCGACGAACACCTGTCGGGGCACAGTGAAATCTTCCTCTGCGAGCACCGGCTGCGGCACAAGCGCGGCGACTACCTGTGGGTGCAGCAGAGCGGCGTCGCCAGCCGCGACGATAGCGGCCGGGTGCTGCGCATGATCGGCGCGCTGGCCGACGTTTCGGCGCACAAGGCGGCACAGGCCGAACTGCTGAGCAGCCGGGAAGCCTACCGCTCGGTGGTGGAAGGGGTGACGCAGGTGATCCTGCGCAGCGATGTCGCCGGGCGGCTGAGTTTTCTCAACCCGGCCTGGCAGGAACTGACCGGGCACAGCATCGACGAGGCGCTCGGCAAAACGCTGGCCAGCTTCGTGCACGACGACGAACGTCACAGTGTCTCGGCTTTCTTTGCCGCGCTGGCCGACGGGGCGGCCGGCGATCTTTCCTGCGAATTGCGCCTGCGCTGCCGCGACGATGCCTGGCGTTGGTTCGCCTTGTACCTGCGGGCCACGCCGGCGGCCGGCGCGGCGTCGGCCGCCGGCGTGCTGAGCGACATCGCGGCGCAGAAGGCGAGCGAGGCGGCCTTGCTGCGCAGCAACCGCGAACGCGATGCGATCCTCACCCTGGGGCCGGATGGCTTCGTCTTCGCCGACGAACAGGGGCGGGTCAGTTTCGTCAATCCCGCCTTCGCCGGCATGACCGGCTTGGCCGCCGGGCTGGTGGTCGGTCGGCCGCTGGCCGAACTCGACCTGCACATCGCCCAGTTGGGCGGCGGCTCGCCGGGTTTCGCCGAAGTCGGCGAGGGCGCCGACGGCCTGCTCCAGCTCGAACGTCCGCACAAGACAGTGATCCGCTGGCTGGCCCGGCTGATCCCCGACGGTGCCGGCGGGATCCACGGTCGCGTCATCTACCTGCGCGACATCACCCGCGAAAGCGAGGTGGACCGGATGAAGAGCGATTTCCTGTCGACCGCGGCGCATGAACTGCGGACGCCGATGGCGAGCATTTTCGGTTTCTCCGAACTGCTGCTGTCACGGGAGTTCGAGCCGGCGATGCAGCGCGACCTGCTCGAGCGCATCCATCGCCAGACGCGCAACCTGATCAACCTGGTCAACGAGCTGCTCGACCTGTCGCGGATCGAGGCGCGCGGCGGCAAGAGCTTCAAGATGCAGGTCCAGGAAATCACCCCGGTCGTGCTCAACGCGGTGGCGGCGCAGTATGTGCCGGCGCCGACCCACAAGCTGGAATTCGACTGGCCGAAGGATCTACCCAAGGTCAGGATCGACGCCGAGAAGTTCCAGCAGTGCCTGATCAACGTGCTGAGCAATGCCGTCAAGTATTCGCCGGGCGGCGGCGTCATCCGGGTCAACGCGCTGCGCCGCGGCGAGGCGGAAAGCGCCTGCATCGGCGTCGCCATCAGCGACCCGGGGATCGGCATGACGCCGGAGCAGAGCGCACGCATCTTCGAGCGCTTCTACCGCGCCGATCCGAGTGGCGCCATCCTCGGTTCCGGTCTCGGCATGTCCTTGGTCAAGGAATACATGGCGGTTTTCGGTGGGGATGTCGAGGTGGTCAGCGCGCCCGGGCAAGGGACGACCGTCGTCCTCTGGCTGCCGGCGGCCGACGCGCTGGGCGAATCTGGCGGGAGCGGACGGTGAAGGCATTGCAACGGGTATTGATCGTCGAGGATCAGGCTGACTTGCGCCTGCTCATCCGCCTGACCCTGGAGCCGCTCGGCGTTGAACTGCGCGAGGTGGCCAACGGCATGGAGGCGCTGCTGGCGGCGCGCAGCTTCAAGCCGGACGTGCTGATCCTCGACGTCATGCTACCCGGTGGTGTCGATGGCTACCAGATTTGTCAGGCGATCAAGCAGGACCCGCTGACCCGGGCGACGCGGGTGATCATGGTCAGCGCCCGCGGCCAGAAAAGCGACATCGAACGCGGCTACCAGGCGCAGGCGGATCGTTACCTGGTGAAGCCCTTCAGTCCGGCGCAATTGCTCAAGGAGGTCGGGGCTTGACAATCATGCTGGAAAGAGAATAATTGCGGCAAATGAATAAATCATATTTTTTTGAAAATTTTATGGAGCGTGTCATGTGGAATTCGATCAAGAAATTTGTTAAAGATGAAGAAGGTGCAACCGCTGTCGAGTATGGGCTGATTGCCGCCCTGATCGCCGTGGCGATCATTCTTTCGGTTACCGACGTCGGTACCAAGCTCAAGGCAGTTTTCGATTCGATCAAGGACGCCCTGCCCTGATGGATCGTTCCGGCGTCGGCGTCGCGCCCGTTTCTTGAGAGCGGACGCGTGTCGCTGGCTGCGCAATTGTTGTTGAGTTTCTGGGCGGGGGTGCTGGCCTTTGCCGACTGGCGTCACCGGCGCTTGCCGAACGCCTGGCTGGTGTTCGGGTTTGCTTTCGGGGTGGTGCATCTGGCAGTACGCGGCGCAATGCCTTTCGGCGGTTCGCCGCTCGATGCGGCAGTGGCTTCGGTGGCGGCGCTGTTCTGTTTCCTGCCGCTGTATGCAGCGGGCTGGATGGGGGCGGGAGACGTCAAGTTCCTGGCCGTCATCGGCTGGTTGGGCGGTTTGCCGCTGCTGGCCGGGGCCTTGTTGTACGGCTCGCTGCTGGCCGGGGGGCTGGCCTTGCTGCTGATGCAGCCGGGCGGTTTGCCGGGAGTTCGGGTGGCCGGTGTGTTGCGGGGGCGAATTCCCTACGGAAGTTGTCTGGCGGTGGCGCTGCTGCCGCAGTTGTGGGGGTGGCTGGATCTCGGGTCCGTGCTGCCGTAGTCGGGGGAGTGCATGGTGTCGCAGAGGGCTGGTCGGAATGCCCAGCGCGGGGCGGTGGTCATCGAGTTCGCGCTGGTGTTCGTGCTGTTTTTCATCGTCATGTACGGCATCGTCGCCTACGGCGTCATCTTTGCCGTCAAGCACTCCCTGGTACAGGCCGCCAACGAAGGGGCGCGGGCGGCGGTGCGCGATGTCGGCGGCGTCACGGCGCGCGTCGATCTGGCGCGCACGGTGGCCGCCGAAAGCCTCGCCTGGCTCGGCGACAAGGCTCCCGAACCGCAGGTCAGCGCGGCGCTCTGCGCAGCGACGCCTTACGTCTGCCTGAAGGTCGAATTGGCCTACGACTACGCCGCCAATCCGCTGGTTCCGGCATTGCCGGCGCTCGGCGTCGCGCTGCCGGAACGGCTGACCGGGCAGGCCATGGTACAGCTCGACGCGGTTTATTGATTGCTTTGGAGTCCTCAGGGAGTAAGGCAAATTGGGCAAGACGCAAAGGATAGTGGGGGCATTGCTGATCGTCGCGGCCATCGGGCTGGCGGCGTATGCATGGGTGCTCAGCAAGGACATGGCGGCGCAGCAGCCGGCGCCGATGCAGCAGGTGGTGGTGGCCGCGCAGCGGATTCCCGCCGGCACGCTGCTGACGGCGCAACACCTGCAACTGATGGCCTTCCCGTCGCGCCCGGCCGGCAGCTACGCGGCGGTCGAGGCGGTGCTCGGCAAGACCGTGCCGGTTGACCTCGCCGCCGGCGAGCCGCTGCTTGCCGAACGCATCGAAGGGCCGGCGACGCCGTCGCTGAAACAGTTGCAGCCCGGCGAGCGGGCGGTGGCGATCAAGGTGGACGAAGTGGTCGCCGTCGGCAACCGGCTGGCGCCGGGCGATCTGGTCGATGTCTTCGCCACCTTCCGCCGCAACAACGAGGAAATCGCCGACAGCCAGGCCCGCCTGTTGCTGTCCGGACTGCGCATCCTGGCTTTCGGCGGGCTCGACGCGCCGGAAGCGAAGAAGACCGGCAGCACCATGCGCAATGTCGCCGAGACGCCGCGTACCGCCGTCCTCGCCGTGCCGCTGGCCGATGTCGAACGGCTGGCGCTGGCCGCCGAAGCCGGCCGCCTGCTGCTCGCGCTGCGTCCGCTCGATGCCGCCCCGGCGGCGGCGCCGGAAGCCGCGACGCCCGGCCAGGCGGCGCCTGCCGCGTTGCTGTCGGCGCCGGCGCAGGCGGTCAGCCTGCGCGAGCTGGCCGGCAAGGTCGGTGCCGCCGTCCCGGTGGCCCGGCCAACGGCCGGCAAGGCGGCCAAGCCGGCGGCGCCGGCACCGACGGTCAAGGTGATGCACGGGCTCAAGGAGACCAGCGTGCAGGTCAGTAATCGGAATGGGGCTGGGCAATGAACAAGACGAGTTTCCGCTACCTTCAATTGGCTGCCAGCCTGGCGCTGGCGTTGCCGGCGCTGCTGATCGCTCCGGCCGCCGTCGCCGAGGCCCTGCCGGCGAGCGGCGAGATCGAAGTCGCCGCCGGCGGGCAGCGCCTGATCGATACGCCGAAGACAGTCAGCCGGCTGGCGGTGGGCAACGAAACGGTGGCCGCGGTCAAGGTCATCGGCAGCCGGCAGTTCGTGATCCAGGGCAACCAGCCCGGCGTCACCACGCTGATGGTCTGGCAGCGCGGCGAAAAGACGGCCGACCACTACCCGCTGCGCGTCAACAAGGCGGTGGCCCTGCCGCCCGAAGGCGCCGGCGAATTGCAGTTGAAGGCGGCCGGCGATCTCGCCGTGCTCTCGGGCACCGCCAGCGACCTGGCGGCGCAGGCGGTGGCTCGCGAGTACGCGGCGCACGGTGCCGGCGACGCCAAGCCGGCGGTGGTCGACCGCAGCGTGATGAGCTTCGGCGGCGAAGTGCAGATCGACGTCCGGGTCGTCGAGTTCAGCCGCAAGATCCTCAACAAGGCCGGTCTCAGCATCCTTTCCAACAAGTCGGGCTTCACTTTCGGCAGCTACGCGCCGGGCAGCCTGAGCAAGGCACAGCTAAGCAACGGCGCGATCAGCGTCGAGGCCGAACTGCCGATCAACCAGGCGCTCAACCTGCTGGTTGGCAACGCCAAGAAGAATCTGCTCGGCGTCGTCAGCGTCCTCGAGGGCAACGGCTTCGCCCGTACCCTGGCGCGGCCGACGTTGGTCGCGCAGAGCGGCCGCGATGCCGAATTCCTCGCCGGCGGCGAGTTTCCGGTGCCGGTGCCGCAGGCGCTCGGGCAGACGACGATCCAGTACAAGCCCTACGGCATCCGCCTGCAGGTGACGCCGACCGTGCTCGCCGACAACCGTATCGCGCTCACCGTGGCACCGGAGGTCAGCGACCTCAACTTCGAGAACGGCATCACCATCAACGGCGTCAGCGTCCCCAGCCTGAGCACGCGGCGGGCGACCACCAGCATCGAACTGGGCAACGGCGAGAGCTTCGTCATCGGCGGCCTGGTCAGCCAGGCGATGATGCGTAACGTGAACAAGATTCCCGGCCTCGGCGACCTGCCGCTGCTCGGCGCCTTCTTCAAGAGCATCAGCCTGTCGCGCGAGGACAAGGAACTGCTGTTCATCGTCACGCCGCGCCTGGTGCGGCCGCTGGCGGCGGGCACCGACCTCGGGCCGATGCCGGGCGAGGAACTGGCGAACCGCGAATCCGGGCTGTGGCGCGACTGGCTGCTGTCCGATCAGGATGTGAATACCCGCTACACCGGATTTTCCAAGTAAGCCGACGGAGAACAGGCATGGAACAACGCTTCATCGTGGTGACCGAGCACGAAGCTCATTTCAATGCGCTCAGCGAAGCCATACAGAGCCAGGGGGTGTCGGTCTGGCTGCACTGGAACAGCGACGTCCTGGTCCAGCTGGTCGGTTCGATGGGAACCAACGTGGTCTTCATCGAATTCGCCGAAAGCCGTCTGGCGCAGGCCGCCGATCTCGCCGGCAAGCTGCTGTCGGTCTATCCGCGGCTGTGGATCATCGGCTTCGCGCAGCGCGCCGACAACAGCCTGATCATCGAGGCGATGCGCGCCGGCGCCCGCGATTTCGTCGAGCTGCAGTCGGCACCGGAAATCATCTGCCGCTCGCTGCGCCAGGTGCTCGCCCAGTCGCCGCAACTGCCGGCGCAATCGAGCGGCACCATGATCAGCCTGCTCGGCGCCCGGCCCGGGGTCGGCACCTCGACGGCGGCGGTGCATCTGGCGCTGCTGCTCAAGCAGGAGGTGATGCCCGGCGAGCCGGTGCTGCTGCTCGATTTCGGCTTCCCGGCCGCCGACGCCGCGCTCTACCTCGACACCAAGGTCAATTTCAATTTCTGCGACGCCGTGCGCAGCCTGCGCCGCTTCGACCACGCCCTGCTCAACTCGGCCTTCGCGCACCACAAGAGCGGCCTCTCGCTGCTCTCGCTGCCGCAGAACCTGGCCGAGCTGCGCGACGTCTCGCCGGTCGACGCGATGACCCTGCTCAGCCTGCTCAAGTCCTACTTCAAGGTGGTGGTCGTCGATCTCGGCGGCTTCGCTGGCACCGACCTGCTGCTCTACGCGCTCGGCGTCAGCGACCGCACCCTGCTGATCAGCGAGCAGAGCATCGCCTCGGTGTTCTCGGCGCGCCAGATGCTGGCCAGTTTCCGCGAGCGCGGCGTCGAGACCGAGCGCATCGGCCTGCTCACCGGCAAGTACGATACGCGCATCGAAATGAGCTCGGCACAGCTCGCCCAGCACCTGCAACTGCACTGGGTCGCCGACCTGCCGCAGCGCAACGAGCGGCTGATCGCCTGCGCCAACCAGGGCAAGCTGCTCTACGAGCTGGCGCCCAACGACCCCTACGTCAACGTGCTGCGCGACCTCGCCGCCCGCGAGAGCGGCGGCACGGCGGCCGCCGTACCGGGCGGCGGCGGCTGGCGGCGGCGCCTGCAGGGATTGATCGGAGGCTGACGGCATGGATTTCGATTTCGCCCTCGGCGGCGATCCGCGCGGAGATTTTCGGCAGTCCGACGAATTCCAGGACATCAAGGCGGTGGTGCACCAGCGCCTGGTCGAACGCATCGAGGAACTCGGCGTCGATTTCGCGACCTGGGCGCCGCACGTCACGCAGCGCTTCGTTGCCCAGGAAGTCGAAGATTTCGTCGCCGCCAACCGGGTGCCGCTCAACGTCGCCGACATCCAGGTCATCGTCAAGGAACTGAACGACGAGTTGACCGGCCTCGGCCCGCTGCAGGAACTGATGAACGACGACGCCGTCGCCGACATCCTGGTCAACGGCTACAAGGAAGTTTTCATCGAGAAGAACGGCCTGCTCCAGAAAAGCCGCGTCCGCTTCATCGACAACCGCCACCTGATGCGCATCGTCCAGCGCATGATCGCGCCGCTCGGTCGCCGCGTCGACGAAGGCAGCCCGATGGTCGACGCCCGCCTGCCCAACGGCGGCCGGCTCAACGTGATCATCCCGCCGGTGTCGCTGAACGGGCCGGTGGTGTCGATCCGCAAGTTCCGCAGCAAGCCGTTGCAGGCTTCCGACATGCTCGTCTACGGCACGCTCAACCAGGAAATGCTCGACTTCCTGGCGCACGCCGCCGAAATGCGCTGCAACATCCTGATCAGCGGCGGTACCGGCTCAGGCAAGACCTCCTTCCTCAACATGCTGGCCCAGTACATCCGCGAGGGCGAGCGGGTGATCACCATCGAGGACGCCGCCGAACTGCAGTTGCTGCACGAACACGTCGTCCGCCTCGAATCGCGCCCCGGCGGGCTGGAGAACGTCGCCGAAGTGACGCCGCGCGACCTCCTGCGCAACAGCCTGCGCATGCGCCCGGACCGCATCATCGTCGGCGAGGTGCGCGGCGGCGAAGCGGTCGAGATGCTGCAGGCGATGAATAGCGGCCACGACGGCTCGATGTCGACGATCCATACCAATTCGCCGCGCGAATGCCTGCACCGCCTGGAAATGCTGCTCCACTTCGGCGGCTGGCAGGGCAGCGAGTTCAACCTGCGGCGGCAGATCGTCGGCGCCATCGACCTGATCGTCCAGCTCGCCCGCCTGCCGAGCGGCGCCCGTCGGGTGATGTCGATCAGCGAACTGACCGGCATGCAGGACGAAGTCGTCGCCATGCAGGAGCTGTTCCGTTTCGAACCCGCGGCCAATGGCCGCGACGGTACTTTCGTCACCGGCTACAAGCCGCAGTCGCTGAAACTGAAACGCTACGCCGCCTTCCCCGGCCGGACGGGAGGCAATGGTGCCTGAACTGGTCTGGCTCGTCCTCGCCGCCAGCCTCTGCCTGCTGGCTGCCGCCTTCCTCTTCCTTGGCGGTGCCCTGCGCCGGGCGCCGGGTGGCGGACGGCGCTTGATCGAGGTGCTGGCCCGCCACGAGGCGCCGTTCGACGGCAAGGCGCCGGCGGCGGCGAGCGGCTGGATTCCGTCGTGGTTCGAGCGCTACCTGCAGCGCGCCGGCCTGCCGGAAACGCCGCTGGTCTACGGCGCCTTGCTGGCGCCGGGCGCCGTCCTCTTCCTGTTCGCCGAACTGCTGTTCGGTTTTGCCTACGCGCTGGCCGGCATCCTGATCGTCTATCCCTTCCTGTTGTGGAGCTTCGTCCAGTGGCGGATCGCTGTCTATCGGCAGCAGGTGGTCGACCAGTTGCCGGTTTTCCTGGAAAGCGTGTCGCGCATCCTCAGCGTCGGCTGCAGCCTTGAACTGGCGTTCCGCAACGCCAGCGAGGAATGCGACGACCCGCTGCTGACCATCACCCGCCAGGTGTTGCTACGCACCCGCGCCGGCCAGTCGCTGGAAGACGCGATGATGCAGGTGGCCGACGTCTACGCGATCCGCGAACTCGGCTTCGTCGCTTCCGTGTTTCATCTCGGCATCCGCTACGGCGGCAACGCGCACGCCGTGCTCGAACGGCTGTCGACGACGATGCGCGAGCGCCGCCGCAGCCAGCAGGAACTCAAGGCGATGACCGCCGAAACCCGCGCCAGCGCGTGGATCCTGAGTGCCCTGCCGGTGGTCGTGGCGATCCTGACGCTGGCGTCCAACCCGGGCTACCTGCTCGGCATGTGGATCGACCCGTTCGGCCGCAAGATCCTGCTCGGCGCGCTGGCCATGCAGATTGCCGGGATGGCGCTGCTGTTCCGCATGGCGAGGATAGACTGAGCATGGATGCCTCCCTCCTGCCCTGGTTGGTCGCCGCCAGCGTCGCCCTTGCCGTCCTCGGTGTTGGCGGGCTGTTCTATGGCCTGTTCCTCGCCGCCCAGCGCAAGATCCTGCGCCAGCGCCGCTTCGCCCGTCTCGACCAGATGCTGGCGCCGGCCGGCGAAGGCAGCGAGGCGATCCGCGAGGCCGAGGAACTGAGCTTCGCCGAGAAGCTGCTCCTCCTCTTCTCCGGGCGTCTGCCCGGCGCTGCCGGTGGCGAGGCCGATTCCGAAGACCGCCGGTTGCTGATCCGGGCCGGCTACCGCGGCCTGCACGCGCTGGTCTTCTTCCAGAGCTTGCGCTGGCTGACGCTGCTTGCCGTGCTGCTCGGTTTCGGCGGCTACGCGCTGCTCGCCGGCAGCCTGCAGGACGGGCTGCGCGGCGTGGCGCTGGCGATCCTGATCTTCCTCGGTTCGCGCTACCTGCTGCGCTACCTGGCGCACCGGCGGATGACGATGCTGGCCGAGGAACTGCCGGTGTTCGTCGATTTCCTGCGCATGATGCACAGCGTCGGCATCAGCTTCGAACAGGCGATCACGCTGTTCGCCGGCGATTCCCGGCTCGGTCTGCCGGTGCTGTCGAACGAACTGGGCGCGGTCAGCCTGTCGATCCGCAGCGGCCGCTCGCGCAGCGACGCGCTGCAACTGATGGCCCGCCAGCTCGACGTCGATGACCTCAGCGAACTGGTCGCCCTGATCTGCCACACCGATTACTACGGCGCCGCGGTGCAGGAGCCGCTGCGCCAGTTCTCGCAGCGCCTGACCGAGCGCAAGCGCTTCCAGATGCAGGAATACGTCGGCAAGCTGGCGACGCGCATGGTCATCGTCATGGTTCTTTTCCTGCTGCCGGCGCTGATCATCGTCACCGCCGGGCCGGGTTTCGTTTCGGTGATCAAGGCCCTGGGAGACATGGCATGAAACACTTGCGCTGGCTGCTCTGTCTCGCCTGCCTGCTGGCGGCCCCGGCTTTCGCCCAGAACCCGGCGCCGGCCGGCGAAACGCCGACGGAGACGCGGCGCGACGAGAACAACCCGGACTTCTACCTCGAGCTGATCGCCAGCATGCAGGAAAAGCGGCTCTATTACGCGTCGCTCGCCCACCTCGACCTGTTCGAGCAGCGCTGGCCGAAGGATCGCCGGGCGCTCCTGCTGCGCGCCGATGCGCTGCGCCAGACCGGCGACTACGCTCAGGCGCGCGACTGCTACCGGCGCCTGCTGGAGCAGGAGACGTCGGCCGGCGCCCATCACGGCCTCGGCCTGATCGCCGCCGCCGAGGGCGATCTGGCGCAGGCTTCCGCGTCGCTGCGCGAGGCGGCCCGGCTGGCGCCGATCGACGCACGCATCCTCAACGACCTCGGTTACCTGCAACTGCTGCGCGGCGAGCGCGCCGCCGCCCGCCTGAACCTGTTCAAGGCTTCCGAACTGGCGCCGGACAACCGCCAGGTCGGCGCCAATCTGGCGCTCTACCTGCTGCTCGAAGGGCAGGGCGAGCGCGCCGAACAACTGATGGAGAAACACGGTTTCGCCGAGGCCCAGCGCGCCTCGGTACGCAACGATGCTGTTCGCATGGGTCGAGGTGCTGCCGAGCCCGGCAAGCCGCTTACCGACGGTGGTCGCGTGGAAATGGTGAAATGACGCTAATATTGAAAGCCTTGGCGTTTTAGCCCCAATTTCAACCGATCAACCACGGTAATCGAGACAAAATGAATAAACAGCGAAAACTCAATAGTCCCGAAGGCACGGAAGTCTTCTGCACCACCCGCGAGGCGGCCGAAATGCTGCACGTTTCGCTGCGCACCGTGCAGCTCTGGGTTGAGGCCGGCGTCCTCAAGGCGTGGAAGACCGACGGCGGCCATCGCCGTCTGCCGCTCAGTTCGGTACAGGCGCTGATCAAGGAACGCCTGGGCGACACCGCGACGCCGGCGCCGGCAGCCGATCCGGCGGCCAACGACAGCGGCGAGTTCTCGGTGCTGGTGCTCGAGGACGACGAGGACATGCTGCAGCTTTACCGGCTGACGCTGCCGGCGTGGAAGCTGCCGGTCCGCTTCATCTTCGTCAGCAGTGTCTTCGAAGCCCTGGTCGAAATCGGCCGCCGGCCGCCCGACCTGCTGATCACCGACCTGCGCATTTCCGGCGTGGACGGTTTCGAGATCATCAAGGTGCTGCGCGCCGACCCGGTACTCAGCGGCCTCAACGTCGTCGTCGTCAGCGGCATGGAGCCGGACGAGATCGAAGCACGCGGCGGCCTGTCGCCGGAAATCACGGTTTTTTCCAAACCCCTTTCGTTCGAACTGCTGCAGGGCTACGTCAAGGCCTGCCTGGCGCATCGGGCGCTCAAGGAGAGACGCAATGCAATACCCTAAATCGCTGCTCGCCATCGCTTGCGGGCTGCTACTGTCGCCGGCTTTCGCCGCCGACGAGGAAGCCCTGGCGCCGGCCGCAGCACCGGCGAAGATCGCCATCGGCGCCTCCACCGAGGCCCTGCTCGACCTGCAGCGTTCCGGGCTCGCTGCCGGTCAGTTGCAACCGGTGCAGGGCGAGGTTGCCAGCCGCAACTACCAGCGTTACCTCGACAGTTTCAAGAAGCCGACCACGGTCGGCCAGATCGACCAGCCGGCGACTGCCGCCGCGGTCGGTGCTTCGCGCTGAAGCAGCGGCGGAGACTTCCGATGAGAGCACTGCCCCGGGCAGCGCGCGCCCAGCGCGGCGCGGTCAGCGTCATGGCCGCCGTGGCGCTGACCATGGTGATCGGTGCCGCCCTGCTGGCGGTCGATCTCGGCAGTCTCTTCAATACCCGCCGCGAGCTGCAGACGGTGGCCGACACCGCCGCCCTGTCGGCGGTCAATAACCTGGCCGCGGCGCAGGCGATCGCCCTCGACGCCGCCGCCCTGAACCAGTTCCCGGTCCCCGGTGCCCAGCAGAACACGCTCGGCACGGTGCTCGGCCACTACGACGTCGATGCCCGCGAATTCACGCCGGGCGGCAGCGCCGCCGAATACAACGCGGTGCAGGTGACGGTGACGACGCAGCAGCCGTATTTCTTCATGCTCGGCAGCCGGCAGGTGACGGCCAGTGCCGTCGCCATGCGCAACGACATCGCCGCGCTGTCGGTCGGCACCTCGCTGCTCGACATCGATACCGAGAAATCGGTGCTGCTCAACGCGCTGCTCGGCAAGCTGCTCAACACCTCGCTCAACCTGTCGGCGATTGCTTACCAGGGGCTGGTCAATACTTCGATCCGCCTGCTCGACCTGGTCAAGGTGGTCGGGTCGGTCGGTACCGTCGAGGAGCTGCTCAAGCTCGACCTGACCGTCGGCGAACTGCTCGAACTGTCGGCGCGCGCGCTCGAACGCTCGAGCATCCTCGGCCTCGACGCCACCGTCGTGCAGACGCTCGACCTGCTGGCCCTGCGCGCCGACGGCAACCTCAACCTGAAGCTTTCCGACCTGATCAACGTCGACCTGGCGCCCGGTAACCAGGCGGCGGAAGCCAAGATCAACCTGATGCAACTGGTGACGCTGGCGGCGCAGGTGGCCAACCGCGAGCACTTCATCGACATCCCGGTGCTCGGCATCGACCTGCCGGGGCTGGTCAAGCTCGACGCCGCGCTGACCATGATCGAATCGCCGGGCATCGCCATCGGCCCGGCCGGCCAGGACGCCAGCGGCAACTGGCGGACTTCGGTGCATACCGCGCAGTGGCGGCTCAAGCTCGACCTGCTGGTCGGCGAACTACTCGGTGGCCTGGTGCGCCTGCCGCTCTACCTGGAAATCGGCGCCGGCGAGGCCTGGCTCAAGGACATCGACTGCCGCTATCCGCGCGACGCCAGCATCGTCCAGGTCGGCGCCGCGTCGAGCGCGGTGCGCGCCTACGTCGGCAACGTCAATCCCGACGCGATGACCAACCGCTCGGTGGCGGCGACGGTGACCCCGGCGACCATCCTCAACGTCCTCGGCCTGGTCAAGGCGACGGCGCGGCTGCAGGTCGACCTGCCTGGCACCAGCGGCGACCTCGAATTCACCGGGCCGTTCGACGGCAGCAACACGCAGCGCATCCACGGCCTGACGACCGCCGGTCTGGGCGAGATCCTGCTCTCCGGCATGGGGGCGGTGCTCGACGTCGAACTGCTCGGCATCAAGCTCGGCCTGGGCGAGGTGGTCGAGGCGCTGGTGACGCTGTTGGCGCCGGTCTTCGCGCTGCTCGACAGCCTGATCGCGCCGGTCCTGTCGCTGCTCGGCATCCAGATCGGCATCGCCGACGTCACCACCTTCGATCTTTCCTGCGGCGCCCCGCAACTGGTGCGCTGAGCCGCCAGCCACAAAAGAAAACGCCCGCGACGGTGGCGGGCGTTTCAGGGGGGGCGCCGGGCCGGCGCCGCCTGGGCTCAGTGACGCGGATTGCCGGTCAGCTTCTCGTACTTGGTCCAGAGCTGGTCTTCGCTTTCCTCGTGGGCCGGGTCCTTGGGGATGCAATCGACCGGGCAGACCTGCACGCACTGCGGCTCGTCGTAGTGACCGACGCACTCCGTGCACTTGGCCGGGTTGATGACGTAGATCTCGTCACCCTGGGAAATCGCTTCGTTCGGGCATTCCGGCTCGCAAACGTCGCAGTTGATGCACTCGTCCGTAATCATCAGGGACATGTCGGTGGTTCCTCTCTCGTTAAGCAGTGGTTGTTGCCCGCAGGCGCTTTTCTACCGATGGATGGACGAATTTTCCTACATCACCGCCCAGTCGCGCAATTTCCCTTACCATCGTTGCGGAAATGAACATGTATTGTTCGCCGGGGGTGAGGAATACTGTTTCGACCTCGGGATAGAGGCTGCGGTTCATTCCGGCCATCTGGAATTCGTATTCGAAGTCGGACACGGCGCGCAGGCCGCGCACGATGACCTTCGCCTCGCGCTCATGGACGAAGCTCATGAGCAGGGTGTTGAAGCCGACGATCTCGATGTTGGAGAGGTCGCCGACCACTTCGTGCGCCATCTCGACGCGCTCGGCCAGCGTGAAGCGCGGCTGCTTGGCCGGGCTCTCGGCGATCGCCAGGATCAGCTTGTCGAACAGCGTCGCGGCACGGCGCACGAGATCTTCGTGGCCGCGGGTGATCGGGTCGAAGGTGCCGGGGTAGATTGCTACGCGGTGGTTCAGTTTGTTCAATCCGTCGCTCGCCGCAACAAGTGGTAATGGACGCCGCCCGCCTTGCCGTGGCGCACCGTGCGCCACTCGCCTAGCGATTCGATCTGATGTTCCGCCTCGGCATACAGCGCGCCATCCGGCTTGAGGATGGCGTCCAGTTTCGGCGCCAGTTTTTCCAGCCAGCCCTGATGATAGGGCGGGTCGAGAAAGACGAGGTCGAAGCTGGCCTTGGTCGAGGCGAGGTATTGTAGCGCATCGCCGCGCAGCAACTCGATCGCCGGCGGCTTGCCGAGCAGGGCGTGGTTATCCCGCAACGCGGCGAGAACGCGCGGGGCCTTCTCGATCATCACGACGCGGGCGGCGCCGCGCGACGCCGCCTCGAAGCCGAGGGCGCCGCTGCCGGCGAAGAGGTCGAGGCAGTGCCAGCCGTCGAGTTCCTGACCGAGCCAGTTGAACAGCGTCTCGCGCACGCGGTCCGGCGTCGGCCGCAGGCCTTCGCTGTCGGGAAAGCGCAGGACGCGGCGGCGCAGTTCGCCGCCGACGATGCGGACCGAATTCAATCCGCCGCCACCGTCACGGTGACCAGCTTGCCCGGCACGACGTGGCGGGCGAAGGCGGCCTTGACCTCGGCGGCGGTGACCGCCTCGACCTTCTCGCGGTAGCGGTCGAGGTAATCCGCCGGCAGGCCGTAGAAGCCGATGGCGGCGACGTTGGCGAGCAGCTTGGCGTTGCTGTCCAGGCGCAGCGGGAAGCTGCCGCTGAGGTTGGCCTTGGCGGCGGCCAGCTCTTCCTCGCTCGGGCCCTGGGCGACGAATTCGCCGAGCACGCGGCGGACCACGCGGATCGCCTCGCGCGCCTGCTTGCGCTGCGTCTGCAGCCCGATCTGGAAGGGGCCGGCCTGGCGCAGCGGGGCGAAGTAGCTATAGACGCTGTAGGCGAAGCCGCGCTTGTCGCGCACTTCCTTGACCAGCCGGGAGACGAAGCCGCCGCCGCCGAGCGTGTAGTTGCCGACGAGCAGCGGGAAGTAGTCGGGGTTGCCGCGTTCGATCGCCGGCAGGCCGAGGTAGATGTGCGCCTGGCTGGCCGGGTGGCCGATCGCGCTGACGGCGGCGCGGGCCGCTGCCGGCGGTGGCGGCAGTTCGGCCGGCGCGCCGGCGGGCAGGGCGCTGCTCAGTTGTTCGGCGATCGCTTCCGCCTGCTGCCGGGTCAGTTGTCCGACCAGCGAGATCTGCGCGTTGGCGGCGTTGTAGAAGCGGCCGTGGAAGGCGACGACGTCGTCGCGGGTGAGCGCCGCGACGCTTTCCGGCGACGCCTGGCGGCCGTAGGGATGGCCGGGGTAGAGCGCCTCCCAGAAGGCCTTGCCGGCGATGCTGTCGGGGCGCGTCATGGCGTCCTTGAGGCCGGCGATGGTGCGCGCCTTCTCGCGTTCGAAGATCGCCGGGGCGAAGTGCGGGCTGTGCAGCACGTCGCGCAGCACGGCCAGCGCCGGGTCGAGCTTGTCCTTGGCGGCCAGCGTGCGCAGGGCGACGCTGGCGCGGTCGGTGTCGGCGCTGCCGCTGAGCTGGGCGCCGAGGTCGGCGAGCTGTTCGGCGATCGCCGTTTCGTCGCGGGCGCCGGCGCCGAGGTCGAGCACGCCGCGGGTCAGCGCGGCCAGGCCGGACTTGCCGGCAGGGTCGAACATCGAGCCGGCGGCGAAATCGACCTGCACGTCGAGCATCGGCAGGGTCGGCGCGGCGACGAAATTGACCCGGGTGCCGTTGCCGGTGGTCCATTGTTCAATGGTCACGCCGGCTTGCGCGGCGGCGGCGACGATCAGGGTGAAGGCGGCGGTGAGCAGTCGTTTCATGGCGGGCTTCATCAGTGACGGGTGGCGACGGCCGGGCGGCGCGGCTTGCCGTCCAGGGCTTGCGGGTCGAGGATGCCGACGGTCAGGCCGTCGTCGTCGAAATACTTCTTCGCCACCGCCTGCACGTCGGCGGCGCTGACCTGCTGCAGGCGTTCGCGCATCGTGTCGACGTCCTTCCAGGAGAGGCCGACCGCTTCGGTCTGGCCGATTTCCATCGCCTGGCCGAACATCGAGTCGAGCTTGTAGACCTGGCCGGCGATCAACTGGGCGCGGGTCCGCTTCAACTCGGTCTCGCTGACGCCCTCCTGGCGGATGCGCTCGATCTCGGCGCGCAGCGCGACTTCCAGCTCGGCGACCGTGCGCCCTTCCGACGGCGTGCCGTAGAGGAAGATCAGGCCCGGGCCGCGCGCCGTGCTGTCGTAGCCGACGCCGGCCGACAGCGCGACCTTGTCCTCGCGCACCAGCTTCTTGTTGAAGCGGGCGGCGTCGTGACCGTTGAGGATGGCGGTGAGGATTTCCAGCGCGTAGGGGTCGCGGTCGTTCTTCGGGGCGCGCAGGATCGGCGCCTTGTAGGCGAGGATCAGCGACGGCAGTTCGGCCGGCGCCTTGACCGTGATCCGCCTTACGCCTTCCTGGCGCGGTTCGACGATGCCGCGTCGCGCCGGCAGCGGCCGCGCCTCGAGCCCGCCGTAATACTGGCGGGCGAGCGCGAACACCGCTTCGTGATCGACGTCGCCGGTAACCACGACGTAGGCGTTGTTCGGCACATACCAGGTGTCGTACCAGGCCTTCAGGCTGGCCGCGCTCATGTTCTGGAGGTCGTCCATCCAGCCGATGATCGGCCGCCGGTAGGGGTGGGCGAGGAAGGCGGCGGCGTTCATCTGCTCGAACAGCTTGGCCTCAGGGTCGTCGTCGGTGCGCATGCGGCGCTCCTCCATGATGACCTTGATCTCCTGTTCGAATTCCTTGGGATCGACGTTGAGGTGGCGCATGCGGTCGGCTTCGAGCTGCATCATGTCGCCCAGCTTCTCCTTCGGGATCTGCTGGAAGTAGGCGGTGTAGTCGCGGCTGGTGAAGGCGTTGTCACGGCCGCCGGCGGCCGCCACCAGGCGGTTGAATTCGCCCGGGCCGACGCTCGGCGTGCCCTTGAACATCATGTGTTCGAGCGCGTGGGCGACGCCGGACTGGCCGTCGACCTCGTCCATGCTGCCGATCCGGTACCAGACCATGTGCACCGCGGTCGGCGCCCGGTGGTCTTCCTTGACGATGATCCGCAGGCCATTGTCGAGCGTCGTTTCGTAGGGATTGGCGAGGGCCTGGCCGAGCAGCCAGGGGGCCAGCAAAAAGGGGAAAAGCTGTCGCAGGGTCATGGGGAAGGGGGCTTTCTGCTAGAATTCAGCGCTGTTTCTGCATCTATCCGGACGGCATCTTAACGGCTGACTGTCCGCCTGTCAGCAAGGCCTGAGACCTTAACACCCATGTTCAGTTTCCTGAAAAAATCCGCGCCCGACGCCAAGAACGCCGCGCCGGCCGAGGTCGCGGCCGCTCCCTCGTGGCGCGAACGCCTGTTCAAGGGCCTGGCCCGGACGCGCGCCCAGTGGGGCGGCAAGCTCAAGTCGATCTTCGCGCGCGGCAAGGTCGACGACGAACTGCTCGAAGAACTCGAAACCTTGCTGCTGACCTCAGACGTCGGCATCGAGGCGACCACCCACCTGCTCGACGAACTGAAGAAAGCCGCCAAGCGCGACAAGCTGGAAACGCCCGAGGCGATCCAGCGGGCGCTCTCCGACGCGCTGTACGCTACCCTGGCACCGCTCGAGCAAGCGCTCGATGTGAGTACCCACAAACCCTACGTGATCATGATCGCCGGGGTCAATGGCGCCGGCAAGACGACGTCGATCGGCAAGCTCGCCAAGTACTTCCAGAACCAGGGCAAGAGCGTGCTGCTCGCCGCCGGCGACACCTTCCGCGCCGCCGCCCGCGAACAACTGCAGACCTGGGGCGAGCGCAACAACGTGACGGTGATCGCCCAGGACTCCGGCGACCCGGCGGCGGTCATCTTCGACGCCGTGTCGGCGGCCCGCGCCCGCGGCATCGACATCGTGCTGGCCGATACCGCCGGCCGCCTGCCGACGCAATTGCACCTGATGGACGAGATCGCCAAGGTCCGCCGCGTGATCCAGAAGGTCGAACCGGAAGGTCCGCACGAAACCCTGCTCGTGCTCGACGCCAACATCGGCCAGAACGCGCTGATGCAAGTGAAGGCCTTCGACAAGGCGGTCAACGTCACCGGCCTCGTCCTGACCAAGCTCGACGGCACCGCCAAGGGCGGCGTCGTCGCGGCGATCGCCCGGCAGTGCCCGAAGCCGATCCGCTTCATCGGCGTCGGCGAGCAGATCGACGACCTGCGCCCCTTCTCGGCGCGCGATTTCGTGGATGCCCTGTTCGATCAATGATCGTCGCCAGCCAACTGACCAAGCGTTACCCGGGCGGCTTCGAAGCGCTGCACGGCGTCAGCTTCGAGATCCGCGCCGGCGAACTGGTGCTGATCACCGGCCACTCCGGCGCCGGCAAGACGACGCTGGTCAAGCTGATCGCCTCGATCGAAAGGCCGACCTCCGGCAGCCTCGTGGTCAACGGGCAGAACCTGTCGGCCCTGCGTCGTAGCGCCATTCCCTACGTGCGCCGCCACTTCGGCCTGATCTTCCAGGATCAGAAACTGCTCTTCGACCGCAGCGCCCTCGACAACGTGCTGCTGCCGCTGCAGATTGCCGGCCTGCCGCACCGCGAGGCCGTCCGCCGGGCCCAGGCGGCGCTCGACAAGGTCGGCCTGCTGGCGCGCGAAAAAGCCCACCCGATCGCCCTCTCCGGCGGCGAACAGCAGCGCCTGGCGATCGCCCGCGCCGTCGTCAACCGGCCGACCGTGCTGCTCGCCGACGAGCCCACCGCCAACCTCGACCGCGCATCGGCGCAGGACATCCGCGACCTGTTCGCCGACTTCCACCGCGTCGGCGTCACCGTCGTCGTCGCCACCCACGACCAGGCCTGGGTCGAACACTGCGGCGACAACGCGCTGCGCCTCGACCACGGGAGAGTCGTATGAGACGCTGGCTGTCGCAGCATCGCGCCGCCTTTGGGCGCGCCCTCCGCCGCCTCTTCGCGGCGCCGCTCAACACGCTGCTCTCGTTGATCGCCATCGGCATCGCCCTGACTTTGCCGGCTTTCGGCTACGTCGCCCTCGACAGCCTGCGCGACCTCGGCCGCGACGCCAGCGCCGTGCAGCAGGTCAGCGTCTTCATGGAAGTCGGCGCCAGCAAGGCCGAAGTCGCCGAGATCGAGCAGCGCCTGCGCGCTCAGCCCGGCGTCCGCACCACCTTCGTGCCGCGCGACGAAGCCCTGCGCCGGCTCAAGGAAAACGGCGACATGGCGGAGATCGTCGCCAGCCTGCCGCGCAACCCGCTGCCCGACGCCTTCATCGTCGAACCGCGCGACACCTCGCCGGAAACCCTGGAAGCCCTGCGCGCCGAATTCGCAGCCTGGCCCAAGGTCGCCCACGTCCAGCTCGACGCCGCCTGGATCAAGCGCTTCGACGCCTTCCTGCGCCTCGGCAAGCTGGCCCTGCTGCTGCTCGCCGGCCTCTTCGGCGCCGGCCTGATCGCCGTCACCTTCAACACCATCCGCCTGCAGGTCATGGCCCAGGCGGCGGAAATCGAAGTGGCGCGCATGATCGGCGCCACCGACGCCTTCATCCGCCGTCCCTTCTACTACTTCGGCGCCCTGCAGGGCGCCGAAGTAGTAGAAGGGACGGCGGATGAAGGCGTCGGTGGCGCCGATCATGCGCGCCACTTCGATTTCCGCCGCCTGGGCCATGACCTGCAGGCGGATGGTGTTGAAGGTGACGGCGATCAGGCCGGCGCCGAAGAGGCCGGCGAGCAGCAGCAGGGCCAGCTTGCCGAGGCGCAGGAAGGCGTCGAAGCGCTTGATCCAGGCGGCGTCGAGCTGGACGTGGGCGACCTTGGGCCAGGCTGCGAATTCGGCGCGCAGGGCTTCCAGGGTTTCCGGCGAGGTGTCGCGCGGTTCGACGATGAAGGCGTCGGGCAGCGGGTTGCGCGGCAGGCTGGCGACGATCTCCGCCATGTCGCCGTTTTCCTTGAGCCGGCGCAGGGCTTCGTCGCGCGGCACGAAGGTGGTGCGGACGCCGGGCTGAGCGCGCAGGCGCTGCTCGATCTCGGCGACTTCGGCCTTGCTGGCGCCGACTTCCATGAAGACGCTGACCTGCTGCACGGCGCTGGCGTCGCGGCCGAGGTCGCGCAGGCTGTCGAGGGCGACGTAGCCGAAAGCCGGCAAAGTCAGGGCGATGCCGATGGCGATCAACGAGAGCAGCGTGTTGAGCGGCGCCGCGAAGAGGCGGCGGAGGGCGCGCCCAAAGGCGGCGCGATGCTGCGACAGCCAGCGTCTCATACGACTCTCCCGTGGTCGAGGCGCAGCGCGTTGTCGCCGCAGTGTTCGACCCAGGCCTGGTCGTGGGTGGCGACGACGACGGTGACGCCGACGCGGTGGAAGTCGGCGAACAGGTCGCGGATGTCCTGCGCCGATGCGCGGTCGAGGTTGGCGGTGGGCTCGTCGGCGAGCAGCACGGTCGGCCGGTTGACGACGGCGCGGGCGATCGCCAGGCGCTGCTGTTCGCCGCCGGAGAGGGCGATCGGGTGGGCTTTTTCGCGCGCCAGCAGGCCGACCTTGTCGAGCGCCGCCTGGGCCCGGCGGACGGCCTCGCGGTGCGGCAGGCCGGCAATCTGCAGCGGCAGCAGCACGTTGTCGAGGGCGCTGCGGTCGAAGAGCAGTTTCTGATCCTGGAAGATCAGGCCGAAGTGGCGGCGCACGTAGGGAATGGCGCTACGACGCAGGGCCGACAGGTTCTGCCCGTTGACCACGAGGCTGCCGGAGGTCGGCCTTTCGATCGAGGCGATCAGCTTGACCAGCGTCGTCTTGCCGGCGCCGGAGTGGCCGGTGATCAGCACCAGTTCGCCGGCGCGGATCTCGAAGCTGACGCCGTGCAGCGCTTCGAAGCCGCCCGGGTAACGCTTGGTCAGTTGGCTGGCGACGATCATTGATCGAACAGGGCATCCACGAAATCGCGCGCCGAGAAGGGGCGCAGGTCGTCGATCTGCTCGCCGACGCCGATGAAGCGGATCG
>CAZFXO010000005.1:0-109402 GCA_964523045.1 uncultured Dechloromonas sp. | reverse complement strand
TCGACTACCTGTTCGACATCGGCGAGATCGACCTCAACATCTCCGGCTGCATGAATGCCTGCGGTCACCACCATGTCGGCCACATCGGCGTGCTCGGCGTCGACAAGAACAACGACGAGTTCTACCAGGTCACGCTGGGCGGCCGCCAGGGCAACGACGCCAAGCTCGGCAAGGTGATCGGCCCGTCGTTCTCGGCCGGCGAAATGCCGGACGTGGTGGAGAAGATCATCCAGGTCTATCTGGAGAACCGTCATCCGGACGAACGTTTCATCGACACTTTCGACCGGATCGGCATCGACCCGTTCAAGAACCGCGTCTACGAAGGCCGCGCCCACGGCAAGGCCAAGGCTGCACAAAAGGAGGCCGCATAACATGGCACAACTGATCAAGCAGGGCGCGCTCGCCGCCGATACCTGGACCACGCTGACCCTGACCGAGGAAGCAAGGCCGGAAAGCGTCGCCCTCCCCGCCGGCGACGTCATCTTCCCGCTCGCCGTCTGGCTGGCGCGCAAGAACGAGATCGTGTCCTGCCACAAGCGCATCGGCCTCCTGCTGCAACCGGACGACAAGGTCGAGGAGATCGCCGCCGACCTCGATTACTTCGTGGTCGTCGCCATCAACTTCCCGAAGTTCGTCGACGGTCGCGGCTACTCGACCGCCGCCCTGCTGCGCCAGCGCTACCATTACCAGGGCGAACTGCGCGCCGTCGGCGACGTGCTGCACGACCAGCTCTTTTTCATGAAGCGCGTCGGCTTCGACAGCTACGCGCTGAAGGATGGCAAGAACGCGGTCTACGCCATCGACCAGGGATTTTCGCCGTTCTCCGCCACCTATCAGGGTTCGACCGACCAGCCCGAACCCTACTTCCGTCGCCGTACCGCCTGACCCGATCGCCAGCCATGACGCCAGCCCTCCTCAACATCACCCCCGAACTCGCCGCCAGCACCGCCGCCAAGGCCGAGGCCGCCGCCGCGCTACTGGCCGATATCGCCGGCCAATGGTCGCCGGCCTCCTTCGCCAACAGCCTCGGTGCCGAAGACATGGTCCTCACCGACCTGATCGTCAAGGCCAAGCTGCCGATCGAGATCTTCAGCCTGGACACCGGCCGTCTGCCGGCCGAAACCTACGACCTGATGGCCAAGGTCGATCAGCACTACGGGCTGAAACTGAAGATCTACTTCCCGCAGGCCGAGGAAGTCGAAAGCTATGTCCGCCAGCACGGCATCAACGCCTTCTACGACTCGGTGACACTCAGGAAGGCCTGCTGCTACGCGCGCAAGGTCGAACCGCTGAAGCGCGCCCTGGCCGGCAAGCGCGCCTGGATCACCGGCATGCGCGCCGAACAGGCCGCCACGCGCGGCCAATTGGCGACGCAGGAATACGACGAAGGCAACGGCCTGGAAAAATTCAACCCGCTCGCCGCCTGGAGCGAGAAGGAAGTCTGGACCTACATCAAGCAGAACGCCGTGCCCTACAACGCCCTGCACGACAAGTTCTACCCCAGCATCGGCTGCGCCCCGTGCACCCGCGCCATCTCGCTCGGCGAAGACGTCCGCGCCGGCCGCTGGTGGTGGGAGTCGCCGGAGTCCAAGGAGTGCGGTTTACATGTAAAAGCGTGACATCCGGTGCCCAGTGCAGACTAACCCTGCCCGGCAGGGTTAAGGGCTGCAGGCCCAGCCGGAGACAGAAACCGCCAGAATCCAAGGAATGCAGTCCACACGTGAAAGCGTAACATCAAGCGCTCTTGCGGACTAACCCTTTACCCAGCCCCCGGCATCTTCCGATTCATCACTTGCGGAGCATCTTGTAGTAATCGGCAAGATTGTTTTCCGGCCCCTGCACAATCCGATTCAAAGCGCGCCCCCATGGCCAGAAATTGATTCCGGACTTGGCTTTCATGGCGGGGAAACGACGGCCGTTGAGAGTAAGCATTCCCCATTCCGCACCATGGTTAAGTCTATAAACCTCACCGGTATAGCTACCAAAGGCCTTCGCATAAGACATAACCATTTCTTCTGACGGCTTCGGATTGGTAGCGACGTAAGAGTCATGTATCAATGCCAAGATCGCTTCGACATTGGCAATGCTCTCGTCTGTCCGATCAAGCTTGAGACCAAACTGATTCTTCGCGATATCTATGGCGTCCAGGGCATAGGCTTCGGCAATTTGCTGAATTTGCGGATCGGCAACAAATACACCCTCCGCCTGATCCTCCGCCAAAACCGACCTAACAAGCGCCATCAGGAACAACACGAAAATGCCAAAAGAGCGCATCTCTACCCCCGAACGATGTTGATTTCGCCAACATCATTAAATGGACGATGTGGCACCAGAGATTCGTGACACCCCATCTTGAAGCCGCCTTACGGCATGCAAGGCGGCCCAAGGAGAATTTTCCCAAATAGCCCGCTGACTTACTTCGCCTTGATCCGCTGTTCCATGCGCTTGGCGCGTTCGCCCGGCGCCGGGTGGCTGGAGAAGGCGCTGCGGTCGTTACCGTAGAGTTTTTCCAGCTTGCGCAGCGCGGTCACGGCGCCGGCGTTCTTCAGCTTTTGCTTGGCAAGGTAATCAACCGCGTAATCGTCGGCTTCGTTTTCCTGCTTCTGCGAGAACTGCGCGTTGATCAACGCTTCGCCCATCGCGCCGAGTTCCGACGCAGCGATTGCCGCCACCGCGCCGTTGCCGCTGCTGGCGGCAGCCTGGCGGGCGGCCGAGCTGGCGTGCGCGAGTTGCAGCGCCCGCTTCGAATGGCCGAGCATGACGTGGCCGATCTCATGCGCCAGCACGTAGCGCAGTTCGTCGTCGGTGAACTTGTCCATCAGACCGGAATAGACGCGGATCGAACCGTTCGGCACGGCGAAGGCGTTGACGTCCTTCTTCATGTAAACCTTGAAATCGAGATTGGCCTTGTCGATCTTGGTCCAGTTCGCGGTGAGTTTCTGCAGGCGCTTGGCGTACTTGCTGCGCGGCGCGGCGATCTGGTTGCGTTGATCTTCGTTGGCGGCGGTGCGCTTGCCCAGTTCGAGCATCTCCTCGTCGCTGAGGCTGGCCACGGCGACCACCGAAGAACCGATGTCGATGGCGCTGCTCGCCGACATCTCACCGCCGGCGCCAGCGCCGGTCGTCTTGCAACCGGACAGGGTGAACAGGGAAGCGGCGAGCATTGACAGCCAGACAGAGCGTTGCATTTTTTCTTACCTCGGGTTGAAAAACCGGCAATGGTACTCGCGCCAATCATGCCATTCAAGTTTTCATAATCGAACGTACTATTCGAATGGCAACATACCATTGAAATAAAACATAAAACGGTCGATTTCATCAGTCTGCCTTGTTCCCGCGAAGACCTGGCGAGCGGGAGCAAGCGGCAAGGCTGGCAAGGATCAGCAGGGTCGCCAGCACCGGCCCGAAAGGCTGGTCGAACCACAAGGCCATGGCGAAAGCGACGGTGTAGCCGCCGACGCTGACGAGCAAGGCCAGACGCAGGCCACGCCGCCAGTCCCTGGCGCGCTGGAAGGCAAGCCAGGGCAGGACGAAGACCAGGGCGAAGGTCGCCATCACCCCCAGGGTGGTGGTCGCCAAGGCCAGCGCCAGCGCGGCAAGCAGGTCGAAGCCGCTGTGCACCGGCCAGGCGGCTGCGCCGCGCAGGCGGAAGTGATCCGGGTAAAGCCGACAGAGCAGCAGTGGGCGGGACAAGCGGCGCAAGACCAGCAGGCAGGCGAGCGTGCCGGCGGCAACGGTGACCAGCCGGCCAGCGTCGGCAAAATAGAGCTGGCCGTCGAAAAGCGCGTTGCCGGCGCGTTCGGCGAGCGGATGGTTGGCGGCGACCAGCATGCCGACACCCCAACCGGCGAGCAAGAGCAGCGGGAAGAGCGCGGCGCCCGGCAAGCGGGCGGTGAGCGGCTCCTTGGCCAGGGCGGCTGCGGCAGCGGCGGCAACGCCACCGGCCGGCGGCGGCAGGCCGGCCAGCATGGCGAGCAGCGCGCCGCCCGCGGCGACGTGGGCGTAGGCCAGCGCCGCCAGCCATTCGTCGCGCAGGCGCAGATAGCAGCCGAGCAGCGGCAACAGTACCGCCAGGCAAAGGCCGGTCAGGAAGGGAATGGCGAACAGCTCAACTGGCATCGGGCGCTTCCAGGTGGATCACCGCGTCGCAAGCCGCAGCGAGGAAGGCGGCATCGTGGCTGACGACGAGGATGGCGCAGCCGGCGGCGGCGCGCTGCCGCAAGGCCTGGCCGAGGTGGGCGACGCCGGCGGCGTCGAGGTTGTTGGTCGGCTCGTCGAGCAGCAGCAGGTCGGCCGGCGCCTGCAGCACCGCCCACAGGGCGAGGTAGTGGCGCTGGCCGCCGGACAGCCGGTCGAGGCGCCGATCCAGGCAGCCCGCCAGCCAGGACGGCAGGCCGTCGCTGCCGGCGCCGGTCAGGGCCAGCAGCTCGCGCCCGGCCAGCGGCAGGCCGGCGAGCGGCGGCACCTCCTGCGTCTGCAGGCCGATGCGAACACCCGGCGCCACCGCCAGCCGGCCGCCGAAGACCCGCGCCCGACCGGCGATCGCCGCCAGCAGCGTGCTCTTGCCGGCGCCATTGGCGCCGCTCAGGCCGACGATCCCGCCGGCGGCAAGCCGCAGGTCCACCGGGCGCGTCGCCGGCCGCTGCCAGCCGGCAACGACGCCGTCGAGAACGAGCACCGGCGGATTCACCGCAGCCCTTGCAGCAGACGGGCGATGCTGTCGTCGAAGAGGCCGAACAGGTCCTGCGCCGCCGGCGATCCGCCGACGGTATAGGGCAGGACCACGGCCGGGATGGCGGCGCGGCTGGCAAACCAATCGCTCGCCGCCGCCGGCTGGTAGGCGGCGCGCAGGACCAGACGCGCCGGCCGCGCCCGCTGCCGTTCGAGCAGCGTGGCGAGCTGGCCACTGCTCGGTTCGACGCCGGGCTTGGGTTCGAGCGTGCCGATTTCCGGCATGCCCAGCCAGTGCGTCAGGTAGGCGAAGGAACCGTGATGGACCAGCACCGGCACCCCGCGCAAGGGGGCGGCGGCCTTCTCCCAGCGGCCAATCGCGCTCCGCCAGCGGCCGGCGAAATCGGCGAAACCGGCACGGTAGGCGGCGGCATTCGCCGGATCGACGCGCGCCAGCCGCTCGGCCAGCGCCTCGCCGATGCGCAGCAGACGGTGCGGGTCGAGATGGACGTGCGGGTTGCCGGCGGCATGCACGTCGCCGTTGGCGCGGTCGAGCGCGGCCGGCACCTCCAGGCGTTCGACCAGCGCCGCCGCTTCGAAATAGCCGTCGCGCCCCGGCTGCACCGCGGCGTTGCCGGATTCGCGCAGGACCACCGGCAGCCAGCCGGTTTCCAGTTCGGCGCCGGTGGCGACGACCAGTTGCGCACGGCGGGCGCGGGCGAGCAGCGACGGCCGCGCCTCGATCCGGTGCGTGTCCTGCAGCGCGTTCGTGGCAACGAAGACGGCGACGCGCTCGCCGCCGATTTCGCGCGCCAGCGCCCCCCACTCCGGCACCGTCGCGAACACCTCGACCGCCGACCAGGCCGGCAGGCTGGCGAGGGCGGCGAGTAATACGATCAATCTGCGCATGGCGTTTCCTCAGAACTTGTGCGCACCATGGGCACCGAGGCTCATGATGTACTGGACGGTGAACTGGTTGTCGGTAACGCCGGGCATCGAGCGATCGCGTTCGTACTGCAGGCGGACGCGGGAAAACTCGCTCCAGCTATAATCGAGCATCAGCGCGCTGCGCTTCGGCCGGTAGCGGGCGAACATCTGGTTCTCGTCGCCGAGCTGGGCAAGTACGTTGGCGCCGATGCGCAGGCTGCCCGAATCGAGCTGCTCGTGGCGCAGGCCGGCACGCCAGTGCGGCGTGAACTGGTAGACCGCCTGCGCGTACCAGCCGGATTGCCGGCTGCGGTAGCTGTCGCGCGTACCGTCGCAGGCGGCACCGGCTTCCTCGCCGACACAACCGATGTCACCACGTTCCGTGCGATGGAAATACTCGGTCTGGAACTTGAAGTTGCGATACTTCGGGTTGCCGTCGGGCGCCCATTTCCAGACGAAATCGGCCAGCCAGGTCCGGCTGCGGCCGGTGAAGCTGGCGTCGCCATGCACGTCGTTGGCGTCATGCACCTCCGCCTCGCGCTCCCGGGCGCGGGTATGCAGGTAGGACAAACCGGCGCGCCAGCTGTGCGAGCTGCCGACATCATCACCCAGGTGTACGAACAATGCGCCGGCACCGGCGCGGTTCTGGTTGCGGTCGGTGCCCGGGAAATTGGCGCCGCGCCCGGCTTCGGCGCCGAATTCGAGCCAGATCGGCGTCGGCGCCAGCCACTTGAACTGCACCCCGTCCTGCGCGTAGCTGCCGTGCTCGCCGAACAGTGCCTGGTACATCAGCGGCGCGCTGGCGAAATCCCAGGCATGCGGATGCTGTTCGTTCTGGTAGCCGATGCCGGACAGGAAACGCCCGCCCTTGAGGCCGATGCCGTGGTCGAGGCCGAGCGACTGGAACCAGGCTTCCTCGACTTCGACCTCGCCGTCGAGCGCCGCCAGGATCGCCTGGCCGCGCCAGTAGGGATCGACGTTGGCGGCCAGCATCAGCTCGGTGTGGTCGACCGAGAAACCGCGCTTCGAAATGCCCTTGATCCCCTCGCTTTCGTGGTCGTGGCCGGCGGCCGGCCAGAAGCCGGCGATCCCCCGCTCGTCGATGTCCTTCATCGACTTGTACTGCCCCTGCAGGGTCAGCGAGATTTCCGGATTGAAGCCGCCGGCCGGGGTACCGAGACGCGGTGCCACGGTCGCCGCCGCGACAGCGGCAGGCTTCTCCGCCAGGGCGCGGCTGTGCGCCAGCTTCTCTTCCAGCGCTGCAATGCGCTGCTCGTAATTTCTTTTCAGTTCGGCGAGCTGGCTGCGGATGGCGGCCAATTCGGCATCCTCGGCCGCCGGCGCGGCACAGGAAAAGGCGGCCAGCAAGGCCAGGGCGATGGGTTTCTGCAACATGGGAGACTCCTGAAATCGACACGGGGCCGCCGCCGACCAGTCTGGACAGCAAACGACGAAACACGGGAAGGGGATTTCAGGCGGTCGGCGGTCCGCGCTGTGTCGGCTGCGGCGCTTCGGCTGGCGGCGAGGTCTCGAACGCCCGCGTCGCCAGCGCGAAAACCGCGGGTGGCACGGCGATCGGCAATGGCGCCGGCGGCAGTGCCGCCCCCAGCGCATGCGCGGCCAGGCAGATGGCGCAGCTCTCCGGCGCCGTGCCGGCAGCGTCCCGGGCATGGCCGAGTTCGTGCAACAGCACGCCGAGCTGGGCCAGACAAAGCAACAGAACGAGGGCAAAACGGCGCGTGACGAGCAAGGCGGCGGCGGTGAAAATGCAATGTTATATTATTGCATTTTGTAACAGGACTCACCAGCCGATCGCGCCAGGTTCAGGCGCCAGCCGCCCCTTCGGCCAGAATCCAGGCGCGGAAGGCGGCTACCGCGGCCCGACCGGCGAGCATTTCCGGCATCGCCAGCCAGTAGGCGTAGGGCGAAGGAATACTCAACGCGAACGGGCGGATCAAGCGGCCGGCGGCGACATCGGCTTCGACCAGCGGCGACAGCGCAAGGGCAACTCCCTGCCCGTCGAGCGCCGCCTCGACGGCCAGGATGGCGTTCGAGAAGCGCAGGCCGCGCCCGGCATCGACGCCGCGCACGCCGGCCTGCGCCAGCCATTGCTGCCAGCCCGAAGGCAGGTCTTCGTCGCTGATCGTCTCGTCGTGGATCAACACGTGCAGGCGCAGATCGTCCGGTGTCGCCAGCGGCCGTCCGGCGGCGAGCAGGCGCGGACTGCACACCGGCACGTAGGCGGGGGCGAAGACCTTCTCGACGCGCAGGCCAGGATAGCTGCCACGACCGTAGCGGATGGCCAGCTCGCAATCGGCGCTGCGCGGATCGACCGGGCTGATCCAACCAGTGTCGCCGTCGCGGTCGACGGTATCGTCGCCGCTCGACAGGCGCAGGGCGATGCCCGGGTGGGCGGCGGCAAAGCGCGGCAGGCGCGGCACCAGCCAGCGCGAGGCGAAACTGGGTGGAGCATGAATGGTCAGCACGCCGTCGTCGCCGCTGCGCGTGCCATCGACGGCCGCCGCCAGGCAATCGAAACCGCGGCGCAGGTCGGGGAGCATCGCGGCACCGGCCGCGGTCAGCTCGATCGCCCGGGTCAGGCGGCGGAACAGCGGTACACCGAGGTATTCCTCGAGCTGACGGATCTGCTGGCTGACGGCGGCCGGCGTCACGTGCAACTCCTCCGCCGCCAGCTTGAAGCTGAGATGGCGGGCTGCCGCCTCGAAAGCGCGCAAGGCCGGCAGGGGAGGTAAACGATAGGCCACGGATGATTAAGTTTTTCTATTCCATCGCATCATAAAGTGTCGTTTGTCGCCGGGCAAGCCGGTCCGTATTGTTGCCCCCCATCGAGTTTTCGACATCCAGGGACGCCCCCGTGGGCGGCACAGCATTCCGGAGCCGGCAGCGCGCCAGATTGGCACGCTGGCGGTTCCAACCTCATGCCTCAGTCTCCTCTGAGCATCACGCGCCCTTGAGTTGTGGGCTTGAGCCCGCCCAGTGCGGGCTTTTTTTTGGCTATCCGTACCTGACGACCAACAAACAACATGCAGACAACCAACGCTTCCTCCCGCATTCTTTGTCCTCACCTGCGCGGCAAGATCATGTCCGCCGAAGAGGCCGCCGCCTTGATTCCTTCCGGCGTCAACGTCGGCATGAGCGGCTTCACCGGCGCCGGCTATCCGAAGGCGGTGCCCTCCACGCTGGCCAAGCGCATCATGGATGCCAACCTGCATGGCAAGAAATTCAAGATCGGCGTGTGGACCGGCGCCTCGACCGCGCCCGAACTCGACGGCGCGCTGGCCATGGTCGACGGCGTCGAAATGCGCCTGCCCTACCAGTCCGACCCGACCTGCCGCAAGCGGATCAATGCCGGCGAAATGGAATACATCGACATCCACCTGTCGCACGTCGCCCAGTTCGTCTGGGGCGGTTTCCTCGGCAAGCTTGACGTTGCCGTCGTCGAAGTCGCCGGCATCCTGGAAGACGGGCGGCTGATCCCCTCGTCGTCGGTCGGCAACAACAAGACCTGGCTCGACCAGGCCGACAAGATCATTCTCGAAGTCAATGCCTGGCAGAACCCGCACCTCGAAGGCATGCACGACATCTACTACGGCACCGCGCTGCCGCCGCATCGCAAGCCGATCCCCATCCTCAAGACCGACGACCGCATCGGCGATCCGTACTACAAGATCGACCTCAACAAGGTGATCGCCGTCGTCGAAACCAACAAGGCCGACCGCAACTCGCCGTTCACGCCGCCCGATGCCAACTCCAAGCTGATCGCCGGCCACATCCTCGATTTCCTGCAGCATGAAGTGAAGAAGGGCCGCCTGCCGGCCAACCTGCTGCCGCTGCAATCCGGCGTCGGCAACGTCGCCAACGCGGTGATGGCCGGCCTGCAGGACGGTCCGTTCGAAAACCTGACCGCCTACACCGAAGTGCTGCAAGACGGCATGCTCGACCTGATCAAGTGCGGCAAGCTGACCTGCGCCTCGGCGACGTCCTTCTCGCTCAGCCCGGCGGCACTGGAAGAACTCAACGCCGACCTGCCTCGCTTCAAGGATTCGATCATCCTGCGCCCGCAGGAAATCTCCAACCACCCGGAAGTCATCCGCCGCCTCGGCGTCATAGCGATGAACGGGCTGATCGAGGCCGACATCTACGGCAACGTGAACTCGACCCACATCATGGGCACCTCGATCATGAACGGCATCGGCGGCTCCGGCGACTTCGCGCGCAACGCCTTCATCTCGATCTTCATGACCCCGTCGTCGGCGAAGGGCGGCAGCGTCTCCTGCATCGTGCCGATGGTCTCGCACGTCGACCATACCGAGCACGACGTCCAGATCATCGTCACCGAACAGGGTCTGGCCGACCTGCGCGGTCTGGCGCCGAAGCAGCGCGCCAAGGTGGTCATCGAGAAGTGCGCCCACCCGAACTTCCGGCCGGCGCTGCGCGAGTACTACGACCGCGCGCTGCGCTACTCGCCGGGCCGCCACACGCCGCACCTGCTCGACGAAGCCTATACCTTCCTGCCCAACTGGGTCGCCAACCAGACCGCTCGTGCTGCCTGGCGCGACGACGCCACGGTGCAGGCCGACGCCTGGGCCAAGTAAGTCCCGAGCCCGCGCGCCAGGTCGCAGGTCTGGCGCGCAAAGCCCCCCAAAGGCCGCAATCGCGGCCTTTTTCATTACCCACCAGACCCGTTGCGCGATGCACCGCACTTAAGGGTAAACCCCAGCCAATTTCCCATCCCCAGGTCATTCCGAGCATGCAATAATTCCTCATCGATAAAACAGTTGCGGTATCTATAATCCCCAGGAGACAACGATGGTCGTCCTGCCCGACACCGATACACTGCACCGCCCCCCTCGCTTGCCATGCAGCGCCTGTCAGCGGGGGACACGATGAGCGACGTGATTCTCGAAACCCGTGGCCTGACCAAGGAGTTCAAGGGCTTCACCGCCGTTGCCGACGTCAATCTGCAAGTCGAGCGCGGTAGCATCCACGCCCTGATCGGCCCCAACGGCGCCGGCAAGACGACCGTCTTCAATCTGGTCACCAAGTTCCTGCCGCCGACCGCCGGCAGCATCCACTTCAACGGCCAGGACATCACCCACGAGCCGCCGGCGCTCACCGCCCGCCGGGGTTTCGTCCGTTCCTTCCAGATTTCCGCCACCTTCCCGCACCTGACGGTGCTGGAAAACGTGCGCATCGGCCTGCAACGCAAGCTGGGCACCGAGTTCCACTTCTGGAAGTCGGCCAAGACATTGAACCGTCTGAACGACGAGGCGATGGCGCTGCTCGAAGCGGTGGACCTGGGCAGTTTCGCCGCCACCATGACCGCCGAAATGCCCTACGGCCGCAAACGGGCGCTGGAAATCGCCACGACCCTGGCGCTGGAACCGGAGATGATGCTGCTCGACGAACCGACCCAGGGCATGGGGCACGAAGACATCGAGCGGGTGGTCGAACTGATCCGCAAGGTGTCGGCCAACCGGACCATCCTGATGGTCGAGCACAACCTGTCGGTGGTCGCCCACCTCTGCCACCGCATCACCGTACTGACCCGCGGCAGCGTGCTCGCCGAAGGCAGTTACGAGGAGGTTTCGAAGAACCCGCAGGTACTCGAAGCCTATGTCGGCTCCGACAACATGAACGACGCGCATCACTGAGCGGACGACAACCATGACCAGCGCCTTCAAACCGCACCCCGAATACCTCCGCCTCACCGACCTGCACGCTTTCTACGGCGAATCGCACATCCTGCACGGAATCGACCTCAGCGTCGCCAAGGGCGAATGCGTCACCTTGCTCGGCCGCAACGGCTCCGGGCGGACCACCACCCTGAAGTCGATCATGGGCCTGGTCGGCCGGCGCACCGGCTCGATCATGATCAGCGGCAACGAGGTGATCCACGAACCTACCCACAAGATCGCCCACCACGGCGTCGGTTACTGCCCCGAGGAACGCGCCATCTTCACCTCGCTCAGTACCGAGGAGAACCTGACCCTGGCGCCCGTCATCTCGAGCGGCGGCATGTCGGTCGACGAGCTGTACGAGATGTTCCCCAACCTCAAGGAGCGGCGCGCCAGCCCGGGCGGCAAGCTGTCCGGCGGCGAGCAGCAGATGCTGGCCATGGCGCGCATCCTGCGCACCGGCGCCAAGCTGCTGCTGCTCGACGAGATCACCGAAGGCCTCGCCCCGGTCATCGTCAAGAAGCTGGGCGAGGTGATCGTCGAACTGAAGCGACGCGGCTTCACCATCGTCCTTGTCGAACAGAACTTCCGTTTCGCGGCACCGCTGGCCGACCGCCATTACGTGCTCGAACACGGAGAGATCATCGCCACCATCAGCCACGAGGAACTCCCCGGGAAGATGGACTGGCTGCACCAGACACTCGGCGTCTAGCCGAGCCGCCCACCAGGAGGAGACACCCATGAAAACCAAGCAATTTGCCATCACCGCCTGCGCCGCCGCGCTGACCGCCCTGTCCGCTGGAGCTTCGGCCCAGATATCGGGCGGTTCGGTCAAGATCGGCGTACTCACCGACTTGTCCGGCACCTATTCGGACCTCGCCGGCTCCGGCGCCATCCTGGCCACCCGCATGGCCATCGACGATTTCATCGCCAAGGAAAAGCCCGCTTTCAAGATCGAGATGGTCACCGCCGACCACCAGAACAAGGCCGACATTGCCTCCAACAAGGCGCGCGAGTGGATCGAACGCGAAAACGTCGACACCGTCACCGAGCTGGTCACCACCTCGACCGCGCTGGCGGTGATGAAGGTGGCCAAGGAGAAGGACCGCCTGGTCATCATGAACGGCCCGGGCTCGACGCCAATCACCAACGAGCAATGCAACGACGTGTCGATCCATTACACCTACGACACCTACGCGCTGGCCAACGGCACGGCCAAGGCGGTGACGACCCAGGGCGGCAAGAGCTGGTTCTTCCTGACCGCCGACTACGCCTTCGGCCAGGCGCTGGAAAAGGATGCCTCGGCGGTGGTCGCCGCCAACGGCGGCAAGGTGCTGGGCGCCGTGCGCCACCCCTTCCCCGGTTCCGATTTCTCGTCCTTCCTGCTCAAGGCGCAGGCCTCGGGCGCCCAGGTCATCGGCCTGGCCAACGCCGGCGCCGACACCACCAACGCGATCAAGCAGGCAGCCGAATTCGGCATCACGCCCAAGCAGTCGCTGGCCGGCCTGCTGATGTTCATCACCGACGTCCATTCGCTCGGCCTCCGGCCGACCCAGGGCATGTTCCTGACCACCGGCTTCTACTGGGACCGCAATGACGAAACCCGCGCCTGGTCGAAGCGCTTCTTCGACAAGCAGAAGAAGATGCCGACCATGGTCCAGGCCGGCCAGTATTCGTCGATCTATCACTATCTGAAGGCGGTCAAGGCGGCCGGCAGCGACGACACCGGCAAGGTGATGGCGATGATGAAGAAGACGCCGATCAACGACTTCTTCGCCAAGAACGGGCAGATCCGCGACGACGGCCGGATGGTGCACGACATGTACCTGGTGCAGGTCAAGAAACCGGCCGACTCCAAGTACCCGTGGGACTATTACACGATCAAGGCGACGATCCCGGCGGCCGAGGCCTTCCAGCCGCTGGCGCTGTCGCGTTGCCCGCTGATCAAGAAATAAGAACAGCCATCGCAATGCCCGTTGCTGGCGCCGGTCGGCAGCGGGCCTGGAGCGCCCCATGGAAATCTTCGGCATCCCCACCGCCCTGCTCGGCAGCCAGTTGCTGGTCGGGCTGATCAACGGCTCGTTCTACGCCATCCTCAGCCTCGGGCTGGCGATCATCTTCGGCCTGCTCAACATCATCAACTTCTGCCACGGCGCGCAGTACATGATGGGCGCCTTCGTCGCCTGGATCGCCCTGACCCGCTTCGGCATCAACTACTGGGTGGCGCTGATCGCCGCGCCGCTCATCGTCGGCGCCGTCGGCGTCGTCATCGAACGCCTGATGCTGCGCCGGCTGTACAAGCTCGACCACCTCTACGGCCTGCTCCTCACCTTCGGCCTGGCGCTCATCATCGAAGGCATCTTCCGCGACCAGTACGGCATCTCCGGCGAAAGCTACGAAGTGCCCGAACTGCTGTCCGGCGGCGTCAACCTCGGCTTCATGTTCCTCCCCATCTACCGCGCCTGGATCATCGTCGCCTCGCTCACCGTCTGCTTCGGCACCTGGTACATGATCGAGCGCACCAAGCTCGGCGCCTACCTGCGCGCCGGCACCGAGAACTCGCAGATGGTGCAGGCCCTGGGCATCAACGTGCCGCTGCTCATCACCTTCACCTACGGCTACGGCGTGGCGCTCGCCGCCTTTGCCGGCGTGCTCGCCGCTCCGGTATTCCAGGTCAATCCGCTGATGGGCTCCAACCTGATCATCGTCGTCTTCGCCGTCGTCGTCATCGGCGGCATGGGCTCGATCATGGGCTCGATCCTCACCGGCCTCGGCCTCGGCCTGATCGAGGGCCTGACCAAGGTGTTCTACCCGGAAGCGTCCAGCGTCATCGTCTTCGTCATCATGGTCATCGTCCTGCTGGTGCGCCCGGCCGGGCTGTTCGGCAAGACCTGAGCCGTCAAAGGAAAAGCACATGAATGCGCCCGCCGCCTTCCCCGAGTCGAAACTGCCGCTGCTGCTGGGCGTCCTCTTCGCCATCGGCCTGGTCGCCCCCTACGCGGTGTACCCGACCTTCCTGATGAAAATCCTCTGCTACGCGCTGTTCGCCTGCGCCTTCAACCTGTTGCTCGGCTTCGTCGGCCTGCTCTCCTTCGGTCATGCCGCCTTTCTCGGCACCGCCGGCTACGTCTGCGGCATGGTGGTGCGCGATGTCGGCCTGACGCCGGAGCTCGGCATCCTCGCCGGCACCGTCGCCGCCGGGCTGCTTGGCTGGCTGTTCGGCTGGCTGGCGATCAAGCGCACCGGCATCTACTTCGCGATGATCACGCTGGCCCTGGCCCAGATGGTTTTCTTCCTCTGCGTCCAGATCAAGGAAACCGGCGGCGAGGACGGCCTGCAGGGCGTGCCGCGCGGCCACCTGCTCGGCGTCGTCGATCTTTCCGACAACATCGCCATGTACTACCTGGTGTATGCCATCTTCTGCTGCGGCTTCTTCGTCATCTACCGCACCATCCATTCGCCTTTCGGCCAGATCCTCAAGGCGATCCGCGAGAACGAACCGCGCGCCGTCTCGCTCGGTTACGACGTCGCCAAGTTCAAGCTGATCGCCTTCACCATCTCGGCGGCGCTGGCCGGCACGGCCGGGGCGACCAAAACCCTGGTGTTCCAGCTCGCCTCGCTGACCGACGTGCATTGGCACGCTTCCGGCGAAGTGGTGCTGATGACCCTGCTCGGCGGCCTGGGCACCATCCTCGGACCGATCGTCGGCGCCGCCACCATCGTCTCGCTGCAGACTCAACTGGCCGATTCGGTCGGCTCCTGGGTGACGGTGATCATGGGCGTCATCTTCGTGCTCTGCGTGCTCGCCTTCCGGCGCGGCATGGTGGGCGAGCTGCAGGCGCTGATCAAGCGATCCGGGGTGAATTGAAGCAGCCGGTCGCCGCGCACCGGCTGCCGGCGAAACCTGTGGAAACCCCTCTATGCTGCACCGCAACACAATGGTAGTCTTCGCCCACTATACTAGGCAAAAAATGGTGGGATCAGCATGAGCGAAATCGATCTGAAACGCTTCTTCCTTGAACAGGTACCCCTGTTCGCCAGCCTCCCGGCCGACAAGGTCGAGGAAATCGTCATCAAATCCCGGCTCGCCACCTTCGAGGGCAACGAGGCGATGCTCGAAACCGGCGACGAAACGCGCCACTTCGGCATCATGATCAGCGGCCACGCCGAGATTTCCAACGCCGACAACACCGGCACCCGAACGGTCATCGCCCAGCTTGGCCCGGGCGACGTCTTCGGCGTGCTCTCGCTGCTCACCGGCGACCGCATCGCCGCCGACGTGATCGCCGGCAATCGCTGCTTCGTGCTGATGGTGCCGCAGGAAGTTTTCGCCTCGCACATCCTGGTCAATCCGAAGGCGGTCGCCTACCTGTCGCGGCTGCTCGCCGAACGGACGCGGGCGATCAGCGTCGGCGAACTTGCCGCCGAGGGCCAGGGCAAGGCGAAAGCCAGTGCCGGCGACCTGCTGTCGCTGACCACCCGTAAGCCGGGCAAGGTCGTCGCCCTCAACGTCGGCATCAGCCAGATCCACTTCGGCATCTACGACACCGAGGAAAGCGGCGCCGACATCCACGGCATCATCGACAACGCCGACCAGCAGCACGCCCAGATCACGGTCATGGTCGGGCCGCAGCGGCAGACGCTGGAACACGAGCCGTTCGAGCTGTCCGACCTGTTCAAGGTGATGAGCGAAGCCACCGCCCGCCTCGGCAAGGCCTTCACCTTCCACCCGGAAGACGTCGTCGCCATCGGCCACCGCGTCGTCCACGGCGGCAACCGCTTCTCCAGTTCGGCCGTCATCACCCCGGCGGTGATCGCCGACATCGAGGAACTCGCCGTCTTCGCGCCGCTGCACAACCCGGTCAACGTCGCCGGCATCCGCGTCGCCCTCAAGCAGTTCCCGAATGTGCCGCAAGTCGCCGTCTTCGACACTGCCTTCCACCAGACGCTGGCCCCCTACGCCTACCTCTACGGCCTGCCCTACGAGTTGTACAAGCAGCACGGCATCCGCCGCTACGGCTTCCACGGCACCTCGCACCGCTACGTCTCGCTGAAGGCGGCGGAAGTCCTGCAGCGCCCGCTCGGCGAACTGGAAATCGTCTCCTGCCACCTCGGCATCGGCGCCTCGCTGTGCGCCATCGACCACGGCCGTTCGGTCGATACGACGATGGGCATGACGCCGACCGACGGCCTGATCATGCCCAGCCGCTCCGGCAGCATCGACCCGGCGGTGATGATCCACCTGATGCAGCAACACAACATGTCGGCCGAGCAACTGTCCACGCTGATCAACTGCGACAGCGGCCTGAAGGGCATCTCCGGCATCTCCAACGACATCCACGAAATCGAGGCCGCCGCCGCCGACGGCCACCACCGCGCGCTGCTCGCGCACAAGGCCTTTTGCTACCAGGTGCGCAAGAACATCGGCGCCTACGCGGCGGCGATGGGCGGCATCGACGTCCTCGCCTTCACCGGCGACATCGGCGAAACCAGCGCCACGGTGCGCAGCCTGGCCTGCCAAGGCCTCGGTTACATGGGGATCAAGCTCGACGAGGAAAAGAACCGCCACCTCGGCAAGTTCGATTCCTACGCGGTGATCTCGGCCGACGATTCGCCGGTGCAGATCCTGGTCGTCGCCAACGACGACGAACGCCTGGTCGCCTGGGAAACCCTGCGCGCCATCGAACGCAACGAACTGCTGCTGGAAGCGCAGGCCGAAGAGGCGCCGATCCCGGTCGAAATCTCGGCCCACCACGTGCACCTGGCGCAAGCCGACGTCGAGGCCCTGTTCGGCCCCGGCCACCAACTGACGCCGATGCACGAACTGTCGCAGCCCGGCCAGTACGCCTGCGAGGAGAAGGTGCACCTGGTCGGCCCCAAGGGGCGCATCGCCAACGTCCGCGTGCTCGGCCCGACGCGCAAGGAAACCCAGGTCGAGATCGCGATGACCGAGCAGTTCAAGCTCGGCGTCCAGCCGCCGATCCGCCAGTCGGGCGACCTCGCCGGCACGCCCGGGCTGACCCTCGAAGGCCCGTTCGGCAGCAGCCAGATCGAGCGCGGCGTGATCTGCGCGCAACGCCACATCCACATGTCGCCGGAAGACGCGATCCGTTTCCGGGTACGCGACAACACGGTCGTCCGCGTCCGCGTCGAAGGCGAGCGCCAGTTGATCTTCGGCGACGTCGTGGTGCGGGTGAACCCGGCTTTCCGGCTGGCCATGCACATCGACACCGACGAAGGCAACGCGGGCAACATCCAGACCGGCATGCTCGGCTACATCGAGGAAATCCAGAGCCGGGCGTAAGCCCCGGCCGCCCAGCGGATCGACTGGTGATCGGCGTAGAATGAGGCTTTGCCCCGTTTCGACGCCGATCATGCGCCTCCCCGCGTCCCGCCTCTGCGCTTTCCTGTTCGTCTTTCTCCTGGCCCTGGCCGGCCACCGCCCGCTGCTCGCGCAGACGCTGTATTTCGCGCCGCTGCCGATGGAGCAGCCGGAAGAAGTGATCAAGCAGTTCAAGCCGCTGCTCGATTACCTGGAAAAGCGCCTGGGCACGAAGATCGAAATCCGCTATTCGACTTCCTACGCCGAAATTCTCGAACGGTTCCGCACCGGCCAGCTCGACCTCGCCTACCTCGGTCCGCTCCCCTACGTCAGCCTGCGCGAGAACTATCCGCAAGCCGAACCGCTGGTGCATTTCCTGGAGAAGAACGGCCAGGCGACCTATTCCTGCGCCCTGATCGGCGCCGGCGCCAAGCTGAGCAAGCCGCTGCGCGGCAAGACCTTCGCCCTGACCCAGCCGTTGTCGACCTGCGGCTTCCTGGCCGTCGACGGGATGCTGCGCGAACGCGGCGAAAAGCTCGAGAACCAGCGCTTCCGCTACCTCGACAAGCATGACGAGGTCGCGCTCGCCGTCGCCAGCGGCGATTTCGAGTTCGGTGGCGTGAAGACGGCGATCGCCCAGCGCTATGCCCACCTCGGCGTCACCGTGCTGGCCGAGACGGCACCGCTGCCCGCCTTCGCGCTGATCGCCAACAGCCGCCACCTGTCCGCGCAGCGCATCGAGGAACTGCGCCAGGCTCTGACCAGCCTCGACGCCAAAGGCCGCGACCAGGCCCTGCTCGCCACCTGGGGCCCACAGTTGCGCCATGGCGCCATTCCGGCGCGCGACGCCGACTACGATGTTGTCCGGCGCCTGCGGCGGCAGGCCAGCATTCCAGAAAAAGGCAACTTCTGAGCATGCCCGAGGCAATGGCGAAGGCAGGCAAGCGCATCGGCCACCGCTGGGCGCTAATCGCCTTCCTGGCGCTGCCGCTGATCGGCACCTGGCTGCTCCATGAAAGTCAGCTAGATAAGCAACGCCTGCACGAAGAACAACACATCCAGGCGCTGAGCACGATCTACGAAGCCAGCCTGCAGACCTACGCCAAGGCGACGAGCATCCTGTTCTCGGAACGGATCAAGCAGGCAGAAGTGCTGCACCTGATGGACGCCGCCTCGCGCACCCAGGGCGAAGCGCAGATTCCCTACCGCGCCCGGCTCTATCGCCTGCTCGCGCCGACCTACCGCAACCTGCGCCAGCTCGGCATCCGCCAACTCCATTTCCAGACCGCCGACGGCAGCAGTTTCCTGCGCTTCCACGAACCGCAGAAATACGGCGACAACCTGCTCGCCATCCGTCCGTCGATCCGCAAGGTCCTGGAAACCCGGCAAGCCGTCCAGGGATTCGAGGCCGGCCGCGTCAAGTCCGGGTTCCGCTTCGTGCACCCGCTGCTCGACGGCGACCGCCTGCTCGGCAGCGTCGAGACCAGCATCGGCTTCCGCTTCATCAGCGAAGCCATGCACCAGTTGCAGCCGTCGCGCGAGTTCCACTTCGTGCTGGCCAAGGCGACGACGCTGCCCATGCTGTTCGAGTCCGAGCGCTGGCTGTACGGCGTATCCGACATCCACCCCGACTTCCTCGTCGAGGACCCGCAGGTCGTCCTGCCGGACAGCCCACCGGCGCCGTCGCCGGTGGTCAAGGCGATCAACCGCAAGCTCTACAAGATGCCCGAAGTGCGTAGCGGCATGCGCGACTTCCGCGCCTTCTCGATCAGCGTCGGCATCGACGAGCAGCCCTGGGTGGTCAGTTTCCTGCCGATCAAGGATGTCTCCGGGCAGGCCAGCGCCTACATCCTGTCCTACACGCCGGCTCCCTACATCAACGTCCTGCGCCGCGAATTCCTGACCCAGCTCGCTCTCATGCTGGTCGCCCTGGGCTTCCTCCTCTTCCTGCTGCTGCGCCTGATCAAGTCGCGCGAGCGGGTCGTGCGCGAGCAGCGCAACCTGATCGCCGTCACCGAAACCATGGGCGACGGTCTCTACGTCCTCGACGAATACGGCCGGGTCATGCTGATCAACGCCGCGGCCCTGAACTTGCTCGGCTTCGCGCGCCAGGACCTGGTCGGCCAGGTCGGCCACTACCTGTTCCACCGCCATGGCGACCAGGGTTGCGGCCCGCTCGACGAATGCCCGATCTACCGCAACGTCAAACAGGGCAAGCACTTCTTCGGCGAGGAACTGTTCTCGCGCGCCGACGGCAGCCCGTTGCCGGTCGAAGTCAGCAGCACGCCGCTCTACGATGGCCGGCATATCGCCGGCTCGGTCACCGCCTTCCGCGACATCACCCGGCGCAAGGCGGACGAACTGCAATTGCGCCAGGCGATGGCCGACGCCGAGGCTGCCAACCAGGCAAAAAGCGCCTTCCTCGCCAACATGAGCCACGAAATCCGGACGCCGATGAACGGCATCCTCGGCCTCACCGCGCTGACCCTGGACAGCGAACTCGACGCCACGCAGCGCCAGTACCTCGAACTGGTCCGCCAGTCCGCCGAATCGCTGATGTTGATCCTCAACGACATCCTCGACTTCTCGAAGATGGAAGCCGGCCGCATGGTCCTCGAAGTGACGCCGTTCCGCCTGCGCGAACTGGCGCTCGGTACTGCCCGCGTACTCGCCGCGCGGGCTGCCGAAAAGGGGCTGGAAGTGCTGGTCGACATCGCCCCCGAAGTCCCCGACGCGCTGCTCGGCGACCCCGGCCGGCTACGCCAGGTGTTGCTCAACCTGATCGGCAACGCGATCAAGTTCACCGAGCACGGCGAAGTGACGCTGCGCATCGCCCTTGCCACCACCGGCAAGAATCCCTGCCGCCTGCGCCTGGCGGTGATCGACACCGGCATCGGCATCGACCACGCCAAGCAGGCGAGCATCTTCGAAGCTTTCGGCCAGGCCGATGCCAGCGTCACCCGGCGCTTCGGCGGCACCGGCCTGGGCCTCACCATCAGCCGCGAAATCGTCCGCCTGATGGGCGGCGAACTGGCCGTGGACAGCACCCCCGGCGCCGGCAGCAACTTCCATTTCGAACTGGAGTTCCGGCTCAGCGACGAGTCCGAGGCCGCGCCGCCGCCCACCCCGGAAACCGGCATCGACAGCCTGTGGCTGCTCGCCGTGCGCAACGAGCGCCTGCGCAAGCTGCTCGCCGCCGGTCTGCGCAAGCAGCGCCGCCAGGTGCAACTGTGCGCCAGCAGCGAAGCGCTGCGCGAACAATTGCAGCAAAGCGCCCGCCAGAGCGAACGGGCCCGCTACGACGTGCTGGTCGCCGAACAGGACTGGCTGCCGGCCAACTTCGCCGACATGCCGCTCTACCGCAGCGGCCTGCACGCCGGTGCGGTCGTCCTGGCGCTGGTGCCGATGAACGCCGCAGCCTCGTCGGCGTCGCGCAGCTTCGCCTCACGCGAGTTGCCCAAACCCCTGCTGCCGGAAGAGTTGATCGCCGCCGAGCGGGAAGTCCGCGACCAGGCCCGGCGCCCGGACAAACGCCGCGCCGCTGACGAGAACGCGGCCGACCTGGCCGGCAAGAGCAAGGAACTGCACCTCCTGCTGGTCGAGGACAACCCGATCAATCAACGCCTGGCCAGGGCGCTGCTGGAAAAGCAGGGACACCGGATCAGCATCGCCGGCCATGGTCAGGAAGCGCTCGACCTGCTGGAAGCCCTCCCCGACATCGACATCATCCTGATGGACCTGCAGATGCCGGTGATGGACGGCTTCGAAGCCACCCGCCAGTGGCGCCAGCGGGAAAGCGCCAGCGGCCGCCGGCCGCTGCCGATCATCGCGATGACCGCCAACACCATGGCCGGCGACCGCGAAGCCTGCCTTGCCGCCGGCATGGACGGCTACGTGGCGAAGCCGGTCAGCGCCGCCATGCTGAACAGCGAGATCGAACGCCTGCTGCCACGCGCCGGCCAGGCCTGAGCCACCCGGCAACCGTCCGCGTCAGCCTTGCAAGCCTGGCTGGCGATAAGCGATGGGGCGTCCGGACGGGATGGCAGACACGGCGACGACGCGGCGGGATCGTGCATGCAAGGCGGAGCGCAAACGGGCCGGAGAAGATTGCGGCAGACGGCGAGTTTTAGCGCAGCCGCGAAGCTCAGCATTCAGCGGCTGCACAAGTAAAGACGAGCGGCCAGCCGAGGTGCCGAGGGTCAGCAGCCTTCCGGCAGTCCGGCGATGCCGGCGCAGACGCTGTCCAGCGCGGCGTCCAGCGCGTCGATCGTCACCGCCTCGTCGCGCCGCAAACCGTCGCTGATCTCGCCGGCCAAGCGATGGACAAGCTGCAGCGACAAGCTGCCGGCGGCGCCTTTCAGGGCATGCGCCAATTGCTGTGCCGCCTGCTTTTCCCCGGCGGCGAGCAGCGAGCGCAGGCGCGCCGCATCGTCATGGTGACCATCGGCGAACATACGCAGGAGCTTCACCGCGCGCCCGCTCTGCCCGCGCACGATGCGCAGCAGCGCCGCGGCGTCGAAGTCCGGCAGGCCGGCCAGGGCGTCCTCGGGATCGGACGGCGGCACCGGTTGCGGCGGGCGCCGCGGCAACCAGCGCAACAACGCGGCATAGAGCGCGTCGGGATCGACCGGCTTGGCGACGAAATCGTTCATGCCGCAAGCCAGGCAGGTCTTGCGATCCTCGGCGAAAGCGTTGGCGGTCATCGCCAGGATCGGCAGTTCCCGGCCCTGGGGCAGCGCGCGGATGCGGCGCGTCGCTTCGAGGCCGTCCATCACCGGCATCTGCACGTCCATCAGCACCAGATCGAAACTCTCGCGCGCCACCAGCGCCAGGCCGGCTTCGCCGTTGGCCGCGGTGGCCACATTCAGGCCGATGTCGCAGAGCAGCGTGCGCGCCACTTCCTGATTGACCGGGTTGTCCTCGCAGACGAGGATGCGGGCGCCCTGGCAATCGCGGACCAAGCTCGCTTCCGCCGATTCCCCGGCGAGCTGCGGGCGCGACGCCGGCGAGCCGGTGGCGCTCTGCAGACAGACCGAGAACCAGAACCGGCTGCCCGCTCCCGGTTCGCTGTCGCAGCCGGCGGTGCCGCCCATCAGTTCGGCCAGTTCGCGGGTGATCACCAGGCCGAGGCCGCTGCCGCCGTGCAGGCGGGTGGTCGAGCTGTCGGCCTGCTCGAAAGGATTGAACAGGCGGGCCAGGGTTTCCCGGTCGATGCCGATCCCGGTATCGCAGACTTCGAACTGCAGTTGCAGGCGGTCGCCTTCGCGCGAGCGCAGGCGGACGCGCAGCAGCACCGAACCGTGCTCGGTGAACTTGATGGCGTTGCTCAGGTAGTTGAGCAGCGCCTGCGACAGGCGGGTCGGGTCGCCATGCACGAGCAAGGGCAGGTCGGGCGCGTCGAGGTGCAGCGCCAGCCCCTTGCTCTGCGCCCGCTCGTGCACCAGGGCCAGGGTCCGTTCGAGCAGTTCCGGCAGGTTGAAATCGGTCTGCGCCAGCGCCAGCTTGCCGGCTTCGATGCGCGACAGGTCGAGGATGTCGTTGATCACCGAAAGCAGGTGGTCGGCCGAGGCCTTGATCATCCCCAGGTGCGATTTCTCGACCTCGCCCTGCGCCTGGCGCAGCAGGCGGTGGGCGAGACCGACGATGGCGTTCATCGGCGTCCGGATCTCGTGGCTCATGTTGGCGAGGAAAGCCGACTTCGCCCGGTTGGCGACTTCCGCGCTGGCCTTCGCCGCCTCCAGCTCGGCGGTACGCTGGCGAACGAGATCTTCGAGGTGGTGGCGATGGCGGTCGAGTTCCTCGCCGATCCGCTTGCGTTCGGTGATGTCCTGCTTGACCGCCAGGTAATGGGTGATCCGGCCATCGGGTTCGCGGATCGGCGAAATCACCGCGTATTCGTAGTAGATCTCGCCCTGCTGGTTGCGGTTGGTCAGTTGCCCTTCCCAGATCTCGCCGCGCAGCAGGGTTTCCCACATCGTCTCGTACTGGCTGGGCGGCGTCAGGCCGCTCTGCAGCAGACGCGGATTGCGCCCCAGCAATTCCTCGGGCGAATAACCACTGACCCTGACGAAGGCCTGGTTGACGTACTCGATGCGCGCGTCCAGATCGGTGATAACGACCGCCACCGGACTCTGCTCGATGGCCTGTGACAGCCGCCGCACCAGCGCGCCGGCCTGGCGCCGTTCTTCGAGCATGGACAACATCGCCGCCTCGCGCCGGGTGCTTTCGATGGCGATCGCCGCCAGCGTCGTCGCCGCCTCGACGTGACGGCGGACGGTTTGGCTGATCGTCGGCCGCGGCGTTGGCCAGTAGATGGCGAAGGTGCCGAGCACAGTCCCGTCGGTAGCGAGGATGGGCGACGACCAGCAGGCCGCCATGCCGAATTTTTCGGCCAGGGTGCGGTAGTTCGACCACAGCGGATCGCCGACGATGTCGGCGACGAAGACGTCCTTGCGCAGGAAGGCGGCGGTACCGCAGGAGCCGACCGCGGGGCCGATTTCCAGCCCGTCGATCGCCGCCCCGTAGGCCGCCGGCAGGCTGGGCGCAGCCCCCGGCCGGAGGTGGATGCCGTCCTCGTCGAGCAACATCGCCGCGCAGTGCAGGCCGCTGCCTGAGGTCTCGATGTGCCGGCAGATATTGGCCAGGACATCGGGCAGCGGCGCGGCGATCGAGATCAGGTGCAGGATGGTGTTGCCGAATTCGAGCAGGCGCTGCTGGAAACGTTGCTCGGTGAAGTCGATGAAAGAGGCCAGGCAATCGTCGCCGAGCATCGCCGCCGAGACGCCGACGCTGCGCACCTGGCCGTCGCGGCAGGTGACGTCGCATTCGAGCTGGCGCAGTTCGCCGCCGCTCTTCACCGCGCGCAGCGTGACCTGCCATTGCCGGTCGATCGCCGCGCGGTAGGCCGGGTCCGGAAAGGCGCGCGACGCCCAGGCCTGGAGGTCGGGAATTTCCGCCGCGGCGTAGCCGAAGAGCTGGTGGAAACGGCGATTGGTGAACACGATGCGCTGCCCGGCGTCGATGTAGAACATCGGCAGCGGCGCGTTCTCGAGCAGGCTGCGAAAACGCGCCTCGCTGCGCTGCAACTCGCTTTCATGGCGCTTCTGCTCGTCGATGTCGATCGACACGCCGGCCGAAAACAGCGGCCTGCCCTCGCCATCGCGTTCGATCACCTTGCCGCGCGAGCTGTACCAGCGCACGCCGCCGGCGAGGTCGCGGGCCCGGAAATCGACGGTGAACTGCCCTTCCGGCCCCAGCAGCCCGCCGCGAAAAGCGGCGCTGACCCGCTCGCGGTCGGCCGGTTCGATCCGCTGCAGGGCCGCGTCGAAGGCTTCGAAAACGTTGTCGCGAGCGATCTGCAAGACGCTGTTGAGCGCCACGCTGCGCGTCAGCAGGTCACGCCGATGGTCGTATTCCCAGGTGCCGACGCCGGTCGCCTCGAGCACCAAATCAAGCTGGCCGGCCAGACGGCTGCGCCCCTTCTCGGCAAGCACCGAACCCAGGCGTTCGAGCAGGCGGTGCTGGCTGACGACACCGATCAGGCGGCCGTCGCGCGCGCGCACCGCGAGGTGGCGCAACTGCTCGACGTCCATGCGGCGCGCCGCCTCGGCCACCGAAACGTCCTCATCGACGGCGTGCAGCGGCGACGACATGACGTCGCCGGCGGTCAGCCGGTCGAGATCGCCCCAGACGGCGATCAAGCGCGGCAGGTCGCGCTCGGTGATGATGCCCGCGGCGTCGCCGTCGCGGCCGACCAGCACGTGATCGAGGCGACGTCCGGCCATCAGTTCGAGGACCGCCTGCATCGGGCATGCCGGCTCGACCATCGGTTCGGCCTGCTCGGTGATCGCCTTCAGGTCGCGGATCAGTTCGAACAGGTCCTGGTTGAGCTGCCGCCGGAAATCGCTCTCGCTAACGATGCCGAACAGGCGGCCGTCGCCATCGACGACGACAAGATGGCGGATGCCGCGGCTGGTCATCAGCAACTGGGCGGCGGCGAAATCCATTTCCGGGCGCACGGTGATCAGCGGCGCGCTCATCACCTCGGCCACCGTCGCCTGGTCGGGCGAACCTTCGCGCAGCAAACGCAGCAAATCCCACTCGGTGAGGATGCCCTGCGGTCGCCCGTCGGCGACGACGATCAGCGACGAGACGCGCTCCCCGGAGAAGCGCCCGATCGCCGCCGACAGCGGCGTGTCAGGCGGAACGGTCAGCACCGCGGTGCTGGCGATATCGCTCAGGCGTAGCGCGGAAACAGAAGTCATGGCGGCAGGCAACCCCGGCAAATCCCGATCGCACTTCCGCGATGGAAACGGCCACCGGGCCGGGCGCGAAGTGCAAAGCGGCATTCTAGCCTCAAGCCGGCGTTAATGCTGCCTTTCGTCATAGAGCGCGCGCCGCCACAGCGGCGCCAGACCGAGCAGGCCGAGCAGCGGTCCCGGCAGGAGCAACCAGGCCACCCCGACGCCCAACGTATCGACCAGCGCGGTACCGAAATGGATGGCCGGCAGCGTCACCGCGAAGCCGATCGCCGTCTGGAAGGCCAGCGCGCTGCCGACCATGGCCGGCGGACAGGCGCGCGCCGAAAGTGCCGAGAAATGCGGCGAATCGGCCACCACGCTGAAGCCCCAGGCGAGCAGCACCGCCAGCAGAAGCCAGGACGGCCCGCCGGCGAGCAGCGGAAAGACCGCGCAGCAAACGGCCGAGCCGGCCAACGCCGCGGCGGCGACGCGGGCGCTGCCGATGCGTCGGCTCCAGTAGCCACCGAGCACGCAAGCCAGCCCGCCGATCGCGACGACAGCAAAGGCCAGCCCGGACAAGGCAACGCTGCCGGCCGGCGCAACGCCGCTGGCGACCAGCAGCATCGGCACCAGCGTCCAGAACGCGTAAAGCTCCCACTGGTGGCCGAAATAGCCGAAAGCGGAAGCGCGGAATTCGGCAATCGCGAAGGCTTCGACGACCCGCCCCCAATGCAGCCGCGCGCCGCGCCGGGCGGCCGGCAAGTGCGGCCCGTCGCCGAGGCGCAGGATGAGCGCCGCGGCGAGCAGGGCGAACAGCGACGACGCGGCGACCGGCCACGGCCAGGCGAGTTCGCTGCCCAGGTAACGAATGCCGTGCGGCAGCGCGCTGCCCAGGGTCAGCATGCCGACCAGCCAGGCCAGCGCGCTGCCCGCCCGCTCGGGCACCCAGCTCACCACCAGCTTCATGCCCAGCGGATAGATGCCGGCCAGGCAGACGCCGACCAGGAAACGCAGCGGCAGGCCGCTGGCGAGCCCGCTGGCGCCGGCCGCGAACAGCGCGTTGCCGAGGGCGCCAAGGACGGCGCTGACGGCGAAGATGCGGCTGGCGGGGTAGCGGTCGGCCAGTCCGCTGAGGGCGAAGGCCAGCGTGCCGGCGATGAAGCCGAGCTGGACGGCGGCAGTCAGGGCGCCGATGCCGCCGGCGCCGATCCCCCAGTCGCGCGCCAGATCGTCGGCCGCGCTGTTGGCGGAAAACCACAACGAGGTGCCGAGCAACTGGGCGAACGCGATCAGCGCTACCGGGAAACGATGAAACATCGAGGAACTCATGGCCGCAAGCATAATCCCTGAAGCCCCGCTTGAGCGCTTTTCCATCCTCGCCCAGGCGCATCGATGCCGACCTCCGCGCCGGCGCCACGATTCATCTTGCGGGCGATGGCGCATCCGGACCGGCGCCCGGCGTTTTTGCCCGGCCCGCCAGCCTTGTGCGCAGCGGCCCGGCCCGGGCATGGCGCCGTCGCTTCCCCTGAGCCGTCGCTTCCCTTGTGCCGGCGCATGCTTTGCCGGCCAGGCGCCCGGCGCGGTATAGTCCGCCGCTTTCCGTCACGCCATCCCGAGCGCCGCCCGATGCCCCTGCCCGACCTCGACCCCGCCCGCTACGACCAGCAACTGGCCGCCAAGCGCGCCGCCTTTGCCGCCGATTTCGCCGCCTTCGACCTGCCACCGCCGCAAGCCTTTGCGTCGCAAGCGCTGCACTACCGGCTGCGCGCCGAGTTCCGCGTCTGGCACCACGGCGAGGTCTGGGATTACGCCATGTTCGACCCGGAAAACCCGCGCCGGCCGGTGCTGATGAGCGACTTCCCCGCCGCCGACGCGGCGATCTGCGCGCTGATGCCGCGTCTGCGCGAGCGGACGCTGGCCGAACCGCTGCTCGCCCGCCGTCTTTACGGCGTCGAGTTTCTCGCCACATTAAGCGGCGATCTGCTGCTCACCCTGATCTACCACCGCCCCCTCGACGCCGACTGGGAGGCCGCCGCCCGTCGCCTGGCCGATGCACTCGGCGTCGCCATCATCGGCCGCAGCAAGGGGCAGAAGCTGGTCCTCGAACGCGACTGGGTCGACGAAAGCTTCGAGCTCGACGGCCGCCAGTTGCACTACCGGCAATACGAAGGCAGCTTCAGCCAGCCGAACGGCGGCGTGAACCGCCACATGCTGTCCTGGGCGCGCAGCCAGGCCGCCGGTCTGGGTGGCGACCTGCTCGAACTGTACTGCGGCAACGGCAATTTCACGGTCGCCCTGGCGCCACTGTTCCGCCGCGTGCTCGCCACCGAAGTTAGCAAGACCTCGGTCAAGGCCGCGCTGCACAACCTGGAAAGCAACGCCATCGCCAACACGGCAATCGTCCGCATGGCGAGCGAGGAACTGAGCGCCGCGCTGGCCGGCCGCGAAAGCTTCCAGCGCCTGCGCGAGATCGATCTCGCCGCCCACGATTTCAGCACCCTGTTCGTCGATCCGCCGCGCAGCGGGCTCGACCCGGCGACGCTGGAAATCGCCGCCGGCTTCGCGAACATCCTCTACATCTCGTGCAATCCGCAGACCCTGCGCGACAACGTCGCCGCCCTGCAGGCGACGCACCGCATCGCCGCGGCGGCGGTCTTCGACCAGTTCCCCTACACCCACCACCTGGAGTGCGGGGTGCTGCTGCAGCGCCGCTGAGCGGCGACGTTCAGCGGAACCAGCCGGGGAGCAACGAGGCCGCCGGCTGGAACAGTTTCTCGACGGCGGCGATGTAGCGCTTGCGGGTGCAGAAGACGACGACGTGGTCGCCGGCTTCGATCAGCGTGTCGTGGTGCGGGATGATCACCCGCTCGCCGCGCACGACGGCGGCGATGCTGGCGCCGCGGATTTCCGGCAGTTCCTCGATCCGGCGGCCGACCACGCGCGAGCTGCTGCGGTCGCCGCGCACCACCAGTTCGAGCGCTTCGGCGGCGCCGCGGCGCAGGCTGTGCACGCGTGCCACATCGGCCTGGCGGACGTGCGTCAGCAAGCCGCCGATCGACACCTGGGCTGGCGACAGGCCGATGTCGATCGGTCCGCCCTGCACCATGTCGGCGTAGGCCTCGCGGTTGATCAGGGCGAGCACCCGGCGGCAGCCCAGGCGCTTGGCCAGCGAGGCGGCCATGATGTTGTTCTCGTCGTCGTTGGTCAGGGCCAGGAACATGTCCATGTTGCCGATGTCCTCACGCGCCAGCAGCGTCTCGTCGGTCGCCTCGCCGTTCAGCACCCGGGTTCGATTGAGCCAGCCGGCAACCAGCGCGGCACGCGCCGGCCGGCTTTCGATCACCTTGACCTCGCAACGCCCTTCCAGTTGGCTGGCGACACGCGAACCGACGTTGCCGGCGCCGGCGATCATCAGCTTGCGCACCGGCTTCTGCATGCGGCGCAATTCCTTGAGCACGGTCCGGATATGTTTGCTGGCGGCGAGCAGGAAGACCTCGTCGCCGGCCTCGACAACGGTATCGCCATCGATGCTGACCGCCCGCGTGTCGCGGAAGATCGCCGCGATCCGCGCATCGACGCCGGACGGCAGGTGGCCGCGCATGGCGCGGATCGGCTTGCCGACCAGCAGGCCGCCCTCGTAGGCACGCAGGCCGACCATGGTCAGCCGACCTTCGGCGAATTCGACGACCTGCAGGGCTTCCGGGTATTCGACCAGCTTGCCGATGTAGTCGCTGAGTTCCTGCTCCGGACAGAGCGCGAAATCAACCGCGAAGTTGTCGGTCGACAGCAGCACCGGGTCGAGGAAATCCGGCGAACGCAGGCGGGCGATCCGGGTCGGCACGCCGAAGCGGCTGTGCGCCAGCTTGCAGGCAACGAGGTTGGACTGGTCGGACTGGGTGACGGCGACGATCAGGTCGGCGGTTTCGACGCCGGCTTCGGCGAGCACCGACGGAAAGGCGGCGTTGCCGGTGACCGTGCGCACGTCGAGACGGTCGGCGAGCAGGCCGAGGGCCGCCGCGTCGAGGTCGACCAGGGTGATGTCGTTGGCTTCCGAGACCAGCGCTTCGGCGAGACTGGCGCCGACCTGGCCGGCACCGAGGATGAGGATGTTCATGCGCTATTGCCTTCGTTCAACGTCGCCAGAAAGCCGGGGTGAGGACCACGAGCAGGGTGAAGATTTCCAGCCGGCCGAGCAGCATCGCGAAAATGCAGACCCAGGTCTGGAAATCCTCGAGCACGGCGAAAGTCGTCGATGGACCGACCTGGCCAAGACCCGGCCCGGTATTGTTGACCGAAGCGACCACCGCGGTGAAGGCGGTGATCACGTCGAGCCCGGTGAATACCATGACCAGGGTCAGCGAGACGATGCTGACCATGTACATGAAACCGAAGGCGAGCACCGCGAACAGGATGCTCGACGGCGCCACCTGGCCGCCGATACGCACGCTGTAGACGGCGTTCGGGTGCAGGGCGCGGACGATCTCGCGGTACACCTGCTTGTAGAGCAGCAAGGCGCGCACCATCTTGATGCCGCCGCCGGTCGACCCGGCGCTGGTCGCGAAACTGCACAGGAAGAGCATCCAGAGCGGCGCGAACAACGGCCACTGGGCGAAATCGACGCTGGCGTAGCCGGTGGTCGTGGCGATCGAGATGACGTTGAACGCCGAGTGCCGCAGCGCCTCGGCGAAATCCGGGTAAACCTCGTTGGCGCGCAGGAAGAGCGCGATGCCGAGCACCGAGGCGAGGCAGACGCCGAGGAACCAGCCGGCTTCGGGATCGTTCAGGTAGGGCTTGATCGAGCCGCGGCTGACGGCGACGAACAGGGTGCCGAAATTCATGCCGGCGATCAGCATGAAGACAATCGCCACCGCCTCGATCGCCGGCGAATTGAAATAGCCGTAGCTCGCGTCGTGCGTCGAGAACCCCCCCAGGCCCATCGTCGAGAAGGCGTGGCAGACGGCGTCGAACCAGTCCATGCCGGCGACGCGGTAGGCGAGCACGCAGAGGACGGTAACCGCCACGTAGACGACCCACAGACCCTTGGCCGTGCTGGCGATGCGCGGCGTCATCTTGGCGTCTTTCATCGGCCCCGGCGTCTCGGCCTTGAACATCTGGCGACCGCCGATGCCGAGCAGCGGCAGGATGGCGATGGCGAGAACGATCAGGCCCATGCCGCCGACCCAGACCAGTTCGTGGCGCCACAGGTTGATCGACAGCGGCAGCTGGTCGAGACCGGAAAGCACGGTGGCGCCGGTCGTCGTCAGGCCGGACATCGCCTCGAAATAGGCGTCGGTATGGCTGATGCCCAGTTGCAGCATGAACGGCAGCGCGGCAAACGCCGGCAGCACGGTCCACACCAGGACGACCATCAGGAAGCCGTCGCGCACGTTCATTTCGCGCTTGACGTTGCGGTAGCGGTACCAGAGATAGAGACCGCAAAGCAGGGTCAGCGCGAAAACCTCGTCGTAGACGTTCTGTGCGCCGTCGCTCGCGGCCCAGGAGAGGAACAGCGGCGGCAACAGGGTCAACGCGAAGAGCATGATGACCATGCCCAGCGCGCGCAGGACGGCAGCGTAACGATTCATGGATCAGGCTGGAAGCGGTAGCCGACGCCGGTTTCGGTCAGGAAATGGCGCGGTTGAGTGGGGTCGTCCTCGAGCTTCTGCCGCAGATGACCGACATAGACGCGCAGGTAGTGGCTGCTCTCGACGTAGGACGCGCCCCAGATTTCGGCGAGCAACTTGCGCTGCGTCAGCACCTGCCCGGGATGGGCAAGCAGCATGGCGAGCAGGCGGTATTCGATCGGCGTCAGGTGGACCGCCTCGCCGTCGCGCGTCACCTGGCGGCGGGCGAAATCGACCCGCAACTTGCCGAACTCGAGACAGGGAGAAGCGCCACCCTGGCGCTGGCGGCGCCGCATCAGGGCGCGGACGCGGGCGCGCAGTTCGCCGACGCCGAACGGCTTGGTCAGATAATCGTCGGCCCCGGCGTCGAGGGCGTCGATCTTGTGGCTTTCCTCGGTACGCGCCGACAGGATCAGCACCGGTCGCTCCGACCAGGCGCGGAAGGAGCGGATGAAATCGACACCGTCACCGTCCGGCAGCCCCAGATCGAGAACCACCAGGGCGGGATCGGCGACGCCGGCACAGGCCAGCCCGTCGGCCACGCCGGCCGCCTCGCTCACCGCGCAGCCTTCCGCTTCCAGCGCCAGGCGGACGAAATGACGAATCTGCGCCTCGTCCTCGACGACCAGCACGCGCGGCGTCTGCTCGCTCATGCTTCCTCCTCGACCCGCGGCGGTTCGCCGCGCGGCAGGGCGACGACGACGCGACCGCCCCGCCCCGCCAGGTTCTCGATCCGGATGCGGCCGCCGTGGGCGTCCACGATCGCCCGGCAAATCGCCAGGCCGAGCCCGGTGCCGGGCATCGCCGACTCGCCGCTGCCGCGCACGAACATGCCGAACAACTGCTCGGCGATGAGTTCGGGGAAGCCCGGCCCTTCGTCACTGACCGAAATCTCGACCCAGTCGCCGGCCAGTTCGGCAGCCAGCCGGATCTCGCCGGCGGCCGGCGAATACTTGGCGGCGTTCTCGAGCAGGTTGCACAGCACCCGCTCGATCAACACGGCGTCGAAACGCAGCAGGGGCAGGTCCGGCGGCAGGTCAATGTGCAGCCGGTGACGGCCGAGCGCGGCGCCGAGCAGTTTCAGGCTGCTGCCGACCACCTCCTCGAGCGGCTGCCACTCCTGGCGCAGGGTCACCGATCCGGCGTTGAGACGGGCCATTTCCAGCAGGTTGCCGACCAGACCGGCGAGGCGGGCCGCCTGGTCGCGCAGCGCGGCGGCGTTTTCCAGTACCGGCGCCGGCACCGCCGGCGCCAGGGCGATCGAATCGGCGAGCCCGACCAGCACCGTCAACGGCGTCCGCAAATCGTGCGACAAGGCCGACAGGATCGAGCTGCGCAGCCGCTCGGTGACCATCTGCAACTCGCTCTGCTGCGCCACCTCGACGTAATGCAGGCGCTCGACGGCAATCGCCGTCAGCGAAGCGAGCGCATCGAGCAGCGCCAGTTCGTCCTCGACCGGCGGTTTGCCGCTGTCCACGACCAGCACGCCGCGCGCCCGCATCGGGGCCCGCAACGGCAGATAGATCCGCTGGCCGGCATCCTGATCGCTGCGCCGCAGGCCGTCGCCGAGCACCGCTTCCGCCAGCGTCGCCGAAAAGCCGCCGGCAGCGGCGCGGATCGCCGCCGGGCTGTCGCCGAGCAGCAAATGACAGCGACCACCCAGTTCATCGGCGACGAAACCATCGACGATCTCCCGCACCTGCCCGACATCGAGCGCCCCGGCCAGGCGGCTGGCCGTCTCGTAGAGCGCGCGCGTCCGCCGTTCGCGGCGTTCCGCCTCGGCCGCCTGCTCCTTCAGCGTCGCCGCCAGGTGGCCGGTAATCAGCGCCGTGGCCAGCATCACCGCGAAAGTGATCAGGTATTGCAGGTTGGCGACTGCCAGCGAGAAACGCGGCGGCACGAAGAAGATATCGAACAGCAGGACGCCGAAGCCCGAGGCCAGCACCGCCGGACCGCGCCCGAGGCTGACGGCGACCAGGAGAACGACGAGCAGGAAGAGCATCGCCATGTTGGCCAGGTCGAGCACCTCGCGCAGCGGCGCGGCGACGATGGTGACCAGCACGCAGGCGAGCACGCTCAAGGCCAGTTTCTGGCGCGGCGAAAATTGTTCGGTGGCGAGGCGAGGCATGCTTGGCAGGATGGCGGACTGACCCACATTGAAGCGTTGCCGGCATTCTGGCAAGTAGCGCGTAAAAAAGGCGTAAAAAAACGTCCGCCGGCGATCTCTGCTAAGCTCGGGCCCGGCACGCTTCTCCCCACGCTTCTCCGTTGCGCCCGCGCGCTCCTGGAGCACGACCGGAAAATCTCGGGAAGCTGCCGCTCAACGCCACGATCCGCCCGGCGCGCGATGCCATCGATTGCGCGGCCGAAGCTTTCGCCACCCCGATCCGTTCCGAGGAGGAAGATCCATGACCCCCTGCATCCTGGCCGCTACCGACCTCTCGGCACCGTCCCGCCATGCCGTGGACCGCGCCTACCGGCTGGCTGCCGAACGCGGCTGGCCGCTGCATCTGGTGCATGCCATCGCCCCCGGACTGTTCGACGGCCTGCAGGCGCTGCTCGGCAGCGCCACGCCGCCGCTCGACGCCACGCTCGCCGAGGCGGCCGCCGCGCAACTGGCGGCGCTCAACGCCGAACCGCGGCACGCCCGGGGAATCACCGCCCAATGCGCGGTGATCAGCGGCCGGCCGACCGACGCCCTGCCCGCCCACGCCGTGGCGATCGGTGCCGGACTGCTGGTACTCGGCGCCCGGGGCGAGGACTTTCTGCGCCAATTGACGCTGGGGTCGACCGCTTCGCGCTTGCTGCGCAAGAGCCGGCAGCCGGTGCTGGTCGTCAAGCAGGCGCCGCACGAGCCTTACCGTCGGGCACTGGTCGCCATCGATTTCTCGCCGGCCTCGCTGGCCGCGCTGGCCGAAGCCCGGCAGCTCGCCCCGGAGGCGACCCTGGTCCTGGTCCATGCCGTCGAGCTGCCGTTCGAAGGCAAGATGCGATACGCCAGCGTCGCCCCCGAGATCATCCAGCGCTACCGCATCCAGGCCCAGCTCGAAGGCATGCAACGCCTGCGCGAGCTGGCCCGCGAACTGGCCTTGCCGGCCAGCACCCAACTCTTCGCCCTGCACGGCAACGCGCCAAGCCTGCTGCTCGAACAGGAGCAGGAACAGGACTGCGACCTGATCGTCGTCGGCAAACGCGGCACGCACATGATCGAAGAACTGCTGCTCGGCAGCACGACCACGCACCTGTTGATGGAATCCCAGGGCGACGTGCTGGTCGCCGTCTGATGCGTCCTCAGTCCTCGGGGAGCGCCAGCGGCACCGGGCATTTCAGGCCGATCGTGGCGATCCGGCCATCTTCCGCCATGGCGCGGACCACCAGCACGAAGCCGCCGATGCGGACCCGGTCGCCGACCACCGCCGGTCGCCCGAGGCGGCCGAGCAGCACGGCATCGAGCCGCCGTCCGGCCTCGCCGTCGGCCAGCGCGATACCGTAAGCCGCGGCGAGATCGCCGGCCAGGCAATCCGGGGCCACCGCGAACTCGCCGAAGAAACTGGCGTTTCGCCCCATATCGAGCGACGCCGCGCCAAAGATCCGCGCCAGCCGCTCGACGGTCGATTCCGGCGCCATGAACCAGACGCCGTCGCCGGGACGCAGGCGCAATTCGCTCCCCATCTCGAGCGATTTGCCGTCGCGCACGGCGGCGATGCCGCGCACTTCGCCAGCCGCGAATTCCGCCGCCAGATCGTCGGGATGGCGACCCTCCGCCGCCGATCCGGCGGCGACCCGGTATTCGAACAGCGGCAGCGCCGCTTCCTCGCCGACCCATAGCTCGCGCCGGTCATACGGCTCGTCGGCCGGCGGCAGTTCGACCTTGAGCAGCCGCGCCGCCGCCGGGATGGTCGCCCCCTGCACCAGCAGCGACAACAGAACGACCGAGAAGGCGACGTCGAACAACAGCCGGGAATCGGGAACCCCCATCACCACCGGGAAAATCGCCAGCACCACCGGCACCGCGCCGCGCAGGCCGACCCAACTGACGAAGGCAAGCTCGTTGCGCGCATAGCGGAATGGCAGCAGGCCGACGATCACCGCCAGCGGCCGCGCCACCAGCATCAGGAACAAGGCCATCGCCAGCGCTTCCCAGGCGTGCTCGGAAAGGTGCGACGGCGTCACGAGCAGGCCGAGGACGACGAACATGCCGGCCTGGGCCAGCCAAGCCAGCCCGTCCATCACCCGCAACACGTGCTCGGTGGCGTGGCTGCGCCGGTTGCCGACGATCACCCCGGCGATGTAGACGGCGAGCAGGCCGCTGCCGTCGAGCAGGTTGGCGGCGCCGACGATGAGCAGGCCGCCGGAAAGGATCAGCAGCGCATACAGGCCTTCGGCCAGGTTCAGCCGGCGCAGCAGGGCAGCCAGGATCTTGCCGCCGACCAGGCCGAAGAGCAGGCCGATCCCGGCCTGTTTCAGCAACAGCACGGCAAACGCGGCGACCCCGGCGCGCTCGGGATGAAGCAGGATTTCGACCATCACCGTGACCAGCAGGATGGCCATCGGATCGTTGGAACCGGATTCGATTTCCAGCGTGCTTTTCACCCGTTCGTTGAGACGCACGCCGCTGTGGCGCAACAAGGCGAACACCGCCGCCGCGTCGGTCGAACCGACAATGGCGGCAAGCAGCAGACCAAGCCGCCAATCGACACCGAGAATCCAGGTGGCAAACACGCCAAGCAGGGCGACGGTACCGATGACCCCCCAGGTGGCGAGCACGGCGGCCGGCTTCAGCGCGACGCGAAAGGTGGCGGCATCGGTACGCAAGCCGCCATCGAGCAGGATCACCGCCAGCGCCAGTTGGCCGACGAAGTTGGCGGTGAAGAAATCGCTGAACAGGATGCCGCCCGGCCCATCCTCGCCAGCCAGCATGCCGACGCTGAGGAAGAGAAGCAGCAGCGGCAGGCCAAGGCGGGCCGAAATCGTGCTGGCAAGAACACTGATGAAGAGCAGCAGGCCGGCCAGCAGGAACAGGGTGCTGATCGTTGTCATAGTCCGAATTTATCACAAGGGTATCGGCGATTTTGTCGCGTTTTGGTTACGGGGATTTTTGGGCCAGCGGCAATCCGTCGGAGGCGCCGTGGTCTGTATCCGGACGCTGTCTCCGCACGGCAAAGAAGCGATGGCGCGCGGCGAAGTGAAGCCGGAACACAAATTTGTCAAAATCGATTGAACTAACAAGCCAGTATCGGCGTCAGTACAAATCAGAAAATTCGCACACTGGAGGGAGTATCGCGATGCACATCCAAATCAAGCACAAGCTGTTGATCCTCGTCGCTGTTGCCGTACTCGCCCTGATTGGCGTCGGTCTTTTCGCGCTGGCGCAGGCCACCAAGCTGCACAACGAACTCGAGGAATCGATCGCCCGCAGTGCGACGATGATCGAAGCCATCGACGGCGCCCGCAGCGCCCAGGTCAGTTTCAAGATCATGGTCCAGGAGTGGAAGAACACGCTGCTGCGCGGCAAGGACCCGGAAGCCTACGCCAAGCACCTGAAGAGTTTCGATGCCGAAGCCAGCCTCGTTCACGACCAGCTCGCCCGGGTCGGCCGGACCGCCGCCAGCCTCGGCGTCGCCGAGCGTTTGAAGATCGACCGGGTGACCGCCACTTTCGGCGAACTGCCGCCCCGCTATCACGAAGCGCTGCGCCAGTACGACCGCAACGCCGCCGATCCGGCGACCACCGTAGACAAGCTGGTGCGCGGCATCGACCGCGAACCGACCAAGGTCATCGACGAGCTGGTCGGCGAAATGCAGAAAATCTCCGCCGAACTGCAGGCCAGCGACCGCGAGCGCGCCGACGCGGTTTATTCCTCGGTCAGACTGGGGCTCGGCGTCTTTGCCGTTGCCGCGCTGATCGTCCTGTTGACGCTGGCCTTGCTCTTCATCCGCTCGATCATCGGACCGCTGGCCGGGCTCGAATCGACGATGAGCCACATTGCCGGCAGCGGTGACCTGACGCGCCGCGCAGCGATCGTCAACGACGATGAGATCGGTCGCATGTCGCGCGCCTTCAACACGATGATGGAACGCCTGCAGCAACTGATCCGCGAAATCAACATCGCCAGTACCGAAGTTGCCAATGCCTCGGAGCAACTGGCGCAAACCTCGGGAACCCTGGCCGAGGTTTCCGAACACCAGGCCAACGCCGTCAGCGGCAGCGCCGCGGCAATCGAGGAGCTGACGGTGGCAATCACCTCGGTTTCCGAAACCGCCCGCGACGTCAATGCCCAGTCCGAGGAAAGCGTCGCCCAGAGCGCACTGGGGACGCGCAAGGTCTCGCACCTGGTCGACGAGATCCGGCGCATCCAGGAGAACATCGATGAGATTGCCCGCACCGTCGATGACTTCGTGCACAGCACCCAGGCGATCACCGACATGACCCGCGAGGTCCGCGACATCGCCGACCAGACCAACCTGCTCGCGCTCAACGCGGCGATCGAGGCGGCACGCGCCGGCGAAGCCGGTCGCGGCTTCGCCGTGGTTGCCGACGAGGTGCGCAAGCTGGCCGAGAAATCGGGCAAATCGGCGGTCGAGATCGATCAGCGGACGCGGATGATCATGGACCAGTCGTCGGCCGTGCAGACGGCGATCGCTGCTGGCGAGGCGTCGATCCGGGCCAGCACCGCGCTGGCCGGCGAAGTCGAGGAGGTGCTTGAGGGCTCGAGCCAGGTTGTCGAACGCTCGCGCTGCGGCGTCACCGAAATCACCGATTCGGTCGCCGAACAAAAGATCGCCTCGACCGAAATCGCCCAAAGCATGGAGCGGATTTCGAACATGGTCGAGGAAAACAACGCCTCGACGCAGAGCATCCGCCAATCGACCGGCGACCTGCATCGCCTGTCGGAACGCCTGACCGGCCTGATTGCCGGCTTTCGCGTCGCCTGAAACGCCAGCGCCGCCGCCCGATCAACGGCGGCGGCATTTCCCCGCATCATTCGCAACACCGATAGCGGCGCCATGGCCAATTTATTCAAAAATAGAATAACAAGATGCGTTGATGTTCTTAATTGAATATTAAGCCCTTGCTACAATGCGCTCCATTCGACAATCCCTGCGGATTACCCAGCAATGACCCAACGCAAGACACTCTCCCATCTCGACTGGCTCGAAGCCGAAGCCATCCACATCATGCGCGAAGTGGCCGGCCAGTGCGCCAACCCGGTGCTGCTCTTCTCCGGCGGCAAGGACTCGATCTGCATGCTGCGCATCGCCGAGAAGGCCTTCCGCCCCGGCAAGTTCCCCTTCCCGCTGATGCACATCGACACCGGCCACAACTACCAGGAAGTGGTCGCCTTCCGCGACAAGCGCGCCGCCGAGCTGGGCGAGCGCCTGATCGTCCGCTCCGTTGAAGACTCGATGAAGCGCGGCACGGTGGTCCTCAAGCACGAAGGCGAATCGCGCAACAAGCACCAGTCGGTGACCCTGCTCGAAGCCATCGAGGAATTCGGCTTCGACGCCTGCATCGGCGGTGCCCGCCGCGACGAGGAAAAGGCCCGCGCCAAGGAACGCATCATGAGCTTCCGCGACGAGTTCGGCCAATGGGACCCGAAGAACCAGCGCCCGGAACTGTGGAACCTGTACAACGCGCGCAGCCACAAGGGCGAGAACATCCGCGCCTTCCCCATCTCGAACTGGACGGAAATGGACGTCTGGCAATACATCGAGCGTGAAAAGCTGGAACTGCCGAGCATCTACTTCGCCCACACCCGCCCGGTCGTGCTGCGCCAGGGTGCCATCGTGCCGGTCAATGTGCCGCTGGTTTCCGGCGAGCTGACCAACCTGCCGAAGGCCGGCGAGCAGATCATCGACAAGCTGGTGCGCTTCCGCACCGTCGGCGACATCTCCTGCACGGCGCCGGTCGAGTCGGACGCCGACACCGTCGAGAAGATCGTCGTCGAAACCGCCACCACCACCATCACCGAGCGCGGCGCCACGCGTCTGGACGACCAGACCAGCGAAGCCTCCATGGAACAACGCAAGAAAGAGGGTTACTTCTGACAACACGCCGCGAAGCGGCTTGTTGCGGCGTAGGCTAACGCGGCGTAGCCGGGTTATGCCGAAGCCAACTAACCACCTAACCGGATACGAAAACGATGTCAGCAAATCAAACTATTGAAGATCACGGCCTGCTGCGCTTTTTGACCTGCGGCAGCGTCGACGACGGCAAGAGCACCCTGATCGGGCGCCTGCTGTTCGACACCAAGACCATCCTCGCCGACACCCTGAACGCCATCGAGAAGACCTCGCAGAAGCGCGGCCTCGGCGCGGTCGACCTTTCCTTGCTCACCGACGGCCTGCAAGCCGAGCGCGAGCAAGGCATCACCATCGACGTCGCCTACCGCTACTTCTCCACCGGCACGCGCAAGTACATCATCGCCGACGCGCCGGGCCACGAGCAGTACACCCGCAACATGGTCACCGCCGCGTCCACCGCCAACCTGGCCATCATCCTCATCGATGCGCGCAAGGGCGTGCTGACGCAGACCCGCCGCCATTCCAAGCTGGCCTCGCTGGTCGGCATCCCGCACCTGGTCGTCGCCATCAACAAGATGGACCTGGTCGACTATTCGCAGGAAACCTACGAGAAGATCAAGGCCGACTACCTGGCATTCGCCGCCAAGGTCGGCATCGCCGACGTCCGCTTCATCCCGCTCTCCGCGCTGAACGGCGACATGATCGTCGAGCGCGGCGACAGCCTGAACTGGTACGACGGCCCGACCCTGATGGAAATCCTCGAAGCCGTACCGGCCGCGCACACCGAGCACGCCGAGAAGTTCCGCTTCCCGGTCCAGTACGTCTGCCGCCCGCAGGATTCCGCCAACCCCGAACTGCACGACTACCGTGGCTTCATGGGCCGTGTCGAATCCGGCAACATCAAGGTCGGCGACGCCGTCACCGTGCTGCCCAACGGTCTGGAGTCGACGGTCAAGGCCGTGCAACTGGGCGGCGTCGATATCGGCGAGGCCCACACCGAGCAATCGGTGACCATTCTGCTGGCCGACGAGATCGACTGCTCGCGCGGCGACATGATCGTCAAGACAGAGGAAGCCCCGGCCGCCGTCAAGGAAATCCGCGCCACAGTCTGCTGGCTGGCCGAAGCCCCGCTCGATCGCGCCCGCACCTACCTGATCCGCCACACGACGCGCGATTCCAAGGCCAAGCTGACCGGCATCGACCACCGCCTCGACGTCAACACCCTGGAAAACCTGCCCGCCGACAAGCTGGCGATGAACGACATCGCCGAAGTCACTTTCAAGCTGGCGCAACCGCTGTTCGTCGATCCCTACACCGAGAACCGCGGCACTGGCGCCTTCATCGTCATCGACGAGAGCAACAACAACACGGTCGGCGCCGGGATGATTCTCTAAACTTCTGCCCCTTGCCCGATAACGGCAAGGGGCAGAAGCTGAAACAGCACCAGCCCCAAATTCAGGACTTGGTCTTGCGACGCCCCTTGCGCACGGTATTCGGCGTCGCAACCGGCAGCGCCTGAGCACCGGAACGGCGCAGCGCACGCTGCCGAGCAATGCGCACCACCTCGTCCGCCATCTGCTGCGTTTCCTGCGGCAAATCCTGCAACTTATCCTCCTCGCCCGCCAACTGGTAAAGCGCCTGACTGAAGGGCAACAGGAACACCGCCTGCTCGCTGCCCGCCATCCACCCCGCCAGACGCGCCCCCAGGCCCAACTCATGGCATTCCCAGACCTGTGCTTGCAAGCGATGGAAAGCGAGTTGCCGGCCTGCCTGCGCAGACAGCGCCAGCGCATTCAGGGCATCGACGGCCAACTGACGGTTATCGAGGCAGAGATGTGCTTGTAGCAGCAACTCCAACGCATCGGCACCTGCAAGCCCCACCACTTCACGATAAAGCATCGTAGCTTCCTGCCGCCCCCCCCGCTGCCATAGCAAACAGGCAAGATAGGCTTTTGAATAAATGTTTTTTTCATCTAAGGTCATCGCCTGGCGATAAGCGGTCTCCGCTTCCTCGTAGCGCCCAAGACGATCTTGCAGTAGCTTTCCCAAGCCATTCCACGAGTAAGCAAACTTGCCATCCAGAGCTATCGCCTGTCGATAAGCTTTCTCCGCTTCTTCATAGCTCCCCGGATAGCTCTGCAACAAATTACCCAAGTTAATCCACGGCAAACTATACCTGTCATCCAGGGCTATCGCCTGCCGAAAAGCCGCCTCCGCTTCCTCGTATCGACCAAGATGGAGCTGCAACAGATTACCCAAGCCGTTCCACGGCAAAACATACTTGTCATCCAAGGCTATCGCCTGCCGATAAGCCGCCTCCGCTTCCTCGTATCGGCCAAAATGGTTTTGCAATAGATTACCCAAACCATTCCACGGCAAAGCAGATTTGCCATCCAGGGTTATTGCCTGCCGATAAACTGCTTCTGCTTCCTCGTAGCGACCAAGATGGTCTTGCAACAGATTCCCCAAGCTGTTCCACGAACTAGCACTTTTTTCATCCAGAGCTATCGCTTGGCGATAAGCCATCTCTGCTTCCTCATAGCGCCCAAGATGGTTTTTCAACAGATTACCCAAACCGTTCCACGGCAAAGCAAACTTGTCATCCAGCGCTATCGCCTGCTGATAAGCCGCCATCGCTTCCTCGTAGCGCCCTAAACGTTCGTGCAGAAGCCAGGCTCGCTGACACGCCAAGAGCGCATGATGCGGCATAGCAAGCTGAGCCAGTTCGAGAGCTTTGAAGCACCACTCATCTTCATACTTCTCATAAAACAATTCACAGGCGGAACTCAGAGCTCTAGGACACTGACTAAAACAGCCACGAACCTGCTCGTAAGCCAAATGCGAGTCCGGCAAATCAGGGAAAAAATCGTGGCTCAGGATCGCTTCACGCATGACTTGCGCGGCCTCCTTACCCAATTTCGTCTCCCAATGATAGCTTTCCCCCTCAAACAGCTTGAGCAGCTCGTCATACATGGAGCGGCTGATGCTCACCACTGTCTTAGCAACACGTTCTTTGCCCTCCAGGCCCAAAACCCGCGAGCCCAGCACCGCTTCTTCCAAGCGCTTTTTCTCGTCCTCGGTCGCTGCATGCGGACACTTGCGTAACAGCGCCGGCAGAGCGGACAAACGTTGCAGGTAGTCGGCGGCGCTCTTGAAATCGCTGTCTTCGCCGTCCAGTTCGAAAATCTCGCTGATCTGCACCCGACTCGCTTTCACTTGTTTGAGCAGCGACCAACGCAGGGCGTGGCGTTCGCCGGCTTCGGGCGGCAGCGCGTCGGCCAGCGCCCGGTCGTACTCCCAATCGTGGGCGCTGCGCGAAAGTTCGCGCCCGCCGCCCGCACGCTGCCGGGCCAGGCCGCAGAGTTCGTCGCCGCTGAACCACAGGCGCATGAACTCGACCAGCCAGACCAGACGGGCGCGCTGGCGACGCGGCGAGAAGCGCATCAGGTACCAGATGTTGAAGAAGCGTTCGGCGACCTGGTAGCCGCTGCGTGTCGTACCGTGCAGTTTGGTCTTTTCGATCAGTCCTTCCAGTTCCAGCCGCTGCAACTGCGGGCTGATGCTCCCCTTGGCGACCTGCGAGGCAGCGGCCAGTTCGGCCAGGTTGATCGGCGCCCAGTGTTCGAGGATATGGGCGAGCAGCTTGCGCGGCAGGTCGGCCAGGGAATCCATGCGCGCCTTGTAAAGCGGCGTCATGGCGTCGAGCAGGGCTTCCAGGTCACTGCGCACATCGCCCTTTTGCCCGTTGGCAAAAAGTTCGTAGAGCATGACGGTGGTGCGCGGGTTGCCGCCGGAAAGCTGGCGCAGCGTCGGCAAACGTTCGGGATGCGCGGCGAACTGCCGTTGCATGGCCTGCTTTGCCGGATCACCGCCAAAGGTGCCGGCCAGCGCCAGCAGGGCCTGCTGCATTTCCGGCAGACGCAGCGGACGCAATTCGACGGTACGAAAAAAATCGAGAAAGGCGTCGTGGTAATTGCTGTCCGCTTCCAGGCTCTGGTAACTGCCACCGACCCAGAGCAGGCGCGGATTGCTTTGCAAGGTCTCGCGCAGCCCCCAATGCGCATCGCGCCCGATGTTGTGCAGCAGCAGGTCGGTATTATCGACCAGCAGCAGCAGGCGCTGCCCGCGTTCGTCGGCGCAGCGGTCGATCGCCGCCAGGCAGGCGGCCGCCTGTTCGCTGGCAGGCAAGGCCTCGATGCGCTGCGCCGTGGCGTCGAGCGCCGCGGTCGAATGCCCCTGGCGCTCCAGCGCATCGATCAGACTATCGAGTACATTGGCCCAGAACTGGCCCAGCGTGCTGACGGTGTACTGTTCCTCCGGAAAACGCAAAGGCAGCCAGGCAGCGAGCAAGTCGGCGTCGTCTTCCACGGCGAGCGCCAGACGCTGCATCAAGGTTGATTTACCCATGCCGCGCGCACCGACCAACAGGACATGCTGACCGACCGTATCGCCAGGCGTGCTGCGCAGCGTATTCAGCAAATCGGCCAGTTCGCTCTGCCGCGCGACAAAGATGGCACGCAGTTGCTCGGCGCTCCACAGGTGCGGGTTGTACTTGCTGATCGCGGCGAAGCCGCCTGCGGGTGCCGGGAAAGAAACTACGTCAGACATGGTTGCGGTTCCACCAATCGCGGAGTGGGAAGGAAAGGAACTGGACACGCCGGCCTGCATCGGACGGGCTGGTATAGCCCTCGTCCGAGAGTCGTACAAGTTGATCTTGCAGACGTTGGGCACGGCGTTCGGCGTCGGGTTCATGCTTGCTCAAGCGGCTGCTCAACTGGTTCAGGGTCAACCCTTCTGGGCGACGCGACAACTGGGTCAGCAGGGCGGTGCAGAAATCGAAATCGCTCGGTGACAGCACGTCCTTGAGCCGCTTCTCCCAATGATGGAAGCGCGAACGCTCGGCGAGCAGGATTTCGTATGCATCGTCAACATCTTCGATTTCGATGCACGCGCTGCTTGCCGGATCGCAGGTTTCTTCCTGCCTGCGCTCGCGTGCCGCCCGCATGCTTCCGTCGATCAACAGACACAGGAAATAGGGTGACAGCCAGCCGATCCGCGACAAGGCATGGTCGATTACCGCATCCTCGACTTGCCAAGCAGTCTGATCGGCGATTCCAGCGAAATACCGCCACAGGCCGCGCGCCTCCTTAGATTTGAACGGCCCCAGCGGATAAGGAAAGGGATCGTTCATGAATTCACCCAGCCCATGCCGCTCCAGCAATGATTGCAAACCGATCGAACCGGTGAAGACGAAACGGCAATGGCCCGGCGACTGGCGCCAGATGCGCAACCAGGCGAGAAGTTGCCCGGCCTCCCGGGGATCTCGCTGGATCATCTTGTTTAACATCACGGGGAACTCGTCGAGCAGGATCAGCAAGGGTTGATTGCTCAAGCGCACTTGCAAGGCGTCAGCTTCCTTTTGCCAAGGATTCGCCGCATCTCCGGCCAATTCGAGACCGAATCCGCCGCCCCCGACCACCTCTGGTAGCGAAGCATCGATCTTGCGGATGCGCTTAAGCCAATTGCCAACCTGCTGCGCGCGTTCGGCGAGAAATCGCCTGACTGCATTTTCAGGAAAAGCAGCTTCGAGGCGGGCAATGAAAGCCGGTGCCGAATCCACATTCGAGATATCCAGCCATTGCGCCAGAACACCATGCGTCGGTGCTTCATCCAGCAAACGTTTGAGAATGGAGGTCTTGCCAAGCCGGCGCACGCCAGGAAAACGGATGTGATCCGATTCCAGAAGACGCCAAAGATCTTCGATTTCCTGGGCTCTACCAAAGAAATCGGAACCTGTTGCTGGGGCACCGAGCATCATGATCGAAACTCCTGGCTAATTATTCGATTTTGAATTTATTCCAAAATGAATTAATTGTAAACACCCCGTCAACATCACATGCAACACGCCTCCCTTCGCGAGGAAACCAAGCTACTTAACGAATCGAGCGACACCAGGAATGCAAAGAGTTTACTGACCGCTCACCTCTTCCCCTTACCCTCCACACGACTCCCGCTTTCGCGGTTAACATACTGTCAAATTCCTTGCCACAATCGCCATGAACATCCTGATCGTCGATGACAATGCCTCAATGCGCAGCCTGCTGGCCACCCTGCTTGCCAGCCAGGGGCATCGGGTCGTCGGGCAGCTTGAGGACGGCAACGGGGTGATCGAGGCGATTCGCCGCACGCGGCCGGCGGTTGTCTGCCTTGACTACCTGCTGCCGGGGCGCGACGGGCTCGACATCCTGGCCGAGATCAACACCGCTTTTCCGGAGATCGACGTCGTTTTCATGACCGCCAGCGAGGACGAGGCAATCGAGCAGCGGGCGGCCGATTATGGCGCCGCCGGCTTCCTGCGCAAGCCCTTCGGGCAGAAGCAGGTGCTCGACGAACTGCAGCAGATCGCCGCCGCGCGCCAAACGGCGCAAGCCGGCAGCGAACCGGATTCGGCGCCGGCTGCAGCAACAGCAACGCCAGGCGCCCCGGCACCGGCACTGCGCCGGGAGAACGGCGGCCGGCCGACCGCCGTCATCGTCGACGACAACGGTTCGATCCGCCTGCTACTCAAGGGCGTCGTCACCGAACTCGGCCTCAATGTCGTCGCCCAGGCGGCGAACGGTGAGGAGGCGATCCGCGCCGCCCTGCAGCACCAGCCGCAGGTGCTCTTCCTCGACGTCAACATGCCGGTCCTTTCCGGTCTCGACGCGCTGCCGAAAATCCGCGCTGCCAGCCCGGAAACGGCGGTCGTCATGGTTACCGGCGACACTTCGCGCAAGCTGGTCGAACAGGTTGCCGCGCTTGGCGCGCGCGGCTACGTGGTGAAGCCGATCCGCCCGGCCTATGTCGAAAATTTCCTGAAGAAGTTGTTCACCCCATGATCGCGCGCCACCAGGAAGGAAGGTCCGCATGACCCTGATGATCGATTTTCCCTTCCCCGGCACCGCGGCCTGGGTGGAACACTTCAAGGAAGTCGAGCTGCCGATCCTGCGCCTGACCTCGACCCGCCTGGCCGAGCTGCGCGACAGCGCCGACGTCATCAACACCCGCGAGCTGGCCAACATCATCGTCCATGACCCGCTGATGACGCTGCGCATCTTCCGCTTCATGAAGGAAAACCGCTCGCGCAGTCAGAACGCGGAAATCACGACCATCGAACGCTCGCTGATGATGATCGGCACCCAGCGCTTCTACGATAGCTGCCAGGATCTGCCGATCATCGAGCACCAGCTCAAGGGCTATCCGAAGGCGATGCTCGGCCTGCTCAAGGTCATCGCCCGCTCGCGCCAGGCGTCGATCTGGGCCCGCGACTGGGCGCTGCTGCGCCAGAACACCCGCTTCGAGGAAATCTCGCTGGCGGCGCTGCTCCACGACTTTGTCGAAATCCTCATGCACTGTTTTGCCCCCAACCTGGCGACGACGGTGCGCGAGCGCCTGGCATCGCATCCCGGGCTGCGCACGCGGGCAGTCCAGGAAGAGGTCTTCGGCGCCCCGCCGCAGGAGATCATGAGCGAACTGATCGGCCTCTGGGGGCTACCGGAACTGCTGCTCTCGCTGCTCAACCCGGCCGACGCCGAAACGGCCAACGTGCGCAACGTCAATCTCGCCGTCGACCTCGCCCGCCATACCGCGACCGGCTGGCAGAACCCGGCGCTGCAGGATGATCTGCCGGCGATCAGCGAACTGGTCCACCTCGATCGCGGCAACCTGCTCGAACGCCTGGGCGCTCCGGAAGAGATGGTTCTTGCCGCGCGCGCGACCGAAAACGGCTGAAACGGGCGGCTCAGCGCATTTCGTCGACCAGTTGCAGCAGGCGCGCCGTGCCTTCGTCGAGGGCGCGTTGCAGGCGCGGATCGGCAACCGGTGGCTGGCGCAGGAAACCGAGGCGCGTTGCGCCGTTCTCGGTATAGACGGCAAGTCGCCAGGGCAGGAAAAGTCCGGCGCGCAGATCGCCGGCGAGCAGTTGCTCGGCCTGCCGCCAGCCGACAATCTCGTAGATCGCGTAGTCTTCGTCGAAGCCGTTGTCGCGGCGGGCCAGCACGGCGCCCAAGTCGTGCACGGCGAGCACGTTCAATCCCAGGCGTTGCACCGCCGGCTCCAGCTCGAAGAGGATTTCCTGAAATGACTTGCTGCTTTCGACGACGTGATACACGGCCCGCTTCCCGACAAAAACCGGTTCGCACTGTAGCCGATTGCGCCGACCGCGCCAATCAAGCGGCGAGCGCCGCGGCCAACCGCTCGTAACCGCCGTCCACGCTGTAGACGCGCGTGAAGCGGAAATCGCAGAACATCTGCGCGTAAACCTGGCTGGCGTTGCCCTGATAGCAATAGATGATCAGCGTCCCGTCCCGGGGCAAACGGCCGAGCCATGCGGCCACCCGTTCCATCTGCAGGTGCATCGCACCTTCCAGATGGCCCTGGCGATAGCTGGCCAGATCGCGCACGTCGAAAACGGTGGCAGCGGCGTCGCTGCGGATCAACGCCGCCGCCGCGGCGGGCGAGAGGCATTGGAAGGTCACGGGGTCACTGGGGCGCATGCGGTCGACGGGCTGTTGGAATGCCTGGACCAAGCAAGAGCGACGCCAGCCCGGGAAGACCGGATCTGGCGCTGGCTCCGTCTTTCTTGCTCCGTTTTCCTGTCGCATCGTCGACAAACTCGCGGCGAAGGCGACAACGGCACGGTCGACTCAGGCAAAACTCCCGAGGCGACGGGTGATGCCGCTGAGCACCTGATGAAAATCGCCTTGTCCTGACTGCGCTTCGAGCAGGGCATCGAGTCCGTCGCGAACGGTGGCGATCAGCTCACTTTCCTGCTGATCGGTCAAACCGAGATGGACAAACAGCTTCTCCAGGCTTTCCTCCAGGGCATGGATGGCCAGCCGGCTGCCCGTCAGCGACGATTGCTGGCGCCGGTCGAGTTGATCGAGCAAGTCGCGGATCTCGTCGAGCGTGCCGGCGATCAGACTCTCCCCGGCCTGGCGCCCCGATTCGCTGAGCAAGGCCTGCAGTCGCGCCTCGGCGGCCTCGGCGAGCAAGGCCACATTGTCACGGATACGCCCCGCCCGCTCGTCGTCGGCCGGCGGCAGGTTGGTCAGCAGTATCGAAATTTGCGGGAAGTTGACGACCATCCGGCAATGGAAATTGACGATCCGTCCCATCTCCGCCAGATGCCTGAACATTGCCTCGACCTGTGGTTCTCCTGCCGGCAGGGTGCATGCCGCCTCGCCCGCCGGACGGACCTGGACCGCTCCTTCCAGCCCGTACTTGGCGAGCGCGTCGAGAACGACGCTGGCCAGACGCTCCGCCGTTGCGCTCTCGTTGAACCCCTGCATTGCGTGCAGCAACACGCCCATCTCGCCCATGCTGCTCATCGCCGAAAAAGCGACGTTGTTCGCCGTCCCGACGCGCTCCTCCAGTTCGCAACGCTCGCGCAGCAGGTCGACCAGTTCGGTGTTGCGCTGCTGCAGTTCCTCGGTACGCAACGCGACCTGCTGTGCCAGTTCGTCGCGGTGTGCCTGCAGGCGCAACTCCGCCTGCTTGCGCCCGGTGATGTTCTGCAAGGTCTCGATGGCGCCGAGCAGTCGCCCGTCCGGGGCATACAGCGGTGCGGCGGTGAAATACAGCCAGCAGCCGCCATCGCCGAGCGCGGGAAAGAAGCCTTCGGCCTCGTAAGCTCCGTTGACGATTTCCGAAGCCTGGCAATGTCCGGCTTCATAGCAGGCCATCGCCTGCTCGATCTCGCCGGCGACGATGTAATCGGCAAGGATCGGCCGCGGTGCCGGGTAGAAACCCCGCCAGTGATCGCTGCTGCCGATCATGCTCGCCGCCGACAAACCGGTGACCAGCTCGCAGGCCCGGTTCCAGTGGGTGACGCGGTGTTCGCTGTCAATGACGAAGGTCGCCACTGGCGTCCCCTGAACCAGGGCCTCGATGCCGATCAGGTCCGAGGCGCTGCGGTAGGCGTTCGCTAAGTCACTCATGAATCAACTTAATTAACAAAAACGCCGTCATTGTAAAACAATTATTCAAAACATCACTTTTGTTTTTTGCACCATTTCACCTCCGATCGTCTCCCCTCGTCGGACCGCCCTTGTGGCAAACTGGCGCCATGCACGCCCTGCCCCACCTCTCCACGCTCGACTGGCTGTCGCTGACCGTATTCTTCGCCTGCTGGGGAGGCTACGCCTGGTTCTCCGAGCACAGCGCCGGCGGCGCCGGCGGCCTCATCCGCACCAGCCAGCGTTACCGCCTCGACTGGGCTTACCGCATGCTGGAGCGCGACGTTCGCGTCACCGATTCGACGCTGATCGGCAACTTGATGACCAGCGTTTCCTTCTACGCCAACACCACCATCTACATCATCGCCGGCCTCGTCGCCGCGCTCGGCGCTGCCGACCAGTTGCTCGGCTTCGCCGCCGACCTGCCGTTCGCCGGACCGGGCAACCGCGAGTTGCTGGAAATCAAGTTGATGCTGGTGCTCGCCAGTTTCGTCTTCGCCTACTTCAAGTTCACCTGGTCGCTGCGCCAATTCAACATCCTCTCCATCCTGGTCGGCGCCGCCCCCACCGGCAGCGCCGGCGACCCGGCGATCGACCGCTACGCGCGGCGGGTGGCCGGCACCAACACGCTGGCCGGCGACGACTTCAACCGCGGCATCCGCGGCTATTACTTCGGCCTCGCTGCCGCCGGCTGGCTGCTCCATCCGCTGATCCTCGGCGGCCTGGCGCTCGCCGTCTGCGGCATCCTCTACCGCCGCGACTACCGCTCGGCGGCACTCGCCGTACTGCGCGACAACGCTTGACGATGGGCAACAAAACCCCGTTGGCCGGCATCGGCTATGGCCTGCTCGCCTATGGCATCTGGGGCTTCTTTCCGCTCTACTTTCGCCAACTGAATGACGTCCCGGCGATCGACATCCTGGCCAACCGCGCTCTCTGGGCCTGCGTCTGCGTCAGCCTGATCCTGGTCGTCGCAAAGCAGTGGGCCAAGGTCAGGCAAATCCTCGGCCGCCCGCGCCAACTCGCCATGCTGACGCTGGCCGCACTGCTGATCGGCGGCAACTGGCTAGTCTTCCTGTGGGCGGTGGAACAGCAGCGGGTGGTCGAATCCAGCCTCGGTTATTTCCTGACGCCACTGGTCAACGTGGTGCTCGGGTTGGTCTTCCTCAAGGAGCGGCTCAATCGCCTGGAATGGCTGGCGATTGCCCTGGCGACGGCCGGACTTGCCAACGAAATCTTCGCCCTCGGCGGCCTGCCCTGGATTTCGCTCTATCTCGCCGGCAGCTTCGGCACCTACGGCCTGGTGCGCAAGCAGATTCCGGTCGATGCGCTGTCCGGCCTCTTCCTCGAAACCCTGCTCATGTTGCCGCTCTGCCTGGCCTACGCGGCCTGGCAATGGCAGGCCGGACATATGGTCTTCATAATCGCCCCCTGGACCACCGGCGCCCTGCTATTCGGCGCCGGCATCCTCACCGCGGCGCCGCTGATCGCCTTCGCGGCGGCAACGCAACGGCTCGACCTGGCGACCGTCGGCATGCTGATGTACATCAATCCGACGATGCAGTTCCTGACCGCGATCTACGTCTTCGGCGAAGCGCTGCAAACGGAAAAACTGGTCTCTTTCGGCCTCATCTGGATCGGCCTCCTGGTGTTCAGCATCAGCGCCTGGCGCAAGTACCGCTGAAGCGTCAGGCCCGGCGCAAGGCCATATGGGCGGAGATCATCCGGGGAATCTCGCTCTCCAGACCACTGTTTTTTCGACATCCCAGGGTCAGGTGCAATAAGCCGCTGGTAAAAGCCCAAGTATCGTGGGCCACGGCATCGGGCTCCAGTCCGGCGCGGAGATAGCCCTTCTCGGCTGCCAGCCGGTACATGCGCTGAATCTTTTCAAGGAACTCCAGCGCCGGCCGACCAACCTCTTCCTGAACGCTGGTAAATTCCTCGACGTATTCGCAGCGCGAAATCATGATTTCGAAAGTCTCGCGGAAATCCGGGCAGGTTTCGAGGACGCGGAAAAATTCCTTGATCGAGCCCTCGATCGCGTCCAGCGGATTGACCAGCGAAGGATCATAAAGCACTGCGTCGGTGCACCCGAGCATCGGCTCGAATACCTCGTCGCGCATCGCGAAAAAGACTTCCGCCTTGTCCTGGAAATGCCAATAGATGGCGCCGCGCGTGACGCCGGCCGCCTTGGCAATCTTGTCCAGTGACGAGCGCCCGACACCGCATTCGTGGAAAACCTTGCGCGCTGCGGTGACAATGTCCTTGCGCGTCTGCTCGGCTTCTTCCTTGGTTTTTCTGACCATCTCGTTCTCCCTGCTGCCGGTCGGCAGCAACTACAATCTGAAACACAAAAATGCTTTGCTGCAAGCTACCGAAACGTTTTACATACATTCGTGTTTGTATATAATAGCCCAAAACTTCCCCGCCGGAGAACCCCAACCATGCATACCAACAAACCCACCCTGATCGCAGCCCTTGTCGGCAGCCTGCTGTTCGCCGCCTGTTCGGACAAAAATGCGCCAACCGCGCCGGCGATGGGACCGATGCCGGTCACCGTGCTCGACATGCAACCACAATCCGTGCCGTCCTCAATCGAGGTCATGGCGCAGACCGAAGGCGCGCGCGAAACCGAAGTCCGCGCCCGGGTCGGCGGCATCCTGGTCAAGCGCCTCTATCAGGAAGGCGACGTCGTCAAGTCCGGCCAGCCGCTGTTCCAGATCGACCGCGCGCCTTACGAGATCGCGCTGGCCGAGGCGAAGGCCCGTGCCGAGCAGACGGCGCGCGAAAAGCAGCGGCTGAAGGGGCTGGCCGACGCCAAGGCGATCAGCCAGAAGGATTACGACGACGCCGCTTCCGCCGACGCGATGGCGCAGGCAGCGCTGCGCCAGGCCGAACTGAACCTGTCGTGGACCACGGTGACCGCACCGGTCGGCGGCACCAGCGGCCGCGCCGTGCGCTCCGAGGGCAACCTGGTCAGCACCGGTAACGACAGCCTGTTGACCTCGATCTACCAGACCAACCCGATGTGGGTCAGCTTCTCGCTCGGCGAGAGCGACCTCGCCAAGCTGCCCGGCGGCCGCGTCACCGAGAACCTGGTAAGCGGCGTCGAACTGGTGATGGCCAACGGCCAGGTCTATCAACAAAAGGGCAAGCTCAATTTCGTCGCTTCGAACATCGACACCACGCTCGGCACCCAGGCGCTGCGCGCTGAATTCACCAACCCGGATGGCCAGTTGCTGCCCGGCCAGTTCGTCCGCATCCGCCTGCTCACCGGCCAGCGCGAAGGCGTCTTCCTGGTGCCGCAATCGGCGGTGTTGCAGACCGAACAAGGCACCCTGGTGATGACTGCCGACGGCGAGAGCAAGGTCGCGCCGCGCCCGGTCAAGACCGGCGAATGGCACGGCAAGGATTGGGTGATCCTGGGCGGCCTGCAGGCCGGCGACAAGGTGATCGTCGACAACCTGATGAAGCTGCGCCCGGGCGTTCCTGTCGCTCCGCATCCGCCCGGCGCGCCTGGCGCCGCTGGCGCACCTGGTGGCAAGCCGGCTGGCGCGCCGCCGGCCGAAAAAGCTGCGGCTCAGAAGTAAGGGGCGACCATGTCCAAATTCTTCATCAATCGACCGATCTTCGCTTCGGTCATCTCGATCATCATCGTCATCGCCGGCCTGGTCGCCGCGCAGGTCCTGCCGATTGCGCAGTACCCGCAGATCGCGCCGCCGACCGTGATGATCAACGCCACCTATCCCGGCGCTTCCGCCGAAACCCTGGCCCGTACCGTCGCTGCGCCGATCGAGGAGCAGTTGAACGGGGTCGAGCACCTCGCCTACTTCACTTCGTCGGCCTCGGCCAACGGCAGCGTCGCCATCACCGCCACCTTCGACGTCGGCACCAATGTCGATGATGCGGCGGTCAGCGTGAACAACCGGGTCAAGGCGGCCGAACCGCGCCTGCCGGAAGAAGTCCGGCGCAACGGGGTGATCGTCCAGAAGCGCTCGAACGACATCCTGCAGGTTGTCGCCCTCGATTCCGATTCGGGCAAGTACAACACCCTGTTCCTGTCCAACTACGCCAGCCTGAACATCGTCGATGAACTGAAGCGCGTTCCCGGCGTCGGTGACGTCACCATCTTCGGCGCCCAGGATTATTCGATGCGCGTCTGGCTCAAACCCGACCGCATGGCGCAACTGGGGCTGACCACGGCCGACATCTCGAACGCGATCAAGGCGCAGAACGCCCAGAACGCGGCCGGCAAGATCGGCCAGGAACCGGCGCCGAGCGACCAGCAACTGGTCTACACGGTGACCGCCAAGGGCCGCCTGCTGACGCCGGAAGAGTTCGGCAACATCGTCATCCGCGCCAGCGGCCCGGGTGGCGTACTGCGCCTGAAGGACGTCGCACGCATCGAACTCGGTGCCTACAGCTACGACCAGCAGGTCACGCTCGACGGCAAGCCGACCATCGCCATGGGGGTCTTCCTGCAGACCGGCGCCAACGCGCTCGATGTCGCCAAGCGCGTCAGCGAGAAGATGGACTCGCTGCAGAAAAAGTTCCCCGAGGGCATGAACTACATCATTCCGTTCGACACCACGCGCTTCGTCTCGGCGTCGATCAGCGAAGTGGTCAAGACCCTGATCGAAGCCGCGCTGCTGGTCATCGCCGTGGTGTACATCTTCCTGCAGAGCTGGCGGGCAACGCTGATCCCGATGGTCGCCGTGCCGATCTCGCTGATCGGCACTTTCGCCGGCCTCTGGCTGTTCGGTTTCTCGATCAACACGCTGACGCTGTTCGCGATGGTGCTGGCGATCGGTATCGTCGTCGATGACGCGATCGTCGTTCTGGAGAACGTCGAGCGGCTGATGGCCGAGGAAAAGCTGCCGCCCCGCCAGGCGGCGATCAAGGCTATGCACGAGGTATCGAGCGCGCTGGTGGCGATCGTCCTGGTGCTGTGCGCGGTATTCATCCCGGTCGCCTTCCTCGGCGGCATCGCCGGCCAGTTGTACAAGCAGTTCGCGGTCACCGTCGCCGTCGCCGTCGTCCTCTCCGGCGTCGTCGCGCTGACCCTGACGCCGGCCCTGTGCGCCATCCTGCTCAAGGCGCAGCACACCGAGAGCAAGCTGTTCGCCCCGTTCAACCGTCTCTTCGAGCGGCTGACCAACAACTACACCCGCACCGTCAGCTTCACGCTCAAGCACGGCATCGTCGGTTCGCTCGTCTTCGTCGCGGTAATCGCCGTCACCGGCTTCTTCTTCCGCATCATCCCGGGCAGCTTCGTGCCGGCGGAAGACCAGGGCTACCTGATCTCGGCGCTGATGCTGCCGGATGCGGCAACGCTCAAGCGCACCCAGGATACCGGCGAACGCATGCGCTCGATGATCGCGGGCGACGAAGCGGTCAAGCATACCTTCGTCGTTTCCGGCTTCGACCTGATCGGCGGCGGCAACAAGCCGAACGCCGGCACCATGTTCATCCCCCTCAAGGACTGGTCGGAACGGCAAGGCAAGGCGCAGGATCTGGCCGGCAAGTTCATGGGCATCGGCATGATGCAGCCGGACGGCATGGGCCTCGTTTTCAACCCGCCGCCGATCATGGGCCTCGGCACTGCCGGCGGTTTCGAGGTCTATGTCCAGAACCGTGTGGACGGCGACGCCAAGAAACTGTTCGAGGTGGTTCAGTCGTTCATGGGCGAACTGCAGAAGCACCCGGAATTCACCCGCGTCTCGACCTTCTTCCGGCCGACCGTGCCGCAGCTCTTCGTCGAGGTCGACGAGCCGAAGGCGCTGGCCTTGGGCATTCCGCTGACCGACGTCTATTCGACGCTGCAGAGCACGATGGGTGCACTCTACGTCAATGACTTCAACAAGGCTGGTCGCGTCTATCGCGTGCAGTTGCAGGCCGAGGCCAACTACCGGATGAAGCCGGACGACATCGGCAAGGTCTATGTGAAGAGCACGAGCAGCGGCAAGATGATCCCGCTGTCGGCGATCAGCACCGTGAAGAGCGTGGTCGGCCCGGAACAGGTCGAGCGTTTCAACGGTTTCGTTGCTGCCAAGATCATGGGCGATTCGAAGCCCGGCATCAGCTCCGGCGACGCCATCCGCATCGTCGAGGAAGTGGCCGAGGCGACGCTGCCCGACGGCTACGCGATTTCCTGGACCGGCCAGGCCTTCCAGGAAAAGCAGACCTCCGGTTCGTCGCTGCAGGCCTTCGGTTTCGCGATCATCATGGTCTTCCTGATCCTCGCCGCCCAGTACGAGAAGTGGTCGCTGCCGGTGGCCGTCGTCATGGCCGTGCCCTTCGCGCTGATGGGCGCGCTGACCGCGATCTGGCTGCGCGGCATGCCGAACGACATCTACTTCCAGATCGGTCTGGTCGTGCTGATCGGCCTGGCGTCGAAGAACGCCATCCTGATCGTCGAGTTCGCCGCCCAGAAGTACGCAGAAGGGATGAGTGTCGCCGAGGCGGCGGTCGAAGCAGCGCGCCTGCGTCTGCGGCCGATCATCATGACCTCGCTCGCCTTCGTGCTCGGCGTCTTCCCGCTCGTCAAGGCGACCGGCGCCGGCGCTGCCGCCCGCCAGTCGATGGGCACCGGCGTCTTCGGCGGCATGATCGCGGCGACCTTCATCGCCACCATTTTCATCCCGCTCTTCTTCAAATGGCTGGAGCGCGGCAAACAGATCAATCCGACGCATCTCGACGTCGCAGAGGAGAAGGCATGATGCTCCGCCCCGCATTCCGACTGACCCCGCTGGCGCTCGCCGTGCTGCTCTCCGGCTGCGCCGTCGGCCCCGACTACCTGCGCCCGGCCAACTGGCTGCCCAGCGCCTTCAAGGAGGCACCGACCGCCGTCGCCGAAGCGCCGGCGGCCAATCCGGCGGTCAATGAGCGCTGGTGGACGCTGTTCAACGACCCGGTCCTGAACGAACTGGTCGATCAGGCCTTGCAAGGCAACGCCGACCTGCGCAGCGCCGTCGCCCGCGTCGAACAGGCCGACGCTGCCGCCCGCGAAGCCGGTGCCTCGCTGTTCCCGGAAATCAATGCCCAGGGCGCCGGCAGCAACACCAAGCTGAGCGAGAAGACCGCCACCTGGACGACCAACTCGCCGGACATCCTGCGCGCGCGCAGCGCCGGACTCAGCCTCTCTTACGAACTCGACATCTGGGGTCGCGTCCGGCGCAGCAACGAAGCGGCGCGCGCCAACCTGCTGGCCAGCCGTTACGGCCGCGACGCGATCCGTCTCTCGGTCGCCGGGTTGGTCGCTGGCAACTACCTCAACCTGCGCGCCCTCGACGCGCAACTGGCAATCACCGCCGAATCGCTGAAAAGCCGCGAGGAAAGCGCCAAGCTGGTGAAGACCCGGGTCGAGGCCGGCCTCGTCTCGCCGCTCGACCAGTACCAGGCCGACGGCGCCGTCGCCACGCTGCAGGCGCAACTGGCCGATCTGCGCCGGGCGCGGGCGCTGGCCGAACATCAACTGGCGCTGCTCACCGGCAAGCCGGACCTGCAGATCGCCGCCGGCGACCTCAAGCAACTGCCGTTGCCGCCGCAACCGCCGGCCGGCCTGCCGGCCGACCTCATCGAGGCGCGCCCGGACGTCCAGCAGGCCGAGCAGCAACTGATTGCCGCCAACGCCAACATCGGCGTCGCCAAAGCCGGCTACTACCCGAAATTCACGTTGACCGGCGTTCTCGGTAGCGAGAGCAAGACGCTCTCCGACCTCTTCTCCAGTGGCGCCAGCACGTGGACCGGCGGCCTGTCGCTGCTCATGCCGATCTTCGATTTCGGCAAGACGACAGCGCGTGTCGACCAGGCCAAGGCGCTCAACGAGCAATCGCTGATCGCCTGGCAGAAGACGCTGGAAACCGCCTACAAGGAAGTCCGCGACGCGCTGGTCAACCTGCGCGAGAACGGCGCCGCCGAAACCGCTCAGCAACAGCGCGTCGATAACGCGCAAAAGGCGCACGACCTGGCCAAGGTGCGCTACGACGCCGGCTATTCGGGCTTCCTGGAAGTCCTCGACGCCCAGCGCAGCGCCAACGACGCGCAACTGGCGGCGATCAGCACTCGCCAGGCCCGCCTCAACGCGGTGGTGGAGTTGTTCAAGGCGCTTGGCGGCGGCTGGAAGCCGATCGCCGGCTGATTCAGGCTTGGGAACGGACGGCGGCGACGCCGTCCGCCTTGCGCCGGCGCATCGCCAGCGCCTCGTTGCCGACCAGCGCCGCCAATACCAGCGCACCGCCGGCCAGCACACTCGCCGAAGGCGTCTCGCCGGCCCACAGCCAGGCCCAGGCAACACCGAAAATCACTTCAAGCAGGGCCAGCAAAGCCACTTCCGGTGCCGGCAGGACGCGCGCCAGAGTCACCACCAGCAGACAGGGTATCGCCAGTTGAACGATACCGAGCAAGGCCAGCAGGCCAAGGTCGTGCGCCGTCGCCTGCCAGGGCCAGGCCAGCGGCAAGGTGCACAAGGCCGACAGCAAGGCGCCGATCAGCACTGCCAGCAACATGTCCGGACTGCCCTCCGTGGCCCGGCCGATCTTCTGCAGTAGCGTCCAGTTGACCGCCGCCGCCACCGGCACCGCGCAGGCAACCAGTGCCCCGAACAGGCTGCCATCGCCGGCACCACCGCCGAACATCCAGGCGATGCCGAGGGCGGCGACGACGATCGCCACCCAGGTCCGCGCCGGCAGGCGCTGTTTCAGGAATATCCGGGCGAACAGCGCAGTCACCATCGGCCCGATCGCCATCGTCACCAGCACCATCGCCACGGTGGTCAGCGTGATCGCCAGCATGAAGGCGGTGAACATCACCGCCCAGCACACCCCGGACACCCAGACCACGCGCGGCGCCCGGTGCAGCGCCGACCAGACGGCGGCACCACGCAGCCAGCGCAGCGCGGCGAGCAGCGCCAGCGCGTTGAAGGCGCTGCGCCAGAAATTGACTTCGAAACCGGCGGCCGCCTCCAGGTGGCGCGCGACGACGCCGGCGATGCTCCACAGGAGCGTCACCAGCACCATCAGCCAGACCGCGCGGCGATGCGTCATCGTTTCAAATGCGGCGGCGGCGCGCTTCGAACAGGCAGACGCCAGCGGCGACCGAAACGTTGAGACTGTCGACGCTGCCGTGCATCGGGATGCTGACCAGTTGATCGCAGTTTTCCCGGGTCAGGCGGCGCATGCCCTCGCCTTCGGCGCCCATCACCCAGGCCGTGGCCTGCGGCCAGTCGGCGGCGTAGAGATCCTGTGCCGCCTCGCCAGCGGTACCGACCACCCAGATCTCGCGTTCCTTGAGTTCGCGCAGCGTCCGCGCCAGGTTGGTGACCATCACGTAGGGCACGCTCTCCGCAGCGCCGCAGGCAGTCTTGATGGCGACGTCGTTGAGGCCGGCGGAGCGATCCTTCGGCGCGATCACCGCATGGACGCCGGCGGCGTCGGCGACGCGCAGACAGGCGCCGAGGTTGCGCGGATCGGTGACGCCATCGAGGACGAGCAGGAAGGCCGGCTCCTCCAGCGTATCGAGTACGTCGTCCAGATGGGCCGCCTTGCGCTCGCCGTCGAGACGGGCCACCACCCCCTGGTGCCGGCCGCCGCCGGCCAGATCGTCGAGCCGCTTGCCGTCGGCGAGAATGACGCGGACCCCCTGCAGTTCGGCGTGGCGCAGCAGATCGCGGGCGCGCGCGTCCTGGCGGTCGCCGTCGATCAGGATTTCACGCAGGGATTCGGGGTCCTGGCGCAGCTTGGCGGTAATGGCATGAAAGCCGTAGATCAGGCGGGAAGACATGGGCAACTCGAACAGACAGGGAGGCGCATTCTACCCCGCCGGCCAGCAGGCTGCTAAGTGGCCCCAGGAATACCCTGCTTCGCCAGCCAGCGAACGAGCAGGTTGTCGTGCAGCTCGATGTGATGAACCACCCAACGCCCCAGCAAGACATCGAGTTCGCGGATGCGCTCCACCGTATGCACGATGTCGAGGCGGGCGACCAGTTCCTGGACTTTCTGGGCGATCGCCGCGTGATCCTCGATGTGCGCCGCATAATGTTCGCCGTCGGCGAGCTGCATCTGCGCGTCGCGCATCAGCAGCTCCTCGCCGGCAAAATGCTCGAGCATGCAAGCGAACAAATCACCGAGCAGGACGATCAGTCTTCCCTCGCAACTCAACTGCTGAGCCGCCGAACATGTCGCGCAATCCGGCAAGCCTTCCGGATCGCGGCAGATGCGTCGCAACTCGCCGACCAGGGCCAGCAACTGGCGATGCTCGCGATCAATCCTGGTGTTCCCGGTTTCCAGCGAAGCCGGCAGTTCGACTGCGACCGGCTCGTTCCCGTGCCGCATGGCGAGCAGGCTTGTTTCCCCCGTCATTCTTATTCCTGGCGATTCTCCGAGCATTCATTCTAAACCAGCCCGGGTGCCGGAAGCGATTCAGCGCTTGCGTGCCGGGTTGCGTTTGCCCTTGCTGCCGGCAGCAGCCGCCCGTTCCTCGCGAACCAGCACGAAATCGATCTTGTTCGACTCGAGATCGGCCCGTACCAACTTGACGCGAACCCGGTCGCCGAGCCGGAAACGCTCGCCGGTACGCTCGCCGAGCATCTGGTGCTTGATGTTGTCGAACTGGAAATAGTCCTGCCCCAGTTCCGAAACATGCACCAGGCCTTCGACATAAACCTGATCGAGGGCAACGAAGATGCCGAAGGCGGTGACCGCCGAGATGGTGCCGTCGAAGACTTCGCCGATACGCTCTTTCATGAAGAAGGTCTTCAGCCAGTGTTCAACATCGCGCGTCGCCTCGTCGGCACGCCGCTCGGTCGCCGAACACTGCAAACCGATCTCGTCCCAGGCCTGGCCCGGTTCGTACTTGCCGCCAGCAAGCACGGCCTTGATCGCCCGGTGCACCAACAGATCCGGATAACGCCGGATGGGTGAGGTGAAGTGCGTGTAATGCTCGTAGGCGAGGCCAAAATGGCCGACGTTGTCGGGGCTGTACATCGCCTGCTTCAGCGAACGCAGCATCACTGTCTGCAGCAACTGGAAATCCGGCCGCGGCTTGATCTTCTCGAGCAGCAGCGCGTAGTCCTTGGCCCGCGGATCGTCACCGCCGCCGAGGGTGAGGCCGAATTCGCCGAGGAAGCTGCGCAAATTCTTCAACTTCTCCTCGGACGGCGCTTCATGGATGCGGTAGAGGCAGGTCTGCTTGTGCTGGGCCAGGAAATCGGAGGCGCAAACGTTGGCGGCCAGCATGCACTCCTCGATGATGCGGTGCGCATCGTTGCGCACGACCGGCACGATGTTCTCGATCTTGCCCTGGTCGTTGAACAGCATCATCGTCTCGGTCGTCTCGAAATCGATCGCGCCGCGCTGGCCGCGCGCCTTGTGCAGAGCCTGGTAGAGCTTGTAGAGGCTTTGCACCTGCGGCAGGACACTGCGCTGCGCCTCGGTTTCCGGCGTTTTTTCGCCGCTCAGCCAGGACCAGACCTGGTTGTAGGTGAGCCGCGCATGCGAGCGGAAAACCGCCGGATAGAAGCGATAGTTGCCGATCTTGCCGGCAGCGCTGATCGCCACGTCGCAGACCATCGCCAGGCGTTCGACGTCCGGGTTCAGCGAGCAGATGCCGTTGGACAGTTTTTCCGGCAGCATCGGGATGACCCGACGCGGGAAGTAGACCGAGTTGCCGCGCGCCAGCGCTTCCCGGTCAAGCGCCATGCCCGGCTGCACGTAGTGCGAAACGTCGGCGATGGCGACGACCAGCCGCCAGCCGCGGCCCTGCTTCGCGCAGTAGACGGCGTCGTCGAAATCGCGCGCCGTCTCGCCGTCGATCGTCACCAGCGGCAATTCACGCAAGTCCTCGCGCCCCTTGAGGTCGGTCTTGCGCACCTTGTCGGGCATTTTCTTGTTTTCTTCGAGCGCCGCCTTCGGGAATTCGAACGGCAGGTCGTGCTTGCGCAGCGCAATCTCGATCTCCATTCCCGGATCGGCGTAATTGCCGAGCACCTCGGCGATGCGACCGATCGGCTGCGAATGCTTGCTCGGCTGCTCGATGATCTCGACGATGACCACCTGCCCGGACTGCGCCTTGAGCTTGCTCTTCTTTTCCGGCGGCACCAGGATGTCCTGGGCGATACGCTTGTTTTCCGGGACGACGAAGACGACGCCGTGCTCGACGAAAACGCGGCCGACGATGCGGCTGTTGGCGCGTTCGGTGACCTCGACGATGCTGCCTTCCGGCCGCCCCTTGCGATCGACGCCGATAACCCGGACCAGCGCGCGGTCACCGTGCAGCACCTTGCCCATCTGGCGCTGGTCGAGAAAGATGTCGGCGCTACCGTCGTCGGGAATCAGGAAACCGTAGCCATCCTGGTGACCCTGGATCCGCCCGGCGGTCAGCGAAGCACGCTCGGGCAGGATGTAGTCGCCCTTGCGGTTGCGCATCAACTGCGCCTCTCGCTCCATTGCCCCGAGACGCCGCTGGAACATCTCGCGTTCTTCCTTGGTGATATCGAGCAGTCCGCACAGGTCATTGACGGATAGCGGCCGTCCCTCGTCGGCCAGCACTTGCGCGATGTACTCGCGCGAAGGCAGGGGAAATTCATAGCGCTGTGCCTCGCGCTCGAAGAAGGGGTCGGCACGGCGAATCTTGCTGATTTTTTTTCTTGACATCGGTTTTCTCTTCCCTATAATGGCGGCTCTTCGCACCTGTGCCCAGGTGGCGGAATTGGTAGACGCACTAGTTTCAGGTACTAGCGGGTAACTCCGTGGGGGTTCGAGTCCCTTCCTGGGCACCAGCGATTTTGTTGAAAGGTCTTGCTTCGGCAAGGCCTTTTTTCATTTCCGGTTGGTTTCTTTGCATGGCGCGAATTGTCTCACAGCATAGGGAATGCAGGCGCTTAACAATTACTAACATCTGGTTGCAGCAAGGGCGGTGGCGGCTCGCTATCCTGACCACATACACCACCCTGCGAGGTCAATCATGAAAGCAATCGCCAGCACCCTGCTCGCCGCCACCCTGGCCCTTGGTGCCGTTGGCCAGGCCAATGCCCGCCCGGATCATTACCGCTATTACGACGATTACCGGCCGCACTACGTGCAACGGCATTACTACGCGCCGCCGCCACCCCGGAGGCATCGCAATTACGACTGGGTTGGTCCGGCGGCCGTCGTCACTCTGGGCGCCATCGCCATCGGCGCCGCGATCAACAGCGCAGCCCCACCGGCCCCGCCGCCCGCCTACATCGTTTCCCCGCCACCCGCCGGCAACTGGTATTACTGTCGCTCCTCCGGCCAGTATTACCCTTACACCAACGCCTGCCCCGAGGGCTGGGTTTCAGTCCCGGCTCGCTAAACGACAACGGGGCCAAACGGCCCCGTTGCTGCGTCGCGCACCAGCGTCCTATTTGAACGGATGGTCGCGCAGAATGGTCTCGTCACGCTCGGGACCGGTCGACACGATAGCGATCGGCACCTCGCACAGCGCTTCGAGACGATTCAGATAGGCCTGCGCATTGACCGGCAGATCTTCCCAGCGCTTGACGCGGAAGGTCGTCCCTTCCCAGCCGGGCAGGGTTTCATAGATCGGCTCGCAACGCGCCACGTCGTCGGCACCGATCGGCAACAGATCGATCACCTGGTCGCCCAGCTTGTAGCCGGTACAGATCTTGATCTCCTTCAGGCCGTCGAGCACGTCGAGCTTGGTGATGCACAGGCCGGTGAGACCGTTGATGCGCGCCGAGCGACGCAGCAGCGCGGCGTCGAACCAGCCGCAACGGCGCTTGCGCCCAGTCACCGTGCCGAATTCCTTGCCCACCGAGAACATCTGGTGGCCCGGCGTACCTTCGGTATCGATATCCAGCTCGCTCGGGAAAGGACCGCCACCGACGCGGGTGCAGTAAGCCTTGGTGATGCCCAGCACGTAATGCAGCATGCCCGGCCCGACGCCGGCGCCCGCCGCCGCCTGACCGGAGACGCAATTGGACGAGGTGACGAAGGGATAGGTGCCGTGGTCGATGTCGAGCAGCGTGCCCTGGGCGCCTTCAAACAGCATGTTCTGACCGGCCTTGTTGGCGTCGTAGAGTGCGGCGGAGACATCGACGACCATCGGCCGGATGACCTCGGCGTCGGCCATGGCCTGGTCATAGACCGTCTGGAAATCGACCGGCTCGGCCTTGAAGTACTGCGTCAGCACGAAGTTGTGGTAATCCAGCACTTCCTTCAGCTTTTCAGCGAAACGCTCCGGGTGGAACAAGTCGTAGACGCGCAGGCCGCGGCGCGACACCTTGTCCTCGTAGCTCGGACCGATCCCCTTGCCCGTCGTGCCGATCTTCTTGTCGGCGCACTTGGCGCCTTCGCGCGCCTTGTCGATGGCCGAGTGGTAGGGCAGGATCAGCGGGCAGCCCGGGCTGATCTTGAGCCGCGAGCGGACATTGATGCCGCCCTTTTCCAGCTCGGCGATTTCCGAGATCAGATGATGGATGTCGAGCACCACGCCGTTGCCGATGTAGCAATCGACGCCCTCGCGAACGATGCCCGAAGGCACCAGGTTGAGCTTGTAGACGTTGTCGCCGACGACCAGCGTGTGGCCCGCGTTGTGGCCGCCCTGGAAGCGCACCACGCCCTGGGCGTGGTCGGTCAACCAGTCGACGATCTTACCCTTCCCTTCGTCGCCCCACTGGGTACCGACGACGATGACATTCTTGGCCATTTTCTAGTCCTCTTGTATAGCTTCGATAATCCAGTGTCCGCCGACCAGCACCAGCTTGCGGTCGCAGCGCGGACCTTCGCAGGCACCTTCGCCCGGCAGCAGTTCAACGACGATCTCGCCGCGCTCGCGCAAGGCGGCGATATGCCCGGCCAGCACCCGGTCACTGCCGGCATACGGCGCCAGGATGCCGCCTGCCGGCTTGGCCGGCGGCAGCAGTCGCGCCAGTTCGCGCAGGTCGAGCGAGAAACCGGTGGCCGGACGGGCCCGGCCGAAAGCCTTGCCGACGCCATCGTAACGGCCACCGCGGGCGATCGCCGCCGGATAGCCCGGCACATAGGCGGCAAAGACGATGCCGTTGTGATAGTGGTAACCGTGCAGGTCGCCGAGATCGATCGAGAACGGCAGTTCCGGCGCACTCTCGATCAGGTGGCGTAGCTGATCCAGTGCCGCGCGCAAAGCCGGCAGCTCGGCCGGCAGCACTTCGGCGGCGCGATCGAGTACCTCGCCACCACCATACAGCGTCGGCAGGGCGAGCAGGGCTTCCCGGTAAGGAGTTGCCAGCTGCGCCGTTGCCGCCGCCAGGCCTGGAACATCCTTGTCGCGCAGCAGCACGAGCAATTCGGCCTCGGCCTCAGCCGGCAAGGCGGCGGCCTCGATCAGCGCCCGGAAAATTCCGACGTGCCCGAGGTCGACGCGCGCCAGCGGCAGACGAGCCCGTTCGAAGGCGGAAGCCATCAGACGGACGACTTCGAGATCGGCCTCGACGCCGCCGTAGCCAAAGACTTCCGCGCCTAACTGGAATTGCTCACGGCCGGCCGAGATGTTCGCGGGCAGGGTATGCAGCACGCTGCCGCAATAGCAGAGCCGGGTGACGCCCTGGTGGTTGAGCAGATGCGCATCGATGCGCGCCGCCTGTGGCGTCATGTCGGCACGGACACCAAGGGTGCGACCGGAAAGCTGATCAACCAGCTTGAAGGTACGCAGATTGAGGTCCTGCCCGGCGCCGGTGAGCAGCGATTCGAGATATTCGAGCAGCGGCGGCATCACGTACTCGAAGCCGCGACCGCGGCAATGATCGAGCAGCGAGCGACGTAGGGTTTCAATGCGCGCCGCTTCTGACGGCAGCGCGTCGGCAATATATTCTGGGAGCAGCCAGTTCATGAGAAGAGAATGAGGAGGATGAGCCCGACCAGCATCGAGGTCAGGCCGATGAAACGGATCTGTCCGTCGGACATCTGGATCAGGCGACGGAAAGTCTCACGCCAGGCGGCCGGCGCCACGAAGGGCATGAGGCCCTCGAGGACCAGCATCAGCGCGAAAGCCAGCAGCAGGTTGGAAGCCATTGATGGATTCAGCGGCCGACGTTCTTCATGTACTTGAAGAAATCGGACGAAGGTTCGACCACCAGGACGTCGCTCTTGTTGGCAAAGCTGTTCCGGTAAGCTTCCAGGCTACGGTAGAAAGCATAGAACTCCGGATTCTTGCCGAAGGCGTCGGCGTAGATCGCCGCTGCCTTGGCGTCACCCTCGCCCTTCGCCTTCTGGGCGTCGCGATAGGCCTCGGCGATGATCACTTCACGCTGGCGGTCGGCATCGGCACGAATCTTCTCGGCTTCGGCGGCGCCTTCCGAACGCAGCTCGTTGGCCACCCGCTTGCGCTCGGCTTCCATCCGACTGTAGACAGCGCCACTGACCTCTTCCGGCAACTCGACGCGCTTCAAGCGCACGTCGACGATCTGCACGCCGATGCGGCGGGCGTCGACATCGGCCTTTTCGCGCATCTGGTCCATGATCTTGTCGCGTTCGCCGGAAATCACGTCGTGCACCAGGCGCTTGCCGAATTCCTCGCGCAGGCCGGAATTGACCGTCTGGCTGAGGCGGGTGCGGGCACGCGTCTCGTCGCCGCCGACCGACACGTAGTAAAGCTTGGGATCAATGATCCGCCACTTGATGTAGGAATCGACCAGGACGTTCTTCTTTTCCGAGGTGATGAAACGTTCCGGATCGGCACTGTCGAGCGTCAGGATACGGCGATCGAAGAAACGCACGTTCTGGATCATCGGCACCTTGAAGTTCAGCCCCGGCTCTGTGATCACACGCTTGACCTCGCCCAGCTGGAAAACCAGGGCGTACTGGCGCTGATCGACGGTGAAGATGGACATCGAGACGACGACGAGGATCAGGAGGACGGCGCCCCCCAGCAGGTTGAGACGCGAACTCATCAGCGGGCCTCCCGATCACGCGAGCCCAGCGACGAGCGATCGCTGGATGCGCTGGACAATGTCTTGCCGGTCACCGCCGGCGCCTGTTCGAGCTGAGGCGGCACCTGCCCGGCGAAGGCCGAGGACTGACGACCAGCCGCCGTCGTATTGTGTGCGTCACCCGCCTGCTGCTGGGCAGCCGTCCCGGCGGCGACGTTCATCAGCTTGTCGAGCGGCAGGTAGAGCAGATTGCCCTGGCCCTTGGTGTCGACCAGAACCTTGGTGGTATTGGCGTAAATCTGTTGCATGGTGTCGAGATACATGCGCTGCCGGGTCACTTCCGGCGCCTTGGCGTATTCGGTGACGATCTGGCGGAAACGCGAGGCATCACCCTCGGCGTTCGAGATCACCCGTTGCCGGTAGCCGTCCGCTTCCTGGAGCAGACGCGAGGCCGTACCGCGAGCCCGCGGAATCACGTCGTTGGCGTAGGACTGACCTTCGTTCTTCTGGCGCTCCCGATCCTGCCCGGCCTTGACGGCATCGTCGAAGGCGGCCTGCACCTGTTCCGGCGGCTGGGCATTCTGCATCGTCACCTTGGAGATCAAGACGCCAGCATCGTAGCGATCCAGGATCGCCTGCATCAGCTTCGCCGCCTCGCTGGCAATCTGCTCGCGCCCCTCGTAGAGCACGAAGTCCATCTTGCTCTTGCCGACAATCTCGCGCACCGCGGTTTCCGCAGCGCCGACCACGGCTTCGTCGGGATGACGGTTGTTGAACAGGTATTCGACCGGGTCCTTGAGGATGTACTGCACCGCGAACTGGATGTTCACGATGTTCTCATCGTCGGTCAGCATCAGCGCTTCCTTGAGCACCTTGTTGCGCTCGGTGCCGCGATAACCAATCTCGATCGTGCGCACACCGGTCAGGTTGACCAGTTCATGCGACTGGATCGGATACGGCAGACGCCAGCGCAAACCCGGCTCGGTCGTCTCGTAACGCTTGCCGAACTGGAGGACGACACCACGCTGCGATTCGTCGACGATATAGAAACCGGAAGCCAGCCAGACCAGGACGATCAGTCCAAGCAGAACGCCGATCCCGCCGCCCAGCATCTTCGGCCCGAAATCGACCGGCGGCATGCGCGGCCCGTCGCCGCCACCACTGCCGCCACCTCGTTTCTTGCCCATCATGCCGGACAGCTTGCGGTTGAAATCGCGCCAGAGCTCTTCCAGATCCGGCGGACCGTCGTTCGGCCGGCGCGGACCGCCGCCCTCCTGGCCGTCGTCACCACCGCGGTTGCCCCAGCGCGGATCGTTGATCGACATGAGTATACCTAGCGTAGGAATCATGATTTTGGGGATTCAGTCAATGAAATCAGGTTTTGCCGGACAGGCTTCCGCATCGAGTGCCTGGCGCCGCGACGCGGCCTTGACCCGAGCGTGTTCGGCCAGGGTTTCGCGCAAGAGTTCCAGGCCTTCGCCAGTGCGCGAACTGACGCGAACCCGGGCGATATTACCATATTCATCCCGCTCGACCCCGGGCCCCGCCTCGGTCAGGTCGATCTTGTTCCAGACCACCAGCCGCGGCACGTCGCGGGCACCGATCTCGTCGAGCACCCGGTCCACTTCCGCCATCTGCTCGTCGCGGGCGTGGCTTGCGCTATCGACGACATGCAGCAGCAAATCGGCATCGACCGCTGCTTCCAGGGTCGCATGAAAGGCATCAACCAGCGAGTGCGGCAGATCGCGGATGAAACCGACAGTATCGGAAATCACGATGTTGCCGGCTCCCTCGACCCATAGCTTGCGCGAAGTCGTGTCGAGGGTGGCGAACAACTGGTCGGCGGCATAAACACCCGCATGGGTCAGCGTGTTGAACAGGGTCGACTTGCCGGCATTGGTGTAGCCGACCAGCGAAACATTGAACACCTCGCCGCGCCGCCGCGCCTTGCGCTGCACACCGCGCTGACGCGTCAGACGGGCTAGACGCTCCTTGAGCAGCTTGACGCGCTTGCCAAGCAGCCGGCGGTCGGTTTCAAGCTGGGTCTCCCCCGGACCGCGCATGCCGATGCCGCCGCGCTGACGTTCCAGGTGAGTCCAACCACGAACCAGACGGGTAGATAGATGCTCGAGCTGCGCCAGTTCGACCTGCAGCTTGCCCTCGGCACTCGCCGCGCGCAGCGCGAAGATGTCGAGGATCAGGCTGTTGCGGTCGACCACCCGGCAATTCAGGTCACGCTCGAGGTTACGCTGCTGCACTGGCGACAACGCATGATTGAAGATCACCAGCTGCGCTGAGCAGCCGGCGATCATGGCGGCAATTTCCTGCACCTTGCCGCTGCCGGCAAAGGTCTTCGGGTCCGGCGACTGACGTCGCCCGCGAACTTCGCCGACCACCGCACCTCCCGCGGATTCGGTCAACAGGCGAACTTCTTCGAGCTGGTCTTCGATATCTAGCTGGCCGAAATCGAGTTGTACGACAACGGCCCGCTCACCGGCAGCCGGCCGTTCAAGCATCGGAAATTCCTGCGGAGAAAACAGCCCCGAACATCGGAGGCTGCCAGATCAGCCGCCTTATTCTGCGGCCTGCTCTTGATGGATGTTGACCGGGCGCGCCGGGACAACCGTGGAGATGGCATGCTTGTACACCATCTGGGTGACGGTGTTCTTGAGAAGGACGACGTACTGGTCAAAAGACTCAACCTGCCCCTGCAGCTTGATGCCGTTCACCAGGTAAATGGAAACGGGAACGTGCTCGCGACGCAGTGCATTGAGAAAGGGGTCTTGTAAAAGTTGCCCTTTGTTGCTCATGGTGTGGAACTCCATGTGTGTTGTTATGAGGGTCCTAATGTACCCAAATTAGTCGGTGGATGCGAAAATTTTTGTGCGTTATTTGTGACAATGATTCAGCGGCGTGGCTCCTTCTCGGCAAACGGGTTCTTGCCGGCGACGAACTGGATGCGCAGGGGCGTTCCCTGCAGCCGGAAAGCTTCGCGGAAGGTGTGCTCGAGGTAGCGACGATAGCTGTCGCCGATCTGGTCAACAGCGTTGCCGTGGATGACGATGATCGGCGGATTCGAGCCCCCTTGGTGGGCATAGCGCGGCTTGGGCCGGAACAGGCCATGCTTGGGCGGCGCCTGGCGGGCAATGGCATCGGCCAGCACGCGCGTCAAACGCGGTGTCGACAGCTTGGTCATCGCCGCCGCGTAGGCGCTGTCCACCGAACGGAACAGATTGCTCAGGCCGACGTTTTCCAGCGCCGAAACGAAATGGAACTTGGCGAAATCGAGGAATTTCAGCTTGCGCTGCAGGATCTGCCGAGTCTGCTCGCGCACGTAGGCGTCGAGCCCGTCCCACTTGTTGACCGCAACGACAAGGGCGCGCCCGGACTGGACGATGAAATCGGCGATGTGCGCGTCCTGGTCGGAGATGTCGGCGCGGGCGTCGACCATCAGGATCACCACGTTGGCGTCTTCGATCGACTGCAGCGTCTTCACCACCGAGAACTTCTCGATCGCCTCGAACACCTTGCCGCGCTTGCGCATGCCGGCGGTGTCGACGAGCACGTACTTGCGCCCTTCGCGTTCGAAATCGATCTCGATCGAATCGCGGGTCGTTCCCGGCGCGTCGAAAGCAATGACGCGCTCCTCGCCGAGCAGGGTATTGACCAGCGTCGATTTGCCGACGTTCGGCCGGCCGACGATGGCGACGCGGATCGCGTCGGAATGCCACTCGTCGTCCTCCGGCTCGGGGAAGGATTCGAGCGCCAGTTCGATCAGGCCGCGCACGCCTTCGCCGTGACTGGCGGAAATCGCATACGGCTCGCCTAGGCCGAGGGCATGGAAATCCGCCTCGACCATGCCGGCGTTGAGACCTTCGGCCTTGTTCACGGCGACCAGCACCGGTCGGCCGATGCAGCGCAGTTTGTTGGCGATTTCCTTGTCGTGCGGCGTCAAGCCAACCCGCCCGTCAACCACGAAAATGACCGCGTCGGCTTCGGCGATTGCCTGTTCCGTCTGCTTGGCCATCTCGTGCAGGATGCCGTCCTTGACCAGCGGCTCGAAACCGCCGGTATCGACGACCAGGAAAGGCTTCTTGCCGAGCTTGCCGTGGCCGTAATGGCGGTCGCGGGTCAAGCCGGGAAGATCGGCGACGATGGCGTCGCGCGATTTGGTCAGCCGGTTGAAGAGCGTCGATTTGCCGACATTGGGGCGGCCGACCAGTACGATGGTGGGTTTCATTGGATCCCGATCAAGCTGACGTCACCGCCCGACGACTGCGTCAGGACGGCTTCGCCGAGTCGCTGCGGCGCAACCCGGATGGCGGTGCCATCGGTTTTCTGGCGGGCCAGGAAAGCCCCCTCTTCGCGCGACAGGAAATGCACGTAGCCTTCGGCATCGCCGACCGCCACCGCCTCGCCGCGTACCGCCGGAGCAGTCACCGCGCGATTGCGCAACTTGTCCTGCTTCCACAGGCTGCCGCCGCTCAGGCGGTCGAGCCCGTACACGATGCCATCGTCGTCGGTGACGAAAAGATAACGGCCGTCGAGCGCGAGGCCGCGAGCCGAGGAAATGTCCCGCGACCAGACCAAGGCTCCGCCCTGCCCCATGTCGAAACAGGCAACCTTGCCCTGGAAGGCGACAGCGCAAATCTGCGTGCCGTCGATCACCGGCGCCGAAACGATATCGGCGACGCGGTCCAGTTCGGTCGTTCCCTTCGGCTGGGCAACGGCGCCTTCCCAGACCGGCGCACCGTTTTGCAGCGACAGGCCGACCAGCTTGCCGCCCGGGAAACCGGCGAACAGGTAACGATCGGCGAACACCGGCGCGCCGGTCGAACGCACCGAGAGCGCCGGCATCGGCCGCTGGTACAACCATTTGCGCGAACCGTCGCGGACATCAAGGAAGAAAATCCGGTTGTCGCCGCTACGCACGGCAACGCCGTCGCTACTGACCGCCGGCGTCGCCAGGACTTCGCTGCTCACCTGGGCCTGCCACAGCGCCTTGCCGGTTTCCGCATCGAAAGCCAGCACGCCGCCCTTCGGCGTACCGACGACGAGCATCCCGGCACCGGCGCCGACGCCGGCCGACAGCGGCTGCCCGGCGTCGATCTTCCAGGTCGTCTTGCCGTTGTCGAGGCGGTACAGCAGGCCCTTGTGTTCAGCGACATAGACCGTTTCGCCAACGATCGCCGGCGCAAAGTCATAGGCCTTGGCATCGCCGACATCGACCGACCAGAGCGTCTTCGCCGCCTGTTCGGACTTGCCCAGTTCGGGCAGCGGCGACATCTTGGGCGCCGACGGGGCGAAGGGGTTGATCGATTCGAAGGTGCTGGAGATCGTCGAGCAACCGCCCAGCGCCAGGGCGGTGGCCGCCAGCAGGAACAGGGGACGACGCGTCATGCGCTTTCTCCCAGGCTGTCGAGTTTCTGCTGCAGCAATTCGCGGCCGGCGCCTTCGGCCCCGGCACCGCTCTTGCTGATGGCTTCCTGGTAGGCGGCACGCGCTTCCGCCGCCTTGCCCTGGGCGCTCAGCACGTCGCCCTTCATTTCCAGGAAGCGTGCCGCGAAATCGGCTGCCGGCGCCTCGGCCAGTTGCTTGAGCGCCTCGTCGTAGGCCTTTTCGTCGAGCAGCACGGCGCTCAGGCGGAGGCGGGCGATGTCGCGCAATTCGTCCTTGGCGTTGTCGACGACCCAGCCGAGCTGGGCCTTCGCCGTCTTCAGGTCACCGGCGTCGAAGGAACTGCGCGCGGCGACCATGGCGCCGAGACCGGCGTAACCGGAACGCGGAAATTTTTCCGTCAGCTCGCCGGCGGTGGCCTTCAGCCGCTGCGCGTCGCCAGCCTCGATCGCCTGTTCGAGCGCGGCGAATACCGCCGCCGCCTTCGCCGACTGGTCGTTCTGGTACCAGTTCCAACCCTGCCAGCCGGCGGCGGCCAGGGCGGCAACGGTCAGCAGCGAGGTGACCAGGTTGCCGTACATCTTCCACCAGGTTTTCAGCGTGTCGATCTGTTCCTGTTCTTCGAGGTCGTAATGCGCCATGCTGTTTATTCCTCTTCGTCCGAATCAATCATGTGGTCGATGATGGCTTCCGCCAGTTCATCGACCTTCAGTTTACGTTGGGCCACGCCTTCTTCGCGCAAGGCCTTCAATTGTGCCTCGCCGGTCGCCGCTTCGTCGTCGCCGATGATCACCGCGAAGGCAGCACCGCTGCCGTCGGCCTTCTTCATCTGCGACTTGAACGAACCGCCGCCGCAGTGCAGCAACACGTCCAGCCCCTGGTCGCGCAGACCTTCGGCGACGCGGAAAGCCAGTCGGCCGGCGGCGTCGCCCTGGTGCACGACATAGACGTCGGGCGCCGGCTCGGCCGGCGCGCCGCCGGCATCCTTGATCAGCGCGATCAGCCGTTCGACGCCCATGGCGAAGCCGCAAGCCGCCGTCGGCTTGCCGCCGAGTTGCTCGACCAGGCCGTCGTAGCGGCCGCCGGCACAGACCGTGCCTTGGGCACCGAGCTTGTCGGTGACCCATTCGAAGACGGTCAGATTGTAGTAATCGAGACCGCGCACCAGGCGCGGGTTGATCGAGAACGGCTGGCCGGCGTCGCGCAGCACCTGCTGCACGCCCTCGAAGTGCGCCAGCGATTCGGCGCCGAGGAAGTCGATCAGCTTCGGTGCCGCCGCGCAGATGTCCTGCAGCGCCGGGTTCTTGGTGTCGAGGATGCGCAGCGGGTTGGTGTACAGACGACGCTTGGCGTCCTCGTCGAGCACGTCAACGTGCTGTTCCAGGTAGGCGATCAGCGCGGCGCGATGTTCGGCGCGCTCGCTCGGCTGACCGAGGCTGTTGATCTGCAGTTCGATGCCGTCAAGGCCGAGGTCGGCCCACAGGCGGGCGCCCATCAGGATCAATTCGGCGTCGATGTCCGGACCGGCGATACCGAAAGTCTCGACGCCGACCTGGTGGAACTGCCGGTAACGCCCCTTCTGCGGCCGCTCGTGGCGGAACATCTGGCCGATGTAGTAGAGACGCTGCGTCTGCCGCGCCGCCAGGTTGTGCTCGATCACGGCGCGCACGCAGCCGGCCGTGCCTTCCGGGCGCAGCGTCAGCGCCTCGCCGTTGAGGCCGTCGACGAAGGAATACATTTCCTTCTCGACGATGTCGGTGACTTCGCCGATCGCCCGCTTGAAGAGCGGCGTCGGCTCGACGATGGGCATGCGGATCGGCCGATAGCCGTAGCCCTTCAGCCAGGCGCGGACGGTGTCCTCGAACAGTTCCCAGAATGCCGCTTCTTCCGGCAGGATGTCGTTCATCCCGCGCACGGCTTGCAAAGTCTGACTCATGCTTGCAGTTTCTTCTTGTAGGTGCGCTGGACGTAGCGCTCGATGATGTCCTTGAATTCGTTGGCGATGTTGTCGCCCTTCAGGGTCACGGTCTTCTCGCCGTCCTCGTAGACCGGCGCCGACGGCGCTTCGCCGGTACCCGGCAGCGAGATGCCGATGTTGGCGTGCTTCGATTCGCCCGGACCATTGACGATGCAGCCCATGACGGCCAGCGTCATCTTCTCGGCGCCGTCGTAATGCAGCTTCCATTCCGGCATGCGGGCGCGCACGAAGTCCTGCACCTCGCCGGCCAGTTCCTGGAAGAAGGTCGAGGTCGTCCGGCCGCAACCGGGGCAGGCCGCGACCATCGGCGTGAACGCGCGCAGGCCCATGGTCTGCAGGATTTCCTGGGCGACGATGACTTCCTGGCTGCGCGAACCGCCCGGTTCCGGCGTCAGCGAGACGCGGATGGTGTCGCCGATGCCTTCCTGGAGCAGCACAGCAAGCGCGGCGGTCGAGGCAACGATGCCCTTCGAGCCCATGCCGGCCTCGGTCAGGCCGAGGTGCAGCGCGTAATCGGCGCGGCGAGAGAGTTCGCGGTAGATGGCAATCAGGTCCTGGACGCTCGACACCTTGCACGACAGGATGATCTTCTCGCCGGCCAGGCCGACTTCCTCGGCTTTCGCCGCCGATTCGAGCGCCGACGTCACCATCGCGTGGCGCATCATTTCGGTCGCATCGAGCGGCTGCGCCCGTTTGCTGTTCTCGTCCATGATCCGCGCCAGCAACTCCTGGTCGAGACTGCCCCAGTTGACGCCGATGCGCACCGGCTTGTCGTAGCGGCAGGCGAGTTCGACCATCTGCGCGAACTGCTCGTCCTTCTTCTTGCCGAATCCGACGTTGCCGGGATTGATCCGGTACTTGGCCAGCGCCTCGGCGCAAGCCGGGTGCTCGGTCAGCAGGCGGTGGCCGTTGTAGTGGAAGTCGCCGATCAGCGGCACGTTGCAATTCATCTTGTCGAGATGATCGCGAATCTTCGGCACGGCCGCCGCTGCTTCCGGCGAATTGACGGTGATGCGCACCAGCTCGGATCCTGCGCGCGCCAGTTCGGCGCACTGGATGGCGGTGGCCAGGTAATCGGCGGTGTCGGTATTGGTCATCGACTGGATGACCACCGGCGCGTCGCCGCCGAGGCGGAGGTGGGCGATGGCGGTGGCGCGCGTCGGGCGTTTGGGAACGGCGGTCACGGCTTACTCCACCAGCAGGCGGGCGACATCGCCACGGGTATACGGCGCCAGATCGACGACCTTGCCACGTGCCATCAGACTGACCCCCGGCGCGTAGCCGATGGTCACCGACAGCGGCGCCTTGCCGCCGACCTGTTGTTCACTGCCCGCCGGCAGACGCTGGGAAAAGACCACCACATCGTCGCGGTCGCGCACTTCCACCCAGGACTCGCGAGCGACGTGGAAACGCAGTTGCCCGTCCGCAGCGTTGTTGGCGACCGGCTGCGCCGGCTGAACCGGCAACTGGCTGGCAGCCGTAGCCAGCGGTGCGGCTACCGACGGCGTTACTGCCGGCGGCGCAACTACTGGCGGCGCCGCTACCGGTGCCGCCGCTACTGGCGCAGGCTGCACCGGGGCAGCCGCCTCGGGCGGCGGGAAAAGCGGCTCCTGCGCCGCTGCGGCGTCGTTGGTTTCCTCGGTCGCCGGGCTGGCATTGAGCAAGGACTGCAGGTCGGCCCGCCAGGCGGCAAGATCACTGGGCAACAGGAAATAAGCCAGCACCGCAATCACCACCAGGCCAACGCCAATGCCAACCACCGCCCGATCACGCGAACGGCTGCCACTGCGCATCGTCGTCGGCGCCGCGGCAGGAACGTTCAGCGTATCGACCGGCTTTTCCAGCAAGTTGCCCAGATGTGCCATCAGGGGCTGCGGATCGACGCCGACCAGACGCGCGTAGTTGCGCACGAAACCACGGATGAAGGTGGTTCCCGGCAAATCCGTCCATTCGTCGCGCTCCAGCGCCTCGACCTGGCGCGGACCAAGTTTCAGCGCCTGGGCGATGTCACCGACGGCGAGGCCGCGCGCCTCCCTGGCTTGCTGCAACTGCTTGCCGACGGACAACGCAAACGCCATCGTTTGCATCGGCTCGTCCACTTCCGGCATGGACGAGTTTTCAATCTGCTCACTCATTCAAAGTTGCCCTTGAGGAATTCCTGATATTCATTCGAAGTCGGATAGCGGCTGCGCAACTGGGCGGCAAAACCGCTTTCCGCCGCCCGGTCGCCGAGCTTGCGCTCGATGCGGATGCCCAGCCAGAGCGCCTCGGCGGTCGGCTGCTCCATCATGCGCAGGGCTTCGTTCAGATAAACGCGCGCCTCGGCCGAATTGCCCCGCTTGTGAATCAAGCCGGCCAGGCCGATCCGGGCGCCGACGGCGCCACTGCGCGAAACCCGTAGCGCCTGCAGGTAGTAGTTCATCGCCTGATCGGCATCGCCCAGCTTGACCAGGCAGTTGCCGGCGTTGGTCAGCGCCAGATCGGGCGTGTCGTAGAGCGGATCGCGCAGGGCGCGGTCGAAATAGGCGATCGCCTCGCGCTGCTTGCCGGTTTCGCAAAGGAACCAGCCATAGTTGTTATTGACTTCGGGGTCGTTGGGCGCCCGCGCCAGGGCTTCGGTGAAATCGTGGTCGGCCTTGGCGAACTCGCGCAGCGATGCATACACCAGGCCGCGCACGCTCAGCGCCTGGAAATAGTTGCCGTCGATCTCCAGGGCCTGCCCGAGATGGTCGATGGCGGCTGCCGGATTGCCGCCCTGGAAGTAAAGCGCTCCCAGTTCGGTGTGAATCTTGGCCCGGGCGCGCGGCTCGGCCACCGTAAGCGGCTGACTGCTATCCTGCCGGACCTGCGGCGACGGCTGCTGGGCGGCAGCGGGCAAGGCGCCGTCGAACTGGGCGAAAGCCGGCCCGCCGCTCCATAGCCCGGCGAGCAGGACAAGACCGGGGAAGCGGAAACGCTGTTTCATGACCTCGACTCCTGAATGGGAATGACACCACCGGCGGTGCGCCGGGTCTTGTCCTTGACCTGGCCGGCCAACTGGCCACAGGCGGCATCAATATCGTCACCGCGCGTCTTGCGCGTCGTGGTGACGATGCCGCCCTGGATCAGGATTTCGCCGAAGCGCCGCACCCGCTCCGCCGGCGAACGGCGGAAAGGCGAACCGGGAAAGGGATTGAACGGGATCAGATTGAACTTGCACGGCACGTCGCGCACCAGCGCCAGCAACTCGCGGGCGTGGGCATCGCTGTCGTTGATGCCGGCCATCATCGTGTATTCGAAGGTGATGAAATCGCGCGGCGCCTTTTCCAGGTAACGCCGGCAGGCGGCCATCAGTTCGCGCAGGGGATATTTCTGGTTGATCGGCACCAACTGGTCGCGCAGCGCATCGTTCGGCGCATGCAGCGAAACCGCCAGAGCCACCGGACATTCCTCGCGCAGGCGATCGATCGCCGGCACCAGGCCCGACGTCGACACCGTGACCCGGCGCCGCGACAGGCCGTAGGCGTTGTCATCGAGCATCAGGCGCAGGGCGGCGACGGTGTTGTCGTAGTTGGCGAGCGGCTCGCCCATGCCCATCATGACGACGTTGGAAATCACCCGTTCGTCGCCATGCACGGCGCCCAGCGCCTGGTTGGCCTGCCAGAGCTGGCCGATGATTTCCGCCACCGTCAGGTTGCGGTTGAAGCCTTGCTTGCCGGTCGAACAGAAGGCGCAATCGAGCGCACAACCGGCTTGCGTGGAAATGCACAGGGTACCGCGCTCATCCTCGGGAATGAACACCGTCTCGACCGCGTTACCGTTGCCGACGTCGATCAGGAACTTGCGCGTCCCGTCGTCCGACAGCTTGTCGGAGACCACCGTCGGCGGCGCCACGACCGCCCGCGCCTTGAGTTTTTCACGCAAACTCTTGGCGATGTCGGTCATGGCATCGAAATCCGCCACCCCGGAACGATGCATCCAGCGCAGCACCTGGCGCGCCCGGAAAGGCTTTTCGCCCTGCTCGGCAAACCAGGCGGTCAAGCCGTCGGCATCGAAATCAAGAAGATTCTGCATCAGCATCCCGGGGATCGTGCCAGCCTCAGCGGCCGGCACGCCAACCACAACTCAGCGACCGGCGTAGGTGTTCATGCCCGGGAAGAAGAAGGCAACTTCCACGGCGGCGGTTTCCGGGGCGTCGGAGCCATGCACGGCATTGGCGTCGATCGACTCGGCGAAATCGGCGCGGATGGTGCCCTTGTCGGCCTTCTTCGGATCGGTGGCGCCCATCAGTTCGCGGTTCTTGGCGATGGCGTTCTCGCCTTCCAGGCACTGGATCATCACCGGGCCGGAGGTCATGAACGAGACCAGATCCTTGAAGAAAGGACGTTCCTTGTGCACGGCGTAGAACTGGCCGGCTTCCTGCTCGGACAGCCAGGTCATGCGGGCGGCGATGACCTTGAGGCCGGCGCCTTCGAAACGGGAATAGATCTGGCCGATGACGTTCTTGGCAACGGCGTCCGGCTTGATGATGGAAAGGGTGCGTTCGATAGCCATGTGTTTGCTCCGAAAAAAAGCTAGTCGTTTGAAAAACGGGAAATTTTAGCAGATAAGAACGGCATGCACCCGCCTTACTGGCCGGCGGCTTCCTTTTGCAGCGGTTCGCGCAGGCGCTCGAAATCGCGCGGCGCGACGTATTGCAGCAGTTCCTTGCCGTCGGCGTCGACCACGACGTCAAGCCCCTTTTCCGGGTACAGCAGGTGCACACGCTTGTCGCCCACCGGCAGGCGCGCACCAGGCTGCCCGAAACGCTGGATGACGGTCGCCTCATCCAGGCTGGCCTTGGGAATGACGCTGATCGCCCGTACCGGCAAGGCATCGGCGGCCAACTTGTCATCCTGATGCAGGAAAATCTTGCGCGTCGAACTCTCCATGTACTGCCCCTTGGGTGCGCGCTCGCGCATCGCCGTGATCATGTCGGGCGTCGCGTCGATGGTCAGGATCACCTTGGCCAGCACGAAACCGAGGGCCACCTCGGAATAGTAGGCTTCGAGCGTACCGACTTCATCCGGGGTGGCGATGATCGCCAGGTCCGGCGCCTCGCCACCGAGGATCGCCCGTGCCTCGCCCAGCGTCTGCGTACCGGGCTTGATGCCGAAGACACGGCTACCGCCCTGGCCATCGACTTCGATCTGCCAGGGCAGATTGGCGTTCGGATTGACCCCTTCCCGCTGACCGAGGCCGGGAATGAGGAAAGGAAGGACCAGCGCGGCAACGATCAGCGCAATGATGGAGAGGGCGAATTTCATGATGGAAAGGTGGGCGGCGGAAGGCGAATTGTGCCACAGAGAAGGAAAAGGCCGCGCTCCTTGCGGAAAGCGCGGCCTGCGTCAGGCTTGGCCCGGACGAATCAGAGCATGCCCAGCGTGCGCGGCAGCCAGAGCGAGATTTCCGGGATGTAGGTGATGGCAATCAGGAAAGCCAGCATCGCGTACAGCCACGGCAGCACGGCCACCGACATTTCGGACAGCCCGCGGCGGGTGATGCCGCTGGCGACGAACAGGTTGAGACCGACCGGCGGCGTGATCATGCCGATTTCCATGTTCACCGTGATGATGATGCCGAAATGCACCGGATCGATACCCAGGGCAACGGCAACCGGGAACAGGATGGGCGCCAGGATCAGGATGATCGACGACGGCTCCATGAAGTTGCCGGCAACCAGCAGCAGCAAGTTGACGATGATCAGGAAACCGACCTGACCGAGGCCGAGATGGACGATCCAGTCGGCGATATCCTGCGGAATCTGCTCCGAGGTCAGGATGAAGCTGAACAGGATGGCGCTGGCGATGATGAACAGCAGCATCGAACTCATGTTGGCCGAGTCGAGCAGCACCTTGGGAATCTGCTTGAAAGTCAGATCCTTGTACACGAAGACGGCGATGAAGAAGGCGTAGACCGCCGACATCGCTGCCGCCTCGGTCGGCGTGAACATGCCGGAATAGATCCCGCCCATGACCACGACGATCAGCATCAGCCCCCAGAAGGCTTCGCGGAAGCTGCGCAGACGCTCGCCCCAGGAGGCCTTGGGCAAGGTCGGGTAAGCCCCCTTGCGCGCCTGCCACCAGGTGGTGACACCGAGCGTCAGCGCCAGCAGCAGGCCGGGAATGACGCCGGCCATGAACAGCGCGCCGACCGACGAGTTGGTCGTCACCGCGTACATCACCATGACGATCGACGGCGGAATCAGGATGCCCAGGCCGCCAGCCGAAGCGACGACGCCGGCCGAGAAGCTCATCGGAAAACCCTGCTTGAGCATCGCCGGGATCAGGATCGAGCCGATCGCCACCACGGTCGCCGGCGACGAACCGGAAACCGCCGCGAACAGCGCGCAGGCGAGCACCGCCGACATGCCGAGACCGCCGGTCAGGTGACCGACCATCGCCGTCGCGAAATTGATCATGCGCCGGGCAACGCCGCCATGGGTGAGGAAGTTGCCGGCGAGGATGAAGAAGGGGATCGCCATGATCTCGAACTTCTCGATACCGGTGAACATCTTCAAGGCCACCGAGGCGATCGGCGTCTCGGTGAAGGCGAACATGAAGCCGAGAACGGTCAGGCCGAGGGCGACGCCGACCGGCATGCCGATGACCATCAAGGTCAGCAGCAAGCCAAAGATAACCAGTGCGCTCATCGCTTATTTCTCCTTGTTGGCCGCGTCTTCCGCGCCGTGCTCTTTTTCCCACTCGGCATCGGAAAGGCCGGCGTGGGCGTGTTCGCGCTGCTCGGCAATGGCAATCGCCTCGCCGACCACCAGCACCTCGCCGTCTTCCAGTCCTTCGACGTGACCATGGTCGTGCGTCGGTAACTCGCCGCTGCGGGCAAACTTGATCATCACCTGGACGAAACGGAAGCACATCAGGAAGGAACCCAGCGGCACCGCCGAGTACACAATCCAGGTCGGCCACTCGAGGTCGGGCGTGGTCGGTCCTTCGAAGTGAGCACCGGTATCGCCGCCGAACAGGCTCAGGGTCTCGTAGGCCATGCCGTTTTCCCAGACGAAGATCGCGCCGAACACGCCGATCACGGCGGTAAACAGGACCCCGCAGAACAGGCCGAGCTGGACCATCAACGCCCGCGGCTTGTTCGGCAGCTTGTTGATCACGATGTCAACGCCGACGTGGATGCCGGTACGCACGCCGTAGGCGGCGCCGAACTTGGCCATCCAGACAAAAAGAATGATGCAGAATTCCTGGGCCCAGCCCAAGTTGATTTCGAGCAGCCAGTCCTGCACGCCAGGAATCGCGAAACCCGTCCCGTACCGATGCACGACGGAAACAAAGATCACCACGGTCGCCACCGCCATCAGGGTGGCGATGATGAACTCTTCCAGCCGGTCAATGATTTTTCCCATGTCCCTCTCCTTGCAAAAACGCCCGCTGCGGCATGACACAACAGCGGGCGTCAGAGCTCAGTTTTTTGCTTACAGCTTGTTCGGATCGAAGCCCGTCGCCTTGTAGACCGCGTCGATGGTTTCCTTGCCGATCCGGCTTTCCATCTTCTTGTGCACCGGCACCAGCACCTTCTTGAAGGCGCTGCGTTCAGCCGCCGTCGGCGTGTAGACCTGGGTCTTGCCGCTCTTGCGGACATTTTCCAGCGAGTTGTCGTTCTCGACCTTGGCGATCTGGTTGGCGTAACGGGTCGCCTGCACCATGGCATCGTCAAGCTGCTTGCGGATATCCGCCGGCAGACCATCCCAGAACTTCTTGTTGACGATAACGGCGTAGCCCAGATAGCCGTGCTCGGTCAGCGTCAGGTACTTCTGCACTTCGTGCATCTTCTGGGTATACAGGTTGGAGATCGGGTTCTCGGTCCCGTCCACAACGCCGGTCTGCAGCGCCTGGTAGACCTCGGAGAAAGCCATCACCTGCGGCAGCGCCTTCAGGGCGCGGGTCTGTTCTTCGAGCACCTTTGACGACTGGATGCGCAGCTTCTTGCCCTTCAGGTCATCCGGCGTCTTGATCGGGGTGTTCGCCGAGAAGGACTTGAAGCCATTGTCCCAGAAAGCCAGACCGCTGATCCCCTTGGGCTCGAGCTTGGCCAGCAGTTGCTTGCCGACCGGGCCGGTGGTGACCTTGTGCAGGTCGTCGTAGCCGTTGAAGATGTAAGGCAGGTCGAAGACTTCGAATTCCTTGACGCCGAGCGGGCCGAACTTGGCCAGCGACGGGGCGAGCATCTGCACGGCGCCAAGCTGCAAGGCTTCCATTTCTTCCTTGTCCTTGTACAGCGTCGAGTTCGGATAGACCTCGACCTTGACCCGGCCCTTGGTCAGCTCGGCAGCCTTCTGGGCAAAGAAATCGGCAGCTTTGCCCTTCGGCGTGTCGTTGGCGACGACATGGCTGAACTTGATGATGATCGGTTGTTGCGCATAGGCACCGAGCGAGACGGCACAAGCAAACAGGCCGACGAGAAGCTTGGAAACTTTCATTGATTTATCTCCTCCTGAAGTTGGAATGTCGCGAAATCCGATTGCGACTGCTGCAAAGTATTACGAAAAGGCTAACGACTGCGTATTGTGGATATCCACATCCGGCGGCCACGGGTTAACATCGCCGCCATGCGCCCGATCGCCCTCCGACACCGCCCCGAAAAACGCCGCCTGCGCTGGCTCCTGACCCTGCCAAAGCTCGGCCTGGTGCTGCTGATGGCCGCGCTGTTCACCCTGCTCTGGTTGCTGCAGCGTTCCGAGCACGAGGAGCAGCGTAACATTCTGATCAAGGATGTGCTGTGGCTGGAACAGAACCTGCGCTTCCACCTCGAAGGCAATCGCGACCTGATGCAGCAACTCGCCGTCGACATGGCCGATCCGCACGAAAGGGAGAAACTCTTTCAGGTCCGCTCGACCCACCTGCTCAAGAACAGCCCGGAAATTTCACAGATTTCCTGGCTCGACGCCGACGGCCACCGCCTCGGCTCGCTGCCCGGCCAAAGCCCGCAAGAGGCATTCCTGCTCAAACCGCCGACCACCGCGCGCGCCTTCGATGTCGCGCGCCGCCTCGGCAAACCAACTTACAGCGCGCCGCTGGTCACCCCCGGCGGCGACAGTTTCGTCGAACTGCTGGTGCCGATCTACGGCAAGGCCGGACTGAGCGGCATGCTGCTGATCGCCTACCCATTGAACGATCTACTCAACAGCCAGGTGCCCTGGTGGTTCACCGAGAAATACAAGGTCGAGATCGTCGATGACAACGACACCCTCTACGCCAGCAAGACCCACCTCGAAGGCGTCAACGCCGACAGTTACCAGATTCCCTTCGATCCGCCGGGCCAGGGACTGCGGCTCAAGGTCAGCAATTACGCCACCGAGCCCGGCGGCCTGCAGCGCCTGCTCACCGTCTTCATCCTGATCCTGGCTGGCGGCGTCTTCTGGAGCCTGTGGCTGGTCCGCGACCTGATGCAGAAGAGTTCGCGCGCCGAAGAAGCGCTGCGCGCCGAGCATGCTTTCCGGGCGGCGATGGAAGACTCGCTGACGGTCGGCATGCGGGCCCGCGACCTCAAGGGCAAGATCATTTACGTCAATCCCGCCTTCTGCAAAATGACAGGCTTTGCCGCCGACGAACTGGTCGACCACGAGCCGCCGATGCCCTACTGGGCCCCCGAACACATGGACGACACGCAGGCGCTGCACCTGGCGGTAATGGCCGGCCAGGCACCGAGCGAAGGCTTCGAGATCACCTTCATGCGCAAGAACGGCGAGCGCTTCCAGGCCCTGGTTTACGAAGCCAAGCTAATCGACGGCCACGGCCAGCACACCGGCTGGATGGCATCGGTGCTCGACATCACCGAACGCAAGCGCGCCGAAGACCTGGCCCGCCAGCAGCAGGAACAATTGCAATTCACCGCCCGCCTGGTAACCCTCGGCGAAATGGCCTCGACGCTCGCCCACGAACTGAACCAGCCGCTGGCGGCGATCGCCAGCTACAACACCGGCTGCCTCAACCTGCTGGCAACGGACAACCTTTCCTGCGCCGATCTGCGTCCGGCACTGGAAAAGATCGGCGTCCAGGCGCAGCGCGCCGGCCGGATCATCCGCCGCGTGCATGATTTCGTGCGCAAGAGCGAACCGAAGCGCGCCCCCTGCGACCTTGGCGACGTGATTGAAGACTGTCTCGGCTTCATCGAGGCCGATGCCCGCAAGCGACAGATCCGCATCGAAGCCAGCGTACCGCCGCTGCCGCTGCTGCCGGCGGATCGCCTGATGCTGGAACAGGTGCTGCTCAACCTGATGCGCAACGCGATGGACGCCATGAGCGAAACACCGCTCGCCCATCGTCTCCTGCACATCGCTGCCCGCATCATCGACAACGAGGTCGCCGTCAGCGTCAGCGATTACGGCTGCGGCATCGCCCCGGAAATCGAGGACAAGCTGTACACCGCCTTCTTCACCACCAAGCAGGAAGGGATGGGCGTCGGCCTGTCGATCTGCCGCTCGATCATCGAATTCCACCGCGGCCGCCTGTGGAAGGAGAAACACCCCGCCTCGCCGACCGGAAGCGGTACGATATTCACCTTCACCCTCCCCCTGGACCACGCATGAACACGCCGAAAGCCCACCTGGTCGACGACGACGACGCGATCCGGGACGCCCTTAGCTGGCTCCTCCAGTCGCGCGGCCTCGCCCACGCCACCTACGACTCTGCCGAAGCCTTTCTCGCCGCCTGGACGCCCGCCACCAGCGGCTGCGTCGTGCTCGACATGCGAATGTCGGGGATGACCGGCCTCGACTGCTTCGAGCAACTGCTCGAACGCGGTTCGACCTTGCCGGTAATCTTTCTCACCGGCCACGGCGACGTCCCGCTCGCCGTCGCCACGCTCAAGCGCGGCGCCTTCGACTTCTTCGAAAAACCCTTCAACGACAACGAACTAGCCAGCCGAATCGGCGAAGCGATCGACCTCGACGCATGCCAGCGCGCGGCGCACGCCGAAGCCGACTCGGTCAACAGCCGGATTTCGCGGCTGACCACCCGCGAGCGGCAGATCATGGACCTGGTGCTGGCCGGAAAATACAACAAGGTGATCGCCGACGAACTCAACATCAGCATGCGCACCGTCGAAGTCCACCGCGCCAACCTGTTCGACAAGATGCAGGTCAAGACCGCCGTCGAACTCGCCAACCTGTTCAAGAACGGGCGTTGATAGAGGCTTGCAAATGCGCAGCCGGATGCTTCCCTTGCCTGTCATTTTTCGCTAGCATCACGCCAGACTGAATTGCGGCAACAGCCGCCCCACCGGAACACCACTCCCAGAATCCAAGAGGCAACCATGAGCGAGCACATCCATTACGTCACCGACGACACCTTTGAAAGCGAAGTGCTGCAGGCACAGCAACCGGTGCTCGTCGACTACTGGGCAGAATGGTGCGGCCCCTGCAAAATGATCGCGCCGATCCTCGACGAAATCGCCGTCGAATACAGCGGCAAGCTGAAAGTCGCCAAGGTCAACATCGACGACAACCAGCAGACGCCGGCCAAGTACGGCATCCGCGGCATCCCGACGCTGATGATCTTCAAGAACGGGAATGTCGAGGCGACCAAGGTCGGCGCCCTCTCCAAGTCGCAACTCGCTGCCTTTATTGACAGCAACCTGTAATACCCTTAGTCTCCCGGCCTGAAGGTACGCTCGTGCCTTCAGGCGACGCCAGCGACGTTCCCGTCCCGCGTCATACATCACTCCCAAGCACACTCAGCTTCCGCGCCCTTTCATCGGGCTGACGCCTGCGCTCATTCTCCAGCGCCCAATACACTCCAATGCAACTTTCCGAACTCAAGACCCTGCACGTCAGCAAACTGCTCGACATGGCGACCGAACTCGCCATCGAAAACGCCAACCGCATGCGCAAGCAGGAGCTGATCTACGCCGTGCTCAAGGCCAAGGCCAAGAACGGCGAAACCATCTACGGCGATGGCACCCTCGAAGTCCTGCCCGACGGCTACGGCTTCCTCCGCTCGGCCGACACGTCCTACCTGGCCAACCCCGATGACATCTACGTCTCCCCGTCCCAGGTCCGCCGCTTCAACCTGCGCACCGGCGACACCGTCGAAGGCGAAATCCGCACGCCGAAGGACGGCGAGCGCTACGTCGCGCTGACCAAGCTCGACCGCATCAACGGCTTCCCGCCGGAAGCCAACAAGAACAAGATCATGTTCGAGAACCTGACGCCGCTGCACCCGACGCGTCACCTCAAGCTCGAACGCGAAATCAAGTCCGACGAAAACATCACCAGCCGTGTCATCGACATGATCGCGCCGATCGGCTGCGGCCAGCGCGGCCTGCTGGTCGCCCCGCCGAAGACCGGCAAGACGGTGATGCTGCAGAACATCGCCCACGCCATCACCGCCAACCACCCGGAAGTCGTACTGATCGTCCTGCTGATCGACGAACGTCCGGAAGAAGTCACCGAAATGACCCGCACCGTGCGGGGCGAAGTCGTCGCCTCGACCTTCGACGAACCGGCCACCCGCCACGTCGCGGTCGCCGAGATGGTCATCGAGAAGGCCAAGCGTCTGGTCGAACACAAGAAGGACGTGGTCATCCTACTCGACTCGATCACCCGCCTTGCCCGCGCCTACAACACCGTCCAGCCTGCCTCCGGCAAGGTACTGACCGGCGGCGTCGACGCCAACGCCCTGCAGAAACCGAAGCGCTTCTTCGGCGCCGCGCGCAACATCGAGGAAGGCGGCTCGCTGACTATCCTCGCCACCGCGCTGATCGACACCGGCTCGCGCATGGACGAAGTGATCTACGAAGAATTCAAGGGCACTGGCAACTCGGAAATCCACCTCGACCGCCGCATGGCCGAGAAGCGCATGTACCCGGCGGTCAACGTCAACCGCTCCGGCACCCGCCGCGAAGAGTTGCTGCTCAAACCCGACGTCCTGCAGAAAATGTGGGTCCTGCGCAAGCTGTGCTACCCGATGGACGATCTCGAAGCGATGGAATTCCTGCTCGACAAGGTCAAGTCGACCAAGGGCAACGCGGAGTTCTTCGACGCCATGCGGCGAGGGTAAGCGCTTTCGCCTTGTTGCAGGGAGGCCGGGAAACCGGCCTTTTTGCTTTTCTGGCGGGCGTATTTGGGTTCTGAACCGCCGTTTTCCCTTGCACTTCAGCGGGCCGCTTTGTTTTCTGATGCGCCGGGTTCCGCGCCTGACGCGCGGGCGTTTGTTGTTGCTGAACCGCTAGGTTCCGCCGTTGACCGGCGGGCATACTTTCTTTTTTGTGGAAAAAAGAAAGTAGCCAAAGAAAAAACCACCCCCAGGTCGGCGCCGGGCTGCGCCCGGTCCCTTGCGCTACTCGGCGCGCCGGGCGGCTGCGGAACTCGGCCCTGCGGGCCTCAGACAGTCCTCGCCGACTTCCCCCGGCACGCCTGCGTTGCTCAGCGCCTCTCAGGGGGGCCCCGAAAACCAGCGGTATGCGACGGTTTGCGGTTGAAAGAGCGTTGCACTTTCAGCAGCGATCGGTTTTCCGGGCCCCTTGGAAGGCGCCGAGCAACGCAGGCGTTGGCGGAAAAAGGGCGAGCACTATCTGAGGGGCAAAGCCCCGAGTTGCGCAGCCCCCGCCAACGACGAGTAGCGCAGGGCACCCGCGCAGCGGGCGCCGACCTAGGGTCGCCTTCTTCTTTGGCTACTTTCTTCTTGGCGAAATGTATGGACCGGAGACATAGCTGACAGGTGTGCGCGGACATGGTTGACAGTATCGGCAGTGACTTGCCGGAGATTTTGACCATGCCCTGGAATGCGAAAGACATCATGAATCTTCGAGAGGAATTTGTTCTGCTGGCACGGCAGGAAGGCGCGAATCGTCGGGCCTTGTGCCAACGCTTCGGGATCAGCCCACAGACCGGCTACAAATGGCTGGCGCGTTACGAGGAGGCAGGCCGGGCGGGCTTGGCGGAACGCTCGCGACGACCGTTGAGTCATCCCCGCCTGACCGCGCGCGAACTGGAGGATGCGGTCGTTGAGTTGCGCACGCAGCATCCGACCTGGGGCGGGCGTAAGCTGAGCCGACGCTTGCTGGATCTCGGCATGCCCCTGCTGGCGCCGAGTACGGTGACCCGCATTCTGCATCGCCATCAACTGATCGACCCGCAGCACAGCGTGGCTGCGACGCCCTGGCAGCACTTCGAGCATGCCGCGCCGAACGACCTCTGGCAGATGGACTTCAAAGGGCATTTCCCGACCAACGCAGGGGCTTGCCATCCGCTGACGGTGCTCGACGACCACTCGCGTTTCAATCTCGCCCTGCGTGCCTGCGCCGAGCAGCGCGGGAGCACGGTACAGGCGCAACTGACTGAGGTCTTCCGACGCTACGGCCTGCCGGTGCGGATCAACACCGACAACGGCGCCCCCTGGGGCACGCCGCGCCAACCCGGACAGGTTTCCGAACTGGCCCTCTGGCTGATTCGCCTGGGCATCCGCATCGGCTTCAGCCGGCCGCGCCATCCTCAGACCAACGGCAAGGACGAGCGTTTCCATCGCTCGCTCAAGGCTGAAGTCCTCAACGGCCGCAGCTTCACCTCCCTGGCCCATGCCCAGCAGGCCTTCGACCAATGGCGCGAGGTCTATAACCAGCAGCGTCCCCACGACGCACTGCAGGGCGCCACGCCGATCACCCGCTACCAGATCAGCCCGCGCGTCTTTCCGGAGCACCTGCCGCCTCTCGAGTACGGCCCGGACGATACCGTCGTCACCGTCAAAAGCCTCGGCATGATCAGCTTCCAGAAACAGCACTTCAAACTCTCCACCGCCCTGCGCGGCCAGCCCGTCGCCATCCGCCCAAGCCCCAACACCGACGGCCTCTTCGACATCTACTTCGCCCATCACCAACTGATGCGCATCGACCTGCGGCAAAACCCTTCGCCTACCCCATAATCCGTCAACCATGTCCGCGCACAGGCGTCCACCATGTGTCCGGTCCATACAGCGAAACAAGAAGAAAGTACGCCCGCCGGTCAACGGCGGAAAACAGCGGTAAATCAACCAACCACGCCCGCGCGTCAGGCGCAAAATAGCGCGGCAAAAAAACGCCCAGAACAACAGCCAAAAACAGTGCTTCAAATCCCACGCCAAGGAAAAACCCAAAAAACAATTGCCCCTTCCCCTCGAATCAACGATAATCACGCGCTTCCCAGATCGGCCAATACCGCCGATCGCTTGACTAAAGGATATGAAATGAAAGCCGAAATTCACCCGAATTACCACGACGTGCAAGTGACCTGCTCCTGCGGCAACGTCTTCACCACCAAGTCCACGATGGCCAAGAACGACTTCCATATCGAAGTCTGTGCTGCCTGCCACCCGTTCTACACCGGCAAGCAGAAGATCGTCGACACCGCCGGTCGCGTCGAGAAGTTCAACCAGAAGTTCGGCGCCATGCGCGGCAAGGCTGCTGCCTGATCGGCTTGCATCACTCCGTAAAGGGCAGCCCGTGGGCTGCCTTTTTCATTTCCACTGCCGATGCCTGATTTCGCCACGCTGATCCGCCGCGGCATCCGCCTGCCTCCGGGTGGCTGGATGCTTGCCGGCATGCTCGCCTTCTACGTGCTGGCCGGCCTTTTCGGCCGTGACCCGTGGAAGGGCGAGGACGCGATCCACATCGGCACCGCCTGGCAGATGCTGTCGTCCGGCGACTGGCTGGCGCCGGCGCTGGCCGGCCGGCCTTTCCATGAACCTCCGCTGTATTACTGGACGGCGGCGCTGACCGGTCAGCTTTTTGCCTGGGCGCTCCCCGCCCACGAGGCGATGCGCCTAGCCAGCGGCATCTGGACCGCGTTGGCGCTGGTCGGTCTCTACTACGCCGGTCGCGAGCTGTACGGAACCGACAGCGCGGCGGCCAGCCCGATGCTGCTGGCCGGTTGCGCTGGTCTGCTGATCCATGCCCACGATGCGCAGCCAATGCTGATTGCACTCGCCGCCTATGCTGGCGGCCTCGGTGCGCTCGCCACGATCGGCCGCAAGCCGCGCCTGACCGGGGTCTTCTACGGCCTGGCGCTGGCCGTTTGCCTGCTCGGTGCCGGCATCGCGCCAACCCTTCCCCTGCTGGCGATCGCGCCGCTTGCCTGGTGGCTGTCGCCGGACCGCAACAAGGCCCTGCAGACCTTGCTGATCGGCCTGCTGATCGGCGCCGTGATCGCGCTCCCCTGGCCGCTGGCGCTGTACCTGGCACAACCGGCACGTCTCGATGCCTGGCTGGCGACGGAACTGGCGCCGCTGCAAACGCCTTTCTCCTTCGCGTCGCTTGGCAGTTTCACGGCGATGCTGCCGCTGTTCGCCTTTCCGGCGCTGCCGCTGGCGCTTTGGACCTTGTGGACGCGACGCAGCCAGTGGCGTTTCCCCGCCCAGTTGCTGCCACTTGCCTTCCTGCTACTGACCCTGCTCCTGCTCGCCTGGGCCTACCGGCCGCGGGAAATCCCGGCGCTGCTACTGCTGCCGTCGCTGGCCCTGCTCGCCACACCGGGCGCGCTGAGCTTGCGGCGCGGCGCCGCGAATGCCTTCGACTGGTTCGCGATGAGTGTTTTCAGCGTCTTTGCGCTGCTGATCTGGCTCGCCTGGTCGGCGATGGCGCTCGGCTTTCCGGCCCGCCTGGCGGAGCGCGTGCTTGTCCTGCGCCCAGGTTTCGTCGGCGAAATCCACTGGCTCGGCCTGCTCATCGGCAGTATCGCGACCCTCTTCTGGCTATGGCTGATCGCCACCGCGCCGCGTTCGCCCTACCGCAGCCTGACGCACTGGACCCTGGGATTCACCACCCTGTGGCTGATCGCCAACGCGCTGCTCCTGCCCTGGTTCGACTACGGCAAGAGCTATCGACCGGTCGCCGAAGCGGTGGCCCGGGCGCTGCCGGACGGCAGCCGTTGCCTCGCCGAACGTGGCTTGAGCGATGCGCAGCGGGCGTCCTTCGCCTACTTCGTCAATATTTCGCCGGTCAGCGCGGCGACCGCAGCCGGACGCCGCTGCGACTGGCTGCTCGTCGTCGGCAGCACGAACACTGAACTGGCGCCGCCGGATGCGGCCTGGCGCCAGGTCTGGGAAGGTCGCCGCCCTGGCGAGCGGCGCGAGAAATTCCGTCTCTACCGACGCTGAGCGCCGGCCGAAACAGTTCAGCTACCGGACTTGATCAGGAAATGTTCCCGGTAGTACTTCAGTTCGTCGATCGACTCGTAGATGTCGGCCAGCGCGGTATGCTTGCTCTTCTTCTTGAAGCCCCGGTACACCTCCGGCTGCCAGCGCTTGCACAGCTCCTTGAGCGTGCTGACGTCGAGGTTGCGGTAGTGGAAGAAGGCCTCCAGCGTCGGCATGTAGCGGGCCATGAAACGACGATCCTGGCCGATCGAATTGCCACACATCGGCGAATGTCCCTTGCCCGAGTACTTGCGCAAAAATTCCAGGGCGGCCGCCTCGACGTCGGCCTCGGCCAACGTCGAGACGCGGACGCGCTCGATCAGGCCGGAACGTCCGTGCGTTTTCTGGTTCCAATCATCCATCCCGGCGAGCACTTCGTCGGACTGGTGCACCGCCCATGACGGAGACTCGGCGACCATCTCGAGTTCGGAATTGGTCACCACCATCGCCATTTCGATGATGCGGTCGCCGTCTGGATTGAGACCGGTCATCTCCATGTCCAGCCAGACGAGGTTGTTTGCATTGCCTGCCATATAATTGCCCGAAACTTGAAAAACGCCATTTTCTCACAGCTTCCCCGACATCGCCCGTGACCGAGAACTTCACCCTGCTTTTCCTTGCCGCTTTCACGCTCACGCTGGCCGCCCGCCTCTGGCTCAAGCTGCGCCAGATCCGCCACGTCGCCGCACACCGGAGCGCAGTCCCGGCGGAGTTCGCCGAGCGCATCAGCCTCGCCTCGCACCAGAAGGCGGCCAACTACACGATCGACCTCAGCCGCACGGCGATCCTCGGCACCCTGAGCGAAGCCGCCCTGCTGCTCGCCTTCACGCTCGGCGGCGGGCTCGCCGCACTGCACGGCTTCTGGTCGGCACAACTCAGCGGCCTCGTCTACGGGCTGGCGATGATTTTCAGCGTGGCCTTCATTTCCGGCGCGGTCGAGCTGCCGCTGTCGATCTACAGCCAGTTCGTCGTCGAGGCACGCCACGGCTTCAACCGGATGACGCCGGCACTGTTCGTTTCCGACCTCGTCAAGCAGATCCTGCTCGGCGTCGCCATCGGCGCCCCGGTGATCGCCATCGTCCTCTGGCTGATGGATGCGATGGGCGAGTACTGGTGGCTGTGGGTGTGGCTGTTCTGGAGTGGCTTCAACCTGCTCATGCTGTTCATCTTCCCGACCTGGATCGCGCCGCTCTTCAACAAATTCACGCCGCTGCCCGAAGGCGACGCCAAGACCCGCATCGAAGCCCTGCTCGAACGCTGCGGCTTCCGCAGCAACGGCCTTTTCGTGATGGACGGCTCGAAGCGTTCGGCGCACGGCAACGCCTACTTCACCGGCTTCGGCGACAACAAGCGCATCGTCTTCTTCGACACCCTGCTCGCCCGCCTGACACCTAGCGAGATCGAAGCGGTGCTCGCGCACGAACTCGGCCATTTCCGCAAGAAGCACATCGTCCAGCGCATCGCGCTGATGTTCGCCGGCTCGCTCGCCTTCCTCTGGCTGCTTGGCCAACTGATCGACGCGCCCTGGTTTTACGCCGGCCTCGGCGTCCCGGCGCAGGGCACGGCGCTGGCATTGATCCTCTTCTTCCTGGTCGTACCGCTCTTCCTCTTCCCGCTGACGCCGCTGTCCAGCCGCTGGTCGCGGCGCCACGAGTTCGAAGCCGACGCCTACGCCGCCGAGCACGCCGACGCCGGCGAACTCATACGGGCCCTGGTCAAGCTCTACGACGACAACGCATCGACGCTGACGCCGGACCCGCTGCACTCGCTGTTCCACGATTCCCACCCGCCGGCCGCGCAACGCATCGCGCAGCTCAAACTCAAGGAGAAACTCGCATGAAAACGACGACCCTGCTTGCCGCCTCCCTGATCTCGCTGCCCGCCCTGGCCGAAGCACCGTGGGGCGACGCCGACCCGCAGGCTGGCAAGGCCAGGCACGACGACAAGTGCATCGCCTGTCACGCCCGCATGTACGGCGGCGACGGCAGCAAGATCTACACCCGCGATGGCCGCATGCTGGCCAACCAGCTTGAACTGTTGCAGCGCACCGCTGCCTGCAACGCGCAGATGAACACCGGCTGGTTCCCGGACGAGGAGGCGGAAGTTGCCGCTTATCTGAACCAGACCTACTACCACTTCAAGAACTGATGCGCGGCCGCGTCGTCGCCGCCCATGGCCGGCAATATGTGGTCGAAACCGAAACCGGCGTCCGCCTGCCCTGTTTTCCGCGCGGCAAGAAAAGCGAGGTGGCCTGTGGCGACGAAGTCGAAATCACCCAGAGTTCGCCCGACCAGGGCGTCATCGACGCAATCCTGCCGCGCCGTCACCTGCTCTACCGCTCGAACGACATCCGCCACAAGCTGATCGCCGCCAACGTCGATCTGCTGGTCGTCGTCGTCGCCTGCGAACCGGCCTTTTCGGACGATCTGGTGACGCGCGCACTGATTGCCGCCGAAAGCCAGGAGATCGAGGTGCTGATCGTCCTCAACAAGTGCGACCTGGCCGAGCGCCTGCCCGCCGCCCGGCGCCAGACCGACGTCTTCGCCGGGCTCGGCTACCACGTCCTCGAACTCTGCGCCCGCGACCACGCCGAAGACCTGCGCCCGCACCTGCAGGGCCGGACCAGCGTCCTGGTCGGGCAGTCGGGCATGGGCAAATCGACGCTGGTCAACACCCTGCTGCCGGAAGCCCGCGCCGCCACCCGCGAAATCTCGCAGGCGCTCGATTCCGGCAAGCACACGACGACGCACGCCACGCTCTACCACCTCGACGCCGACAGCCACCTGATCGACTCGCCCGGCCTGCAGGAATTCGGCCTCGGCCACCTCGACCGCGGCGAGATCGAGTACGCCTTCCGCGAATTCCGCCCCTACCTCGGCCAGTGCCGTTTCCGCGACTGCCGCCACGACCGCGAACCGGACTGCGCGCTGCGCCCCGCGGTCAGCGCCGGAAAAATCGAAAAAAGCCGCTTTGCCAGCTACCGCCGGCTGGTCGGGCTGGCCACCGAGGCCAATTTGGCGTAGCCAGAAACGCGCCGACGCTCCATAATTCGGGAACCGCTAATACATTGCGTGGGAGTATCGCGATTCAGCCCCAACCGACCATCCTGATCGTCGATGACGTCCCCGAGAACCTGAGCGTTCTCGGCGAGTTGCTGCAACCCTTCTACCGGGTGCTGGCCGCCAATTCCGGGCAACGCGCGCTGCAGATCGCGCGCACCACGCCGCCGCCCGACCTCATCCTGCTCGACGTCATGATGCCCGGCATGGATGGCTACGACGTCCTCGCCGAACTCCGTGCCGAAGCCGCCACCCGCGATGTGCCGGTGGTCTTCGTCACGGCCATGGACAGCACCGACGACGAGGAGCGCGGCCTCGACTGCGGCGCCGTCGATTACATCACCAAGCCGATCCGGCCGGCGATCGTCCTCGCCCGCGTCCGCACCCAGCTCGAACTGAAGAAGGCGCGCGACATCCTGAGCGACCACAACGCCTACCTCGAACAGGAAGTGGCGCGACGGATGGCCGAAAACCAGCTGATCCAGGAAGTCAGCATCCACGCGCTCGCCCACCTGGCCGAAACGCGCGACCCGGAAACCGGCAACCACCTGCGCCGCACCCAGGAATACGTGCGCACGCTGGCGCGCAGCCTGAAGCAGCATCCGCGCTTCACCGCTTACCTCGACGACCGCACCATCGACGCCCTGGCCCAGTCGGCGCCGCTGCACGACATCGGCAAGGTCGGCATTCCCGACCATATCCTGCTCAAGCCGGGCAAGCTGACGCCGGAAGAGTGGGAAATCATGAAGACCCACGCTGAAATCGGTGCCCAGGCGATCGCCCAGGCCGAAGCCGATTCGGCGCGGCCGGTCGAGTTCCTGCGCATCGCCCAGGAAATCGCCCGCAGCCACCACGAAAAATGGGACGGCAGCGGCTACCCGGCCGGTCTCGCCGGCGAGCAGATTCCGATCTCGGCCCGCCTGATGGCGCTCGCCGACGTCTTCGACGCATTGATCTGCGCCCGCGTCTACAAGCCGGCAATGCCGATGGAAGAAGCCTACCGCATCATCGTCGACGGCAGCGGCAAGCATTTCGACCCCGACGTCGCCGCCGCCTTCGTCCGGGAATTCGAAACCTTCAAACGCATCGCCGCCGCCTACGCCGAGTAAGCAAATGCCCGAGCTGCCCTCGCAGAACATCGGCTACACCGGCACCCCGCTGCGGATCGCCCTGCTCTACCTGGCCTTCGCGGCGCTCTGGATCCTGTTCAGCGACCAGGCGGTCTACACCCTGATCGCCGACGAAGCCCTGCGCCACCAGGCCAGCCTGTTCAAGGGCTGGGTCTTCGTCGGCATCACCGCCTTCCTGCTTTACCTCGCCCTGCTCCACCGCTTCCGGCAGATGGCCCAGGTCCTTGAACGGCTGTGCCAGGCGAACGCCGCCGAACACGCGATCCTGCAGACGCTGAAGGAAGAAGGCGCCGTCCTCACCCGTTACGCCATCGCCTTCCAGGCCGCCCCGGTTGCCGCCTGCATCACCCGCCTGGAAGATGGCAAGCTGGTCGATGTCAACGAACGCCTGCTCGAGGAATACCACTGGAAGCGCGAGGAATTGCTCGGCAAGACGACGGTCGAAGCCGGGCTCTGGGGGTCCCCGGAAGACCGCCAGCAGATGCTGACGATACTCAGCAGCAATGGCCGGATCACCGCCCACGAAAGCATAGGCATAGGCCGCGACGGGCGGCAACGCGAAATCAGCCTGTCGGCCGAAGTCATCCACGTCGAGAAGACCCCCTACCTGGTCGTCTTCATCGCCGACATCTCGGCACGCGTCGCCACCGAGCGAGCCTTGCGCGAACGCGAGGAAAAGCAGCGTCAAGCCAACCAGGAACTGGAACGTTACCGCCTGCACCTGGAAGACATCGTCGCCGAGCGCACCAGCGAACTGGCCAGCGCCCGCGATGCTGCCGAAGCGGCCAACCAGGCGAAGAGCGCTTTCCTCGCCAACATGAGCCACGAGATCCGCACGCCGATGAACGCCATCATCGGCCTCACCCACCTCACCCTGCGCCAGACCAAGGACCCGGCGACGCTCGACCGGCTCGGCAAGGTGCAGGATGCCGCCCATCACCTGCTGGCGATCATCAACCAGATCCTCGACATCTCGAAGATCGAAGCCGGCAAGCTGGTGCTGGCGCCGAGCGATTTCCAGCTACAGCAGATGATCGACAATTCGTCGATGCTGATCGTCGACCGGCTGCGCTCGCGTGGCCTCGATTTCTCCATCGACATCGATCCCCGGCTACCGGAAATCCTTTATGGCGACCCCTTGCGCCTCGGCCAGATCCTGCTCAATTTCCTGACCAATGCGGCCAAATTCACGGAACACGGCAGCATCTCGGTCAAGGTCGAGCAACTGGAAAACGACGCCCGCGGCCAACTGGTCCGCTTCGCCGTCCGCGACACCGGCATCGGCATTACCCCGGCACAGCAGGCTCGCCTGTTCGAAGCCTTCGAACAGGCCGACAGTTCGACCACCCGGCGCTTCGGCGGCACCGGCCTGGGCCTGGCCATCGCCCGCCACCTGGCCCGCCTGATGGGCGGCGAGACCGGCGTGGACAGTACACCGGGCGTCGGCAGCACCTTCTGGTTCACAGCCCGCCTGCAAAACGGCAGCGAGCATGCCTCGAGCCACCTCGCCTGCCGCCCGGACGACGCCGAAGCCAGCCTGCGCGCGCTGCCGGAGGCGCCGCACATCCTGCTCGTCGAGGACAACCCGATCAACCAGGAAGTCGCCCGCGACCTGCTTGAAGCCGTCGGCTTCGTCATCGATGTCGCCGGCAACGGCGCGGAAGCCCTCGAATGCGTGCTCAACACGCACTACGACCTGATCCTGATGGACATGCAGATGCCGGTCATGGACGGCCTTACCGCCACCCGCAAGCTGCGCGAGGAAGGCTGCAGCGCGCCGATCCTGGCGATGACCGCCAACGCCTTCGGCGAAGACCGGCGGCGCTGCCTTGAAGCGGGGATGAACGATCACATCGCCAAGCCGGTCAACCCGGAAAACCTCTACGCGGCGATGGTCAAGTGGCTGCCCGCGAACGAGCCCGCCGGCCGCGCGGCGCCGCCCGCAGTGCGTGACCCGCGTGCCGAACTGGCGATCCAGCCCTGGCTCGACATCGAACGGGCGATGCTTTCGGTGCGCAACAACGTCGCCAGTTTCCGGCGCCTGCTCAACACCTTCCTCAAGGGACACAGCGACGATCCCGACATTCTCGAAGCGGCTCGCCGGGAAGGACGGCTCGACGACGCCCGCCTTCTCGCTCACAACCTGAAGGGTGTTGCCGGCACACTCGGGCTGCGCGACATCCAGCAGGCGGCGATCGCCCTCAACGATCTCCTGCTCAAACCCGAACGCCCGGCCGCCGAGGAAGAAGCGGCCTTCGCCGCGCTGGTCGCCGCCCTGCGCGAAACCGCTGACGGCATCACCGGCTACCTGCAGAACACCCCGGACCCGCAATGACCGCGAATCTCCCGACCAGCCTCGCCAATATCATGACCCGCGAGGTGCATTACGTGGCGCCGACCCAGCCGTTGCAGGCCGTCGCCCGGAGCATGAGCGAAGCCGGAATATCCAGCCTGCTGGTCGGCACCCCGGAAGCGACACTCGGCATCATCACCGAAAGCAACCTGCTGCGCGCCATGCACTGGCGGCTCCCCGGCGCCACGCCGATTGCCGAACTGATGTCGCAGCCGCTGGTCAGCGCGCCGCCCGACCTCGAGTTGCTGGCCGCCCGCAAGCTGCTCGATACGCACCGCATCCGCCACCTCGTGGTCGTCGCCGACGATGGCCACACCGTCGGCATCGTCAGCGAAACCGACTTCCGCCGCCACCTTGGCGCACTGGCCTTCAACCATCTGCGCACGCTGGAAGGCGTGATGGATCACGAGATGCCGCGCCTGCCGCCGAGCGCGAAACTCGCCGAGGCCTTGGCGCAGATGCTGCAACTGGCGAGCGACTACGTGCTGGTCGGCGATCTCGGCGCACCGCTCGGCATCATCACCGAACGCGACATCCCGCGCCTCCTCGGCCAGCACCACGACGCCGCCGAGATCACCCTGGGCGAAGCGATGAGCCACCCGCTGCTCGGCATCACCATCGACCGCCCGGTCAGCGAAGCACTGGCGGCAATGGCCGGCCACGGCGTCCGCCACCTCGGAGTCAGCGGCAGCGACGGGCGCAGCGTCGGCATCATCAGCCAGCAGCGCCTGTTCGAACAATTGGCGCTGCAAGACATGGAGAGCGCCTTCAACCGCCTGCGCGAGGAGCGCGAACGCCTGCGCCTGCTGGCCCAGCTCGATCTCGCACTAGCCTCGGCCGGTGCCGGACTCTGGGAATACCAGCGGGAGCACGACCGGCGCCAGCACAGCGACGGGCTGCGCGCCATGCTCGGCGACACCGGGAACGCTCATGGCAAGCTCGCCGACTGGCGCGCGCGCATCCACCCGGGCGATCTGGCCGACTACGACAGCGCCCTCGCCACCCTGTTCGGTGGCGGTCGGTTGCAGTCCGAATACCGCGTCCGGCATGCCGACGGTAGCTGGCTCTGGGTCGAGGATCGCGGCTACATCAGCGAACACGACAACGACGGGCGGCCGATCGCCTGCGCCGGCATCCTGGCCGACATCGGCACCCGCCACGCCAGCCAGCACCGCATCGAGCGGCAGAACCGCGCCCTCCACCTGCTCGGCGGCCTCGCCCGCTGCGCCGTGCGCAGCAACGACGAAAGCGAACTGATCGCCAGCGTCTGCCAGTTGATCGAAGCCGACGGCAACTATCGGCGCAGCACTTTCCATCCCGCCGACAGCACGCCACCGGCCGCCGGCAGCGGCGAAATCTCGCTCGCCATCGAGCACGACGCCGTCCTCTGCGGCTGGCTCCACCTGGCGCTGGCAGCGGACGTCAGCGACGACGACGAGGAAAGGCTGCTGCGCGAAGACATTGCCGTCGAACTCGGCCTCGGCATCGGCAAGATGCGCGCCCGGCAGCGGCTCGCCCGCAGCGAGGCCAACCTGCGCCAGCTATCGCTGGCGATCGAACAGAGTCCGCACGGCGTCATCATCACCAACCGCCAGCACGGCATCGAATACGTCAATCAGGCCTTCGTCGCCACCACCGGCTACCCGGCCGCCGAAGTCATCGGCAAACCGCCGGCCATCCTGGCCCAGGGCCTGACCGCCCAGAACGTCTTCGCCGAGATCGACGCCTGTATCCGGCGCGGCGAAATCTGGCGCGGCGAACTGCTGAGCCGGCGCCGCGACGGCTATTTCTACGACATCCGCGCCACCATCACGCCGGTCCGTCAGGCGGACGGCGAAGTCACCCACTACCTGGCAATCATCGAGGACATCACCGAACGCAAGCGCAACCTGGCCGAACTCGCCCGCTACCGCGAGCAGCTCGAATCGCTGGTCGCCCAGCGTACCCGCCAGTTGCTGCAGGCGAAGGAGGACGCCGAAGCGGCCAGCCGTTCGAAGAGCCGTTTCCTGGCCAACATGGGGCACGAGATTCGCACCCCGATGAACGCCATCCTCGGTCTCACCCACCTGCTCCAGCGCGACATCGACGACAGCATCGCCAGCGAACGCCTGGCCCGCATCGGCGACGCCGCCAACCAGTTGATGCAACTGTTCAACGACATCCTCGACCTGTCGCGCCTGGAAGCCGGCAACCTGACCCCGGCCGACAGCGAATTCCCGCTCCCCGAACTGATCGCCGAGGTCAGCCAGCAGTTCGCCGACAAGGCCGGCAGCAAGAACATCATCATTGACCGCCAGTTCGCCGCCGGCATTCCGGAAAAACTGCGCGGCGACGCGCCGCACATCCGCCAGATCCTGCAGCAACTGCTGTCGAACGCCGTCAAGTTCACCGACACCGGCCGCATCACCATCGCCGTCAGCAACCCGGACCGCGACGGCGACCACCTGCTGCTGCGCTTCTCGGTCAGCGACACCGGCATCGGCATCGCGGACGAGATCAGCGCCCGCCTCTTCAACCCCTTCGAACAGGGCGACGATTCGACCACCCGCCGCCATGGCGGAGTCGGTCTCGGCCTGGTGATCAGCCGCCGTCTGGTCGAACTGCTCGGCGGCAAGATCGGCGTCAACAGCGCCCCCGGCGTCGGCAGCGAATTCTGGTTCACGCTGCCGCTGCGTGCCGTCACCAGCCGCCAACCCGCCATCGCCAACACTCCGCCCGAGGCTGGCGCGACCAGCGACGGCGGCGACACCCTCGACCGCATCCCGGGCCTCGACTACAAACTCGGCCTGCACGCGGTGCGTGGCAAACAGGCGGTTTACGAACGCCTGCTCAACACCTTCGCCGGCAGCCACCTCGACGACTTCGAAAAGATCCGCGAGCTGTTGCTCTGCGGCGAGGAAGAAGAAGCCCGTCGGCTCGCCCATTCGATCAAGGGCGCCGCCGGCACGCTGGGCGCGACCCGGGTGTTCGAAGCCGCCGCCGCCGTCGACCACGCCATCCGCCAGCAGCGGCCGGCCAACGAAGTTCTCGATCTGATCGACGTCCTCGACGGTGCCTACCGGGTGCTGCACGACGCGCTGGCGCGCATTGCCGCGAACAACGCGCCGGCCGCACTCGCCGTCGAGACGCTAGACAGCGAGCAAATCCGCAGCCGCCTCGACGGCCTGGTGCGCCAGCTCATCGATGGCGATTTCGCCGTCCAGGCGCGCCTGCAGCGCGACGCCGAGGTGCTGCGCCAGGCGCTCGGCAGCGCCCACCCGGCCTTCGAACGCAAGATCGCCGAATACGACTTCCCGGCCGCCGCCGAACTGCTCGAACAGGCGCTGAACAAGCTCGGCTGAATCAACCCAGCCAGGCGTGCATGCCGTCGCCGGCGACGTAGCCGCTGGCCAGGCAGGCGGTGAGCAGGTAGCCGCCGGTTGGCGCTTCCCAATCCAGCATCTCGCCGGCGATGAAGAGGCCGGGGCGCTGGCGCACCATCAGCGCGCCGTCGAGCGCTTCGAAACGCACGCCGCCGGCGCTGCTGATCGCCTCGTCGAGCGGCCGCGGCGCCGTCACCGGCAAGGCCAGCGCCTTGATCGCGGCGGCCAGCGCTGCGTTGTCGGCCAGCGCCGGCGGCGGACAGAGTTCGCGCAGCAGCGCCGCCTTGACGCCTTCGATGCCGGCGCGCCGGCGCAAGTGGTTGGCCAGCGAATCGCGGCCGCGCGGCTGTGCGAGATCGGCGCGCAGGCGCTCGATGCTGCGCCCGGGCGCCAGATCGAGCAGCAGTTGCGCCGGGCCGCCGGCCAGCAGCGCGTCGCGTAGCGGCGCCGCCAGCGCATAGACCAGGCCGCCCTCGATGCCGCCGGCGGTGATGTTGAACTCGCCCGCCTGCCTGAGCGTGCCGCAGCCGGCAACCACCGACTTGACCGGGGCGCCGGCGAAGCGCTCGCGGAAATGCGCGCTCCAGTCGACATCGAAGCCGCAATTGGCGGGCTGCAGCGGCGCCACCGGAATGCCGGCGGCGGTGAGCAGCGGCACCCAGGCACCGTCCGAGCCGAGCTTCGCCCAGCTACCGCCCCCCAGCGCCAGCAGCGTGGCGTCGGCGGCCAGCGCGATCTCGCCGTCCGGCGTCGCGAAACGCAGTTCGCCGGCGGCGTTCCAGCCCAGCCAGCGGTGCCTAACGTGCAAGCGCAGCCCCTGCCCGCGCAGGCGGTGCAGCCAGGCGCGCAGCAGCGGCGCCGCCTTCATTTCCTTGGGAAAGACGCGGCCCGAACTGCCGACGAAGGTTTCGATGCCCAGGCCATGAATCCACTCGCGCAGCGCCGCCGGGCCGAAGACGTCGAGCAGCGGCGCGATCTGCGCGGCGCGCGCGCCGTAGCGGGCGATGAAGGCGGGCAGCGCTTCGGCATGGGTGATGTTCATGCCGCCGACGCCGGCGATCAGGAACTTGCGGCCGGGCGACGGCATTGCGTCGTAGAGGTCGACCTGCAGCCCCGGCTGGCCGGCCAGCCGCTCGGCGGCCATCAGGCCGGCTGGGCCGCCGCCGACGATGGCGACGCGCCGCATCAGGCCTTGTCGGCGACGACCGGCGAGTCGTCGAGGAGACCCTCGGGCATTTCCTCCTCGTCGAGCGGCACGACGGTGACCGCCACATCCGGTTCGGCGCCGCCGCCGCCGAGGATGATGCCGCGCAAGGGCGAGATGTCCGAGAAATCGCGACCGATCGCCAGCGTGATGTGCTCGGTATCGGGCAGCAGGTTGTTGGTCGGGTCGAAATCGACCCAGTTGTCGGCGGTCCCCGGGGCATACACCGAGACCCAGGCGTGCGAGGCGTCGGCGCCGATCAGCCGCGGCTTGCCCGGCGGCGGCCGGGTCAGCAGGTAGCCGCTGACGTAGCGCGCGGCGAGGCCGAGCGCACGCAGGCAGGCGATCATCAGGTGGGCGAAGTCCTGGCAGACGCCGCGCTTGTTTTCCAGCACTTCGAGCACTGGCGTCGACACCGTGGTCGCCTCGGGGTCGAACTCGAATTCCTCGAAAATCTTCGCCATCAGCCGCTGCGCGCCGACCAGCACCGGCGTGCCGGGAGTGAAGCAGTCGGCCGCGTAGTCGGCGAGTTCGTGCTTGACCCGGACGTGCGGGCTTTCGAACAGGAAGCGGACGGCGTCGAGGTCTTCCGGCTGCGGCGGATGGGCGTCGTAGGCCAGGCACTCGCGCACCGTTTCCCAGGGCAGCGAGGCGGCCAGCGTCTCGGCATCGACCGGATGCGGATGGACCGCGACGTTCATCGCCGAGCGGATGCGCAGGCTGTCGTGCGGCGCGTGGAAGGAAATCCAGGTCACCGGGTTGCCGAAGGCGTCCTCGCCGTCGGTGCGCCAGGTCGGCGCCGGCTCGATGTCGAGGCGCTGTTCGAACACTTCCTGCCAGGGCAGGAAGCGCGGCGACAGATGCAGTTGCTGCTGCGACAGCGAGACCGCGCTGCCGTAGTCGTAACGGGTCTCGTGCAGGACGTGGTAGCGGACGGCGGTCATGTTACAGCGCCATGGTCTGCCGGCTGATGTCGCCGACGTGGGTGAAGTAGCGCATGGCCAGCGCATCGGAGAGCGCGGCGGCGGCGGCGACCAGGTCGTCGAGCAGTTGCGCCAGGTCCTCGCACGGCGCGCTGCAGCTGCATTGGCTGAACTGCAGGCGCTCCAGCGGTTCCAGCGGGAAACGCTGGAGGCGGCGGGCGGCACGCTGCAGGCGTTCGATCGGTTGGTGGCCGACTTCCTCGGCCATCCGCTCGACGTAGCGGCCGAGCGCTTCGACCTGGAACAGGACGCCGTGCGGGTTGCTCTCGTCGAACACCAGCAGGTCGATCACCGGCAGCAATTCGGCCTGGCGCGAGTAGCGCGAGCGATAGGTGATGATCGAGTCGGCCAGTTCGAGCAGCCAGTCGAGACAACCGGGCGCCCGGCTGGACGGCATGCGCAGGAAGTGGGCGATGGCCAGCGCGAGGAAGGACAGGCGCTCGAGGCGGCGACCGACGATGAGGAAACGCCAGCCGTCGTCGCGCGTCATGTTGTCCATCGCGAAACCGTTGAGCGAGGCCGAAACGAGCAGCACGCGGTCGAGGAAGGCGATCGCCTCGGTCAGCGTCGGGTGCTTCTTCTGCGCTGCCTGCTGCTCGCGCTGCAGGCTGTTCAGCGAATGCCAGTGATCGAGCGAAAGACGCTCGCGGACGTGCGTCGCCGACCACATCAGGCTGCGGATGCCGCCGGCCAGGCTGCCCGGTTGGTTGGGGTCGTAGATCGCTTCGAGCAGTACGTGCTCGCTGCCGGCGCCGCTCGCACTGTCTTCCTCGGGCTCGGGGAGGACGCCGAGTCGTTCGGCCAGTTCAAGGATCGCCGCCACCGCCGGCGTCTTGCCGCCGCCGGCATCGACCACCCGCGCCAGGGCGACGCGCAGCAGGCGGGCGCTATCGTCGAAGCGTTCGGAATAACGGCCGAGCCAGAACAGGTTCTCGACCACGCGCGACGACAGGTTGGCGCCGGAACGCACCAGGTCGCGCACGCCGAACGAGGTCTTGAGCAGCGTGAAGTCGCTCACCGGGCCGTCGGTCAGCACCCAGGTATCTTTCGAGGCGCCGCCGCGCTGCATCGAGATGATGCGCGCACCGGCGCCCTGCGCGACGCGGGTCAGGCCGCCGGGCATCACCGAATACTCGCCGGCCGCATTGACCGCCGCGTAGGCGCGCAGGCCGACCGGGCGGGCGATCAGACGCCGCTCGTGGGCACGGCTCCAGGTCGGCGCCTGCGCTAGGTTGACCATTTCCTGGGCGACGTAGGCGTGCGGCCTGGCCTCGATGCGGCGCAGCATTTCCTCGCGCTCGGCTTCTTCCAGCTCGTGACCGAAAATCGGCTCCATGCGCTGGGTCGGATAGGCCGGCTTGATCACCAGGTCGTCGAAGTTCTCCTTGACGAACTCGAGCGCCGGCTTCTCGCCGCACCACCAGGTCGCCACCGACGGCATGGCCAGTTTTTCGCCGAGCAGTTCGCGGCACAGCGCCGGCAGGAAGCCCATCAGCGCGCCGGAGGCGAGCAGGCCGCTGCCGAGCGCGTTGGCGATCGCCACCCGGCCGGCGCGGGCGACGTTGAGCAGCCCGGGAATGCCGAGCGCCGAATCGCCGCGCAGTTCGAGCGGATCGCAGTAATCGTCGTCCTGCCGGCGCAGGATCACATGCACGCGCTTGAGGCCGCGCAAGGTCTTCAGATAGACGGTATCGCCGCGCACTGTCAGGTCCTGCCCCTCGACCAGCGGGAAGCCGAGGTAGCGCGCCAGGTAGGCGTGCTCGAAGTAGGTTTCGTTGTACGGCCCCGGCGTCAGCAGCACGATATGCGGCTGCTCGCCCGGATCGAGCGGCGCCAGCGCGGTCAGCCCGCTTTGCTGATCGCGGAAGAAATCGGCCAGGTGCTGGACGTGCAGGTCGCGGAACATTTCCGGGAAGACGCGCGAGACGACGAGCCGGTTTTCCAGCGCGTAGCCGGCGCCGGACGGTGCCTGCGTGCGGTCGGCGATCACCCACCAGCGGCCGTTCGGCGAGCGCGCCAGGTCAACCGCGTAGTGGTGCAGCCAGACGCCGCCCGGCGGCTTGACGCCCTGGCAGGGCCACAGGTAGCCATGCTGCCCATAGACCAGCGCCGGCGGCAGCAAGCCCTTGGCGAGCAGCGTCTGCGGCCCGTAGAGATCGGCCAGGATGGCGTTGAGCAGCTTCGCCCGCTGCGCAACGGCGGACGACACTTCGGCCCATTCGTCGGGCGGAATGATCAGCGGCACCGGATCGAGCACCCACGGCCGGTCGGCGCCGTTGGGATCGGCGTAGACGTTGTAGGTGACGCCGTTTTCCAGGATCCGGCGGTCGGCGAAGTCGAGCCGCTGATGCATGTCCTCGGGCGACACCGCGTCGAGATGATCGAAGAAGCGCCGCCAGTGCGGACGCACGTTACCGTCCGCCATCAACATTTCGTCGTAGCGGCGACCACTGTGCGGATAGATGGCGAGGAGGGTGCGGGCCATGGAGAAGGAAAAGAAACAGGCCGCTTACCGGCCTGTCTTAAGGTTGACTGCGGAAAGTCGCAGCCTGACCGGTCAGAAACGGCGCAAGTCTAACGTAAACGGGTGCTCGGCGCTGACTTCCGGCGCTGCCGCAACCATCCGCCCCGGCGTATGGCCGAAGCGGAAGAAGCGCGCCAGCCGGCGGCTCTCGGCCTCGAACGAGTTCACCGGGAAGACATCGTAGTTGCGCCCGCCCGGATGGGCGACGTGGTACTGGCAACCGCCCAGCGAACGCTGCATCCAGGTATCGACGATGTCGAACACCAGCGGCGCATGGACGCCGATCGTCGGGTGCAGGCAGGACGCCGGCTGCCAGGCGCGGTAACGCACGCCGGCGACGAACTCGCCGTTCTTGCCGGTGTTCTGCAGCGGCACGGCAACGCCGTTGCAGGTCAGCACGTAGCGGTCCGGCGCCATGCCGGTGACCTTGACCTGGACGCGCTCGACCGAGGAATCGACGAAGCGCACTGTGGTCCCGACTGAGCCTTCCTCGCCCATGACATGCCAGGGTTCGAGGGCGTGGCGCAGTTCGAACTCAATGCCTTTGACGGCGAAATCGCCGTACTTCGGGAAACGGAACTCGAAGTGCGGGGCGAACCATTCCTTCTTGAAGTCAAAGCCGGCCAACTGCATCTCTTCCATCACGTCGGCGAAATCCTGCTCGACGAAGTGCGGCAGCATGAAGCGGTCGTGCAGCTCGGTGCCCCAGCGCGCCAGCTTTGGCGGGCTGTACGGCGTTTTCCAGAAGCGGGCGATCAGGGCGCGCAACAGCAGTTGCTGGGCCAGCGACATGCGCGCATGCGGCGGCATTTCGAAGGCGCGCAGTTCGAGCAGGCCAAGGCGGCCGGTCGGGCCGTCCGGCGAGTACAGCTTGTCGATGCAGAACTCGGCGCGGTGCGTGTTGCCGGTGACGTCGATCAGCAGGTTGCGCAGGATGCGGTCGATCAGCCAGGGCGGAACATTACCGCCCGGATTGGGAATCTGCTTGAAGGCGATTTCCATCTCGTAGAGCGAGTCGTTGCGCGCCTCGTCGACGCGCGGCGCCTGGCTGGTCGGGCCGATGAACAGGCCGGAGAACAGGTAGGACAGGCTCGGATGGTTGTGCCAGTAGGCGATCAGGCTCTTCAACAGGTCCGGCCGACGCAGGAAGGGCGAATCGTTCGGCGTCGCGCCGCCCAGCACGAAGTGGTTGCCGCCGCCGGTGCCGGTATGGCGACCGTCGAGCATGAACTTCTCGGTGGTCAGGCGCGAGTAGTAGGCCGATTCGTAAAGGTGCGTCGTCTGGTCGACCAACTGATCCCAACTCTTCGCCGGGTGGATGTTGACCTCGATCACGCCGGGGTCGGGGGTGACGCGGAAATGCGTCAGGCGCGGGTCGGACGGCGGCTCGTAGCCTTCGAGGATGACTGGCAGGTGCATTTCCTCGGCGGTCGCTTCGACGGCGGTGACGATTTCGAGGTAATCGTCGAGCGTCTGCGTCGGCGGCATGAAGATGTAGAGCTTGCCGTCGCGCGGTTCGGCGCACATCGCCAGGCGGGTGATCCAGGCGGCGGATTCCTTGAAACTGGGGACGGTATCGGTCGGCTTCTCCCACGGCCGGGTCCGGCCCTCGCCCTCGACCAATCCGTCCGCGCCAGGCGCGCCGCTGCGCCGCGTCTGCATCTGCGGCACGCGGGCGCCGACTTCGCCGCTGACGCGGGCACGCAGCGCCGCATAACTGGCCAGCGGATCGGTCGCCTGATCTGAAAAATTCGCGGCATCCGGCACATTGACGTAGGGGTAATCGCTCTGCGCCGTCCACGGTTGCGAGTCGATCGGCAGCCGGTAGCCCATCGCCGAGTCGCCGGGGAACAGATAGCAGCGCTCGGCGCGCAGGAACCACGGCCCGGTCTGCCATTCGTTGCGGACGTTTTTCATGATCGGCAGCGTGTGGCCGACGACATGGGTCATGCCCTGGGTGAACACCTTCATCAGCCGGGCGCGTTCGAGCGCGTCATCGACGCGCGAATCGAAGGGATCGACGTTGCCCGGCAGGCGGCGCTCGCGCCACATGTAGTAGTAGACGTCCTCGTAAGCCGGGAAGACGTGGTCGCCGGTAACGCCCAGGCGCTCGGCGACGCGCTTGAGGAACTGCCCGGCCTGCTCGGCGCTGACGCCGTAATCCTTGCGCTCGTCGGCGTACAGCGCCGGGTTGTTCCAGACCGGCTCGCCGTCTTTACGCCAGAAGCAGTTCAACGACCAGCGCGGCAACTGTTCGCCGGGATACCACTTGCCCTGGCCGAAGTGCATCAGGCCGTTCGGCGCGTATTTCTCGCGCAGGCGGTGGAAGATGTCGGCCGCCAGCAGACGCTTGGTCGGCCCCATCGCCGCTGTGTTCCATTCGGCGCCGTCCGGATCGTCGGCCGAGACGAAGGTCGGCTCGCCGCCCTGGGTCAGGCGGACATCCATGCGCAGCAGTTCGTCGTCGATCTGGTGGCCGAGACCTTCGATCTCGACCCACTGTTCATCCGTGTACGGCTTGGTGACGCGCGGTGCTTCCCAGATGCGGGTGACCTGCATGCTGTGCTCGAAGTCGGTCTCGCACTCGTCGATGGCACCGGTCACCGGCGCGGCGGAAGCGGGCTCCGGCGTGCAGGCGAGCGGAATGTGGCCTTCGCCGGCAAACAACCCGGACGTCGGGTCCAGACCGATCCAGCCGGCGCCCGGCAGATAGACTTCGGCCCAGGCATGCAGGTCGGTGAAGTCGGCCTCCGGCCCGGACGGGCCGTCGAGCGACTTGACGTCGGCGGTGAGCTGGATCAGGTAGCCGGAAACGAAACGCGCCGCCAGGCCCAGATGGCGCAGGATCTGCACCAGCAACCAGGCCGAATCGCGGCAGGAACCGGTCTTCTTGCTCAAGGTCTCTTCCGGCGTCTGCACCCCCGGTTCCATCCGGATCGTGTAGCCGATCTCCTGTTGCAGCCGGGCATTGAGGCCAACCAGAAAATCGACGCTGCGCTTTTTCTCGCGCGGAATCGCCGCCACGTACTTGTCGAACAACTCGCCGCCCGCCACCTTGTACAGGTAGGGCGTCAGCTCGTGGCGCTGCCAGGCCTCGTAATCGAACGGAAACTCCTCGGCATGCGGCTCGAGGAAGAAGTCGAAGGGGTTGATCACCGACATCTCGGCGACCAGATCGACCTCGAAGCTGAACTCGCGGGTCTTCTCCGGGAACACCAGGCGCGCCAGGTAATTGCCCTGCGGGTCCTGCTGCCAGTTGATGAAATGCTGGTCCGGCCCGACCTTCAGCGAATAGGACAGGATGCGCGTCCGCGAATGCGGACACGGTCGCAGGCGGATGACCTGAGGGCCAAGGTTGATCAGACGGTCGTATTTGTATTTGGTGACGTGGCTCAGTGCGACGTGTTTGGACACGGGTAGGCTCCGGGGAGTTTGTTTGGCAGCTTAAAAGCAAGAGGCGAACCAGCTTGCAAGGCGTTGATTTTTATCAAGCGGAATTGTGCGGCGCACTTGATGAAGGCTTGATGTCGGGCGTAACGCACCACAACAGTGCATCGACGATCCGAGTTGGGAAGCTGATGGGCGATATTGGTTCATTGAGGTCGTCACTTGCTGAAAGTGTTGGCATTTTGCTGCTGGTGGCGAGTGGATTTGGTTTTTGTTCGGTGCTGTTTTCCGCGCCTGACGTGCGGGCGTTTTTGCTTGCTGATCCGCTGGGTTCCGCCGTTGACCGGCGGGCGTACTTTCTTCTTGTTTCGCCAAGCAGAAAGTAGCCAAAGAAGAAGGCGACCCTAGGTCGGCGCCCGCTGCGCGGGTCCCCTGCGCTACTCGTCGTTGGCGGGGGCTGCGCAACTCGGGGCTTTGCCCCTCAG
>CAZFXO010000004.1:0-113334 GCA_964523045.1 uncultured Dechloromonas sp. | reverse complement strand
TTTCTTTTTTCCACAAAAAAGAAAGTACGCCCGCGCGTCAGGCGCGGAAAACGGCACATCAAAAACCAAAGCCGCCCGCCGGTCACCGGCGAAAAACAGCAGTTCAGCAAACAACAACCGCGCTTCAGAAACCAAAGCCAATGGCCATTCCGAAACCGCAGAAACAGCTAAAGCCGACCAGGCCCAAACCCGGTCGGCCGCCAGCGGCGAAGAAGCTCTTACGCCGCGTCCCGCCACAATCCCAGTTCCTTCAGCTTCTCGATCGGGATGCCGGTCAGCGAACCGGGCGGGTTGAGGAACTCGCCCAGTTCATTGACGATGGCCATCTCGATCGGGCAGATCGCGGCGCATTGCGGGTCGGCGTGGTCGCCCAGGCATTCCGTGCATTTGTCGGGCTCGATCAGGAAGTGCGGCTTGTCTTCGTAGATCGCGTCGTTCGGACAGACATCGACGCAAGCCCAGCAATTGACGCAGGATTCGGTTATCTGCAGTGCCATTTACGCCACCTTCAGAGTATCGGCTTGCGGCAGCAATTTGCCGGTCGCCGCGATTTCCTTGTACACCGCCATCACCGCTTCCTCGATCGGCTCCATCGCGTGTTCGCCGTTCGGCGCGATGCCGGCGGCTTCCAGCTTGGCCCAGGGCTCGTAACCGACCTTGGAGCAGAGCACGACCTCGCAACCGGACAGAATCCGGATGTTGCGGTCGAGCAGCGATTCCGTACCGCCCGCCTCGACCAGGTCGCCGTCGCCGCAGGCGTCCATGCCGCCGCAGTAAAGCTCGGTCTTGCGGTGGCTGATGAAGCGCACACCTTCCGGCGAAGCCTCGTAGATCAGGAATTCGCGGGCGTGGCCGAAGTGCTCGGCGACCAGGCCGTTCTTGCCGGCCACCGCCATCAGCACCGGCCGCGAACCTTCCGGGATGTCGGTCGGCTTCGGTTTGGCGACGCCGCGTTCGGCTTCCAGCTTGTCGATGATCTCGTCGTGCACCTGCTTGCGGCGGACCATGGCGGCTTCGTAGTCGATGTCCATGACGTCGATCTTGTCCATGGTGAACTCGTCGCCCCGATCCTCGCCGAGCAGGCCGACCGCGTCGGCGCGGCACTGGCGGCAGTGGCGCATCATCGCCATGTCGCCGGCACAGGCGTCCTGCAGTTCCTGCAGCATTTCCTGGCTCGGTTCCGGCTGGCCCATGATGCCGTAGTAGGTGCCGTGTTCGGCCTCGGCGATCAGCGGCATGACGTTGTGCAGGAAGGCGCCCTTTTCCTTGACGATCTTCGAGACTTCCTTGAGGTGCTGGTCATTGACGCCGGGGATCAGCACCGAATTGACCTTCACCAGGATGCCGCGCTCGGTCAGCATCTGCAGACCCTTCTGCTGCTGTTCAATCAGGATGCGCGCGCCCTCGATACCGAAAATGCGCTTGTTCTGCCAATAGATCCACGGATAGATCTTGGCGCCGACTTCGGGATCGACACAGTTGATGGTGATCGTCACGTGGTCGATGTTGTGCTTGGCGATCTCGTCGACGTGCTCGGGCAGCGACAGCCCGTTGGTCGACACGCACAGCTTGATGTCCGGGGCCTTCTCGGAAAGCTGGCGGAAGGTGTCGAAGGTACGGCCCGGGTTGGCCAAGGGGTCTCCCGGTCCGGCGATGCCGAGTACCGTCATCTGCGGGATCTCGGCCGCCACGGCGAGTACCTTCTTGATCGCCTGGTCCGGCGTCAGCAGCTCGGAGACGACGCCCGGGCGGGACTCGTTCGAGCAGTCGTACTTGCGGTTGCAGTAATTGCACTGGATGTTGCAGGCCGGGGCCACGGCGACGTGCATGCGCGCGAAGTAGTGGTGAGCCTGTTCCGAATAGCAGGGGTGGTCCTGCACCTTGGCCCGGATGTGGTCCGGCAGGTGGGCCAGCGCGTCCGGCGCCGTGCCGCAACCGCTGGAAGAACAACCGCCGCCTTCGGCTTGCGGGATGCTGTTGCTGATGACTGGAAGTTCCACGGTCTGACTCCTGGAAATCGGTTCGCAGTCATTTCAGCAATCGCTGTGCCAGGGGTGTATTCCCTGTTAAATCAGTTTGTTACGAAAATTTCGCCGGACCGCTGTCGGGTGGCTTGTCGCAAATCAGACAGCCGTCGGCCACAAGGGTGTACCACCCGCCGCCAGATGGCAGAGATAGACCCGGGTATCGAATTCCAGCTGGTGATAGTCCGGCTCGATGTGGCAACAGAGGGCGTAGAACGCCTTGTCGTGCTCGCCTTCCCGCAGATGCGCCAGTTCGTGGGCGACGATCATGCGCAGGAATTCCGGCGGCGCTTCGCGGAAGATCGCGGCGATGCGGATTTCGTGCTTGGTCTTCAGCTTGCCGCCCTGCACCCGGGCGATCCGCGTGTGCGTACCGAGGGCGCGGCCGACCGACTGCAGCTTGCCGTCGAACAGCACTTTGCCCGGCTGCGGCGAATTGCGCAGGAAGTCGTTGCGCAGCGCCTGGACGAAATCGTACAGCGCCCGGTCGCTGCGTACCGTGTGCGCTGTCGGGTATTTGCGGCGCAGCGCTTCGCCCAGTCGCCCCTGATCGAGCAGGCGGGCGACCGGTTCGGTCAGGCTGGCCGGATAGCCGGCGAGATAGGCGGCGATGGAGGAGGACAAGCGAGGTGCTGGTTCGTTGGGCAGGCCGGCATTTTCCCGGGAATCGCCCGAAAGCGATAGGGTGGCGTGAGGCGCGGCGGACTCGCGGTTACACTGGCAGCCACCTCCGATAACGTCGATCCGCCGTATCGGAGTGATAACGCGGCAAGCAGCCGCAGCCAGAGGAGGGGGCCAAAGATGATGATCGCCCGTGCTTTCGCCCGGAGTGGCAAATGGCGTTACTGCCTGGCGCTTTGCCTGTGCTGTTTTGCCCTGCTGGCGCATGCCTTCACGCCGCCCGAATTCGCGGGCGATGTCCTTGACGAAACTGGCCGCCTGTCGGCCGAGCAGCAGGCCACGCTCAAGCAGCGCATTGGGGAAATGCGCGCGCGGGACGGCATCTGGGCCGCCGTCTTCATCGCCGCCAGCCTGCAGGGCGACAGTATCGAGACGGCTGCGGTCAAAACCTTCGAAGCGTGGCGTCTCGGTCGGGCCGACAAGGACAACGGCCTGCTGGTGATGGTCGCGCCGAACGAGCGCAAGATGCGCATCGAAGTCGGCTACGGCCTGGAGGGCACGCTGACCGACGCGCTGAGCAAGCGCATCGTCGATGAGGTGTACAAACCCGCCTTTCGCGATGAACGTTACGCCGACGGCCTGCTCGCCGGGTTCGCGGTGATGAGCCGGAGCATGCAGGGCGATCCTGCCGCACTGGCCGAGCTGAGCGGCGGCGAACCAGCCGGCCAGGAAACGCAAATCGACGGTGGCATTTTTCTTCAACGCTTGCTTGCCCTCTGGCTGGGCAACCTGCTTTTCCCGCTGCTTTACTGGCTGATCAGCCGGCGGCGCGTGCCGAAGCCGGCAGATCTCGGGCGCAAGACGCGCATGGCTTTCGTCCTGTTTGCCTTCTTCGGGTTTTTCTTTGGTGTGTTCTACGCCGTTTTTTCCCAGGTCTTTCCCCATGAGCCGGGAATCGCCTGGGGTTTGCTCGGAGCCAATGCCTTGTTCAGCCTGATCTTCGGTCTGCCGACGCTGTTCGGCAAACCTGGCCAGGGCGGCGGCAGTGGGACGACGAACAGCAATTGGGATAGCGCTTCGTCGTCCTCGTCGTGGAGTTCCGGCGACAGTGACTCGTCGTCGGGCGGCGGCAGTTCCGGCGGCGGCGGTGCCTCTGGCGATTATTGAGGCAGCGCCGGCGCGATCAGAACTCGACCCACTCGTCTTCGCCGCTTTGCCGTGCCGGCGGTGCCAGGCGCTTGGCGGCGGGCGGCGCGGGGCGTTTTTCGCTCGGCGCCTGTGCCACCGGGGCAAGCTTTTTGCCTTGCCCATGTTGCCCGTGGCGCTTTTTCATGGCGCGAATCTGGCCGACGGTGAGCGCCGACTGGGCGGCGAAATCGTCGCGCAGCAATAGCGCGGCTTCCGCCTTGTCGCCCTTTTGCGCGAGCCGGATCACGTCGCCGGCGCAACAGTGGAAAGCCGCGTGGTTGCGCCGCATTTCCTCGAACAGTGGGTCATTGCCGTAGCTTGCCTTGCCGTCGGAATAGATCCACTTGCCCATCGCGCACTTGTCGTCGCAGCCGACCACGGCGGGGTCGAGCGCTTCGCCCTTGCCGTCGAGATATTGCTGCAGCTTGAACTTCCATTGCAGGTGGGCCTGGATGATCGCGTCGAAATCGACCCCGCCCGAGCCGCCCAGGGTGAGGGATTTGCCGTCCAGGCTGAACATGTTCACCGAGCGGCTCAGTCCCTCGACCTGTTCTTCGAGCGATTCCGCCGCCGCCGCCGCTTCTTCGACCAGGGCGGCGTTCTGTTGCGTCACTTCGTCCATCTGCGAGACGGCGCCCGACATCTGTTCGATCCCGCTGGCCTGTTCCCGACTCGCTTCGGCAATGCCGTTGACCAGTCGCGCCAGTTGCTGGAAGGCGACGACCACCTCGCGGATGGTTTCGCCGGTGTCGTGTACCAGTTGGACGCCGTCCTCGACCTTGCCGACCGATTCGTCGATCAAGGCCTTGATCTCCTTCGCCGCATCGGCCGAGCGCTGCGCCAGGTTGCGCACCTCGGTGGCGACCACGGCGAAGCCCCGGCCCTGCTCGCCGGCCCGCGCCGCCTCGACCGCCGCGTTGAGGGCGAGGATGTTGGTCTGGAAGGCGATGCTGTTGATCACGCCGATGATGTCGGCGATCTTCTTCGAACTGGCCTGGATGCCGCTCATCGTGTCGACCACGCGGCCGACCATCTCGCCGCCGCGTTCCGCCGCCAGGTTCGAGTTGGAGGCCAGTTCGGCGGCCTTGCTCGCCAGTTCGGCATTGTTGCGCACCGTGCTGTTGAGCTGCTCCATCGAACTCGCCGTCTCTTCCAGGCTGGAGGCCTGCTCTTCGGTCCGGTGCGAGAGGTCCTGGTTGCCCGAAGCGATTTCCTTGGCTGCCACGTTGATCGCGTCGGCGGCGTACTTGATCTGGGAGACCACCGAACGCAACTGGTCGGTGGTGGCGTTGATGTCGTCCTTGAGTTGGCCGAGCGTGCCTTCGTAAGCGCTTTCCACACGCTGCGACAGGTCGCCGCGCGACAGGCCGCTGAGCACCCGGGCAACGTCGTCGAGCGCTTCCAGCACGACGCCGAGCAACTGGTTCATGCCCAGCGCCATGTCGAGGAAGAATCCCTCCTTGTCGCGGGTCTTGATGCGGCGGCTGAAATCGCCGTCAATGGCGGCTTCGAGGATGCTGCGGATTTCGCCTTGCGCGTGCACCTCCAGCGTCCGGTCGCGCCATTCGGCAACCGCGCCGATGCGCGTGCCATCGGCCGCGATCACCGGGTTGGCGGTCACCGTCATGTGGCGCTCGCCGATCTGCAGTTGCGCCGTGTGGGTGCGGGTGAATTCGCCCAGCATCCTGGCCTGGTGCGCCGGATTCTTGTGGAAGGCGTCGATGTTCTGGCCGATCAACTGATCCGCGTTGAAGTTGGGCAGTTGCTGCCGGATGTCCGCTTCGGCGTTTTTCAGGACCGCCTGCACCGCCTTGTTGACGTAGATGATCCGCCGTTCGGGATCGGCAATCATCACGCCGGTGCTGACATTGTCGAGGGCGATCTTGACGCGCAGCATTTCCTTGGCCACGTCGTGTTCCGCCTGCGTCCGCGCCAGCAGGTTCTGCTGCATGCGCTTGAGGGCCGCCATCAGGCTGTCCGTGTTGCCGGCCGGCAGCGGGATGTCGAAGGCCAGTTCGTTGTTCGCCACCCGGTTCGCCACTTCGACCGCCAGCGCCGGTTCGCCGCCGAGCAGGCGGTACAACAGGCGGCGCAGATAACGGCCGGCGCCGACAACGCAAAGCACGACGACGATGCCCAGCAACAGGGTTTGCGTCCGCGCCGATGCGGTCATGTCCAGCGATGATGCCGCCGCCTGTTCGGCGAGTTCGCTGATTTCCTGCTCCATCCGGTCCAACTGGGCGGTCAGTTTCGCTGCCTGGGCGTCGAATCCCACCTCCGGCGCCTGCATCTTCACGTTGCCCGCCTCACGTCCGGCGCTGACGTAGGCCTGCGCCATGTCGACGCCGGCCGCGTGGAAATCGTCGAGCGCCGTCTGCAATTGAGCGGCTTCGGCCGCCATCGACGGGTTCAGTTCGGCCAGGCGAGCCAGATGGGACTTGGCCTGTTGCAGGTTCTGCCTGGCCGCCTCGTAACCTGCCGCGTCACCGGTTGCCGAGACATCGGTCAGGAACTGCTGGACCTGCACCACATGGAAACGGGCCTGCAACATCGCCCGCAGCGCCGGCTGGGTGACGCCGCGTTCCGCCCTGAGCGAGTCCAGGTTGCGGTCGAAGCCGGACCAGGCTACGGCGACCAGCGCCAGGATCAGCAGCACGGCCACGGTCGTGGCAACGGCGATCAATTTTTTGATGGTTTTCATGTCTCGCGTTCTCAAAATCAGCTTGCTCCGGCCTGATCTACCCGCGCCGATACGCGGGAGAGCCTCTGGCATCACGCAGGCGACGAAGCGCTTGCCTTCGTCGTTGGCGCCAGAGCCATAAATTTAGCCTATGGCCAGGCTCGGCGGGAGATTTTGCGGAGGGCGCACGAGGGCTGGCGGCAAGAATGCCGCCTGTTTGCATCAGGCCAGCTTCCCGGCTTCAGTGCAGGCGCTGGATGAAGGGCGAGAACTGCCGATCGGAATCGAGGATATGGCCCATGCACCAGCGCGACAGCGCCGCGCCCAGGGTCTCGGGGGAGATCCGCCCGCTGGCGGCATCGTCGAGCATTTGTTCCAGCGCGCCGAGGCAGCGCCGATGTTCTTCCCGGTGATGCTCAAGCGCGGCGTAGCCGGTCATCGCCAGCAGCTTCTCCTCGGCGGAAAAATGCTCGCCGGTAAAGATCAGCAATTCATTGCCGGCCGAGCGGAAGGGCCGGTCGATGGCGATCCGGTCTATCGTCTGCTGGCTCAGGATCATGATGTTGCGGTGCTGGTTGTCGAGCATCCAGTTACCAACGCTGTAGCTTCGTTCCCAGTGAGCGAGATTCTGCATTGCGATGTCTCCTGTCTTTCGGTACCGACGCGAGCATGCGATCAGGAGAGTCCGCGCTTTCGATTCGCATCGACAGCCAGGGGCATCCTGACGCACGTTTGGACTGATCAGTCCGGGGATCGTTCCGGACATGGTGCCGGCGATATCTGAGCGTTCGCGTCATGACATGACTCCATGTCAAGCGCTTGCGTTACCTGAGAACAGGCTTTAGACCAGACGGCGCAGTTTCTCCAGCCAGGAACTGAAATGTGCGCATTCGCGCTCCATCGTCGCCAGGGTCACTTTTTCCGCCGCCAGCGGTCCGTGCCGGGTTTTCTTGTAAGCCGGATGCAGGAGAGTTTCCAGGCGCTTGGCTGGTTTGGTTTCGTAGCTGTCGTTGATATGTTCGGGGGTCGGGAACGCAGCCCGGACGGCTGCCAGTTTTTCCCGGCAACTCGACCATGCCGGTTCGATGGCCGTCAGCGCATCGGTATCGGCGAACAGCAACCCCTCGAACTCGTAGGGCTGAATATGCGCAATGAAACGCTCCGGACGGCAGCCGACATAGTCAATGAGCGCCGCATGCAAGGCCTGCTCCAGCAATTGCGTGCGCTGGTAAACCTCTTTATCCCGACAGTCGGCAAATCCCGGAAAACTGCGATCAAGACCATACAGATCGAGAAAGGTGGTCAGGACGGCATCCGGCTTCTGTCGTAGGGTATTGCGTGCATTGAATTTCAGTCGGTCAAAATTGACCGCGCCGCCGCGTGCATCCCTGGAGGTGTTGAGCGTCTGCGGCTTGAGGAAAATCTGCAGGTGACGCAGCGCTGGCGCCACGACTCGTTTGATGAACTGTTCGTCGCTGGGGCCTTCGGCGAAAACGATCAGCTCCCGCATGATCAAGGCCTCCCGCCCAGAATATTGCGTTTCCAGACCTCGCCCAGCGAGTACTCCTCCAACCAGCCGGACAGTTCTTCGTTCGAGTAGCGCCGGAAGGTGGAGGCCTCCCCCTCCTGATCGACCACGATGACGTCTTCGGGGGTCAGCTCATTGACCAGTTCGACCGACTGGGTGGACACGATCAACTGTCGCTGTTCCGACACCTGCCGGAAGATGTCGGCCAGCACTGAAATCGCATACGGATGCAAGCCCAGTTCCGGCTCGTCGATCAGGATGGTGTCTGGCAGCAATGCTTCGGGTTGCAGCAACAAGGTCGCCAGGCAGATGAAACGCAGCGTGCCGTCCGAGAGCAGGTTGGCCCTGAGCGGCGTATCCGGCTTGCCGCGCTGGCGCCACTCCAGTTCAACGAACTCCGGCTCACCGGGGCGCTGGATGAAATCGTCGAAGTAAGGCGCCACCAGTCTGATGGCGTCGACGATGCGCTGGTAATAGGCGGGATATTCCTGATGCAGTCGGCGCAGATACGCGGCCAGATTGGCAGCGTCGGTTTTCAGGCGCAGGTTGTCGTTGGCCGCATGGCGTTGCTTGACCCGTGCCTTCTCGCCAGCGTCGTGAAAATGATAGACGCGCCAGTTGCCGATCGAGCCGCGCACATAGGGCGAATATTGGTCATTCGCTGTCTTGAGTTTTGATTCCTCGTGTCCGTTGCCCAGTACCGCGGAGCGTGTTCCGGGGTAGTAAATTCCGCCGAACCAACTGATTTCCCGTTCGAAGATCAGGCGGTTGTCTGCCGTCGGCACCAGGTCGAACTTGTAGCCGTTATGGGCAAAGTAGAACTCGGCGTGCAATTTTTCCGTCGTTTCGCGGCCGAAATGCAGCAAGGCATCCGGGCCGCCCTGGGTCTGCACGTAGGTTTGCAGGTTTTGCTCGTACATTTCGGCGAGCATGCGGAACAGATTGATGAAGTTGCTCTTGCCCGCACCATTGGCGCCGATCAGCACGTTCAGGTCGCGCAACTCGAAATCGCGCAACTCCCGAATCGACTTGTAACCGGCAATGGAAAGCGATCTTACGCTGGACATGGCAACTCCCTGATTAGCGCGGGATTGTAACCGCGTCAGCGCGACATCCATAGTGCAGGCGAATAGTCATGCCGCTCGCGCCAGAGTTATCGGGATTCCCGGTACGAAATGCCGGATTCGGATATCTGCACGTGCGCAAGGCCAATGCGCCTGAGGTGTCTCTCAAGGGTCGGGACATCGGTACGATTGTTCGGTCCGAGGGTGATGGACTTCACCAGATCTTGCGGCTCAAAACTGAATTTGCAGTATTCGCGGATTGATGAAGATGTTGCCGCGTAGAAAATCTTCAGCCATGAATCTGCTGGTTCAAGGCCGCCGGATTTTGCATTGAGGCTGACGATGAGCCGCCATTCCTTTTCCTCATGAAAACCCTCTGGTTTGATTGCCCACCGCTCGTAGGTCATCGTCTTAATGAATGCCTTGCTTGGAACTCCGGGGCTGTTGAGCATTGATCGGATCGAATTCTGTCGCTCGGGCAGTATTTTCTTGAATTCGTCGGCGTAGCAGACTGGATAGAGAAAAGTTTCAAGGCTTCCCTCAATCATCTTTTTGATTGCCGCCGTACTGAAACCGATTGCGACGCCGGCCCCGTTTTCCGCATAGCCTCGCCACTGGCTCAACGAGTCCTGATCGGCACTGAAACAAGTGACGAAGAACTCGTAGTCATTCAGAGCGCTTTTGATTTGGGCAATTTTTTCGTCCGTCGCTTCATCCCTTAACAGGCGGAAGAACTGTTTCCCTTCCTGAGTGTCGTTGAGATGATGGCGGGCACTCATCCAGAGCTCTTCGTGTTTCAGAATCGACATCAAGGCGCTGTTGGATGTGTAGTGATAGATGCATTCCGGCATGGGGCGGGCGCTCATGTGCTGACCTCCGAGCCGCTTCGGGCTTGCATTGCGCTGTCATGAGCCAATGGCTCGATTTCATTCAACATGTCGGCTTCAGGTGTCGTAAGCGGAGTATGTCGTTTGGGACGGTGTAAATAGACTTCAGCTTACACGGGACATGGCAGAGCGCGAAACTTTGTCAGGCGAACATGTGTTTCCCCAGCGGAATGTCAGCGCTCCGCTGTCGGCGGCTCCTGCTGCCCGCTAGCGGAAACGGTACCGTCGCCGCCTGTCAGTTCCTCCCGATACCCCCGGCACGCCTCGCGCAGCACATGCAGATGCTGCTGGTAGTTGCGGCAGCCCCGGCACAGGGCGAGGTGGAGGCTGAGTTCGAGGCGTTCGGCGAGGGCGAGGTCGCGGTCTTCGGCTTCCGACATGCGGTGCGTGGCGTCCTTGCAGTTCAGCATGGGCGTTCTCCGGCGAGGAACCAGCCTTTTTCCAGGCAGCCGCGCAGGGCGCTGCGGGCGCGGTGCAGGATGACGTGGCAGTTGCTGGTGCTGATGCCGGCGGCGGCGCAGACTTCGCCGGTATCGAGGTCGAGGAATTCGCGCATCATGAAGACGCGGGCGGTGTTCTTCGGCAGGTGGGTCAGGCAGGCGTCGAAGACGGCCCAGAAGTGCTTGTCGCGCAGCGAGGCTTCCGGGTCGCCCCAGGCGGCCGGGCGGTGCGCCGGGTGCCAGTGGGCGTTTTCCTTGAACAGGGTGTCGAAGGCCTGATCGAGGCTGTCCTCGTCGTCACCGAAGGCGGAGATCGGCGTCGTCCGGGATTGCTGGCGGATCAGGTCGACGATCTTGTGGCGCAGGATGCCGAAGACCCAGGTCTTCAGCGCCGAGCGCCCGGCGAAGTCGCGGCCGCCGGTGAGCGCGGCGGTCAGGGCTTCCTGGACGGCATCTTCGGCGAGCGCGGCGTCACGCAACTGAAGCTGGGCGAAGGCCAGCATGTCGTGGCGGACCTGTTCGACGAAGGCGTTGTCGATGACGGCAGACGGGTCGATGGCGGCCTCCATGGCACGGGCAGGGATGCCGCCATGGTAGCTCAACGCGCGGCTTCCAGTGCGGCGCGCAGGCGGGCCGGGTCGGTCTCGCCGGCCAGGCGCGCGACTTCCTTGCTGCCCTTGAAGACGATCAGCGTCGATTGCGTGCGCACGCCGAACTGGCGGCGCAGTTCGCGAGCGTTGTCGTAATCGACGACGAGCAGGCGGCCGGGCACGGCGGCGTCGCCGCGCCAGCCGTTGAAGACCTGTTGCTGGGCGCGGCAGGTCGGGCACCAGTCGGCGTGGAAGTGCAGCGCGACGGCTTGGCCGGCCGCCTGCTGACGGGCGAAATCGTCCGCGCTCCAGGGGGCGATGTCGAGGGCCTGGGCAAAACCGGCGAGGGTGGTGAAGGCAAGGGCGGCGAGCAGACGAATGGTTTTCACGATGGGCTCCGATGGCTTGAGGATGGTGATGATTGGTCGGAACCAGGGGGTGAATTCTTACACTGCTGCCAGCCTTTGCCGGACCGGCCGCTCGCGGCGGCCGGCGGGGCTTTGTCAGCGATTGACGTCCACGATTACCCGACCGCGAATCTCGCCATTGATGAGCTTGAACGCGTGGGGAATCGCCTCGCTCAGCGCAATCTCGGTGCCGATCATCGCCAGCTTGGAGATGTCGAGGTCGGTGCCCAGGCGACGCCAGGCCTCGAGACGCTCGGGGCGCGGGCACATCACGCTGTCGATGCCGGCCAGCGTCACGCCGCGCAGGATGAACGGCGCCACCGTCGCCGGGAAATCCATCCCGCCGGCCAGTCCGCATGCCGTCACCACGCCGCGATACTTGGTGGTGGCGCAGATGTTGGCCAGAGTGTGGCTGCCGACGACGTCGACCGCACCGGCCCAGCGCTCCTTGCCCAGCGGCTTGCCCGGCGACGAGAAATCGGCCCGATTGAGCACTTCGCTGGCGCCCAGGCGTTTCAGGTAATCGGCCTCTTCGCTGCGGCCGCTGACCGCGACCACCGTATAACCGAGCTTGGCCAGGACGGCAATTGCTACGCTGCCAACGCCACCGGCAGCGCCGGAAACGACGATTTCGCCGTGCTCCGGCTTCACCCCGTGGCGCTCCAGCGCCAGCACGCAGAGCATGGCGGTGTAGCCGGCGGTGCCGATTGCCATGGCCTGCAGCGGGGAAAACTGCTTGGGCAGCGGCACCAGCCAGTCGCCCTTGAGCCGCGCCTTCTGGGCCAGCCCGCCCCAGTGTCCTTCGCCGACGCCCCAGCCGTTGAGCAGCACGCTGTCGCCCGGCTGGTAGTCGACGTGAGTGCTCGATTCAACGGTGCCGACCAGATCGATCCCCGGCACCATCGGGAAGCGTCGAACCACCGGCCCCTTGCCGGTAATGGCCAGACCGTCCTTGTAGTTGAGCGTCGAGTGACTGACGCGGACGGTGACATCGCCCTCGGGCAACTGTGCTTCGTCGATCTCCTTGAGATTGGCGCGATAGCCGGCGTCATCCTTCTCGATCAGAATGCCTTTGAACATGTTTGTCTCCTTGGTGATTTAGACCGATCGTCTATAAAAAGTTAAAAAAATCAGGACCGCTGTAGCCCGGCGAAAAATCCTTGCGTAAAGATGTCGAGCGCTTTGGCGCTGCGTTCGAGTTTGGCGCGCAAGACTGCCCCTTCCCAGCCGATCCAGAAAAAGCTGGCTTGCTGCGCGCAATCCACCGCGTCAGGAATCTGGCCGAGTCGTTGCGCGGCTTCCAGGCAACGGGCCAGACGCTGCTCCCAGTCGTCAAATACGGCGCTGAGACGGCCACGGAAGCTTTCTGGCAAGGCCGCCATCTCCTGACCGAGATTGCCGATCAGACAGCCACGGCGGAAATCGTGCCGCGCCATGCCGGCTTGCGCGTCGTCGACGAAGGCTGTGATGCGCTCGAGCGGCGTCATCGATTCGTCCCCGAAGTGGCGCTCCAGCTTGCGGGCAAAATAGCTCGCGTAACGCTCGATCAACGCCGCCCCGAAAGCTTCCTTGCTGTCGAAATAGTGATAGAAGGAGCCCTTCGGCACGCCGACCCGTTTCAGCACTTCGTCGATCCCAGTTGCCGCAAATCCCTTTTCGGTAAGCACCTCCAGCCCGGCGCGCAGCAGCAGTTCGCGCGTTTCGAAGCTTTCTTCGGGCCGCTTTGGCGGGCGGCCGCGTTTGCGGGCAAGGGGCGCTTGGGTATCCATGCGCCGAATTTTAGACCGGTCGTCTCAATAAATGCAACAAGCGGATTCCAGCGACCCTGACCGGCTTCGATGGGCGATGCTTCAGGCGCTGCGTTCGAGGCGGCGGCGCAGCCAGTGGTCGAGCGACAGGCGGCCGGGGCCGAGCAGGAGGAGCGGCAGCAGCATGGCGATGAAGATCGCCGGCAGCTTGTAGTTGCCGTGGCCGTCGTCGGTGAGCGCGTAGCCTTGCAGCAGGTCGCCCAGCGTCTGCCAGCTATCCGGCCAGTGCACGCTGAGGATGGCGACGATGGTAAGGATGATCAGCGACAGCGAGAAGAAGCGCGTGGCCAGGCCGAGGACCAGCGCGATGCCGCCGATCAACTCGAACCAGGTGGCCATCTGCCAGCTCAGTTCGGGCGGCACGAGGTTGAACGGGAAAGGGAATCGCTCCTGGATGTCGGCAAACCAGTTTTCGCCGAGTAACTTGGCCCGCCCGGCTTCGAAGTATTCCCAGCCGAGGACGAGGCGCAGCGTCAGCAGGCCGATCCACAGGCCGATCAGGTCGAGGCCGGCGAACAGACGACGGGTGAGGGCGGTGAGGGTGTGGTACATGGTCAGGCTCCGAAGGCGGTTGATCCTTGGTCGGAGCGGGGTGGCAGAAACTTACAGTGTGCCGAGCACGACGCCTTGCCGGCGCAGGTCGGCGAGCAGTTCGACGGCGAAATCGATCAGCCGCTCGGGGTCGCCGTGTTGCAGTTCGCCGGCGATCTGCCGCGCGGCGGTTGCGCCGCTCTGCGGTGTTGCGGCCAGCAGCGCGAGCAGGCGGGCGGTGACCGGGTTGGTCTCGTTGAAGCGGACGATGTCGTCGGCGTCGCGATGGACCAGCAGATGCGTTGCCGCCGGCCGGCGCGGCCGCCAGTCGGGGCCGATGCGGTGCACCGGCCAGGCGTAGGCGAGATTGAACAGCACCGGATTGAGGACGACCGTGCCGTGGCGCAGGTCGCCCTCCGGATCGTACGGCGGGATAGCCGCGTCGGCGATGTCGGCGGCCAGTTCCACCCACTCGTAATGCGCCAGTTCCGGCAGCCAGCGCGGCAGGCGCAGGCCCGGTGTCTGCGCCAGGAAGTGCAAGAACTCGCGCGGGATTTCGCGGAACCACGGCGTGCGCAGCGGCCAGTCACGGCGGAAGCGGCGGCCCAGGCGGAGCCAGCGCGCCTCGCCGAGGATGGCGCGGCAGACCGGGAAGGCGCTGTCGATGAAGCCCTGCAGGTTGTTGCCGACCAGTTCGCGGTACACGCCCATGCCGCGCGCCGGCACGCCAGCCGGGCGGGCGGCGCGGCGCGGGTCGCGCAGGTGTTGGGCGAAGGCGTGCTGGAAAGTCTGGAATGTCATGTTCAGGCCGCCTTGCGCTGCTTTGCCGCGGCTTGCAGCCGGGCGATGGTGTCGACCTCTGCGGTCAACGCCGCCAGATCGGGAAAATTGAAGTCGCGTTCGAGGCAGGTCGGCACCTCGCCGCCGATGCGCGCGTAGGCGTCGGCGAGCAGCGCCCACACCGGGTCGATCACCGGCGCGCCGTGGGTGTCGATGATCAGCCCGTCCGGCTCGACGTAATGGCCGGCGACATGGACGTAGCAGGTGCGCGCCAGCGGCAGCGCGGCGAGGAAGTCGTGCGCGTCGAAGCCGAAGTTGCGGCTGTTGACGTAGATGTTGTTGACGTCGAGGTGGAGCAGGCAGTCGGCGGCCTCGACCACGGCGCCGATGAACTCGGCGGCGTTCATCTCGGCGCCGGGCGGTTCGATGTAGGTCGAGGCGTTCTCGATGCCGATCCGCCGGCCGAGGATGTCCTGCGCGCGCCGGATGCGTTCGGCAGTCCAGCGCACCGCCGCTTCGGTCTGCGGGATCGGCAGCAGGTCGTAGAGCTGGCGGTCGTCGGCGCACCAGGAGAGGTGTTCGGTGTACAGCGTCATCCCGTGTTCGCGCATGAAATCGCGGATGCGGTGCAGCAGCGCCGTGTCGAGCGGCCCGCTGCCGCCGAGCGACAACGACAGGCCGTGACAGACGAAGGGGTAGCGCTCGGTGAAGGCGCGCAGTTGGCGCGCCGAACGGCCGCCCATGCCGGCCCAGTTTTCCGGCGCCAGTTCGAAGAAATCGACCGCCGCTGGCACACCGGCCTGCAGCGGGGCGATCAGTTCGCGCCGGAAGCCGAGGCCGGCGCCGTGCGGCGGGCGGGCGTGCATCAGGCTTCTCCGCGCGCCGGGTAATCCTTGGCGACGACGAAATCGATGGCGCCGAACATGTCCTTGAAGTGCGGCCGGGCGAAGGGCATGGTCTGGACGTTGGCCCAGTAAAGGGTGAGATCGGGGCGGATCAGGAACACGCCGGGCTCGGAAAAGCGCGCCGGTTCCTCGACGCCGGTCGAGGTCAGGCCGCGACCGGTGGAAATGTACAGGCCCCAGGCGCGGGCGTCGGCTTCGCTCAGGCCGTAGCCGAGATCGAGCTTGTCGAGCGACCATTCTTCGGCGGTACGGCGGGCACGTTCTTCGCTATCCGACGAAAGCACCTTGACGACCACGCCACGGGCGGCGAATTCGTCGGCGAGGCGGTTCAGTTCGGTCAGGTAGGCGCGGCACAGCGGGCAGTGATAGCCACGGTAGAAGACGAGCAGCGTGAAGGTCGGCGCCTCGTTGGCGGCGAGCCTCAGGCGGGCGCCGGAGAGCAGCGGCACATCAAGCGCCGGCACCGGTTGGCGGGGAATCAGGGATTGCGGCATCTGTGAGGTCCTTGCGTAAAGGGCCGGCGTTCGCCGCCGGCCCGGGGGGGGCGAAAACTTACTTGTTGGCGCCGCACTTGCCGTCCGCTGCCTTGTCGGCCGGCTTCTTGTCAGCACCGCACTTACCGTCGGCCGCCTTTTCCGCAGCTTTCTTCTCGGCCGCCTTCTTGTCGGCGCCGCACTTGGCTTCGCCGCATTTGCCGTCCTTGCCCTTGGTGTCGGCCTGCGCCAACTGGTAACCGGCGCTCAACTGCTTGGCGGCGAAGGGATTGTCGGCAGCGTGGGCAATCGGGGTCAGGGCGACGGCGGCAAAGGCGGAACCGATGGCGAGGGAGGCGAGAGTTTGCTTTTTCATGATGATCTCCATTGAGGTGGGGTGAGGGCAGAAAGCCTGCCTGTTGCTTCGTCGGCGCAGGGGCCGGGTTTCTTACAGAAGATTTCAGAAAAGCGTGGTGAGTCGGACCCACGCATCCGGCAGATGTTCAACAATCCGTGCTTCCAGCCACTTGTCGGCGCCGCTCAGGATGGCGATGCCGGTCAGTAGCAGCAACGCGCCGAACAAGGTCTTGATGCGCCCGATGTGCTGCATCACCCAGCCCCGGACGCGGCCGAAACCGGCGCGCGACGCATAAGCGACGCCAACCAGTGGCACCGCCGCGCCGATCCCGAACAACCCGAGTATCACGCCGCCGCGCAGCGCCCCGCCTTCCGCCGCCACCAGACTCAGCGCGGCACCGAGCAGCGGCCCGGAACAGGGACTCCAGACCAGCCCGAGCACCCCGCCGAGCAGGAAGGCACCAGTCAGCGAGCCGCCATTCAACCGCGCCGACGCGGCATTCGCCTGGCTGGCGATAGGCAGCATCCATTCGGTGAAGCGCGCATTGAGCGCCGGCACCAGCATGACCAGGCCGAAAACCAGCAGCAACCAGCCGCCGAAAGTCCGCACATGCTCGCCATCAATCCCCAGCGCCGGCCCGAGCGCCCCGAGCAGCACACCGATCAGCGCAAACGACAGCGCCATCCCGACGCCCATCGCCACCGGCGCCAGCTTGTTCTGCTGCACGGCACCGCCAACCACCAGCGGCAACACGGGGAAAACACAGGGCGACAGCGTGGTCAGGCTGCCGGCCAGCAAGGCCAGACCGAGAACGGCGGGGGAAAGGGCTTCGAGCATGACATCTCCTTCAGTTGGAGATTGGTCGTGCAGGAGGGCGGATTTCTTACAGCGGGTTGCCACGAAACACGTGATCGAAAAATTTTTGCGCAGGAGAATTCTGGGAGGAGGCACGAGTTTTTGCTTGCACTTTCTGGCCCTGCTCAGCGGCTTATTTCTCGTCGTTACAAAGCAAGCAATTGCTTAATCTTTCTGCGCCTTTCATGGCGTTAAATTGACTTCGGAAGGGCCTGTCTTACAATCCTCATAACTACTGCACTGCGCACAGGCGGCACTTCGGTCTTTCGAAGTTTTTTCCTGTAATCTCTCTGCTTTAGTCTCGTCCACGTCGGCGGATATGCATTATTCGTTGGTGCTCTTGCTTATTTGGTCTGGTTATGACAACAAACTTTTCTACTGAATTTCCGATTGACGCCAATCGAACCGTTATAGACGTTGTCCGCCTTGCCTGTAAGTGGGTTTCGGGGAGTCCTCACACCAAAATCGAAGAAGGTGAGCTTGCCGATTTTCCCGTTGATGCTGAAAGAACGATCAGCTGCCCTGGTGAGCAAGTAACTATTGCTATCTCGAATGCTCAAGACTACGACATTGGAGGGCTATTGTACGTTCGTGCTGAAAAAGGACTTGAGTGGACTACATCAATCGTTGCCCATAAAACGGTAGACCGACATCTCTTGAGTATTCAAGTTTCGTGTGAGGCGATGAGCATTGCTGTTCACCTGCCTCCTCCTAAGAAGCCTTATTTTATTCGGCAGGCACTCGATCAGCTTGGTGGCGGCATGGATGGGGATATTCCTGTAACTAACAGAGCATTCAATCTATCCGAGGGCGAGGCTGGTATCGCTGCTGCACTCATGAAAGGGCTGGCCAAGAACAAACTTCCGATTATCTACGTCAGTGCTGGATTTGATGGTTCTCATCTGGTGAATCCGAACGAACTAGCACAGTACGTTTCTGGTATGGCACATGTCATTGTTGAGCCCAGTCGCCAGTTCTCCTATCAAGTCAAGACGTTGACCAACTCAGGGAATGTATTCGGTGGCACTGTTGGTGTCTATTGGCCTGATAGTGATGCGCGCAAGTCCTATTTTATCGAGAACGACTCGCCAAACCAGCGCGCGATCCAGATCGAAATTGCTAAAGATATTCGTCTTGCATTGGCAAATCGCCGTCTGCGATCAACTTGTACATGGGCTCACTTACGAGAAATAATTTCCCGTAAGCGGTACGATTTGCTCAAGTCACAGGGATCAACGGAGCTTCAGGCTTACATCGATGCCTTCGACGCTGAGCAAGCAGCAAAGGATGGAAAACTAATCGAAGCGGAGCAGGAGATATCCCGCCTGCACGCAGAGATACGCCGACTTTCCGCCGTGGAGGAAGCTTCTATTTCAGGCCTAATAGCTCCAGGCAATGAGCAAGATCTCTTTGCTCACGAAATTCGTGACATCGTTATCGCATCGCTTCGGGATTCATTACGTGTAGCGCGTGACAACAGCCGTCGCCAGCATGTGCTTCTTGACCTAATTGCTGCCAACCAATCATCTGACAACGCCGCGAAGCTTGGAGAAGAGATTAAAACATTATTTCGGACGTACAGAGACATGGATGCTCCGACCCGCAATGCGCTCCTGAAACTTGGCTTCGATATTTCCGAGGACGGAAAGCACTATAAAATGGTTTTTCAAGGTGATGGGAGATACACGTTCACCCTTCCCAAAACAAGTAGCGACCACCGAGCTGGAAAAAATATCGCTAGCGATATAAATAATGTCCTGATTTAGTAAAAAATAGGGGAGAAACGAGAATTTCGTACAGGCCACGGTATCAGAGATTAGTGAGCTATGAAAAAAACATAATCAGCTCCCAATTCTTCCGATTCGGATATATTTGGAACTGCCTAAGGAACGGGAAAGCAGGTAGCGATATTTGCGGAATAGAAACTCTGTTCGGGCAGACGGCGGAGGGTTTATGTCCTGTCCTATGCTGATAACTATCAGCCTCGGTGCTTTACTGTTATGCGGTTGCACTTCCTATCGAACTGATCACGCTCGTAGTGAGCCGGAAAACTGCCACCCAGTAGTTCTGGCGAGTCTTGATCAGGAGGTGGCGCACGGCGGTGGGCTGAACGCCTGCGGTTGCCATTTCAATCGCCGGACGGGCGAGTGCCATTGCCATAGGTCGAGCGGCTGCGGATGTTCATGCCAGCCTTCGACTTGCCGGTAGTAGATATGTTCTCGAAACGACTCTGCAGATATAGAAACGGAGCCCGCAGGCTCCGTCTCTGGGAAAGTACCCGGTCAGGCAGCTTTGACCCGGATTGCCATGGTGAATGGCTTTGCCTCCAGGTTAATGGGCTTCAGCGTACCGGCGCGGTGCGCGGCTTCAAGCTTGGCCACCAGACGACGCGCGCTCGCCAGCTTGGCGGCCGCCAAGTCAGGGTCAGTTCGTCGTTCGTTGGCGGCCATGAGAGCTTCCTTTGCGTCTGTTGTCTTATTGCGCAGGCCAGTCAGCGATTGCCTCAATGTCTCTGGCGTGATGCAGTACGCGTGCCACGACAATCCCGTGTTCGTGAGGAAAGTAGAACAGAACGTATGGTGTCGAGGTCGGCCAGCTTCTCAGGCCTGGCCAGAGTTCGCGTCGCTCCCGCTCCATGAGCGGCTGATCCAGCAATCGAATGGCTTCTGCTTCTATCTGGTCGAGCATGCGATCAGCGGCGGTGACGCTATCTTCGGCAAGGTACAACCAGGCCTCCAGCAAGTCGTTTTCGGCGCTCGCGGAGTAGAACAGTTTTGCCATCAGACCGTTTTCGCCGTTGCGCGGATTGCTCTGCCGCGCTCCTTGATGCTGGACATGCTCACTTCACGCACGCGATCGGCGTCGATATCGGCTACACCTTGGGCAATGTCAGCTTTGAGTGCCACGAAGTTTGCCGACTGGGCGCTTTGATAGGCTTCAAACAGGCGTAGTGCTTCCCGGATCACTTCGCTGGCCGAGCTGTAGAGTCCTGATTCCACATGCTGGCGGACGCGGTTTTCGAGCTCCGGCGGCAAAGATACGTTGAGGGACATCGCAGGCTCCAGGGGAATGTCAGTTATTGCCATTCTATGCCGGGATGGCGAGAAGTCCAGACTTGGCAAGCCCGCCTCGCCTTCCACTTCACCGTACCGCAATCCCCGCCGCAATCGCCAGCATGACCACGCCCGAGCCGCGTTCGATGTGGCGCAGGTGGCGGCGGAACCAGGTGAGCAGGCGGGGGTGGCCGACGCTGCGGGCGATCAGGGCGTCCCAGGCGAAGACGATGCCGGCCATCCATAGTCCGTAGAGCGTCTGTTCGCCAACCGGCGTGGCGGGGGCGACGAGGGCGCCGAAGAGCAGGGCGTAGAACAGCGAGTTCTTCGGGTTGAGGATGCCGGAGAGGAAGCCTTGCAGCAGATGCGGCGCCAGTTTTTCGTGCGGCCTGGCCGGTGCCGCCGGGCTTGCGTCGGCCAGCGCCAGATGGCCGCTGCTGCGCAGGAAAAGCGCGCCCAGCCAGACCAGGTAGAGGCAGCCGGCCCATTTGAGCGCGGCGAAGAGCAGCGGCCAGCGGGCGAGCAGCGAGACGCCGGTGAGCGCCAGGGCGATGTAGGCGGCGTTGGCCAGCGCGATGCCGAGGCTGGTGGCGATGGCCGGGCGCAGGCCGTGGACGATGCGCGTGCGCATGATCAGGAAGAAATCCGGCCCGGGGCTGAGCAGGGCGACGAAATGGGCGCTGGCGACGAGGCCGAACTGGGTGAAGTCGAAGGACATGGCGGCTTCCGCAAATGGGCGGAGTATCGCCAGCCGGCGCTGGCCGGTCTTGGAGGAAATTGCGCGCCTCAGCGCGGGCCGGCGTATTGCCCCGGGGTGGCGGCGACGCGTTCGCGGAAGCTGCGATGGAAGTGGCTCTGGTCGGCAAAGCCGGTGGCCAGTGCTGTATCGCAGATCGGCGTGCCGGCGGCGAGCAGGCGACGGGCGCGCTGGATGCGGCGGTCGAGCTGGTAGGCGTGCGGCGTCATGCCGGTGTGGCGGACGAAACGGCGGATCAGCTGATAGGGGCTGAGGCCGGCGCGGGCGGCGAGTTCGGCCAGCGGCAGGGCGGCGTCGCAATGCGCGTCTAGCCAGTCGCGGACGGTGGCGATGGCCGGCGGCAGGTCCGCCGCCGGCGGGGCGACGGGCATCGCTTCGCCCGGCGTGGCAAGCAGTTGGCCGAGGGTGGCGGCGAAGGGGGCCGGGTCGGGGCTGTCGTGGCAGGCGGCGAAAACCTGGCCGAAGCGCTCGTAGGCGAGCGGGTCGCGGGCAAGTTGCCAGGGGCGTTTGGCGAAGGCGGCGCCAGCGGCTTGCGTGGCCAGAAAATCGTCCATCCAGGCGGCGTCGAGGTAGAGCATGCGGTAGCCCCAGGCGGCGCGGTCTTCCGGGTTGCAGGCGTGTACCTGGCCGGGCGGGATGAGGACCAGGTCGCCGGGCGCCAGCCGGTAGCTGGCGCCGCCGGTGGAAAACCGGCTGTGGCCGGCGTCGACCGCGCCAACCGACCATTCGGCGTGGGCGTGCGGCCGGTAGCAGGCTTCCGAGTCGGCGGCGCTGCGCGCTTCGACGAAAGGCAGCGCGGGCGAGCGGTGAAAGCGCGGCGGCTTACGCGCGGCCGGCGGCGTTTTGGGGGCGGCGGGAGTCATGGCTGTGATTTTCGCAGGGATGGCGCTTGCCTGTCGAAGCTGATGTAAAAATCCTCATGTTCGAGAGGATTTTCTGGCAATCAACACCGAAAAATACTAAATCCGCACGATCAAGAGGATTTGTTGCAAAACCCGCCTTCTTGGCGGAAAATCCTTGCAAACGTGAGGATTGTTCATGAAGATCGCTATCGACAATGCAGCATCCATCGGCAAGGTGGTGCGCGCCAGCCGCAAGGTCCAGAAGATCCGCCAGGACGACGCCGCAGGCAGCATCGGCGTGAGCGAGAATTTCCTCGGCAAGATCGAACGCGGCGGCGAATCCGTTCAATGGGGCAAGCTCTTTCAGGTGCTTGAGGGTTTGGGCGTCCGCGTCCTGGTGGATGTTCCGGAGAGCGTGGCTGCCTATCTGAACGAACCGGCGAATCGCCAGGACAAGCGATGAATGGCCGCTTCTTGCGCGCTTCGATCAACCAGATCGAGCTTGGTCGTTTGCAGGAAGTGGCTGGCCTGTGGAGTTTTCAATATGCAGCCGACTGGCTGGAGCACCCGAGGCGCTTCGCGCTCAGCCCACAGCTTCCCCTGACGGCGGAACCCTTGCTGGATGGCGCGAGCCGGCGCCCCGTGCAGTGGTACTTCGATAATCTGCTGCCGGAAGAGGGGCAACGCGTTCTGCTGGCCGGCGATGCCGGACTGGATGTGGCGGATGCCTTCGGTTTGCTGGCCTGCTACGGCGCGGAGTCAGCCGGCTCCCTGACCTTGCTGCCGCCGGACGCGACGCCGCAAATCGCCGAGTCCCTGCGGCCATTACCGGACGCCATCCTGGCGGAACGCATACGCCAGTTGCCCAGGGTGCCGCTGACCCAGGCGGCCAGCAAACGCATGTCGCTGGCGGGCGCGCAGCACAAGCTGGCGGTTGTCCTGCAGGATGGCGCGCTGTTCGAGCCGGCTGGCGCGGCATTATCCACCCATATCCTGAAGCCGGATCACCCGGATGAGGACTACCCGCATTCCGCGATCAATGAATGGTTCACGATGCGCCTGGCAAAGCGGCTGGGGCTGGATGTGCCCGACGTGCATCGGCGCTACGTCCCGTCACCCGTCTACCTGATCGATCGCTTTGACCGGATTCCCGAGCGCCAGGGCTGGCAACGCCGGCATGCGATCGATGCTTGCCAGCTACTCGGGCTGGATCGCAGTTTCAAGTACAGCCAGGGCAGCATGGAAAATCTCGCTGCCCTGGCCAATGCCTGCCGTAGCCCTGCGGTGGCGCGGGCCCGGTTGTTTGGCTGGCTGGTCTTCAATGTGCTCGTCGGCAATAGCGACGCCCACCTGAAGAACCTGAGCTTCCTGGTTTCGCATGAAGGCGTTCAATTGGCGCCGTTTTACGACCTGCTCAGCGTCGCCACGTACGACACACCCGCCTTCGGCAAAAATGCCTGGCCGGAAGCAAGCACGCTGGCATGGCCGATCCTGGGCGTGCGGCATTTTTCGGACGTCACGCGCAGCCTGTTGCTGGCAGCCGGTGCGTCGTTGAACCTTGCTAAAGGGACAGCCGAGCGTCTGCTGGAAAATCTGCGCAGCCGCGCTCTCCTGGCGGCTGAAGCGCTGTATGGCGAGGTCGAGGCCGAAAACGCTCGTATTGCCCTGGCGCGCCCCGAGTTGTCGGCGACGATGGCCGGTGAATCGCGCTGCCTCCGGGCCATTTTGCACACCGTCCTAAAAGAGACGGTCAGGCAGACCGCCTGACCGCAAGTTTGTCGCAATTGCGACACAGGGTTTTTTTGTAAGCCATTGAAAACAAAAATTTGTTTTTTTGGCTTCGGTCTTGCTTGCGAAAGACGCATGAAAACCCATCTCGACTGGTCGGCCTACGACACCTACGGCGTCGGCGACGCCTATGCCGGCATTCCTGCCACCGGCGGCAACTACGCCAAGGCGGTTGCCGTGTGCATGAACAACCACCAGTGCCAGCGCGACGGCAAGGGCGTGATGTGTCCGAGTTTCCGCATCACGCACGATCCGGCGCATTCCACCGGCGCCCGGGTCAAGGCGTTCAAGGCGGCCTTGAACGGTGAGCTTGGCGAAGACCCCTTCGCCCATCCCGACCTCGCGGCGGCGATGGATCTCTGCGTGTCGTGCAAGGGCTGCAAGAAGGAATGCCCGAGCGCGGTCGACATGACGCTGATCAAGACCGAATACCTGGCGCAGAAGAACGAGCGCCTGGGCGTCACGCGCCGCGCCCGCCTGTTCGGCGCGCTGCCGCGCTGGTTGCACGGCTGGCGGTCGTTGCTCGTACCGCTGGTGCGCTGGCGCAACGCCTCGCCCTGGCTCGCCCGGCTGGCCGAACGGCGGCTCGGCATCTCGGCCCGCCGGCCGATCCCGGAAATCGTCGCCGCCGGTTTCAAGGCCGACGCGGCGCCGGCAACCGGCGAGCGCGGCAAGGTCGTGCTCTTTGTCGATACCTTCACCCATTACTACACGCCGGAAATCGCCGCCGCCGCGCTCAAGGTGCTGCGCGCCGGCGGTTATGCGGTCGACGTGCTCGAACCGGCAAAAACCGACGCCGAGCCGGAACGCCCGCTGTGTTGTGGGCGGACCTACCTGTCGCAAGGCATGGTCGAGGAAGCCAGGGTCGAAGCGCGCCGGGTGATGGCCGCGCTCGCCCCGGCGCTCGCCGCCGGCACGCCCATCGTCGGTCTCGAACCCTCCTGCCTGCTGGCGCTGCGCGACGAGTTCTACAGCCTCGGCCTCGGCCCCGACGTCGGCCAGCTCTCGAAACAGGCCTTCCTGTTCGAGGAATTCCTGATGCGCGAAGGCAACAAGGGGTTGAAGCTCGCCCTCAAGCCGATTCCCGGCGGCCGCGCGCTGGTGCATGGGCACTGCCACCAGAAGGCTTTTGGTGCGATGAAGTCGGTCAGGAAGGTGCTCGGCTGGATTCCGGAATTCGAGTTCGAGATCATCGACGCCAGTTGCTGCGGCATGTCCGGCAGCTTCGGCCTGGAAGCCGAACACCACGACGCCTCGGTACAGATGGCCGAACTCGCGCTGCTGCCGGCGGTGCGCGAAGCCGCTGCGGAAACGCTGATCGTCGCCGACGGCTTCTCCTGCCGGCACCAGATTAAGGACGGCAGCGGGCGCGACGCGCTGCATGTGGCGGTGCTGCTGGAACGGGCGCTAGCCGGCTGAAAAATGCCCGGATTTAGCGGTAGGCCGTGAAATCCGCGGAATCGCGGCTGAGGTGAGCACGCAATCCCATTTCGTCTGAGCCGGCGATATCGACGCTTTGGACAGGTGGCGAGAGACAGTATTCGGCCAGAAGCGCACTGTTCATGCCTGCTGCCGCAAAGCGGCCGCAGGGAGCTTCGGCACTGCAATCGGAATAGAGCTAAAAGACAGCGGAGAAGGTCCTGAAATTGGCATGGTGCCCTTCACGTTGAAACAACCATGAGGACATACTGCTGTTCAGCAAATTGAACTCTGGAGGAGTGTAGGTGAGCTTTGAACTTTCCCCCCTAAAGCCTGAGGATATTCCGTTGTTCAAGCGGGATATGCAGGCCGCATTTCAGATGGGCGCTGCATCGGAGTTTTCGGACTTGGATGTGCAAGTGTTACCAGAAGAGGATATTGACGCATCACTCAATGCCAAGGGTTCTGTTGCCTACAAAGCCATAGAGGATGGGCAGATCGTCGGTGGCGTAATTGTTGTCATCGACAATTTCACGCAACACAATCATTTGGACTTTCTGTACGTGAAACACGGGATTCAATCTCGTGGAATCGGCAAGAAAATAGGGTATCCGGAATCCACTGTTGAACGACATTTGCGAGGCGCCTATACTCTAGGCGTACTTCGGAATTGACTGTTGAAACGTCGTACGCTACCATCATTTTCAAAATCGGAATGGAGTGTTGAATGGCGAACGAACGCAAAACAGAGGCCTTGGTACGCGACAAGCTGCGTGCCTTGGGCTACAACCAACCGGACAACGGAATCACTGTCGAAGAACAGAAGTCTGAGATTGCCAAGGTGAAGACCTTGCTGTCCAAGGCAAGCAAGAACGCTAAGGGCAACGCCGGCTATCCTGAATTCATCATCTCGAACCGCAAGGACACAGCATTTCTGATTGTGTTCGAATGCAAGCCAGACGTGAAGAAACACGAGAGCCCTGCACGCGACAAGCCAGTTGAATATGCTGTGGACGGTGCGCTGCACTACGCCAAGCACCTTGCCAAGCACTACACCGTTCTGGCCGTGGCCGTCAGCGGAGCTACAGCCAGTGCCATGAAGGTGTCCAATTTCCTGATTCCTGCTGGAAGTACGGAAGCCAAGGAACTTGCTAACGAAAGTGGCGTTCCAGTTACCGACATCCTCTCCTACGACGACTACTACCGGCTGGCGTCGTTCGACCCCGACGTCGCAAAGAAGCGCCACTCCGACCTGCTGGCGTTCTCCAAGGAACTCCATGAGCTGATTTGGACGAAGGCCAAAATCTCTGAAGAAGACAAACCCCTTCTTGTCAGTGGCACCCTGATTGCCTTGATGAATGCACCATTCATGAAGACCTTTGGCGCACTGCCTGCCGAAGACGTGCAGGAAGCTTGGCTTGGCGCAATCAAGAAGGAGCTCGATAAGGCCGACATTCCTCAGGCCAAGAAGGACACTATGCTGCAACCGTATTCTACGATTGCCGTGCATCCCAATCTTGGCAAGCCGGATAGCAAGACTGCTAAAGAGTATCCTGATGGCGTGTTCAAGGAAATCATCAGCCGCATCTGCGATAACGTCTGGCCCTACATCAACGTCTATCACGACTTCGATGTAGTGGGCCAGTTCTATGGTGAGTTCCTGAAATACACTGCCGGTGACAAGAAAGCACTTGGCATTGTCCTGACCCCCCGCCATGTTGCCGAGCTGTTCTCGTTGATTGCGAATGTCGGGCCAGAGTCCAAGGTTCTCGACATCTGCGCGGGGACGGGTGGCTTCCTTATCTCCGCCATGCAGCACATGCTCAAGAAGGCGGTCTCAGAGGAGGAGCGGACAGACATCAAGAAGAATCGTCTTATTGGCATCGAGAACAATCCAAAGATGTTCGCGCTGGCCGCCAGTAACATGATTTTACGTGGTGATGGAAAAGCGAACCTGCATCAGGCTAGTTGCTTCGATGACGCGGTAACCGCAGCGGTTAAAAAGCTAAAGCCCAATGTTGGGATGCTCAATCCACCTTATGCCCAAGCCAAGAGCGATGCTGGCTACCACGAACTCTATTTCGTTAAGCACATGCTTGATTGCTTGGAGCCTGGCGCAATGGGAATTGCGATTGTGCCAATGTCCTGCGCGATTGCCTCCAATTCGGTACGCGATGAATTGATGAAACATCATACATTGGACGCGGTGATGTCGATGCCGCAGGAACTGTTTTACCCGGTCGGCACCGTCACCTGCATCATGGTTTGGATTGCTGGCAAGCCACATGCTAAGTCAGCCAAAAAGACCTGGTTTGGCTACTGGCGAGATGACGGGTTCGTAAAAACAAAACACAAGGGGCGCATTGACCAGAATAACGTATGGCCTGCTATTCGAGACCGTTGGGTGGAGATGTACCGCAACAGGGAAGTGCATGCAGGAGAAAGCGTCATGCAAGCTGTAACGGCAACAGACGAGTGGTGTGCTGAAGCGTACATGGATACCGATTACTCGGTGCTAACCCAATCCGCCTTCGAAAAGGTCGTGCAGAGCTATGCGTTATTCAAGCTCTTCGGGCAGGAGAGCACCCAAGAGCAAGAGGATGCCGCGGATGCCCAAGATTAACGACCTTTTTACTCTCGATTATGGTCATAGCCTTGAGCTAAACCGACTGGAGCAATCCACTGCCGCAGATGCAGTCAATTTCGTCGGGCGTGCAGCAAGAAACAATGGCGTAACTGCGCGCGTAAGCCCAATCCATGGGCTACCGCCATCGCCGGCAGGTTCGATTACGGTGGCTCTCAACGGGCAAGGTGGTGCCGGCGTTGCCTTCCTACAGCCATTCCCGTTTTACAGCGGATTCCACATCATGGTGTTGACTCCCAAGCAGCCGATGACAGAGCAGGAAAAGCTTTGGTGGGTTACGTGCATAACGGCGAATAGATTCCGATTTGGTTTTGGCCGTCAAGCCAATCGCACACTTAAAGACCTTAACCTTCCTGAGCCTGAAGACATGCCTGAGTGGGTTGGCGCCACTGACCCTGATTGCTACAAGGGAGCTGAGTTGCCTGCTAGCAAGAAGTTCATTGCGTTACCCGATGTCTCCAGCTGGGAGCCCTTCGTACTGAGCAAACTCTTCGACATCCGTAAAGGACAGCGGCTAACCAAAGCTAATATGCTGCCGGGGACTCTTCCTTATGTCGGCGCGTCGGATACCGGGAATGGAGTCACTGCACGAATTGGGCAGACGCCAATTCACGAGGGAGGCACTATCAGCGTCAGCTATAACGGTTCTGTTGCGGAAGCCTTTTACCAGCCCGAGCCATATTGGGCGACCGATGATGTCAACGTGCTTTACCCAAAGGGATTCAAGCTGACACCGGAAACGGCGCTATTCATTTGCACCCTGATTCGCCTTGAGAAATACCGCTTCAATTACGGTAGGAAATGGCACCTGGAGCGTATGCGGGATTCAATCATCAAACTGCCTGTTACGGCTGCCGGTATGCCAGATTGGGTCTTCATGGAGCAGTACATCAAAACTTTGCCCTACAGTTCGCAGTTGCAGTAATCATGGTTGATTTCCTGAATCTGCTACCGCATCTGCGAACATTGCATGTTCAGGACTGCGGCAACCATTACGAGGTGGAAGCGGAAGGCGGCATCTTGCCTACCGCTTGCCCTGCCTGTGGTGAGAGCCTTTATCGCCACGGCAGCCAGAGGCAGACCTATCTCGATACGCCAATGCACGGCAAGCGCGTTCTGATTGAGCTTGACCGCAAGCGCTACCGCTGCAAGTCGTGCGGGAAAACGCTCTTCGAGCCTTTAGCGGTCATGGACAGCAAGCGGCTGGCAACTACTCGCCTGGTTCAGCACATCGAGCGCCACTGCCTACGCAAAACATTCGCAGAGCTCTCACGAGAGGTTGGCGTTGACGACAAGACCATCCGCCATATCTTCGACGACTACGTTTCCAACTTGAAGGAAACCGTGGTCTTTGAAGCACCGGAGGTATTGGGTATCGACGAACTGAAAATCATTGGTCAGTATCGTTGCATGCTCACGAATGTCGAAAAGCTGGCGCTGTTCGACATGCTGCCAACCAGGAACAAGGCTGACCTAATCACCTACTTCAAGACCATGCCATCCAAGGAAAAGGTCAAGGTGCTGACGATGGACCTCTGGAACGTCTACCGTCAGGTAGCACAAGACCAGTTCCCCGGCAGAATGATTGTGGCCGACCGCTTCCATGTGGTCCGGATGGCCAATGACAGCATTGAACGAGTCCGCAAGGCAATCCGTAAGGAGTTGGAAACCAAGGCGCGACTGAAACTTAAAGATGACAGGTTCGTGCTGCTTTCTCGGAAACACAACCTTGATGAGAAGGGGCTGGAGAAGCTTGCAGCCTGGTCAGAGCAATACCCAGCCTTAGGGGCTGCTTACGAAGTCAAGGAGCGATTCCACGACATCTACCGCCATAGTTCCAAGGCTGATGCCATGCGGGCGGCCGAAGAATGGGAGGCGTCCATTCCAGGTAATGTGGCCGGCGCCTTTAGAGAGGTGCGAGGAGCGCTGCGTAGCTGGTGGACTGAAATCTTCAACCACTATGACTGCCCTGTTTCCAACGCCTATACTGAGTCAATCAACAACTTGGCGAAGGGGATGAATCGCATGGGCAGAGGTTATAGCTTCGACGTCATCCGCGCTCGTCTGCTGTTCGATGATGAAGCCCGGGCTGACACGCGAACCACGATTCGCAAGAAACCAAGGAAGCTCGCTCCTTCTGCACCGTCTGTGGGTATGGGGAGAGTGGTTCCGAGTTACGACCACCTCTTCGACATGGAAGCAGAGGAAACCGTTATCGAGTACGGGCCCTACATTCCAACATTGGTGAGAAAGCTAGAAGCGGGAGACTACGCCTAAGTTTCAACATCAGGGGCCTTCGCGGTCCCTGATGCTTTCCACACTACATTCCGGATACCCAGAAAATATGGGAACAAGTGGAGAAGCTCCACGTTGGTACAAGGGTATGGGAAACAGTTACGCCATATTTCGAGAAGAGGAATATTCACTTTTACATTAATCGTTGCGGTTTCTCCGCAGTGGAGTTCTACAACCCTCACCACAAAGATCCAGGAGCCTCAGAAGAAATGATTGGCGGTGATTACTTCTTCCGACTTGAAAAAGTGATGAAGTGACGAATCGTTCTCTGAGAGAGCTAAAGGGGTCACGCTCACATTCCCCGAGTAACGTCCGCTTTCTCAGGCAGGCGACTACCGTTTAGGGTCGATTCGAGTCAGTCAAACGCCCCCGATTTTGTGGCCAGCCACCAGCGACTTCGCAAAACCCGGGGATTTCCTCCAGCGGTTGGGTTCTACCCCGGCCAGGTGATCACGAAGATGCTGCCGCCCTGATCCGAGGTCTGGCAGTACGCCTGGCCGCCATGCGCCTCGGCGATGGCCTTGACCACTGCCAGGCCGAGGCCGCTGCCGCCCGTCTTGTTCGAACGCGAGGGATCGCCGCGCCGGAACGCCTCGAAGACGCTGGCGGCGATCTCGGCCGGCAGGCCCGGCCCCTGGTCTTCGACGCTCAGCCGGCAGAGCCCTTCCGAGTGGTCGAGCCGCACGCTCAGCAGGCCGGGAGTGGCGTGCTGCAAAGCGTTCTCCAGCAGGGCCATCAGCGCCTGACAGATGCGCACCGGGTCGCAGTCGACCTGCTGCTTGGCGTCGATTGCCTGGTGCAGCGTGAATCCCAGGGCGCTGAGGCGGGGCGAGAAGACCTGCAGCACGCTGTCCAGCTCTTCGGCCAGCGGGTGCCGGCCGCGCTGCAGTTCGAGGTGGCCGCTTTCCTTGAGGCTGAGGACGCGCAGATCCTCGATCAGGCGGTTGAGGCCTTCGACCTGACGCAACAAACCGTCGAACAACTGGCTGCTCGGCGAGAAGACGCCGTCGACCAGCCCCTGCAGGCGGCCGCGCAGGATGGTGACCGGCGTGCGCAATTCGTGGGCGATGGCGGCGTTCCAGAATTCGCGTTCGCTGCTCATGCCTTGCAGCCGTTCGGCCATGGTGTTGAAGTCGCGGACCAGTTGCGCGGTTTCGCCCTGGGCTTGCGCATCCATGACAGCGCGGGCGTCCAGCTTGCCCTGCGCGACTTCACGCAGGCTGTGGGCGACCGAGTTGAGCGGCGTCAGGATGCGCCGCGACAGACGGATCGCGGCGAACACCGCCATCGCCAGCGCGGCGGCGACGGTGCAGACGATCCACACCGTTTCGACCTGCGACGGTATCCAGGTGTCGGAAATGCTGCCCGGCAGATAGGCCAGGGCCAGCGCATAGAAGGCGTAGGACCCGAAGACCGAGATCAGGATGATGCCCAGCGCCATCACCACGAAGGACTGGATGATCTGCCGGCGCAGGCTGTGCGAGGGGGTCATGCGTCGCCGCCGAAGCGATAGCCGACGCCCCAGACGCTGGTCGGGACGCCTTCGATGCCCAGCGCCTCCAGTTTCTTGCGCAGCTTGCTGACGTGGCTGTCGACGGTGCGCTCCTGGGTGTCGCCTTCGGGCAGGCAGTTGGCCAGTAGTTCGCTGCGGCTGAACACGCGTTTGGGCGCGCGCATCAGGCAGGCGAGCAGCTTGAACTCGGTCAGCGTGAGATCCAGCGTCTGTTGCCGGCCGTCGCGGTAGACGCTGGCTTCGTGGCTGTCGGGATCAATTTGGAACGGGCCGGCCCGCAGGATTGGCGTCGCGGCGGCAGGCGCCGCGCGGGTGCGGCGCAGTACTGCCTCGACCCGCGCCACCACTTCGGCCGGGTTGAACGGTTTGACCACGTAGTCGTCGGCGCCCAGGCGCAGCCCCATCAGCTTGTCGATGTCCTGGTCGAGCGCGGTCAGCATGATCACCGGCGTATCGCCACGGGTGCGGATTTCGCTGAGCACCTTCCAGCCGTCGAGCTGCGGCATCTGCACGTCGAGCAGCAGCAAATCGGGCTTGAGCGCCCGGTGCATAGTCAGGGCCTGCTGGCCATCGCTCGCGTGCCGGGTGCGCAGCCCGCTGCGTTGCAGGTAGGCGCTGAGGATTTCGGCGATCTCGGGTTCGTCCTCGGCAATCAGGACGAGCGCCTGGGCCGGGGCGGCAGGCGGGCGAGCGGCGGTTGGGCTTGATTCGGGCATGGGCGAATCTTATCGCCGCCTCCATGCTTTCTCCAAAAAGCCTCGAAACCGCCTCGACAACTGTGCGCCAGACTCGCCCTCCGGTCGTATTTCTCGCGCCTTCGGGCGGCAAAAGGCAATTGACGAGGTCAGGTTTGGCATGAGTTCCATAAAAGGTTTTGCGCGCATCCTGTTTGCCGGGGTGCTCCTGCTCGGGGTGGCCGCTTGCGGCCCGACGGCGGAAGACAAAGCGCCCGCCGCGCCGCTTCAGGTTTCAGTGATGACCCTCGAAGCACAGGCATTGACCGTCAGCGAGGATCTGCCGGGGCGCGTGGCGGCTTTGCGCAGCGCCGAGGTGCGCGCCCAGGTCGGCGGCATCGTGCAGCACCGCCGCTTCGAGCAAGGTAGCGAAGTCAAGGCCGGTAGCGTGTTGTTCCAGATCGATCCGGCGCCGTTCGCGGCCGAAGCCGAGAGTGCCGCCGCCGCCTTGCAGCGGAGCGAGGCGGCGCATACGCGGGCCGCAATCCAGGTTGACCGGATGGCCCCGCTGATGCGGGCCGAGGCGGTCAGCCGCCAGGCTTACGACGACGCGGTAGCGCTGCGCGACCAGGCGGCTGCCGAATTGGCCCAGGCCAAGGCAGCGCTGGCGCGCCGACGTCTGGACTTGAAGTTTGCCAGCGTCGAGGCACCAATCTCCGGACGGGTCGATCAGGCTCTGGTCAGCGAAGGTGCCCTGGTGGCGCCGGGCGACAGTTCGCCAATGGCGAGGATTCAGCAGATCGACCAGGTCTATGTCGACGTGCGCCAGTCGGCGGCGGCGCTGGAATCCCTGCGCCGCCAGGCCGAGCCGACGGCGTCGGCACTGGCCGTGGACATCCTGGACGGCGAGGGAAAGCCCATGGGGCTGAGCGGGCGCATCCTGTTTTCCGGGATCGAAGTGGATGCCGGTACCGGCGACGTGCTGCTGCGGGTCCTCGTCGACAACCCGCAGCGTCGCTTGCTGCCCGGCATGTTTGTCCGGGCCCGCATCGGGCGCGCACATTATCCGGCGGCGTTGAGCGTGCCGCAGCAGGCGGTGCTTCGGCGGGGAAGCCAGGCCAGTGTCTGGGTGGTCGATATGCACGGCCTTGCGCAGCAGCGGGCGATCGAGCTGGGCGAACTGGTCGGGCGCCGCTATCGCGTCGTCTCCGGGCTCAGCGTCGGGCAGCAGGTGGTGATCGAAGGGATCGAACGCCTCAGTCCGGATGCGCCGGTCGTCACCCGCGCCTGGCAGCCCGCTGCCGTCGGTCGCTGAGTCAGGAGCGCCCGCCATGCCGCAGTTTTTCATCAAGCGCCCGGTGTTCGCCTGGGTGATCGCCCTGTTCATCGTGCTCGCTGGCGTGATCGCCATCCCGCAACTGCCGATTGCCCGCTACCCCTCGGTGGCGCCGCCATCGGTCAGCCTTTACGCCAGTTATCCGGGCGCCACGCCGCAGACGCTCAACGACTCGGTGGTGACCCTGGTCGAACGCGAGCTGTCGGGGGTCAAGAACCTGCTGTACTTCGAATCCTCGGTCGATACCTCGGGCAGTGCGCAGATTACCGCCACCTTCAAGCCGGGCACCGATCCGGAACTGGCCCAGGTGGACGTGCAGAACCGCATCAAGTCGGTCGAGCCGCGACTGCCGCAGGCGGTCAGGCAGAACGGCCTGCAGGTGGAGTCGGCGGCGTCCGGCTTCCTGATGATGGTCGGCATGACTTCGCCGAGCGGCCAGTTCGACGAAGTTGCGCTGAACGACTACCTGGCGCGCAACGTCGTCCAGGAACTGCGTCGTATCGAAGGGGTCGGACGCGTGCAACTGTTCGGCGCCGAGCAAGCCATGCGGATCTGGGTCGATCCGGACAAGCTCACCGCCTACAGCCTGACGATGAACGACCTGGCGCAGGCCATCGAGCAGCAGAACGTGCAGATAGCTCCGGGCCGGATCGGCGACGAGCCGACCTTGCCGGGACAGCGCCTGACCGTGCCGTTGACCGTCCAAGGGCAACTGACGACGCCGGCGCATTTCGCCGCCATCGTCCTCCGTGCCGGGGCCGACGGTTCGAAAGTGCTGCTCGGCGACGTGGCGCGGGTCGAACTGGGCGCCCAGTCCTACGCCTTTGCCAACCGCGAGAACGGGGTGCCGGCGACCAGTGCCGCCATCCAGCTGGCGCCGGGCGGCAACGCGGTACGCACCGCCGCTGCCGTGCGTGCACGCCTGGCGGAACTGGCGGCGAACCTGCCGGCGGGCATGGCCTACTCGGTGCCGTTCGATACCGCGCCCTTCGTCAAGCTGTCAATCGAGAAGGTCATCTACACGTTGTTGGAAGCCATGCTGCTGGTTTTCCTGGTGATGTACCTGCTCCTGCAGAACCTGCGTTACACGCTGATTCCGGCCATCGTTGCGCCGATCGCACTGCTCGGGACCTTTGCGCTGATGCTGGTGGCCGGGTTTTCGATCAATTCCCTGACCATGTTCGGCATGGTGCTGGCCATCGGCATCATCGTCGACGATGCCATCGTCGTGGTTGAGAACGTCGAACGGCTGATGGCCAGCCACGGACTCTCGCCGCGCGAAGCGACGGTGCAGGCGATGCGGGAGATCACCGGCGCGGTGATCGGCATCACCCTGGTGCTGACCGCCGTGTTCATTCCCATGGCCTTCGCCAGCGGATCGGTCGGCGTGATCTACCAGCAGTTCGCGCTGGCGATGGCGGTGTCGATCCTGTTCTCGGCGCTGCTCGCCTTGAGCCTGACGCCGGCGCTATGCGCCACCCTGTTGCGCCCGGTCGCCCCCGATCATCAGCACAAGCGCGGCTTTTTCGGCGCTTTCAACCGCGCCTTCGAACATTTCAGCGCCGGCTACAGCGAGCGGGTCAGGCGCCTGCTCGGGCGCAGTGGCCGGATGATGGCGGTGTTTGCGGTGATCGGCGCGCTGCTTGCCGGCGCCTTCTGGCTGTTGCCTTCGTCCTTCCTGCCCGAGGAGGACCAGGGTTACTTCATGACCTCGATCCAGTTGCCGACCGGCGCCACCAGCGAACGGACGCTGGACGTGGTCAAGGCCTTCGAGGCGCATGTCGCGACGCGCCCGGCGCTGGACGTGAACCTGGTAGTGCAGGGTTTCAGCTTCTCGGGCTCCGGCCCCAATGCGGCGATGGCCTTCACCATGCTCAAGGACTGGGGGCAGCGCAACGGCGCCAGCGCGAGCGAAGAGGCGGCGCTCGCCCAGCAGGCGATGGCCGACAATGTCGAAGGCTCGGTGATGAGCCTGATGCCGCCGGCCATCGACGAGTTGGGTACTTCCTCCGGTTTCACCTTCTATCTGCAGGATCGGGCCAATCGGGGCGAGGCGGCGCTGCTGGCCGCGCAGGCCCGCCTGCTGGCGCTCGCCGCCAAGAGCACGGCGGTCAGCGACGTCTATCCCGACGGCTTGCCGCCCGGCGCCAGCATCCGCCTGCAGATCGACCGCCAGAAGGCCGAGGCCATGGGGCTTTCCTTCGCCGCCGTGAGCAATACGCTGTCGGCGGCCATGGGGTCGCTGTACGTCAATGATTTTCCCAACGCCGGGCGCATGCAGCAGGTCATTCTCCAGGCCGACGCGCCAGCGCGCATGCAGCTCGACGATGTGCTCGCCCTGCGCGTGCGCAACGCCGGCGGCGGCATGGTCGCGCTGCGCGAGGTGGTGAGGGCTGAGTGGACCGAGTCGCCGCAGCAGATGATGCGCTTTCAGGGGTTTCCGGCGGTACGTATCGCCGGGAGCGCGGCACCCGGGGTTTCCAGCGGCGCCGCGATGGACGAGATGGAGCGTCTGGCGGCGCAGTTGCCGCCGGGCTTTGCCGTTGCCTGGACCGGGCAATCGCTGCAGGAGCGCCAGTCGGCGGCGCAGGCGCCGTTGCTGATGCTACTTTCGGCGCTGGTCGTTTTCCTGGTCCTGGCGGCGCTCTACGAGAGTTGGTCGATTCCGCTGTCGGTGCTGCTGGTGGTGCCGCTCGGGCTGCTCGGCGCGGTGCTCGCGGTAATCCTGCGCGGCATGCCCAACGACGTGTTCTTCAAGGTCGGCATGGTCACCATCATCGGCCTGTCGGCGAAGAACGCCATTCTCATCGTCGAGTTCGCCCGCCAGTTGCACGCCGAGGGGCGAACGCTGGTCGACGCCGCAGTGACGGCGGCGCGTCTGCGCCTGCGTCCGATCCTGATGACCTCGCTGGCGTTCACCCTCGGCGTCCTGCCGCTGATGCTGGCCAGAGGCGCCAGCGCGGAATCCCAGCATGCCATCGGTACCGGCGTGTTCGGCGGCATGCTCAGCGGTACCTTGCTGGCGGTGTTTTTCGTCCCGGCATTTTTCGTCTTCGTCATCGGCACGCTGGAGCGCATTGCCGCATGGCGCGCGCAACGCGGCGTCATCGCGCCGACCGGGGAAAACCAATGATCCGCCTGCTCCTGAGCCTGTCCCTGATCGGCGGTCTCGCCGCCTGCTCGCTGACACCCTTGCTGGAACTGCCGCCGCCGCCCGTGCCGGCGAGTTTCCCGCTGACGACGAAGCCTGCCGCGTCGGCCGTGCCGGCCAGCCAGCTCGGCTGGCGCGTGATGTTCGGCGATCCGCGTCTGCAACGGCTGATCGAGCTGGCCCTGCAGCGCAATCGCGATCTTCGTCTGGCCACGCTCAACGTCCAGGCGGCAAAGGAAATGGCGAACGTCCAGCGCGCCGGACTGTTGCCCGCCGTCGGCCTGGCCGCGACGCAGACGCGCGAGCGGGCCCTGGCAACCGACGGCGGCGGCCGCACGACCCGCTCGGTGAGCCGGCAGGCCGAAGTCAATGTCGCGGTCAGCGCTTTCGAACTCGACCTCTTCGGCCGCGTGCGGGCGCTCTCCGATGCGGCGCTGGCGCGCTACCTGGCGAGCGAACATGGGCGCGACGCGGTGCACATCGCCCTGGTCGGTGCGGTTGCCGAGGCTTATTTCGCGCAGCAGCTGGCCGTCGAGCAACGGCAGCTGGCGGAACGCATGCTGGCCGATTGGCAACAATCGCTGGCCCTGGCCCGCCTGCTCAAGCAGGCCGAGCAGAGCAGCAGCCTCGATGTCGCCCAGGCCGAAGCCCAGGCGGCGCTGGCCGAGGCCGAGCTGGAAGCGCGTCGGCGCGCCGAGGCGCAAGCGGCGAATGCGCTGCAGTTGCTGGTCGGCGGCGAACTGCCCGTCGATCTGCCGCCAGCCTTGCCGCTCGCCGGGCAGCCGGTGGTTGCCCGGCTGCCGGCCGGCTTGCCGTCGGATCTGCTATTGACCCGGCCCGATCTGCGCCAGGCCGAACAGATGCTGGTGGCGGCCAATGCCGATATCGGCGCGGCGCGGGCCGCGTTCTTTCCGCAGATTTCGCTGACCGCATCGTTCGGTTACGCCAGTAGCGCGCTTGGTGGCTTGTTCGATCCGGGACACCAGGTCTGGCGTTTCGCCCCGCAACTGTCGCAGCCGCTGTTCCAGGGCGGTCGTTTGCGCGCCGAACTGCGCCTGGCCGAGGTCCGCAAATCCGAAGCCGTCGCCCAGTACGAACGCGCCATCCAGAACGCCTTCCGTGAGGTCGCCGATGCCCTGGCCGGCACCGCCACCTTTGACCGCCAGATCGCCGCGCAGCAACGGGCGCTGGACGCCGCCGAGCGTCGCCTGGCCTTGTCCCGGCAACGCTACCAGGCCGGACTTGACGGCCGTCTCGAACTGCTCGACGCGCAACGCCAGTTCGACGCCGCGCGGCAGACAATGCTGGCGCTGCGCCACGAGGAAATCGTCAACCGGGTGGCGCTATACAAATCCCTCGGCGGCGGCCTGGGCGCTCACGCGGGGGGAAGCGACGCCTCCGTCGCAACGCCCGCAGCACTCAATCCGGGTGCCGGGGCGTCATGATGTCTGGTTCGGCGATTGGTGCAGCTTGCCGGCTACGGGCTGCCAGGAGGATTCCTCGTTGGCGGACTGATGCGCGGCGTAACCGGATCAAGGCGCAGCTATCGCCGCGATCAGTCCCCGGGACGTACTCACCGGCAGGCGCAGCGTCGCGTAGCCGCGATAGTTGCCGGCCTTGGCCTCGTCGCTGAACCAGACCAGCCATTCGCGTCGACCGTCGGCGGCGACGATGTCGGCGATGACCTCGAAGCGGTAGCGCCAGTCTTCGGTCTCCAGCGTCACAGCGTGCGTTTCGACCTGCGGCACGGCGTCGCCGATGGCGGCGAGCGTGAAGTTGTCGCCCAGGCGCGGTCGCAGCGACGACGGGAAGCTGCGCAGGTCCAGGCGCTGCAGCAGTTCGCGGCCGTAGGACGGCGGCAGCGCCGCCGCCGGCGCCAGTGCCTTGGCCTGGTCGAGCTGGGCCAGCGCGTCGCACACCAGGTAGGCTTGGGCGATGCCGCGGTTATTGACCGCTTCGTCGACCGTGCCGCTGGCGTGCTCGGCCAGGTAGCCGTGACAGTCGCGTACCGTGCGGCCGTTGGCGAAGCGCAGCGGCGGCCGGACGGCGCTCATCGTCTGCGCTTCGTTCGCCCAGGCCTGGCGCAGGCCGGCGTTGAAGATTTCGCGTTCGCCGGGCTTGCCCGGCACGGCGGCGCAGGCGGCAACGAGGATGAGGGGGAGGAGGCGCTTCACTTGACGATTTTCTCCAGCAGGGTGGCTTCCAGTCCGCGCCGCGTCGGGTAGGCGTCGCCGAAGGCTCGCAGCAGTTTGACTGCTTCGGCCCAGTCCTGGCTACTGACGGCTTTCCAGAATTTCGGCGTCTTGGCGCTGAGGTCGCCGTACTGGAAGGATACCGAGGCAATGACGGTTTGTGCTTCGGCCGGCAGCGAATAGAAGTCGGTTTTCGCGGTGTTGTCGATGGCGGCCGCGTAGCGGCGCTTCAGCTTATCGACTTCCTTGGCCTTCACCGCCTTGTCGATCTCGGTCGCCTCCGCCGCCGAAATGGTCAGGCTCTTGGCGCTCAGCGCATCGCTCGCCGCCTTGGCGGTCTTGCCGAGATAAGGCTTGAGTTTGGTGACCAGGTCGGCGGACAGGCCGAGATTGTTTAAGTCCGATTCGTTGCGCTGGCCAAGGTCGAAACCGGTTGCCACCGTCACGCCGCTCTTGCTCACCTCGCTCGCCGGAACGTAGGCCTCGGTGATGCTCCCGCCCTCGCGGTCGCTGATGAATTTGTAGTCAATCTGGTTTGCCATGTCCTGTCCTCGTGATGGTGAGCTTTGGTTGATCGCCCGGTATTCTAGGTTGAAGCCATCGGCATATGACAAAAAAGTTTTGTCGAAGGGCGATTGCGGCGCTTGTCGCCGCAAGCTGATTGCAGGTCGTTGGTGTCCGATTCCGTCCGCTTCTGGTCCCGTTCCGGTCTGTCGCGCGTTCCGGCAGCCGCCTAAGCTTCGTCTCCAGGGAAACCGTCATGGGAGACGATCATGGAACGCGAGGTCTTGCTGTTGTTGCCGTTGCCGGCTGGCAGCGATGAGGAATCGCCGTTGCTGCGGCTGGTGTTCGAGCGCTGGTGGCAGGGCGCGGCGGCGGTGGCACTGGGGGCCGCCGATGGCTGGCCGGTGCCGGTCGAGCGTACTTTCACCGGCGTTGGTGTGCCGCTGGCGTTGCGCTTCTGGTTGTGGCGGCGGCGGGGGGCGCGGGTGATCGTGGCCGGCGTCGGCGCTGCCGGGTTGGTGGCCGAATTGCGCCGCCTGGGGTACGCCGCCGAACTGCCCGGTGGCGCTTCGTGCGACACTGGCGCGGCGGACGCCCTGGGCTTGTTGCGTCCGGCCTGATTCGGGAGTTTTGCCATGGACATGCTGTTCATCCTGCATCCGCAGCACACCGCCTTCGATTTTGCCGGGCCGGCCGAGGTCATCCACATGGCGGCGCAGGCCGGCGCGCCCTTCCGCCTGTGCGTGGCGGGGCCGGAGGCGGAGTGCGTCAATTCGCTGGGCGTCGTCAATCGCGTCGATCCGCTACCGGAAACGCTGGCCGACGGGACGCTGGTCTTCCTGCTCGGCACCGAGGACGAACCGGTGGATTACGCGACGCCGGCAGCGCAACGCATCATCGACTGGCTGCACGTGCATTTCGACCCGGCCCGCCACCGCCTCGCCTGCATCTGCTCGGGTTCTTTGCTGGCGGCGCGCGCCGGCTTGCTCGACGGTCGCCGCTGTACGACGCACCACGCGCTGATCGGCATGCTGCGCGACTGGGCGCCGCAGGCGCAGGTGCTGGAGAACCGGATGTTCGTCGAGGACGGATCGGTGTTCACCTCGGCCGGCATCGCCGGCGGTGTCGACCTGGCGCTGGCCATCGTCGAGCGCTTTGCCGGCGGGCCGCTGGCGACGCAGGTGGCGCGGCGCATGGTGATCTACCTGCGGCGCACCGGCGCCGATCCGCAGTTGTCGCCCTGGCTGGCCCATCGCAACCACTTGCACCCGGCGGTGCACAAGGCGCAGGACCTGATCGCCCGCGATCCGGCGGCCGATCTCTCGGTGAGCGAGATCGCGGCGCAGGTGCATGTCAGTGCGCGTCACCTGAGCCGGCTGTTCCGCAACGAAGCGGGGATCGGCATCCTCGATTACCGGCACGGCCTGCGCGTCGAGCTGGCGCGCCAGTTGATCGGCCAGGGGCAGAGCGTCGAGCGCGCGGCGGAAGGCGCGGGCTTTGCCTCGGCGCGCGACCTGCGCCGGGTGTGGAAGCAGCATGCGGCGGGCAGTCCGGCCCAGGGGACGCCCTGAAGTGGAACATCCTTACCGGCGCACGCCGCTGCCGGCTGCGCCCAAGCCCCGCCTGGGGACGATCATCGCTTGTCTGGCGGCAACGCTGGCTGGCCCGTTCATCGGTTTCGCCGTGTTCGGCCAGGTCAGCGAGGCTGGCCTGTTGCTCGGCCTCGGGCTGAGCTTGCTGCCACTGGCCGGACTGGCGCTGGTGGTTCGGCAATACCACCGGCGCCTGCGTCGTCTGCCGCCAGCGCTGAAGGCGGAATGGATGCAGGGCAAGCTGGTGCCGGCGGCGGGCGGACCGGCGGTGACGCCGCCCTGGCGCTACGCCCGCGGCAAGGACTGGATCGAGTTGCGCAGCGAAGGCTTGCTCGTCTCGCGGCACGTCCTGCTTGCCTTGCCCGGCGTCGCGCAGGCGATGGAGCGATTGTGGATGGCCGGCGAAATCGGCGAGTTCTTCATCGAATGGGCGGCGCTGGGCGAATGGTCGGTATGCGACGAGAGCGACGGACCCGACACCTACCGGGTTTCGCTGCGGGCCGGCGGGCGGCTGCATCTGCGCCGTTTGCGCGGCGCGGCGGCAAGCGAGGTCGCCTTGCTCGACGCGGTGCGCAGCATCGGCGGTCTGCCGGTCCGGGTGCTGGCCGAAGTGGCCGACGATTGAGCCGCCGGCGTCAGGCGTCGAAGTGCAGCGCCAGGCTGCTCAGCGCCTGGGGCAGCGGCAGGTTTTCTTCGGCTTCGAGAATGCCGGGCACCGGGTGCGGGTATTCGAAGAAGACGCCGTAGGTGCCGGGGCGCTGGCCGTGCAGATAGACGTGGGCGCGCAGGTTGGCGAGTTCCGGGTGGCGCAGGGTGACGATGTCGGGGTCGGCGCCGTTGTCGGGGGCGATGTCGCAGGCTTCGCCGAACTGCTCGTCGAGGCTGACCAGCAGGCGGCGCAGGGAACGGCTCTTGGGCAGCGACCAGGGATTGGTGTTCATCGCAGCAGCTCCGGTTTGATTTGTTCCAGCCAGGTGTCGATGCGGCTTTCGCTGAGGCCGGCTTGCCCGTGCTGGTCGAGCGCCAGGCCGCGGAAGTGGTCGCCGTCGACCGCCCGCGATGCCGTGAACTCGTAGCCGGCCACCGGCCAGCGACCAACCACGCTCGCCCCGCGGGCGACGAAGGCGTCGTGCAGGATGCCGATCGCGTCGACGAATTCGTTCGGGTACTTCTGCTGGTCGCCGAGGCCGAAGATGGCGATGGTCTTGCCGGAGAGATCGGCGTCGGCCAGTTGCGGCAGGAATTCTTCCCAACTCGGTTGGCTCAGGCCGGTCGATCCGCCCGGCAGTTCGCCATCGCCCAAAGTCGGGCTGCCGACGATCAGGCGTTCGTAGGCGAGGAAATCGGCGAGCGTGCTGCGCCCGATGTTGACCGGGGTTGCCGCCAGCTCGCCGAGTTTTCTGGCGATCTGCTTGGCCACCAGCCGGGTGCGGCCGGTGTCGGTGCCGAAGAAGATGCCGATTCCGCCCATGCTCAGGCGCTCACCGCGAGTTCCTGGGTCAGCTCTTCCGGCAACACGCCGACCGGGTCGCCGAGGGTGCCATCGGGGCCGTTCTCGAAGCGCACCAGGTAGATTTCCTGGTCGGGGTCGGCTTCGACGTGGCCGAACTGCACTACCACGCCGCGCGAGCCGGCGGCGGCGATCAGGCCTTCTTCCTCTTCGACGCCGGGCATCCCGCCATCGTTGAGGATGTCGGTGGCGGCATAGACGAGGTCGCCGATTTCGTACTGGACGAGAGCCATGATGTCAGGCCCAGACGTCGGCGGGGGCCTTCAGGCGTTCGACCGGCTGGTCGAACATCAGGTCCTCGTCGATGATGCTGCCGACGTCGCTCGGCTTGACGCCGACGTACATCGTGCCTTCCGGGTAGACGATCACCGTCGGGCCGAGATGGCAGGGGCCGAGGCAGCCGGTGTTGGTGAGCTGGAAGCCCGAGTTCCACAGGTTGCGGGCGGTGAACTCGTCGGAGAAGGCTTGCCAGGTGGCGGCGCAGCCCTTGTCCTGGCAGGAACCGCGCGGATGGCCGGCGGGGCGGCCCTGGACGCAGACGAGTACGTGTTTCTTGGGTCTTGGCATGAGATTCTCCTTGTCGATGGAGAATCCTTAGCAAAGGTGATGCCAGTAATTAATGCTTTGTTTTCAGTGGATTGGCCTGCGTTGCTCTTGTCGGGTTCGCGACAAGAGCAACGCAGTCCAGGGTTTCAACGGCTGCCGTGCTTCTCGTGGACCATTGCGTCGAGTGCGGCGATGACGCCGTCGCTGCCCGATTCGACGTGTTCGAAGGCGCCGTGCAGCTTCTCCTGGACCGCGTAGTCGGTTTCCCAGCCGGTCGCCAGCAGCTCCATCGCCCGGTGCATGCTCTGGTGCACCGTGCGGTGCGGTTCGCCGATGCGACGGAAGCTCGAGACGTTGCCGAAGATGGCGAGCGTCTCGTCCTTGCCCAGCCACTTGCCGAGACGGCAGGATTGTTCGTTGACCTCGACCGCCTTGGCGTTATCGGAACCGGGGCCGTGGTTGATCGCCAGGTAGCCGTTCTGCTTGTAGATGAAGTGGTCGACCTTGGCCAGCGAGGCGAAGCTGACGTCGTGGATGTAGTGGATCTGGTCCAGGGCGCGCGTGGAAGCGCTGGCGACATCGGCGAAGCGGGTATCGAAATCGCCGATCGTGCTGCGCGATTCGGAGGCGATTTCGCGCATTTCGCCAGAGTTGGCGAGCATGCGCTCGGCGTCGCCATGCAGCGTCTTCATGACGCCGGAGATGGCGGTCGAGGCCTTGATCGTGTCTTCCGCCAGCTTGCGTACCTCGTCGGCGACGACGGCGAAGCCGCGACCGTGCTCGCCGGCACGGGCGGCCTCGATGGCGGCATTGAGGGCGAGCAGGTTGGTCTGGTCGGCGATGCTGGCGATCAGCGTCACCGAACGGGCAATTTCCTCGCGGTGGGCGTTGAACTCGACGATGGCGTGGCCGGTGTCCTCGATCTTGTCGACCAGGCGGTTCATCGCCGCGACGACGGCGGCGATCGCCGTGCTGCTTTCCTGCGCGGCGCTGGCGTTGTCGGTGGACAGTTCGGTCAGGGCGTCGGTGGCGGCGACGATGCCGAGCATGTCGTTCTGGATCGTCCGCATGTTCTTGAGCAGGTTTTCCTCGTTCAACTGGCCGAGGCGGGACAGGAGGTTGTTGCGCATTTCCCGGTGGTAGTTGCGCAGCAGGATGGAGAGCGACTGGTTGCCCTGGTCGACCGCTTCGCGGAAGACGCCACACAGGCCCTGGCTGTCGATCGCTTCGCCGAAGCGGTTTTCGCTCGCCGCCTTGAGTGCGGCCCGTTGCTTGCCGAAGCAGCTTTCCATCTGGTCGAGCATGGCGTTGACGTTGTTGCAAACCGTGCCCAGTTCGTCGCGCCGGTTGTTCGGCGGAATCCGCTTGCCGATGATGCCCTGGGCGATTTCGCCGGCGATGCGGGAAATATGGTTGAGCGGGTCGAGGGCGACGCGCAGCTTGTGCAGGTAGAAGAAGCCGCTACCGATGCCGAAGGCCATCAGGCAGGCGAACCACAGCCAGTCGATGGCGAGCCAGCCGTGGGTGGCCATGCCGATCAGGCCGGCGATGAAAAGGAGGGCGTTGAGAAAGACGACTTCGACGATGGCGCTGGTGATGAAGGGCGAACGCTGCATGACTTTCCTGGCGAATGGGGAGGCGGACACGGCGGGATTGTTGCCGGCGATTGTTACGGCAGGACGCGGCGGCCGTGGCAGCACGGCCGCACTGGCGCGCTCAGAACTGTTTGACCTCGATGTTCAGCGTCTGGATGCGGTAGGCAATCTGGCGCGGTGTCATGCCCAGGATGCGTGCCGCCTTGGCCTGCACCCAGCCCGCCTGTTCGAGCGCAGCGATCACTCGTTCGCGTTCCGACAGCGAAGGGTCGGCCAGGTCGACCTCGTCCGCCGGGGGCGGCGCCGCAGGCGCGCTGGCGAACGACGCCGGCCCGCCGTTGCGCAGCGGCCGGCCGGAACTGCGCTCGCGGCTGCTCGGGAAGCGGATCAGATCGACGTCGATGCGACCGTCTTCGGAGAGCACGGCGGCGCGTTCCAGGCAGTTCTCCAGCTCGCGCACGTTGCCCGGCCAGTCGTGGCTGGCCAGCCGGCGCTGCGCCATGTCGGTGAGCGTCAGCTTGCGCTTCTGGTCGTTGCCGATCTTGTTCAGCAGGTGGCGGGCGATGTCGGGGATGTCCTCGATCCGTTCGCGCAGGGGCGGCAGGAAGAGCGGCATGACGTTCAGGCGGTAGAACAAGTCCTCGCGGAAATCGCCCATCTCGACGGCGGTCTCGAGATCGCGGTGGGTGGCGGCGATGATGCGCACGTCGACCTTGATCGTCTTGCTGCCACCGACGCGTTCGAACTCGCCTTCCTGCAGGATGCGCAGCAGCTTGGCCTGAAAGGCGGCGGAAACTTCGCCGATTTCGTCGAGGAACAGGGTGCCGCCGTTGGCCTGCTCGAAGCGGCCCTTGCGCGCTTCCACCGCGCCGGTGAAGGCGCCGCGTTCGTGGCCGAAGAGTTCGGATTCGAGCAGGTTTTCCGGCAGCGCCGCGCAGTTGAGCTTGACCAGCATGTTGCGGGCGCGCGGCGAGTTGTAGTGGATGGCGTTGGCGATCAACTCCTTGCCGGTGCCGGTTTCGCCGCGGATCAACACGGTGGTGTTCCACTTGGCGACCATCCGGGCCTGGTCGAAGACCCGGCGCATCACCGCCGAATGGCCGACCATGCTGTCGAAGCCGTGCTGGTGGCGGACCGTGCGGCGCAGCAGGTCGCGCTCTTCGAGCAGCGAGGACTTTTCCTGGGCGACGTCCATCGCCAGGCGAAGGTTCTGGCCGATCAGGTTGGCAACCATCTCGACGAACTGGGCGCGTTCCTCGAGCAGCCCGTCTTCCGGCGCTTCCGGCTGGACCGCGAGAACGCCCTGCAGGCTGCCGCCGACCTTGATCGGCACGGCGATGAAGGGCAACTCAGGCTCGTAGATGCGCATCCGGTTGAGGAAGCGCGGCTCGTCGGCGACGCGCATCAGCTTGATGCTGCGCGGCCGCTCCAGGATCAGGCCGATCATGCCTTCGCCCGGCCCGTACTGGGCGGTGTCGGCGTCCGGGCCGTCCGGGTTGTAGATGGTATGCACGGCGAGCTTGCCGCTCTCGGCATCGACGACGCCGATCAGGCCGCGCGTCAGCCCGGCTTCCTCGTGCAGCACGCGCAGCACTTCGCGCAGCGATTCGGTGAAGTTCAGCGACCGGCTCAGTTCCCGGCTCACCGCGTAGAGCGCGGAAAGGAGCAGGATGTTGAGTTCGTGCGTGCGGCAGAAGCCGCCTTCCGGGGGGCATTCGTCGGCGCTGTGGATCGTGTGGTGTTCCTGCATGCTCATGGTCCTGATCAGATCGGGTCGCCGTCGACGCGGAATTCGACGATGGCGGCGCAACCGCCGCTCGGGCTCTCGTCGAGATCGATGATGCCGCCGTGGTCGGCGACCACCTGCTGGGCGCGCGAGAGGCCGGTGCCGATGTGCTTGCCGCTACCGTTCTTGGCCGTGAAGAAGGGTTCGAAGGCCTTGTGCCGCCACTCCATCGGGATGCCCGGGCCGCTGTCGAGGATGGAGACGCGGATGCAGTCGTCGACCACCTCGCTCTTGATCAGCAGTTCGCGGCGCGGCCAGCCCTTGACGTTCATCGCCTCGATCGCGTTCTCGACCAGCGCCTTGAACAGCATGCGCAACTGCAGCGGCCGCCCGCGCAGCGGCGGCAGCACCGCCGACGGTTGCCAGTCGACGGTGATGCCGGCCTTGAGCAGGCGCGCGGTGCACACTTCGAGGACGTCGCGCAGGACTTCGTTGAGATTGACCCGCACCACCATTTCCTGCGGGCTCTGCGGGATCACCTGGCGCAGCGATTCGACGTGCTCGCGGCTGGTTTCCAGCACGTGGCGCAGCATTTCGGCGCTGGCCGGGTCGCGGCGCTGCAGCACGGCGATCGCCGAGGCCATCACGTTGAGCGGTTCTTCGAGGCGGAAGACGGCGGCCGACAGGCCCTCGCGGATCGCCGCCGTGCGTTCCTCGTCGGCCAGCGAGGCCTTGAGCGCGGCGCCGTGGGCGCGTTCCTGTTCCTCGCGCAGATTGGTGATGTCGGAAATCACCAGCAGCAGGCCGGGCTGGCCGGCGGCGCAGAAATAGCTGTCGGCGCAGTCGTTGTGCATTTCGATTACCGAGGCGCTGACCGACAGCCAGCGGGCGCGCCCGAACGGGCTATCGAGGCGCATCTCGCGGTTGGTGAATGCGCAGCGCCGGATGTCGCCGGCCAGCGCCTCGTACCATTCCGGGGCCAGCGCATCGAGCAGGCGGTGCGCCGGTTCCTTGGCCCGCATGTCGGTGACCAGCTTCTTGTATTCCTGGTTGTCGAGGACGACGCGACCGGCCGGGTCGAGCAGGGCGAAGGCGACCGGCGCCGCGTCGACCACCGATTCGATCAACTGCTTGTGGTTGCGCACGGTGCGTTCGAGGCGATGCAGTTCGGTGACATCGCGGTGCATGCCCAGGAAATGGGTGATTTCGCCGGCGGCGTTGTGCACCGGGGTGATCGACACTTCGGCGAGGTAGGTGCCGCCGCACTTGCGCTTGTTGAGCAGCTTGCCCGACCACGGTTGATGCGCCTGCAAGGCGGCCCACATTTCCTGGTACAGCTCGCGCGGCGTGGTGTGGTTGGAGAGTACCGACTCGTTGAGGCCGACGATTTCGTCGGCGCTGTAGCCGGTGATCCGGCTGAAGCTGTCGTTGGCGTAGAGGATGCGTGCCTTCGGATCGGTGATCGAGATCGCCAGATCGGCCTGGCTGACCGCCTGACGATAGACGTCGGGCGGCAGGATGTCCTTCAGGTTGTCGAGGGTCGGATTCTCGGGGAGAGGCTGGGCCGGCATGGGGTGCTCCGCAGGGTGCGTCAAAAACGATGATGTTCTTAAAGCAGGTTTCGTGCCGCGCCATGCCGTTTTTCGGAATTGCACGGTTTGTCGGGGCTTCGGCGGGAATTCGACAATTTTTCTGTGGCGTTTGCGACAAATCTGAACGGTGCGGATGCACCAATCTGGTGAATCGTCCCGAGAATGGCGCCTGGCCGATGGCTCGCGGGCTTTGGCGAATATGGCATGGCTTATGCAGAGGAGGGGGCGACATCCTTCCCGAGTCTTCCGTCCCATGAGCGAAATCCTCTTACTGCTGCTCTCCACCGCGCTGGTCAATAACGTGGTGCTGATCAAGTTCCTCGGCCTCTGCCCGGTGATGGGCGTTTCGAAGAGCGTGGACAGCGCCTTCGGCATGGGCCTGGCTACCACCTTCGTCCTGGTGCTCGCCAGCGCCGCTTCGTGGATGCTCGACAACTGGTTGCTGCAGCCGCTTGGCCTCGGCTACCTGCGCATCCTCTGTTTCATCCTGGTGATTGCCTCGGTCGTGCAATTCACCGAGATGTTCATCAAGAAGTCGAGCCCCGGCCTCTACCAGTCGCTCGGCATCTACCTGCCGCTGATCACCACCAACTGCGCCGTGCTCGGCGTCGCGCTGCTCAACGTGCAGCAGCAGTTCAGCCTGTTCAAGAGCCTGCTCTACGGCTTCGGTTCGGCGCTCGGCTTCACGCTGGTGCTGCTCATCTTCGCCGGCCTGCGCGAACGCGTCGCGCTGGCCCGGGTGCCCGCCGCCTTCGCCGGGGCGCCGGTCGCCTTCGTCACGATCAGCCTGCTGGCCCTGGCCTTCATGGGCTTTTCCGGCCTCAACGTCTGAAAAGGAGGAATCCGATGATCGCCGCCATCCTCAGCCTGACCCTGCTTGGCGCCGCGCTCGGTGTCGTGCTCGGCCTTGCCAACCGCGTCCTCAAGGTCGAGGGCAATCCCGTCGTCGAAGAACTGATCGCCATGATGCCCGGCTCGAACTGCGGCCAGTGCGGCTTCCCGGGTTGCCCCGGGGCGGCCGAGGCGATCGTCGCCGGCACGGCGCCGCCGACCTGCTGCCCGCCCGGTGGCAAGGCGCTGGCTTCGGCGATTGCCGCCAAGCTCGGCATCACCGTCGATCTCTCGGCGCTCGGCGACGACGGTCCGAAGATCGCCGTCGTCGCGGAAGAACTCTGCATCGGCTGCTGCCGTTGCTCCAAGGTGTGCCCGACCGACGCCATCATCGGCGCCGCCAAGCAGGTGCATAACGTCTTCCGCGAGGCCTGCACCGGTTGTTCGGCCTGCATCGAGAAATGTCCGACCGAGGCGCTGCTCATGAAGCCGGTCCCGGTCACCCTGCAGCATTGGGTCATGCCCAAGCCGCTGACTGCGTGAGAGCGAAAACCATGGGTTTCATGAATCTGTTCAAGCACGTCCTCGGCGACGACTGGGGCGTCCATCCGGATGATCACAAGCGGCCGGCGGCGGATCGCCCGGTACGCACGATGCCGGTGCCGTCCCGCCTCTTCCTGCCGCTGCAGCAACATCTTGGCGCGCCGGCACGGCCGACCGTGCTGGTCGGCCAGAAGGTGAAGAAGGGCGAACTGATCGCCGAGGCGCAGGGCATGATCTCGGCGCCGATCCACGCGCCGACCTCGGGCACCATCGCCGCCGTCACCGAAATCACCGCCCCGCACCCCTCCGGCCTGAGCCTGCAGGCGATCATCCTTGAGGCCGACGGTCTCGACGAATGGGGCGAACTGGTGGGCTGCGCCGATCCCTTCGCGCTGGACCCGGCGGAAATCGGCAAGCGGGTTGCCGCCGCCGGCGTCGTCGGTCTCGGCGGCGCCGCCTTCCCGTCGGCGGTCAAGCTCAACGGCGCCTCGCGTTCCAAGGTGACGACGCTGATCATGAACGGCGGCGAGTGCGAACCCTACCTGTCCTGCGACGACCGCCAGATGCGCGACCACGCGGCGGCGATCGTCGACGGCATCCGCATCATGCTCCACGCCACCGGCGCCGCCGTTGCGCTGGTCGGCATCGAGGACAACAAGCCGGAAGCCATCGCCGCCATGCGGGCCGCCGCTGCCGGCGTCGACAAGGTCGAAATCCGGCCGGTGCCGGCGCGTTACCCGATGGGCTCGGAAAAGCAGCTGGTGCAGGTGCTGACCGGCAAGGAAGTACCGGCCGACGGGCGCACCTTCGACATCGGCGTCATCGTCCATAACGTCGGCACCGCGCTCGCCGTGCGCGCCGCGATCCGCGAAGGCAAACCGCTGATCTCGCGCCTGCTGACGGTCAACGGCAACTGCGCCAGCGAACCGGGCAACATCGAGGTGCGCATCGGCACCCTGGCCGAGGAAGTGCTGGCCTTCGCCGGCGGCTTGAAGGGCGACGGCCTTGGGCTGGCCCGCCGGGTGCTTGGCGGGCCGATGATGGGCATGCAGATTCCACACTGGCGGGTGCCGGTGGTCAAGGGCAGCAGCGGCATCCTGGCGCTCGACGCCGACGAGGTCGTGGCCCGCGACCCGAACCCGTGCATCCGCTGCGGCTCCTGCGTCAAGGCCTGCCCGATGGGCCTGCTGCCGCTCGAAATGAGCGCCCGCATTCGCAGCGAAGCCTACGACGAAGCGGTCGCCTACGGTCTCAAGGACTGCATCGCCTGCGGCTGCTGCGCCTACGTCTGCCCGTCGCAGATCCCGCTGGTCCAGTACTTCGTCCATGCCAAGGGCGAACTCGCCGCCCAGGATCGCAGCAAGCTGCGCAACGACGCGACCAAGAAACTCGCCCTGCAACGCCAGGAACGCCTCGACCGCGAAGCCCGCGAACGGGCGGAAGCGGCGGCCAAGCGCAAGGCCGAACGGGAAGCCGCGGCGGCGGCCAAGGCGGCGGCGGAAGCCGCGACCAAGGCGGCGTCGGCTTCGGCAGCCGAGGGGCAGGGGGTGATATGAGATTGGGGGCTTGCGCCTTGCTTGAGTTGGCGGATTCCGCGCCTGACGCGCGGGCGCGCTTGGTTGTTGAACCGCTGTTTTCCGCCGCTGACCGGCGGGCGTACTTTCTTTTTTGTGGAAAAAAGAAAGTAGCCAAAGAAAAAGCCACCCCAGGTTACGCGGTCGGCTGCGCCGACTCCCCTGCGCTACTCGAAGGGCCGGGCGGCTGCGCAACTCGGCCCTGCGGGCCTCAGACAGTGCTCGCCGACTTCCCCCGGCCCTTCTCCGTTGCTCGGCGCTCCACATGGGGGCCCCGAAAGGCGTCTCTGCTGAATGGCCAAGGTTTAAAACATGACTCTCTCAGCAGCGCTCGGTTTGCCGGGCCCCTTGGGAGGCGCCGAGCAACGCAGGCGTTGGCGGGAAAAGGGCGAGCACTGTCTGAGGGGCAAAGCCCCGAGTTGCGCAGCCCCCGCCAACGGCGAGTAGCGCAGGGCACCCGCGCAGCGGGCGCCGACCTAGGGTCGCCTTCTTCTTTGGCTACTTTCTTCTTGGCGAAGCAAGAAGAAAGTACGCCCGCCGGTCAACGGCGGAACCCAGCGGTTAATCAACCAAACACGCCCGCGCGTCAGGCGCGCAACCCAGCGGTCAATCAACCCAAGATGCCCGCCCGTCCGGCGCGGAAAACAGCGGTTCAGCAAGCAGATTCGCAAGCAACTCCCGAATACCAAGCACCCCAACGAGGAACCCCCTCATGACTCCCCTCTCCATCACCACCCAGCCCGTGGCTTCGCCACATGCTCACGGCGGCAATTCGGTCGGCCGGACGATGTTGCGCGTCCAGTTCGCGCTGTTGCCGGCGACGCTCTACGGCTTCTGGCTCTACGGTTGGCCGTCGTTCTTCCTGTGGCTGCTGACCATCCTCTCCTGCGTCGGTTTCGAGGCGTTGTCGCTCAAGCTGGCCGGCAATGTACGTATCCGGCGCACGCTGTTCGACGGTTCGGCGGTGCTTACCGGCTGGCTGCTGGCGATGACGCTGCCGCCCTGGGCGCCCTGGTGGGTGGCGGTGGTCGGCGGCTTCATCGCGATCGTCATCGGCAAGCAGGTGTTCGGCGGGGTGGGCCAGAATGTCTTCAACCCGGCGATGGTCGCCCGCGTCGCGCTGCTCGTCTCCTTCCCGCTGCCGCTGACGCAGTGGGTGTTGCCGGAAGCGATGGCGACGACGGTGCCGCCGGATTTCATCGCCGGCCTGCGCATCTTCCTGACCAGTCTGCCGGTGCCCGACGCGATGACCAGCGCCACCTTGCTCGGTCATACCAAGACTGAGCTGGCGCGCGGCAGCGATTTGCTGCACGCGCTGGGCAACGCCCCGGCGCTGTCCTGGGTCGGCTTGCGCGCCGGCAGTTTCGGCGAGTCGGCGGCGCTCTTGCTGCTGGCCGGCGGCCTCTACCTGCTGGTGACGCGCGTCATCACCTGGCATGCGCCGCTCGGCGTCTTTCTCGGCGTCGCGCTGCCGGCGGCGATCGCCCACGGCGTCGATCCGGCGCGTTTTCTGGCGCCCGAGGCGCACCTGCTGTCCGGGGCGCTGGTGCTCGGCGCCTTCTTCATCGCCACCGATTACGTCACGTCGCCGAATACGGCGACGGGGCAATTGATCTTCGGCCTCGGCGTTGGCTTCCTGACCTGGGTGATCCGCAGCTTCGGCGGCTACCCGGAAGGGATGGCCTTCGCCGTGCTGCTGATGAACGCGCTGACGCCGGTCATCGACCGCTTCGTCAAGCCGCGCGTCCTCGGGCGCGACCGCAAGGGCCGGCCGCTCGACATTCCGGAGAACGCCTGACATGAACTTCGATACCCTGCGCGACAAACTGGCTTACCAGCCGATCCTGCTCGGCACCATCGCGCTGCTTGCCAGCGGCGCGCTGGCGGCGGTGTCCAACCTGACCGGACCGGCGATTGCCGCCGCCGAAGCGAAGGATCTGCGCGATTCGCTGTCGGAAGTGCTGCCGGCCGGGCTGGCCGACAACGACTTCCTCAAGGACACGGTCGAACTCGAACGGGACGGCAAGACCGTCACCGTCTATCGCGCCCGCCACGGCAGCGAGCTGAAGGCGGCGCTGTTCAAGGTGGCGGAACGCGGCTACGGCGGCGAGATCCAGATCCTGATGGCGGTCGACGCCGACGGTCGCATGCTCGGCGTGCGCATCCTCAAGCACAGCGAGACGCCCGGCCTGGGCGACAAGATCGACGTCAAGAAGGACGACTGGGTGCTCGACTTCAACGGCAAGTCGCTGGGCGATCCGGCGCCGGAGAAGTGGGGCGTGAAGAAGGATAACGGGGTCTTCGACCAGTTTGCCGGCGCCACCATCACGCCGCGCGCGGTGGTCAAGGCGGTCAAGGGCGGGCTCGAGTTCTACGCCGCCCGCAAGCAGGACATCACGGCCGGGAGCGGATCATGAGCGACAACAACTACGGAACCATCGTCAAGGACGGCCTCTGGGAGCAGAACGTCGTCTTCGCCCAGATGCTGGCGCTGTGTCCGACCATGGCGGTGACCACGAGCGGCACCAACGGCCTGGGCATGGGGCTAGCGACGACGGCGGTGCTGGTGGTGTCCAACATCCTGGTCTCGATCATCCGCAAGACGGTCAGCGACCAGGTGCGGATTCCGGTCTTCGTCGTCCTGATTGCGACGCTGGTGACCATCGTCGACCTGGCGATGAACGCCTGGGTGCATGGGCTGTACAAGGTGCTCGGCCTGTTCATCGCGCTGATCGTCGTCAATTGCGCCATCCTTGGCCGGGCCGAAGCCTACGCGGTGAAGAACGGCGTGCTGGCGAGCGCCGTCGATGGGCTGGCGATGGGCGTCGGCTTTACCGGCGCGCTCACCTTGATCGGCCTGGTGCGCGAGTTTCTCGGCAGCGGCACCTTGTTCGCGCAGGCTTCGCAACTGCTCGGCCCGGCCTTCGCCTTCCTCGAAGTGCAGGTGCCCGGTTACGGCGGGGCGCTGCTGATGATCCTGCCGCCTGGAGGCTTCGCCGTGCTCGGCTTCATGCTGGCCGGCAAGCGCATCATCGATCAGAAGCTGGCCGAGCGCGCCCAGGCGGCCGCCACGCCGGCCACCGTTTGAGGAGAATCGCCATGCAGATCGGCGTTGCCTATTCCGAACCCGGCCAGCAAATCTGGCTCAACATCGAAGTGCCCGATACCGCGACGATCCGCGAGGCGATCGAGCGTTCCGGCATTCTCAAGCAGTTTCCGCAGATTGATCTCGAGGCGCAGAAGGTCGGCATTTTCGGCAAGCTGTCCAAGCTCGACAGCGCGCTGCGCCCCGGTGATCGCGTCGAGATTTACCGGGCCATCATCTGCGATCCGGCGACCGTGCCGCGCAAGGATGCCGAAGACGACGACGAGTGAGCCGGGGGCGGAACGCTCGAAGTGGTTGAAAATTTGACGTCCGCCCTTGAGAATGCAGCCGGCTTTCCTGAATTTCCCCCTATAAGGCTATTTATGCTTCGTTTTCTTGCTTTTCCGCTGCTTTGCCTGCCGGCACTGGCCATTGCCAACCCCGAAGTCGTGCCGCCGGCCGCCGCCGCGGGCGGCGTCGGAGCGCCGGAGATCATTGCCACGGTGATCTTTGCGATCGCCGTGCTGCATACCTTCTCGACCAAGTTCTTCGCCCATCTCGCGCACATCAATCCCCGCCATGCCGGCCTCTGGCACCTGCTCGCCGAGGTCGAAGTGGTGTTCGGGTTCTGGGCTTTCGTCCTGATCGCCTCGCTGTTCCTGCTGTCCGGGCAGAATGCCGCGGTGCATTACCTGGAAGGGCGTAATTTCACCGAGCCGATGTTCGTCTTCGTGATCATGGTGATGGCCGCCAGCCGGCCGATCCTGGTCGCCGTCGCGGCGCTGATCCAGCAGGCGGCGGCGATGATCCCGATGAACCGGGCCTTGTCCACCTATTTCCTGTGCATGGCCGTGGTGCCGATGCTCGGCTCCTTCATCACGGAACCGGCGGCGATGACGCTGGCGGCGCTGATGCTGCGCGACCGTTTCTTCCAGCAAGGCCTGTCGACCCGCCTCAAGTACGCGACCATCGGCGTTCTCTTCGTCAACGTCTCGATCGGCGGCACGCTGACCCATTTCGCGGCGCCGCCGGTACTGATGGTGGCCGCCAAGTGGCAATGGGACACGCTGTTCATGATTTCCCATTTCGGCTGGAAATCCGCCGTCGCCGTGTTCGCCAACGCCGCGGTGCTGACCTGGATGTTCCGCCAGGAAATTTCCGGCAAGGGCGCGCTCGGCGGCAAGACCGGCAGCGTGGTGCCGATGACGGTGACCGCGGTGCACGTCGTCTTTCTCGTCGGCGTCGTCCTCTTTGCCCACCATGCCGTGGTCTTCATGGGCCTCTTCCTGTTCTTCCTCGGCTACACCGAAGCCTACAAACGGCACCAGGAGCGGCTGATCCTGCGCGAAGGCCTGATGGTCGCCTTCTTCCTCGCCGGCCTGGTGGTGCTCGGCGGTTTGCAGCAATGGTGGCTGCAGGCGGCGCTGACCGGGGTCGAGCCGACCGTGCTCTACTTCCTCGCCACCGCGCTGACTGCGGTGACCGACAACGCCGCCTTGACCTACCTCGCTTCGCTGGTCGACGGGGTGTCGATGGAGTTCAAGTACGCGATCGTCGCCGGCGCGGTGACCGGGGGTGGCCTGACGGTCATCGCCAACGCGCCGAACCCGGCCGGCGTGGCCATCCTCAAGGGCTATTTCGAGGACGAGTCGATCAGTTTCGTCGGCCTCTTCCTGGCCGCCTTCCCGCCGACCTGCATGGCAATCTTCGCCTTCCAGGCGCTGTGAATCTGGATGGCCGGGAAACCGGCCATCTGTCGTTTTTGCGACAAGACAGTCGTTTTGCATGCACCTTCATTGTGCATAAAAATCGCCTTAAGCGATTGATTGATTTAAATATTTTGCGGTCTATAATGCGCGGCCATTTTCCCGGAGAAGACCGTGTCCGCAACCTCGTCCCCGGCCACCGCCCTCGGTGCCAACCATGGCTATCGCTTCGCTGGCGATAGCGTCCATCTCAACGCCGAAGTCACGCTTGCTGCCAGCGATCTGCAGGATGGCAGCACCTGGTCGCTGCAACTGTGGGCGAGCGGTGCCGGCTTTGCCGAGCGCGCACCGGCCGGCGTCAAGGTCGGCGAATTTCCGTTGCAGCCGCTGGCCGGTTGTTTCAGCGTCGATGCCTGCGTCGCCGCCTTGCCGCCGGCCGGACACGACGCCTTCACGATGGCGCTGATGCTGGTTTCCGGTGATGCCGACGGCAATGTCGAGGTGCGCGACCTGGCGATCTATCCGACGCCCCAGTATTTCGTCCAACCGACGCTGAGCGGCGCGCTCGATTGCCGGATTGCCGACGGGGTCGCCGAGATCGTCATCGAAAGCATCGCCAACCCGCGCGCCGTCGACAATCTCAGCGGCACGCTGGCGCTCGAAATATGGGCGCTGGACAGCCCCTATGCCGGTGGCGCCTGGACCGGCACGCCGGTGGCCAGCCTGGTCCTCGGCCAATTGGCCGGCGGTGAGGCCTGGTCGGATTGCCGCTACACGGTGCCGGCGGCCGGCCCGAGCGACGCGGCGCTGACCGTGATGCTGCGCGAATGGACGGCAAGCGGCTACCTGACGCGCGATTACCGCAATCTGCCGGTCGTTGCTGCCGCAGCGTCCGCCGCTGCAGCAACGGTGCCGGCCGCACCCGCCGCTGCAGTAACGGCGCCGGCCGCAGCGCCGGCCAAGCCGGCGGCGAAGAAGGCAGTGGCGAAAGCGCCGGCTGCCGCGGCGCAGCCAGCCACGGTCTCGGTCAATGCGGCGAGCGTCGAAGAACTGGCTGCGCTCAAGGGGCTCAGCCGCGCCGTCGCGACGGCCATCGTCGCCGGTCGTCCTTACGCCTCGGTTGCCGAGTTGCTGCGGGTCAAGGGGCTCGGCCCCAAGCTGCTGGAAAAGCTCGGCGCCAGCCTGCGCGTCTGAGCAAGCACAAGGCTTGTCGCAAAGGCGACAAGCCTTGTCTGGCTGCTTGTTGTTGAAAATCAGTGGCTTGGCGCGTGGCACCCATCTTGCTGAGTAGTCTGCGGACTACCGGAGACGCGCATGAAAACCAGCGAAATCCAGGCCCTGCTCGACGAGCCCGCCTGCAGCCACAACCACAAGGAAAAGTCGGGCTGTGCCAAGCCCAAGCCCGGCGCCACGGCTGGCGGCTGCGCCTTCGACGGCGCGCAGATCGCGCTCTTGCCGATTGCCGACGTCGCCCACATCGTGCATGGGCCGATCGCCTGCGCCGGGTCGTCGTGGGATAACCGCGGCGCGCGCTCCTCGGGCGTTACCTTGTACAAGATCGGCATGACCACCGATCTGTCGGAAACCGACGTCGTCATGGGGCGCAGCGAGAGACGCCTGTTCCATGCGATCAAGCAGGCGATCGACAGCTACGCGCCGGCCGCCGTCTTCATCTACAACACCTGCGTCACCGCGCTCATCGGCGACGACGTCGAAGCCGTCTGCAAGGCTGCCGCCGAGCGCTGGGGCGTGCCGGTGGTGCCGGTCGACGCCGCCGGCTTCTACGGCACCAAGAACCTCGGCAACCGGCTGGCCGGCGAGGCGATGTTCAAGCACGTCATCGGCACGCGCGAACCGGAACCGGCGAAGCCGCGCCCGGACGGCCTGCCGACCTACGACATCAACCTGATCGGCGAATACAACATCGCCGGCGAGTTCTGGCACGTCGCGCCGCTGTTCGACGAACTCGGCTACCGCATCCTGTGCACGCTGTCCGGCGATTCCCGCTTCCACGAGGTGCAGACGATGCACCGGGCGAAGGTGAACATGGTCGTCTGCGCCAAGGCGCTGCTCAACGTCGCCCGCAAGATGCAGGAAAACTACGGCCAACCGTACTTCGAAGGCAGCTTCTACGGCGTCCAGGACGTCTCCAACGCGCTGCGCGACTTCGCCCGGCTGATCGGCGACCCCGACCTGATCGCCCGCACCGAGGCGGTGATCGCCCGCGAGGAAGCCAAGGCGCACGCCGCGCTCGAACCCTGGCGCGCCCGCCTCAAGGACAAGCGCGTCCTGCTCTACACCGGCGGCGTCAAGTCGTGGTCGATCGTCTCGGCGCTGCAGGATCTCGGCATGAAGGTGGTCGCCACCGGCACCAAGAAGTCGACCGAAGAGGACAAGGCGCGCATCCGCGAACTGATGGGCGAGGACACCAAGATGATCGACGACGGCAGCCCGAAGGCGCTGCTGTCGACCTATCACGAGTACCAGGCCGACATCCTGATCGCCGGCGGCCGCAACCTCTATACCGCCCTGAAAGCCCGTATTCCCTTCCTCGACATCAACCAGGAACGCGAATTCGGCTACGCCGGCTACGCCGGCATGAGCGAACTCGCCCGCCAACTGGCGCTGTCGATGGAAAGCCCGGTGTGGGCCGCGGTCAGGAAACCGGCGCCGTGGGCGAAGGCGGTTTCGGGGGCGGTGCTGGCGGCCTGAACCGGCTCAGCCGTCGGCCGGCGCCGGCCGGTCCGCGCTGGCGGCGTCCGCGGCCCGTGTCTCGCGCTTGCCGACAATCTGCCGGTTCCACTTGTCGTTGGACGCGCCGAGGATATCCTGCAGGCGAAAGAAGTATTTCTCGACCAGTTCGGGCGGGCTTGCCTCGTCGAGGACAAACGTCGCCTCGCGCTGCAGATCCATCAGCGCGTAATAGGTCATGCGCTCGTGTATCCACAGTTCGGAAGGCTTGCGCAGACCTTCGACCGAGGTCAGCACCCCGGTGCCGGCGGAGACCAGCAGGATGACGACGCTGATCGCCGCGGCGGATTCCGGAGATTTCAGCGACAGTCCGGCGAGCAGGGCCGATAGCGAAGTCAGCAGGAAGACCGCGTAACGCAGCCGGCGGTACAGGCGCTTGTGCTTCTCCGATTCCGCCTTGAAGACCTTGACCTTGTCGGCGAGCTGATCGAGCAGGAACTGACGTTTGTCCATGGTGTTTCCTTTTCCCGCTGGCGACGAACATGACATTGGGCATGTCGCTGGGCGGTTTGGTTCATTTGCCGGCCTGGCGCCAGGCTAACGGTCGCGGGCCGCGGTGACATACCAGGCAAAGCACCTCGCCAGGCGACTCGGGATACCTGGCATCCCGGCTTTGACCCAGGCAGCGGTGGACGGGCCCTCGTCCATCGTTGCGGCGCCGGCCCAGACGAGGTCGTAGGCCGCGCTGTCCGGCGGTGGCGAGCGGTAGAACAGGAAGGGTTCGTCGGAAACGTGGCTGACGACATGGACGATGTGCCATCGTCCGACGCGGAACAACTGCAGGATATCCTCGGCCTCAAGGTGGATGCTCTGGCCGACGGCGGGCGCGAGCTGCCGGTTGAGATGGCGCTCGATCGCCAGCACGAAAGCGGCCCGCTGCGCGTCTGACAGGGCCCGGTCGACGCCGCGACAAGGATCCGCCGCCGCCGGTAGGATCGACAGTCCGCAGGCCAGCGCGAGCGCTTGCCGTAAGTGCGCACCGGTCATCTCGCTCTTGCAACGTGCGATTTTGCTCCTGGCTTGCTTGAGCATCGTCTTACCTCGCCCAGTCGGCACAGCGTTTGAATCGCTGCTCGCCATTCCAGGCGGCCAGTACCGGGGCGTTGTCGATGCGCGCGAGCAATTGACGCGTCGTTGCGCGATCGCCGGCGATGCATGCGAAGCGGGCAAAATTGTTCGTGTTGTAGGGGTCGGGATAGCGCTGCAGCAATTTTTCAAAGCCGGTTTTCATGCGCGGCCAGGCGCATCGACTGTCTTCAAAAAGACGCTCTTTGAAGTGCTGCTTGGCCGCCACGGCGCATAACCTGGCGTAGAACTCCGTGCCTTCGGAGGGGGCGGCAATCGGTATTGCCCATTCGATGAAGTCATTGAGTTTGTCTGGATCGCCATGCCATCTTGGCAGGAGGAAATCGAGATAGCCGTAATAGATCGGGTGGTAGTAAGGGTATTTCTGCAAGCCGGCAACGACGAGACGCCTGGTTTCCTCGGCGGACCAGGCTTGGGCCTTGGCAACCGTGATCATCGCCACGTACCACCGGGGGTCAATTTCGGCGAGGTCGCTGTTCTTTTCCAGGTGTTCGCGTGCTCGTTTTACCCACATCTCGAATCCCTGCCAGGCTTCTTTCGGCACCGTGTTCGCAAAGCCCGTTCCCCGTATTTGCCAAGCCAGCTCCAGATAGACGTCGGCGACGGCAATCCGGGCAAAGACAGAATCGGGGTGTTGCCTGAGCCATGACGTGATTACGGCGACAGGTTGTTCGCGATTCTTTCCTGCCAGCGATGTCAGCTCCCGGGTAATTCCCTCCTGGAAGAATGCCAGGGCGTAGCTGCCGCCCGGCGTTCGGGTGCGCTGTTGGCGGTAGATGGTGGCGATTCGCTCGACTTCCTTCATCTCCCCCCGGGTGACCAATGCTCGTGCCTGTTCGGCGATCGCGACCCGCGCTGCCGCGTCGTCAGGGAATTTACCTTGGGCCGCGGGTTCCTCGCCGGCGACCGCGATCGCGATCATCGACGACAGGAGCAAGGCGATCAATTTCCTGCCAATGTTTCGGATCAACATGAACGATTTTCCTCTCATCTGCCTACGTCTGGATGATGCCATTGTTCTTGGGGTGCCAGGGCGGCAAATCGACCAATCGGCTCCCGCGCATGCGTTGCTCCAGGTTTCTCTGATTTCTCAATTGGTGCCTTTTGGGATATTCCTCTTGGGTAAGCGGCGGTCATGCGGCATGATGCGATCATTTGCCGGCGCGCGCCGGTGTCACTTGGGACGTCCTCCGTCATGAATCGCGAATTTGCTCAACCCGATCTCGATGCCATCTTTCAACAGGCGATCGCGCTCCACCAGGCCGGGCGCCTGCCCGACGCGCTGGAGGGCTACCAGCACGTGATTGGCCAGATCCAGCAGTACGTCGAGGCTTTCCTCAACGCCGGCAGCCTGCTGGAACGATTTGGCCAGTTGGACGAGGCGCTGCAGAACTACGACGCGGCGATCGCGCTGCAGCCGGCGATTCCCGACAGCCACTGCCTGCGCGGTAACCTGCTGTTCCGCTTGCATCGTTTCGACGAGGCGCTGGCCGCTTACGAGCGGGCGATTTCCCTTTGCCCCGGTTTTCCCGAAGCACATCTCAACCGAGGCCTGCTGCTGGCGCATCTGGGCCGCGTCGACGAGGCACTGGCCAGCTACGCGCAGGCGATCGAGAACCGGCCCGACTACCTCGGTGCTCACCTCAATCGCGGCCAGTTGCTCAAGGAACTGCGACGTTTCGACGAGGCGCTGGCGAGCTACGAGCGCGCCCTGCGCATCGACCCGAATGCCGCCGACGTTCATAACAACCGCGGCATCCTGCTCGGCGAACTGCGCCAGCACGACGCCGCGCTCGCCAGCTATAGGCAGGCCATCGCGCTGCGTCCCGATCACGCCGACGCCCATGTCAATCTGGGGGTTCTCCTCGCCGAACTCGACCAGGTTGACGAGGCGCTGAGCTGTTATGGGCGGGCACTGGCAATCCGCCCCGATTACGCGATGGCGCTGAACAACCAGGCGATTCTGCTCAAGGAATGCGGGCGTTTTGCCGAGGCGCTGGCCTGTTGCGAGCGGGCGCTCCGCCTCCAGCCCGATTTCGCCGACGCCCAGTACACGCGTGCCGAACTGTTGCTGCTGGTCGGGGATTACGCCAGTGGCTGGCCGCTCTTCGAGGCGCGCTGGCGCAGCCGTTACCGGCCGACGACCTCGCCCCAGGCCGCGATTCCGCTGTGGACCGGCGAGCCGCTGGCGGGAAAGACGCTACTCATCGAGCCTGAGGTCGGCTTCGGCGATCAGATCATGTTCGCGCGCTATGCCCGGCTGGCCGAACAGCGCGGCGCCCGGGTCGTGCTCCAGGCCTCGGCGCCGCTGTGCGAGCTGTTCGCCGGCCTGGGCGAGACGATTACCGTGCGGGAAGAGGGCGATGCCGCGCCGGCGGTCGATTTCCGCTGCCCGATCATGAGCTTGCCGAGGGCGCTGGGCACGACGCCGGACAGCGTGCCGGCGGCGTTCCCCTACCTGGGCATTCCGCCGGCGCGCCAGGCGCTCTGGCGCGGGCGCCTGGGAACAGCGCGGGCGCCGCGTATCGGGCTGGTCTGGTCGGGGGCGGCGGACCGCTACCTCGACCGCAATCCGCGTACCGCGCGCAGCCTGCCGCTGCGCGCGCTGGCGCCGCTGTTGCGCCTGCCGTTCGCGTTCCATGCCCTGCACAAGGAAATCGCGCCGGGCGATGCCGAATTGCTGGGCAATTTCCCGGCGCTGACCAGCCATGCCGGCGAACTGAGCGATTTCGCCGATACCGCTGCCCTGATCGGCGAAATGGACCTGGTCATCGCCGTCGATACGGCGGTCGCCCACCTGGCCGGTGCGCTCGGCAAGCCGCTGTGGGTGATGCTGCCCTGGGCGACCGATTACCGCTGGCAGGGAGAGCGCGAGACGACGCCGTGGTATCCCGCCGCCAGGCTGTTCCGGCAAAGCCGGGCCGGGGACTGGGAAGGCGTCGTCGAGCGCGTCGGCGCGGCGCTGGTCGCGACTTTCGCGCTACATGAAGACTGAGCCGGCGCCGAGTTTTGCGCCGCTCCCGCTAGCGGCCGTCGTTTGCCGGACTTTCGCCGCCAAGTCGTGAATCGTCGCCAGCAGCTTGCCGCCTGCTGGCGCCGTCGGCGAGCCGGCAAGTGGCGCAGGTGAACTCCGGGTGAACGCGCGCCTCAGGTGAGGTTCAGGCAGGGGCGCGCAGAATGCAGTCATGGTCGATGCAGGCACTAGCGGCATCGTCCCCGACAGAGCAGAAACACAACATTCACCGTCACGGCGCCCCGGGCGCCCAAGGAGCAGACCATGAAATTCCGCGACACCGCATTCTTCCGCGAACTGCTTGCCGTCGTCCTCGGCAGCGGCCTGCTGATTGCCAGCTTCACCTTCGTTGCCGTTCCCTACAGCCTGGGGCCGAGCAGCGTCGTCCTCCATCTGACCTGAGTCGCCTGCAAGCGGACTCCCGCCTCGGCGGGAGTCGCAAGCAGGCGATCGGCGATGGGAAAGGCGGCTTACTTCTTCGCCGTTTTCATCGTCAGATGCGGGTCGACCGGCGGCACGACGCTGTTGCCCGGGGTCATCGGCAGGCGCGGCATCGTCTGTTGCGGGAAATTGCCGCTCAGGCTGCCGAGGAAGGCGACCAGATCCTTGACCTGGGCCGGCGTTAGTTCCTTGTTCAACTGCGTCTTGGCCATCACCCGCACTGCCTCGTCGAGGGTCGGCACCTTGCCGTTGTGCAGGTAAGGCGCGGTCAGCGCGACGTTGCGCAGGGTCGGCACCCGCCACAGATGGCGGTCGCTGTCCTTGCCGGTTACCGAGTGGCGGCCGGTGTCCGAGAGCAGGTCGTACTTCTTGTCGTACTCGCTGCCGGTGATGTTGGGAAACTTCATGAAGAAGCCTTCGCCGGCGGGCAGCGCCGGGCCGCTGAAATTGGCGCCCATGTGGCAGGCATTGCAGCCGACTTCGGCAAAGGTCTGCATGCCGCGCAACTGTTGCGCGTCGAGCGCTTTCTTGTCGCCGCGGGCGTAGCGGTCATAGGGCGTGTCCGGCGTGATCAGCGTGCGCTCGTAGGCGGCGATCGCTTTCGCCACGTTGTCCATGCTGAGCGGCTCGGCCGATTCGGGGAAAGCTGCGCGGAACAGGGGCAGATAGTCGGGAATCGCCTGCAGCCGGGCGATCGCCACCTTGGCGTCGCTCATCCCCATTTCGATCGGGTTGGTGATCGGTCCCTTGGCCTGGTCTTCCAGCGTGGCGGCGCGACCATCCCAGAACTGGGCGGAGAGGAAGGCGGCGTTCCAGACGCTGGGAGCGCTGCGTCCGCCACGCGCGTCGTGCATGCCGATCGAGTTCGGCCGGTTGTCGTCACCGCCGCCCATCACGTTGTGGCAGGAGTTGCAGGACATGGTGCCGTGTTCGGAAAGGCGCGGATCGAAGAACAGGGTCTTGCCCAGCTCGACCTTGGCTGCCGTCTGCGGGTTGTTCGTCGGGCTCGGCGCCTGTTTCGGCAGCGCTTCCCATTGCTGGGCAAGTGCCGTGAGGGGGAGGGCGAACGCGGTACAGAGCGTCAGGTTCAATACCGTTATTTTCATGGTTTTCACTCCTGGATCGTTAGTCTGAAAGGGGCAATGCCATGGGCTGGCGATCTCGTGCCGGGATGTTTTCCGGTGGATCGAGCCTGAACGACGGAGCATTGCGCCGTCGACCATTGCATTTCGCATATGAACGGGGGGTGAATTTCTGCAGTTGCCGGGACCGGCCTCAGTCGCCGTCGTCGCACTCCGCGCCATGCAGCCAAGGGCCCGGACAGGCGCCGTCGGGGTTCCGGTAATCGGCCTTGGCGGCGGGCAGTCTTACGCCGTACTTGCGCTCGAAGTCGCGGCGCATGCTCCACTCCCTGAAGCGCAAGACAAGTCCGAGCAGCAGCGCAACGGCGATGGCGCAGAAGAGAACGAAGATGCCGAGGTAATTGAAGGCGACGCCCTCGATGCTGCAGCAGTGCGCCATGCCGGCGCCAGTCGACAGCTTGCGGACGACCGTTGCCACGCCGTTGGAGAAGACCACCAGGAGCAGTGCGCCGACCAGCAGCGCGAGCAGGCAGGGCACGCATTTCCGCGCTGGCGGCGGTTTCGGGGGAGGCATGGCGATCGGCTCAGGGGGTGCCGGATTCCGTTACCCTTGGCACGGCGACACGGGCGATGGCCTCCGCCCGGGCGACGAGCACGCCGGCGATGAACAACTCGGTGAGCGAGACGGCGAGATCGAGTTTGATGTCGGGCGTCAGGGAAGCGAAGGATGAGCTGACCTCGGCCAGCAACGCGGAACGGTAGAGGACCCAGACCACCGAAGGCAAGGCTTGCGCCGCCAGCCACAGGCCGAGCAGGGCGATGCCGACCCGGGCCAGTTCGTGGCCCTGGACGGCGAGCCGGTTGTCATGCGCGGTGCGAGGGACGATGCGGTGGGCGACGAGCATCGGGAAGAACCAGAGCAATGCGGCGGCCAGCAGATAGAGCGCGGCGACGAAATAGCTGCCGTATTGCGCGCTGGCGTTTGCTTCCAGCGCTGCCGGAATCGTGTTGCCGTAGGCGATGCTGGACAGCGCCAGCCAGATGGCGAATAGCCGGACGGCGGTGCCGACGAGTTGTTGCGGGGTCATGAGATCCTCGGAGAAGGCAGGAACAGTGGCGCTCCGTATCGTTGGCGGGGCGCTACTGACCTATGTCGTAGTGATTCGATCATGATATCCGGTTAAGCTGGGTTGCGTGATTCACATCCCGGGGGAATATCTCATGCGACATGGTCAACAACGAGCAGAAGCCGCGCCCGGCGGCGATCTGCTGCAATACGCCGACACCATTGACCGGATGCAGCGGGCCCTGCATCGTATCTACGCCAACAAGAAGGCGATCAGCGAAAGTCTTTTGCGTTCCGCCGCCGCCTTGCGCACGATTTCGGCGGCTGCCGAGCATCCGCGTCGCAACCCCGGGGCGTCGTTTCAACTTTGCCAAGGCAACGGCGCCGAACCCTCTGCTTGAGACGGTATATGGCAGGTTTCGGCCCGGGTTTCGGCCCAGGATTCGCGCCGGATCGCGGCAAGTTTCTCCTGGTCGCGCGGGGCGGGCGCTCGCCCTGCCGGATGCGCCGCACTGGTGCATCGTTCGTGAGCTGCGTTGTCGGGTTTGCGACAGATCGGTGATTTACAAGTTGTTGTTTTGATTGTGTTGTTTTCTTGGCGCGTTCATTGCTTTGAGATGGGCAATCTCTGAGGAGCGATGCTCATATGGCCGAAATCATCCAATCGAAGAAGGCGCTGGCGGTGAATCCGTTGAAGGTGAGCCAGCCGGTCGGCGCGTCGCTGGCTTTTCTCGGGCTCAACCGCAGCCTGCCGCTGATGCATGGCTCGCAGGGCTGCACGGCCTTCGGCAAGGTGTTCTTCGTGCGCCATTTCCGCGAGCCGATCCCGCTGCAGACGACGGCGATGGACCAGGTGTCGTCGATCATGGGCGCCGACGAGAACGTGGTCGAGGCCTTGCGTACGCTTTCCGACAAGAGCAAACCGGACATCATCGGCCTGGTGACGACCGGTCTGTCCGAGACGCAGGGCACCGACATCCTGCGCACGGTCAAGGAATTCCGCGCCGCCCACCCGGAGTTCGCCGGCGTCGCGGTGGTGCCGGTCAATACGCCGGATTACCTGGGCTGCCTGGAAAGCGGCTTCGCGCTGGCGGTCGAGGCGCTGCTCCGGACGCTGGTGCCGGTGAGCGACTGCGCCGGGCGGCGGCCGAAGCAGGTCAATGTGCTGGCGTCGGCGATGCTGACGCCGGGCGACATCGAGGCGATCAAGGAGTGGGTCGAGGCTTTCGGCCTGCGCCCGGTGGTGGTCCCGGACATCGGCGATTCGCTCGACGGCCACCTGGTCGAGGCCGAGTATTCGGCACTCACCATCGGCGGCACGCCGCGCGTCGAGATCGAGGCGCTGGGCGAGTCGGCGGCGACCCTGGTGGTCGGGCCGTCGCTGGCCAAGGCCGCCGACATTCTCAAGGAACGCACCGGCGTTCCCGATTTCCGCTTCACCGGCCTGATGGGGCTCGACGATTGCGATGCCTTCACCCAGGCGCTGGCGGAGATTTCCGGGCGCGAGGTGCCGGCGAAGGTGGAGCGGCAGCGCGCCCAGTTGCAGGACGCGATGGTCGACAGCCATTTCATGCTCGGTTTCGCGCGCATCGCGCTCGCCGCCGATCCCGACCTGCTCGGCATGCAGGTGCGTTTCCTGCGCGGCATGGGCGCCGAGGTGGTGGCGGCGGTCAGCCCGCATCGTCACGAGAGCCTCGCCGCGCTGCCGCTCGCCAAGGTCATCGTCGGCGATCTCGAAGACATGGAAGTGGCGGCGCGCGCCGGCGGCGCGCAACTGGTGATCGCCAACTCGCACGCGGTGGATACCGCGCACCGGCTCGCCTTGCCGCTGCTGCGTGCCGGCTTCCCGCAGTACGACACGATGGGCGGCTACGCCCGTACCTGGGTGGGTTACCGCGGTTCGCGGCAGGCCCTGTTCGATATCGCCAATTTGATGCTGGGACAACACCATGAACTCGAAGCCTATCGTTCTTTCTACTGGAGCGACGACCGCGATGGCGTCGGACAGCGCCATGTCGTCACGTCGTCTGCAACTGGTCTGGTCCATTAAGCAGGCGCCGCAAGCCGTGTTGCGCGTTGCCTTCGCCTCCACCGACCGGACCCGGGTCAACCAGCACTTCGGCGCCGCCGAAGGCTTCGCCGTTTATGACGTGACGCCGGACAAGGCGACGCTGGTCGGCGTCGCCGAATTCGCCGAGGAGGCGATGGACGGCAACGAGGACAAGCTGTTGGCCAAGGTCGGTTACCTGTCCGGCTGCGCTGCGGTCTATGTGATGGCGATCGGCGCTTCGGCGATCAAGAAGTTGCTGGCCGCAGGCATCCAGCCGATTCGCGTTGGCGAGGTCGATGCCATCGACGACCTGCTGGTCGAGATTTCCGGCGCCATGCGCGACGGCGGCGTGCCCTGGATCGACCGCGCGCTGGCCGCGCAGCGCAAGGACGACGACCGCTTTGCGGCAATGGAAGATGAGGGGTGGCAGGGATGAGCGCGCTCCTTGAACACCGCGGCGTCGTGCAGCGGGTGGCCGATGGCAAGGCCGTCATCGCCATGGAAACGAGCGGCTGTTCCTCCTGCGGTCACGGCGGCAGTTGCGGCGTCGGCAAGATGGCGGCGGGGCGCCCGGCGACCCTGCTGACGCTGCCGACCAGCGAGGAACTGCGACCCGGTGACGTGGTCGCCGTCGTCCTGCCGCAGAGTCGTCTGACTACCTCGGCGCTGCTCGGCTACCTGTTTCCGGCGCTGGCCATGCTGATCGGCGCCGGGCTCGGCAGCAGCCTCGACGGCAGCGACGGCGGTACGGCGATCGGCGCCATGATCGGTTTCCTGATCGCCATCGTGCTCGCCCGCCTGGTCATCGGCCTGTTGCCCGGTCTGATGCCGGCACCGCAACTGCTGGCCCGGCCCCAACCCGCAAGAATTTCCCCCAAGGAGTTTCACCATGAGCACTGATCCGATTTTCGAGACCGACTTCGTCAAGGAGATGGCGCGCCAGATGCGCGCGCTCGACACCTACGGCACCTACAGCGGGTGGACTGTCGAGCAGATCCTCGACCCCTTCATCATGACCAAGGAACGCAAGGCGACCATCCCGCTGATCGGCGACCCGGACGACGAGACGATTTCGCGCGTCAAGGCGTTCTACAACGCGATCGCCGTGCTGATCGAGAAGGAATGCAAGCTGCTGGCGGTGCCGCTGGTGCACCTGACGCACGAAGGTTTCGGTCGCGCGCTGATCACCGTCGGCAAGCTGGTCGCCGTCGACAAGACCTTGCGCGACGTGCATCGCTTCGGCTTCGCCAGCCTGTCCAAGATGAAGGACGAGGCCGACAAGCTGCTCGGCATCGCCCTCGAACGCATCGGCCAGTACCCGGCCGTTGCCGGCCTGTAAGGAGAGTGCCGTGAGCGACGAGGAACTTGCCGCCCTCGACAAGGAAGTGAAGAAACTGAAGCGGATCGCTTCCGAATGGGCCTCGCAGATGCACGACCTCGTGGAAGACCGCCTGCCGGCGGCCTACCAGGAGATTCCGGGCATCGCCCAATCGACCTACGACGCCTGCCAGGCCTGGGCCGAAGCCAACCAGCGGCTGCTGGCGGCGCAGAAGGCGCGGGCGGCGGCTTGAGCGCCGCCGGCCACGGGGAGGGGCGATGATGCTGCCCTCCCCGGAAATCGGCGAGTCGCTGTGCCAGGCGCTGCGCGAGCAGGTCGGCAAGCTCGGTCTGTCGATCGGCGACGAGCCGCGCTGGTCGGCCGCCGCCTTCGAGACGGTGCGCGACCCCTTCTCGCAGGAGGAGAGCGTCGTCGCCGTCTGGCGCGGCGGCGAGCGTTTCGGCAAGGCGACCTTCTTCCCGGACGGCCGGGTGTTCGCCGAATACCAGGTGCTTCTGCCGCATCCCGCGCAGTCCGGCGCCTACGTCGATGCCGTGCAGGTCTGGGGGCGGCCCCAGGCCTGGCGCGGCGAAGCGGTCATCGTGGAGTATCCGGCATGAACCTCGACACGCGTTTGCTTCTCCTGCACAAGCAGGGCACCAGTGGCCGCTTGCGCTATCTCTGTCTGCCCTGCGGCGTCGCGCTGTTTACACCCCTGCCGGGCGCCGCTGCCCTGCGTCCGGAAGACTGGTCGCCGACCGTGCAACCGCATCCGGGCGCGCCGCTGCGCGAAGCGGAAGAGCAACTCGGCCTGGCCGAAGGGGGGATCGAGGCGGTGCCCGATTTCCACTGCTGGGTCGATACGCCGGCCGGTGACGTGGCGGTGCTGCTCGGCGGCTTCACCAGCATCGATCCGCCGTTCGCCGCTGCCGAGCGGCTGGGTGGGCGTTTCATCACGATCGCCGAGGCGCGCCCGCTGAGCGCCATCGAACGCGACCTGATGCGGCGCGCTTACGAACACGTCCTGGGTTGATTGTTGTAAAGCCGACAAACCTGTTGCGGCGCAACAATACATTGAATTCAATGGTTTGAGATTGTTCTAAGGGATGGCACGGGGCTTGCAATGGATAGCTCATCCACCCCTGGGAGAATTGCCATGATCAATCTGACCCCCGCCGCCACGAAGGCCGTACAACGCTTCATCCGCGGTTCCGAAACGCCGGTTATCGGCCTGCGCCTGATGATCTCCGGCGGCGGCTGTTCCGGCCTGCAATACGGCATGAAGCTGGAGGCCGAGAAGGCCGAGGACGATTGGGAACTCGAGGTCGATGGCGTCAAGCTGCTGGTCGACCCGATGACCATGCCGATGATCGACAACGTCACCATCGACTTCGTCGATACCCTGACCCATACCGGCTTCAAGTTCGACAACCCCAACGCCAGCGCCCAGTGTTCCTGCGGCTCGTCGTTCTCGGTCTGAGGAAACAATCATGTGGGAATATTCTGACAAGGTCCGCGAACACTTCTTCAACCCGCGCAACTCCGGTCCGCTGGAAGAAGCCAACGGCATCGGCGACGTCGGCTCGATCCAGTGCGGCGATGCGTTGCGCCTGATGCTCAAGGTCAACCCGGAAACCGAGGTGATCGAGGACGCGCACTTCCAGACCTTCGGCTGCGGCTCGGCCATCGCTTCGTCGTCGGCACTGACCGAGATGATCAAGGGCATGACGCTGGACGAGGCGCTCAAGGTTTCCAACCAGGACATCGCCGACTTCCTCGACGGTCTGCCGCCGGAAAAGATGCACTGCTCGGTGATGGGCCGCGAAGCCCTGCAGGCCGCCGTCGCCAACTACCGCGGCGAGGAATGGTCGGACGACCATGAAGAGGGCGCGCTGGTCTGCAAGTGCTTCGCCATCGACGCCGTGATGATCGAGGACGTGGTCAAGGCCAACAACCTCAACACGGTCGAGCAGGTCACCTTCTACACCAAGGCGGGCGGCGGCTGCGCGGCCTGTCACGAAGGCATCGAGGAAATCCTCGCCAAGGTCAAGGCCGAGCGCGCCGGCCCGGGCGAAGTCTCGCCGCCGCCGGGCCACCTGCCGGTGCTGCAGACGGAAGCCGCCAAGCCCGCCGCGGCGCCGAAGCCGGCCGCCAAGCTGTCGCTGGTGCAGAAAATCCGCAAGATTGAAGAAGTGCTGGAAGAGGTCCGCCCGATGCTCCAGCGCGACCACGGCGACATCGAACTGGCCGACGTCCAGGGCAAGAAGATCTACGTCCACCTGAAGGGCGCCTGCTCCGGCTGCATGATGGAAGCGGCAACGCTCGGCGGCGTCCAGCAGAAGATGATCGAGGCCCTCGGCGAACTGGTGCAAGTGCTGCCCGCCTCGCTGATGCCGGCCGAAGCGTAAGTTCAAAAAAGACAACGATCCCCCGACCCCAACGGAAATTCTGACAAGGACTGCGCCATGACCCCGATCTATCTGGACAACAATGCGACGACGCGGGTCGACCCCGCCGTCGTCGAGGCCATGCTGCCTTTCTTCACCGAGCATTTCGGCAACGCCTCGTCGATCCATGCCTTCGGCAGCGAAGTCGGCAAGGCGCTGAAAAAGGCGCGCGGCCAGGTGCAGGCGCTGCTCGGCGCCGAGCACGACTCGGAAATCATCTTCACCTCCTGCGGCACCGAGTCCGACTCGACCGCCATCCTGTCGGCGCTCAAGGCGCAGCCGGAACGCAACACGGTGATCACCACCGTCGTCGAGCACCCGGCGATCCTGACGCTCTGCGAATGGCTGGAGAAGGAAGGCTACATCGTCCACAAGCTGAAGGTGGACAAGAAGGGCCGCATCGACATGGACGAGTACAAGTCGCTGCTCCATGACCGGGTTGCCGTCGTTTCGGTGATGTGGGCTAACAACGAGACCGGCACCATCTTCCCGGTCGAGGAAATGGCCGAACTCGCCGCCGCCAAGGGCATCATGTTCCATACCGACGCGGTGCAGGCCGTGGGCAAGATTCCCATCGACCTGAAGAACAGCAAGATCGACATGCTCTCGCTGTCCGGCCACAAGCTGCACGCGCCGAAAGGCATCGGCGTTCTCTACCTGCGTCGCGGTTGCCGTTTCCGGCCGCTGCTGCGTGGTGGCCACCAGGAACGCGGCCGTCGTGCCGGAACCGAGAACTCGGCCTCCATCGTCGCCCTCGGCATGGCCTGCGAACAGGCGATGCAGCACATGGCTACCGAGAACACCGAAGTCCGCCGTCTGCGCGACAAGCTGGAGCAGGGCATCTTGAGCCAGATCACGCACTGCTTCCCGACCGGCGACGTCAGCAACCGCCTGCCCAACACCAGCAACATCGCCTTCGAATACATCGAGGGTGAAGCGATCCTGCTCCTGCTCAACAAGCTGGGCATCGCCGCCAGTTCCGGCTCCGCCTGCACCTCGGGCTCGCTCGAACCGTCGCACGTGATGCGGGCGATGGGCATCCCCTACACCGCCGCTCACGGCACCATCCGCTTCTCGCTGTCGCGTTACAACACCGAAGCCGAAGTGGACCGGGTGATCGAAGCGGTACCACCGATCATCGCCCAGTTGCGCAAGCTGTCACCGTACTGGGGCGAAAAGGGCCCTTCCGCCAACCCGGAAGCGTCTTTTGCACCGACTTACGCGTAAGCGTTTACCGAGTCTCTCTCAGTGGTAACTTCAGGCCTCGGAAGCGATTCCGGGGCCTTTTTTTGATGGGGTGGCGATAGCTGGAGTGTTTTGCCGCCTGAGTTGCGAGCGTGTTTGATTGATTGCCCGCTGGGCTTTGTTGTTGCCCGGCGGGCGTTGTTGTTTGCTGAGCCGCTGTGTTCCGCGCCTGACGCGCGGGCGTACTTTCTTCTTGTTTCGCCAAGAAGAAAGTAGCCAAAGAAGAAGGCGACCCTAGGTCGGCGCCCGCTGCGCGGGTTCCCTGCGCTACTCGTCGTTGGCGGGGGCTGCGCAACTCGGGGCTTTGCCCCTCAGACAGTGCTCGCCCTTTTCCCGCCAACGCCTGCGTTGCTCGGCGCCTTCCAAGGGGCCCGGTACACCGAATGCAGTTTTTCGGATTTCGGGCAGTCGACCGTGAGGGTTTCGTGGCGAAGGGTTTTGGCGTTGCATTGGATCGTGACTGGCTCCTATCGACCCGAAGGCGACAGTCATGGAATTGGAAAGCTGACCTTCACATGGAAGTGAGCGGCCAGCACGACTTTTCGCACAAGGTCCGCTCAACTGAAAGGTTATATATCTCTTCGCACATGTGCGTTGTGAATTATTGGATTGATGCCGTCGAGATGCCCGACGGTCTTCGCGAACGGACGGACATTGCAGTTGAACTCGACATTCCCGTCCAGGGCAACCGGATTGCTGGGATGTCTCGCGAATTGGTTAGCCGCACCTTCTGGAATTGTTCCTCTGATGTAGAGAGACACTATTTCGCCAGGAGCGATGACTTGTTTCTTTAAGATCGATGCGTCCATCGTGGAACCGCCAAGCCAGAACCGAAATCCGGCGCGATCCAGCTCGACAGGAAATGGCGACAGGTTAATCGTCATAAGGTACAGAGAGAACGATGCCGATTCGCCGAGATCGACAACTGCCGAATTATGGCGAGGCCGAAGATCAACGTAGATCAACTGCGCTAATTTCTCTTTCGTGAAATACCAGCGAAGAAGGAAGCCCGGTAGCCAGCGAAGTAGACGCCAAACTCCCTTAATTATTGGAATAGTCTCGAGTGCCAAGCGATCACCAATTGAGAAGCATAACGACGAAAATAGGCGACAGGCAAAAAGCTGCGCTTTTTGCCTGTCGGTTGATTGAGAGATTAGGCATCATCACCTTCCTCAGGCGATAGGGCGCTTTTCTCTTTAGGAGGAGCCTGAGTCTCAGAAACAAGCGTATCGGGATCAAGTACCCATCTATCTACCCGCTCATACCCAAGACAAGCACGGCCTTGGAGATGTACCTTCCCCTTCTCCTTGTTCGGCCAGTAGACGCCGAGCGCAGCAGTACGCATGTATTGGTACACCTTAACAAGCTGCGGGGCCCCCCCAATTGTCTCTGCATGCTTGGCATCTCTCAGCATGTCGCGGACAACTTCAAACGGCTCCATATCAAGCGGCGTGTGGTGCTTTCCACTGCTCTTCGCATTTAGCTTTTCCAGTAGTAGCTTCTTTGCCAGGGGCGCTTGATCTCCGGCAAACGCGATTCGGCCAAGATTGTGCTCGCCGTTTGTCTTCTTTCTTTTTCGTAGCACGATGCGTCCAGCTTCCTTTGAAAAAGCCAGCCACTTGGCCGGCTCGGCGACGAAGCATTTGTCACCAGCGCGGTATGACACCGACCATAGTTGAAAGTCTTTCTTGATCCACGAATACCCGCCAAATAGAAAGGTAGCACCAGGTGTAACTTCATCGGCTTTGCTTACGTGTTCCGATGGCTTGAGTTGTCCCGCCATACCATCGAAGAGCTTAAGCGCGTGTGATCTTAGGGCGGCAAGATCTAATGATCCGCGTTTGGATGGAGCGTGACTGTCAATAGCGAGGGCCAGTTGAAGCATCATTGGAAATGCATGCCCCGTATATCCAGCAAAGCAAATTGCGCAATCGCTTCTCGGGAGCGTGAGAATCTTTGGACAGCCATCGAATGTACTGCCGTCGCCGCTTAAGCGACTGTCAGATACGAACACCAGTTCGTCGCAGTCTCTGATCTTACGAATCCATGCAATAGCGATAGTCATGTGACCCTTAGCAGTTATTCAACGGCCCCACCGGTCCGCATATGTAATGATAGTACGGACCAGCAATAGTCGGCATGCCGACAGCAAGAAGGGTCTGGCAAATGGCAACTATGGAGCAGTTTCTAGAAGAACCGCTCCTGGCCGAATGCTGTCAGCGCCTGCTGGTCAGAATATGATTCATCCACGAACAGGTGATGATTTCCGGGGGTTACTCCGCCACAAGTTTGGTTTTTTGCTCAAACGACAGGTCGACTGCAAGCGACTGGTTTTCCCCCGAAAAGTCCTTTCGACCGCAAGCGGTTGTGCCCGATCGGTTTTCGGGGTCCCCCTGAGAGGCGCTGAGCAACGCAGGCGGTCCGGGGGAAGTCGGCTGGCGTTGTCTGAGCCGCGCAGCGGCGAGTTTAGCCAGCCGCCCGGACCGTCGAGTAGCGCAAGGGACCGGGCGCAGCCCGGCGCCGACCTGGGGGTGGCCTTCTTTTTGGCTACTTTTTCTTGGCCAAACAAGAAAAAGTACGCCCGCGCGTCAGGCGCGGAAAACGGCGGTTAAAAAAACAAAGCCGCCCGACACTAACCCCCAAAAAAAACACCGCCCAAAAAACAAAACCCGGCCTGCCATCAGCAGACCGGGTCCAGAATTCCAGGCCGAAAAGGCCGTCAATTCAAACGCATGCCCCGTCGTCAGTGACGCCCTCAGCCGCCACCTTCTTCGGCTTGACGAACTGTTCGCGCGAAACGCCCAGCCACATTACCAGCGGGCTGGCGACCAGGACCGACGAGTAGATGCCGAAGCAGATGCCGATGGTCAGCGCCAGCGAGAAGTAGTACAGCGTTTCGCCGCCGAAGATGAGCATCGACAGCACCATGACCTGGGTCGAGCCGTGCGTGATGATCGTCCGGGAAATCGTGCTGGTGATCGCGTGGTCGAGTACCTGCGGCGTGGTCATGCCGCGGACCTTCTTGAAGGTTTCGCGGACGCGGTCGAAGACGACGACCGATTCGTTGACCGAGTAGCCGAGCACGGCCAGCACCGCCGCCAGCACCGAGAGCGAGAACTCCCACTGGAAGGCGGCGAAGAAGCCGAGGATGATCACCACGTCGTGCAGGTTGGCGATGATGGCCGAGACCGAGAAGCGCCATTCGAAGCGGAAGGCGAGGTAGAGCATGATGCCGGTGATCACCACGAGCAGCGCCATGGCGCCGTTCTCGGCGAGTTCGCGGCCGACTTGCGGGCCGACGAATTCGACGCGGCGCAGTTCGGCGCCCGGGGCATCGGCGGAGAGCGCCTGCATGACGCGTTCGCCCTGCTGCGCGCTGTTTTCGGCACCGCGTAGCGGCAGGCGGATCATGACGTCCTGCGAGGAGCCGAAGTTCTGCACCGAGTAATCGGTGAAGCCGGTCCGGCTCAGCGCGCCGCGAATCTTCTCGAGGTCGGCGCTTTGCTGGTAATTGACCTCGATCAGCGTGCCGCCGGTGAACTCCACCGACAGGTGCAGGCCCTTGGTGGCAAGGAAGAAGACGGCGGCCAGGAAGGTGATCAGCGAGATGACGTTGAACACCAGCGCATGGCGCATGAAGGGGATGTCTTTTTTGATGCGGAAGAATTCCATCGCCGTGTTTCCTTATTGCTTGCCGTTGGCCGGGGCTTGGCTGCCCGGTTTCCAGATGGCGCCGATGGCGATCCGGGTGAGTTTCTTCTGACGGCCGTAGATCAGGTTGATCATGGCGCGCGAGACGACGACGGCGGAGAAGATCGAGGTCAGGATGCCCAGGCAGTGCACCACTGCGAAGCCGCGCACCGGGCCGGAGCCGAAGATGAGCAGCGCGAGGCCGGCGATCAGCGTGGTGATGTTGGAGTCGAGAATGGTGCCGAAGGCGCGCTCGTAACCTTCCGACAGCGCCGCCTGCGGCGGCATGCCGTTGCGCAGTTCCTCGCGGATGCGTTCGTTGATCAGCACGTTGGCGTCGATCGCCATACCGAGCGTCAGCGCGATGGCGGCGATGCCGGGCAGGGTCAGCGTCGCTTGCAGCAGCGAGAGCAGGGCGACCAGCAGCAGCAGGTTGGCGGCCAGCGCGATCACCGAGACCAGGCCGACGACCTGGTAGTAGAGGATCATGAAGACGGCGATCGCCAGGAAGCCCCACATCGTCGAATGGAAGCCGCGCTTGATGTTCTCGGCGCCGAGCGACGGGCCGATGGTGCGCTCCTCGACGATGTCCATCGGTGCCGCCAGCGAACCGGCACGCAGCAGCAGGGCGACGTCGTTGGCTTCACTGGTGCTCATGCGGCCGGAGATCTGGACGCGGCCGCCGCCGATCTCGGTACGGATGACCGGCGCCGTGACCACTTCGCCCTTGCCCTTCTCGATCAGCAGGATGGCCATGCGCTTGCCCACGTTGTCGCGCGTCACGTCCTTGAAGATGCGGGCGCCGGCGGCGTCCAGCGTCAGGTGCACGGCCGGTTCGTGGGTCTGGCCGTCGAAGCCGGGTTGGGCGTCGGTCAGGCGGTCGCCGGTCAGGACGACCTGTTTCTTGACCAGCAGCGGCGAGCCGCCGCGTTCGGTGTACACCTCGGTGCCGAACGGCGGGTTGCCGGCGAGGCCGGCTTCGAGCGCGCCGGGGCTGTCGTCGACCATGCGGATTTCCAGCGTCGCGGTACGGCCGATCAGGTTCTTGGCGCGCGTGACGTCCTGGATGCCCGGCAACTGGACGACGATGCGGTCGGCGCCCTGCTGCTGGATCACCGGTTCGGCGACGCCGAGTTCGTTGATCCGGTTGTGCAGCGTGTTGACGTTCTGCTTGATCGCGAACTCGGCGATCTTCTTCTGCGCTTCCGGCTTCAACGTCGCCAGCAGGCGCAGGTCGTCGCCCTGGCCGGCTTCGGCCAGCGCCAGGTCGTCGGCGTTGCTGGTCAGCACCTTGCTGGCGGCGGCGCGGGTTTCGGCGTCGCGGAACTTGATGACGATGCGGTCGCCGTCACGGTTGATGCCGGCGTGGCGGATGCTCTTGTCGCGCAACAGGGTGCGCAGGTCGGCGGCGGTCGAATCGAGGCGCTTTTGCAGGGCGCCCGGCATGTCGACCTGGAGCAGGAAGTGCACGCCGCCGCGCAGGTCGAGGCCGAGGTACATCGGCAGCGCGTGCAGCGAGGTCAGCCATTGCGGCGAGGCGCTCAGCAGGTTGAGCGCGACGACGTATTGCGGGTCGGCAGCGTCCGGGTTGAAAGCGCGCTCGATGGCGTCCTTGGCCTTCAACTGGGTGTCGGTGTCCTTGAAACGGACCTTGACGCCGACCGAATCGAGCTGGATACCGTCGTTGGCAATGCCGGCGGTACGCAGGGCGTCTTCGACGCGGGTCTGGGTGGCGGCGTCGATCTTGAGCGTGACCTTGGCGCTGGAGACCTGGACGGCCGGCGATTCACCGAAGAAATTGGGCAGGGTGTAGATGAAGCCGAAGACCAGCGCGATGGCGACGGTGACGTACTTCCAGAGGGGGTAGCGGTTCATGGCGGCTTTGCAGCGAGAAGGGCGGCCGCGGCCGCCCTTCGGGATGGATTACAGCGACTTCAGCGTGCCCTTGGGCAGGACGATGCCGATGGCCGGCTTCTGGACGACGACTTCGGTGTCCTTGGCGATCTCGACGGTGACATAGTTGTCGTCGACCTTGGTGACGCGGCCAACGATGCCGCCACCGGTGACCACTTCGTCGCCCTTCTGCAGTGCGGCGAGCAGCGCCTTGTGCTCCTTGGACTTCTTCATCTGCGGGCGGATCATCAGGAACCACAGCACGACGAACATCAGGATCATCGGCAACAGTTGCATGAAGCCCCCGGTCGGGTCGGCGGCAGCGCCGGCAGTCTGGGCGTGGGCAAGGCTAATCATGGGTTTACTCCGGGAATCGTGAAAATCGGAACGGGGGATTCTAACACTGGCCGGACGATCGGTCGCGGGCGAAGCCGCTTGACCATTCGTCCAGTTTTTCCGCTTCGATGGCGGCGCGCATCTCGGCCATGATGGTCTGGTAGAAATGCAGGTTGTGAATGGTGTTCAGCATGCCGCCGAGGATTTCGCCGTTGCGGAAGAGGTGGTGCAGGTAGCTGCGCGTGAAATTGCTGCAGGTGTAGCAGGTGCACGACGGGTCGAGCGGGCCGGTGTCGGCGCGGTAGCGGGCGTTCTTGATCTTGACGTCGCCAAAGCGCGTGAACAGGTGGCCGTTGCGCGCGTTACGCGTCGGCATCACGCAGTCGAACATGTCGATGCCGTTCTTCACCCCGTTGACCAGGTCTTCCGGGGTGCCGACGCCCATCAGGTAGCGCGGCTTGTGCGTCGGCAGGCGCGGCGCGGTGTGGGCGAGGACGCGCGCCATGTCGTCCTTGGGTTCGCCGACCGAGAGGCCGCCGATGGCCATGCCGTCGAAGCCGATATCGCACAGGCCGGCGATCGATTCGTCGCGCAGGTCTTCGTACATGCCGCCCTGGACGATGCCGAACAGCGCGTTGGTGTTTTCCAGCTTGTTGTGCTCGTCGCGCGAGCGCTTCGCCCAGCGCATCGACATGCGCATCGACTTGGCCGCTTCGTCGTGGCTGGCGGGGTAGGGCGTGCATTCGTCGAAGATCATGACGATGTCGGAATTGAGCACCTTCTGGATCTGCATCGAGATTTCCGGCGACAGGAAGAGCTTGGCGCCGTCGTGCGGCGAGCTGAACTTGACGCCTTCCTCGCTGATCTTGCGTAGCGCGCCGAGCGAGAACACCTGGAAGCCGCCGGAATCGGTGAGGATGGGTTTCTGCCAGTTCATGAAGTCGTGCAGGCCGTTGTGCGCCTTGACCACTTCCAGGCCGGGGCGCAGCCAGAGGTGGAAGGTGTTGCCCAGGCAAATCTGCGCGCCGATCTCGTTGAGCGCCAGCGGCGTCATCGCCTTGACCGTGCCGTAGGTGCCGACCGGCATGAAGACGGGGGTCTGGACGACGCCGTGGGCCAGCGTCAGGGTGCCGCGGCGGGCGGCGCCGTCGGTTTTCAGGAGTTCAAATTGCATCGTTGCGTTCCAGGAGCATGGCGTCACCGTAGCTGAAGAAGCGGTAGCGTTCGGCGACGGCGTGGGCGTAGGCAGCGCGGATTGCCTCGTAGCCGGCGAAGGCCGAGACCAGCATCATCAGTGTCGATTTCGGCAGGTGGAAGTTGGTGATCAGCCGGTCGACCACCTTGAAGCGGTAACCCGGCGTGATGAAGATGTCGGTTTCGCCGCTGCCGGCGGCGACGCTGCCGTCGTCCGCGGCGGCCGATTCGAGTGTGCGCAGGCTGGTCGTGCCGACGGCGATGACCCGGCCGCCGGCCGCGCGGGTGGCGGCGATGGCGGCAGCGGTGGCAGCCGGCACCTCGTAGCGTTCGCTATGCATGCGGTGGTCGGCGATTCTTTCGACGCGCACCGGCCGGTAGGTGCCGGCGCCGACGTGCAGGGTGACGAACGCGGTATCGACGCCCTGGGCGCGCAGGGTTTCCAGCATCGCCTCGTCGAAATGCAGGCCGGCGGTCGGCGCCGCGACGGCGCCCGGCTCGCGTGCATAGACCGTCTGGTAGCGGGTTTCGTCGGCGCCCTCGGCCGGGTGTTCGATGTAGGGCGGCAGCGGCAGCGCGCCGTATTGTTCGGCGACGCTCCAGAAATCGTCGCGGTCGACCAGTTCGATGGCGAACAGGTCGCCGTCCTTGCCGGCGCGGCCGGTCATCGTGACCTCGAAGGCATCGGCCAGGCGCAGCCGGCAACCCGGCTTCGGCGCCTTGCTGGCGCGGATCTGGCACAGCGCGTGCGTTGCATCGACGATGCGTTCGAGCATGATCTCGACCTGGCCGCCGGTCTCCTTGATGCCGAAGAAGCGCGCCTTGATCACCTTGGTGTCGTTGAACACCAGCAGATCGCCGGGCGCCAGCAGCGTCGGCAGGTCGGCAAAGCGGCGGTCGGTGTGTTGGTTGCCGGCGACGTGCAGCAGCCGGCTGCCGGTGCGCTCGGGAGCTGGGTGCTGGGCGATCAGTTCGGGGGGGAGGGGGAAGTCGAAGTCGTCGACAGTCAGGGACATGGCAGTTGCCTGGCAGGCAAACAAAAACGGCTTTCCATGGGGAAAGCCGGTTTGTCGTTACTGGTGCCCCGAGCCAGACTCGAACTGGCACACCTTTCGGCGGCGGATTTTGAATCCTTGCTAGGGGCTTGGAAGCGTTGGAACAGCTAGGATTCTATTTGTTTTCGTAGGAAAAGAAAACCGCAGCGGATCGTTACACCGTTTCCTGTGCAAACGTATGTACTCGATCAAGACAAGCAGGCAAGAAAAAAGGCCGGCATAGGGCCGGCCGCTGCAGCTTGAAAGTGGCTGTTGTTACTACCTCGCCCTTGCCATATCGGCCTCGATACGCCGGAAGAAACCATCAATCGCCTCTGCATCAGTACGCGATGCAACACTAACCTCAGTCCTGTTCCCCCCATTGAAGGTCAAATCAACACGAAACGTCGAGACCTGCACCGGCTGTCGCTGGGCCGTTGCCCTGGTTTCGTAGTCGCCGCGGGACGATTTTGCGATGGCAGGCGACAGGTCGCGGACAGCCTGGTCGTAGAGCTTGCGGTATTCGTACTCGCCGATGACCTTGTTGTTGAAGCGTTTGCCATCGAAGGCCTCTTTGACCAAATCGTCATAGCGCTGGGTCACGGCATCGACGACGTCCGATGGCAGGCCGCGCGCTTGCGCTTCAGTGCGTGGATCGAACATCGTGCCGGTTGCGCGGGTTTCGCCGCGGGCAGCCGCCTGAGCATCTGCCGCCCTTTCCGCCGCATTGGTAACGCCATCCAGGGCATCGGCGAGGCCGCCATATTCTTTCGCGGCACCCCTCGCTGACGCAGCACCGTCTGCAGTAACCTGCGCCAACTCGCGCATCCGCTTGGCTGTCTCATCAAGAATCTGAGCCTCAACTTCTTTGACCTTGGCGCTGGCTTCAAGCGCAGCAATCTCGGCTTTTCTCTGCTCGGTGAGGACACCCGATGCACGGTATTCCTCAAGCTTTGCCTTTGCCGATGCCAAGACCGCCTTGGCCTCTTCCGCCTTGGCCTTCGCGTTGAGTTCGGCCAGCTTTATCTCAAGCTCGCGGATCTTGTTGCTTGCCGCGGCCGCTTTCATTTCATCTCCACGCGCGTTGGCAACGTCGAGAATGGTCTTTTGCTGCTCGATCGCCAGACGAATCTGCGCCTGGTCAAGCGTAATCGCTGACTGCGTCTCGCGGGCCTTCTGCTGGATTGCGAGTGTTTGGTCTGCCAACGCATCACGGTAAAGTGCCGCCGCTCGCGCTGCCTCGATCTCTGCCGCATTGAGCTGCTGCATTGTTGCCGCGCCAGCTTCCGCATTAATCCTCACCACCTCCAAGGTGGCCGCCGCCGATTCATGTGCCGCCTTGAGTTCATCGATGCGCTGGCTGTTATCTTTCAGCGCGCGCGCCTCGACCTCCAAAGCAGCGGCATGCTGTTGTGCGCTGAGGGCAGCGGCCGCCGCCCTGGCTGCTTCTTCTTGCAGGGCGGCAGCTTTCTGCTGCGCTTCCTTAATGGCCTTTTCCTTGGCCGCAGATTCAACCCCGGCAGCAGCGGCCACCGCCTGCATGGCTTCGACCTGTGCCATGGCGACAGTTGCTTCCTGTTGCCGGGCTGCAGCAACTGCCTGCAGCGCCTCACGGTTCATCACTGCAGCGTCCAGCGCGGCACCGCGTTTTTCTGCTTCGCTACCGAGGGCTGCAGCAAGCCCCAATGCCGCTTTGGCTTCTTCTGCGCGCGTTGCAGCGGTTTTTTCAGCCAGGGCAACGGATTCCTTCGCGGCACCCGCGACCTTTCCGAATGCATTGGCGACCGTGTTCCAGCCTACCGCAGCATCACCCGCAAGCTGGCCGGCGGCGCCCGCCGCGGCGCCAGCTTCGGCCTGCGCAGCGGCGGTTTTCTTCATCGCATCTTCAGCCAGCCCCATCCGTTTGGCGATCTCTTCCCCGGCTTCAACCGAGGCCGCGCGCCAAGCCTTGATGGATTCAATCGGGTGCGACCAATCGAACGTCGCCAGGGCGCCGCCCAGGATGCCGATTTGAGCGCCGAGGTTTTCAAATGCACCGGTTGCCAGGCGCACTGTTTTTGCCAGACCTTCGACAGCAGCGCCGGCCGCCTGCATGGGCCCGGACTGGCCGATTAACTGGAACGTTTCGGCAACAGCATTTTTCATCCGGTTCCACGCGCTGACCGTGCCGGCGACTTTCTCCCCTGTGCCATAGGCTTTTTCAAGACCGGCTGCCAGCTTCGGCAGGAGGTCTTCTGCCAGCACATTGCCGGTTTCGATCATCGACGACAACTCGGCAACGGACATGCCCATGGCCTCCGCCGTCGCCTGGAATGCCCCAGGAAGGCGTTCGCCAAGCTGCTGGCGCATTTCCTCCATGCTGACGACACCCTTGCTGATCATCTGCGCCACGGCCTGCAGGGCGCCCTCGGTATCGGCGCTGGACTTACCGAGTTTCGCCATCGCGCCGGCCACGGCTTCAAACACGTCGCGCGCCGGTTCGCCTTCCATTGCGGTTCCCTTGGCTGATGCAGCCAAGGCAATCCAGGCGCGGCTGGCTGCATCCGTTTCGATCCCGAGGCGGTTCGTCACCTCGCGCAACCAGTCTATTTCCTGCCGGGCGCCATCAGCGCTCCCCGTGATCTGGGTAAGCGCCCGTTCGGTGGCTTCAATGCTCAGGTTCGCATCCACGAAACCGCGCGCCAGTTCGATGCCGGCGAATGCCCCGGCAACCGCCTTGGCACCGGTTTTCAAAGCGCCGAATGAGTGGCTGCTGCGCTGTGCCTCTTCGCGCGCTTCGGCCAGGGCTACCTTGAGGCGATGCTGCTCTCCTGCCAGGCTGCGCGTTTCTTTTGCCGCTTCACGATGCTCGCGGCTGATCAGGCTAACATTGCCGCGCGCAACCGCCAGTTCCTGCTTGAGTTCTGCTACCCGATTCTTCGCATCCTGTGCCTGCTTGGCAAACAGTTCCTGAGCGACGCCGGATTCCTTTGCTCGTGTCGCTAACGCGCGATAGCCATTCTGGGCGGAAATCAGCGCAAGACGGATATCATCCTGCGCTACACGGGCTTTCTGCAACCGAGATGCAGCGTCTGCTTGCTTTTCGGCGGATAACCGGGCAGCTTCGCCAACCTGCTGCAGATTTGTCTCCAAGTTTTCGGCACTGCTCGAGAGGGTGTCAAGTTCGGGCGCACCCTCTCCCGTTGCCAATATTCGCAGCCTTACTTCGTCATTGCTCAACAGCGCCATGATCTACCTCTAATTCTCGATTTGCAGTTACCGCAGCTTGCGCCGTAGCTTGGCCTTGAATGACGTTTGCAGGGCGGCACGGATGTTCATTCGTTTTTCCTGTATCCAGTACTGGAACGATTGGTGCACCGAGATACCGTAAAGGTGCTTAATCTGCGAACCTCGCCAGCCGCGGCGATGGTTGTTCACTTCTTCCTCAATTAGTCCACGCTCGACGTGGCCCATTCCGGGGTTGGGCATGTCCCGCCAGAAAATCCCCATGCCGTTACCTCCATCGATTTTTCCAGCACGCAACGGGATCAGGAATGCGCGCTGGACTGTCCACCGCTTGCCTTGGCGCAGTACCTGAAAGCTGACGCCGGCCTGTTTCCTCCCTGGGGGAATGCCCCGCAGGCGGTCCCCCTTTGCTCCCGGTGCCGGAACTGTTTCCTGTCGGGCCACGAAACGCGCCAACCTTGTCCAACGAACGCGTGCAGAAACCAAAGCTTCCTGACTTTGTGGGGTGGCCTTCCGGAAGTAGAAGCGCTCGTCGACATAGCGTTTCGAGAGGTTGTAGCGCGCCACGATGTCCCGCTGTGCGGTCTTCATGACCCGTTCCGCAACCTCATTTGCCGCTTCGGTGGCGGCGGCGGCCACCTTTTCCGGGTAGCGCTTGATGGCCTTGGTTGCTGCGCGCAATTTGTCAAGGCCGAACACTGTGGTGCTGATTCGCATCAGTGCGCTTACTTGCTGCCTTCAAACACAGCAAAAACATCATCCATGTTTGCAGCAAGCCGTTCCTTTGCATTGAGGTGTTTGCTCTGCGTCATTGCCGGTTTGCCGCAAGCGGGCGCCGGAATGGTAGCGAGGATTTCTTGCGCAAGTTTTTCTTCAGCGGTCATTTCGCTTTGATTGGTCATGCTTAAACTCCCGAATGATTAGGTGAAGCCAAGAGTGCGCACCCACAGGGCACCTGATAGCTCTTGGCGTTTTTGCTGCCGAGGAAAGCAGACGCCAGCAAAATCAGTGATTTGCCATCCGCGACCACCTCCGGTTTTTTCCCGTGACGCGGTTCGTTACTGCATTTCCCGGCTATGGCAAATCTATCTCGCCGGTAAATTCAAGCCTTGCCCTTATCGGTTCCGTCGTTCGATATCTTCCTGAGCCGCTACGTCAATCGCATCCAGTTCGCGCTCAATGGCGCTCTTGTCGGCATGCATCGCTTGCGGTTGCAACCGCACCATTCCGGGCACCTCTTGGCCGTTTGCGTCAAGGGTGCGGATTGATGGCGTTCGTTCTTGATAGGGAATGGAGTGGTTACGTTCGGAGATTTCCAAAAATGCACTCGGCAGCGCTTCTGCAGTGCTGAGTTGAAATTCATCTTTGACGCGCAGCCGCTCCTGTTCCATTGCTTCTATTTCACCAACCTGATGCTCTACCTTGTCCAGCAGCTCAGCGATGGACGGGCCTTCTTGCGGTGCCCCGTCTTCAAGCAAGGTTTTTCGGACATGAGCCTCGATCGCCGCGAAGAAGAATTCCGGGCACAGCGCGAGTAATTCGATAGCGGTTGCGTTGTAAGAAAGCAATAAGGGAGGGTTTTTAAAAACGTCGCTAAATTTCATGTTTCCTGCGCCGTCGAAGCTATCCATCACCCTATAAGAGGCGTGGCTTCTCAGGTGTCTTGCTCGCAGGATCGCTTGTTCCGCCTTCGCCATTTCTGTTTTCACGCTATCTCGAAACACATCCATGATCATCGTGGTGGCTTCGTTGACAGTGACGGATTTCAGCGTTTTGTCCAGTTCATGCGATTTTTCATTAATTGCTCGATCGAGCTCATTCAGGTTTGTCTGCAACAGGTTCTTCACCTTATTGTGTTGTTCTTGCATTGCCTTGATGGCATCACGGAATGCGTTCGGATTGAAAGTTTTTTGGTTTTCCATGATGGGTTCCTTATTTGGTTACGGTGAATTTCTCGACAGTGACAGTGGTTGCTGCTATGACGTAATCTGCTCCTGCAGGCAATGCCATCGCTTCTCCAAGCGAGATGATTTGTTCATGGCTAAGGGCGGCTTTAATTGTGAAATCGCCAACCCAAACAGAAAGGGAGTCATCATCCCGGTTGTAAATCACTCCGCCCGGCATGCTGCTATTTCCTGGAATTAACCTGACTTCCATCACAAAACTCACTTTTTATTGCGCTTAAGACGATGTTGCCCGATTTGTCCTGAATGACATTTCATCGTCGTTCTAATGTCAATGTGGTTGCCGTTTTTCGGCCAATTATTCTTTCCAATTGGCGCTGGCTGCGGGGGATTCGGCCGGAGTCTTGCTCGATTTTTTGCAATTCAGGGTCGCCGGCTTTCAGGCGCCGGAGTAGTTCGGCGGCACGGTCGCGCTGATTGCCGGGGATCGCATCGGCGAGCTGCAACAAGGCGTTATCCCGAAGAGGCAGCGTTGATGCAGCATGAAGGCGCCCACCCTTACGGCTACGCAGTCCAAGTAGCTGATCGAGGTTCGAGCTTGGCGCACGTAACCTTGTCAGTAGCGCACCCACCAGCCAGGAACGTTCGCTGGGCGGCAGTCCATGACCCGCAGCGAGTAAGGCTACTGTCCGCTCCATCATTGCGCGCGCCTCAAGCGGTTTCATCGCTGCACGCCACCTTGAGATAGCGGGGTGAGGGGTTGAAGAAGGTGCACGCGTATGTACTCAGTCAGGAGCTGCGTGCTCTAGTCTTCGTCGCCAACAGTTACCGCCTCGTCCTGGATGTCCCCAGGTTCAAGCGCGTCGGCAAAAATCGATATCGTTTTGCGGACCATCTCGTTTCGGGCGCTTGCGATTTGCGTCATCACAAGATCACGGACCGCAACCGGCAGGTCAGGGCAGACCCGTGCGAGGGCGGCGGGGATCTGGTCAAGGCGATCGACAACGGCCTGCGAGGCTGCAGCCAAGACATCCGTCAGGGCTTCGATTGGGGCGTAGGTGCCTCGAGCTACCTCGTTTTTGATCTCCTGGCCTTCACGCTGCGCCCTGGCGAGCTTGGCGCGCTCTTCGGCCAGGTCGATGTCGTTGTTGGCGCCACGGCCAGCGGCGACTTCACGGAGGTGCGAGCAGTACTCGGCGATCCATTGGCGGCCGGTACCGCCAGGCGACAGGATGTTCTTGGTCATCATCTGGCTGACAGCGGGCTGGCTGATGCCCACGATGGCCCCGAATTTCTGCTGGCTGATCACCTGGTCAAGCTGCATCACATAACCCCCTTAGTGAGGCTGAAAAGGAGAGGGCATACGCGCGTCTTTGATCCCGTGGGCAGCAGGCCTGTGGAGGGACCCGTAAACCGCGGGAATCTTTGGCCAAAGGCTACCCCGCGCTGAGGTAGCCTAGCGCGGCCTGAGAGGTCGATGCAGGAACTGCTGAGCTGCATCTGCTCACCTTGCCGCGCTGCTGTTCCATACCTAATCGAGGTGTGGCAGAGGTCTGGCGCTTCAAAACCCTTGTGCTGTGGCCCTCTTCCATACCTTCCATACTTTCCATACCTAAAAAGGGACAGGTGTACGCGTGTACGTGTACGCGCGGGCGCGCGCTCGCACCCACACGCGCACGCGGCCGGGGAACATGTTTGGAATGTATGGAAGGTATGGAACATCCTTGCAGCACAAGGCTTTCCGGCTTCCATACCTCTTCCATACCTAGGAGAGGTTTGGTGGAGGTTTGGCGTGTTTTGATCAGAATGGGACATCATCTCCACCTTCCTGTTCGACCTGGCCGGGATTCTCGGTGTCAGTCGACAGCGGACTTTCTGTGGTCGCCTTGACTTGGTCGCTGCCGCACAACGGCGGCACGTACCAGAACCGGGTTGTCCCGTGTCGTTTCTCTACCTTCTGGCAGCCCAGCTTGCGCAACGCAGTGCCAACACGTATCTGCACGTCGCGCGTCATCTTGCACGGCGCCAGGCCTAAACCATCTGCCATGGCCGTGAACATGCTGAATGGGATGTATTGGTTATCTACCCACTCCTGCAGGCCATCAACATAGCTGTCCGTGACCTCTCGGCTGAGCTGCTCAGGGTCAAACAAGGTGCGTTGCTCTTTTTCTGTGGGCCAGTAGCGCACGCCCTCACGCCAGTAATGCAGCGCTTCCGCGAAGAGCAGATCGCGGTCGGCAATGAGCGCGTCGACATCGATGGTGCCGACCATGACCGGCCAGAATCGCCGGCCACCGGTTGGGTCTTTGTTCCACTCCCATTCGTTGGTTGTGCCCGCGAAGACACATCGGCGCGGCAGGCTGATGTTGCGGCGCCCGTAGTGCGGCCGGAACTCGTCGAAGCGACGGGTCAGGAATGACTTCTGGCGTTTCTCTTCGCTTCGCGCGATGGCGCCCATCTCCGCAATTTCATAGAGCAGCTTGCCCTGCAGGGCGACCATGGCGTCTTTGTTGGCCAGGTCAAGGTCAGTGTCGCCAAACCATTGTTCGGGGATCAACGTGCGCAATGCGGTCGATTTGCGTTTGCCCTGATCGCCTTCGAGCACCAGGCAATAGTCGAATTGGCATCCTGGCCGCATCGCACGCGCGACGATCCCCATGATGAACCATGCACCTGCACGCCTGACGTAGGCGGCTTGGCGTGGCGAGTTAGCCTCGACGCCTAGGTACTTGACCAGCCAGTTGCCGATTCGCTTTTCGCTGTCCCAGGCCGGTAAGGCATTCAGCCAATCCTGAACGGGATTGAAGGTGTAGATCTTCGCGAGCGCTTCAACGGCTTCGAGCACGCGCGTTGATGCCGGTGCAAAGTCATAGCGCCGTGTCAGCCACATTGCGGTTTGCGTGTCGTCCTGATCGCACCATTCGCCGATCTTGCCGGTGGCGTAGGGCGGTGGCTTGCGTTTGACAACACGCTGCGCATGCTCGTCGTAGGCGATTACACCGTGCCAAAGTGGATCATTCAACAGCACGTCAAAGACATTGGCAGCTACAGCGGCAATGCGCCCTTTGTCGGTGAGGTGCAATTGCGCTGCCCAGCCGATTTTTGCATCGTCAGCCGGCGGGGGTTCCCCATGTGTTTCTGCGCTAATGTCCTGATCAAGCGTTGTCGGTGCCTCTTCTGGCGCCTGGCGGTTCATTGGCCGCCCGCCAGTTCCTTGGCCATGATGCGCTGATACTCAGGCCAGAATCGGGTCTTGTGCAGGTAGATGCGCGAGCCGATACGTGCCGTTGCGCCGGCCTGGATCAGGTCGACAGCTACTTTTCGTATGTGATAGTCGAGCAGCTTCGGCGAGCCAAAAACAGCCTTCAGGCCTTGGTGCTCAAACGCGAGCGCCAGCGGCTCGAAATCGTCGGGGGTTGTGTCGTCCATTGCGAATCCTTTCGATTGACGTCCAAGGCTTGGCGGCGCTGGAACGTGCTGGAATTATTGGATTCGCGGGCGATTCTTGCGGGGACAACCGGCAAAAATGGGGCTTAGGAAATGTCCCCTTGGTCATTCTTGTTGCGGAGGCGCTGCACGGCTTTTTTCATGGCAGATTCGGTATAGGGGTCTTCAACCAATCCGAAAGCACAATTGACTACTGCAGTAAGCGATTTGTTGGTAAACGAGAAATTTTGAGGGATAAGATTTAGATTTCGATCTTGGTCGAGTGCTGTTAGCAGGGCTCTCAAAAAATCCAACTTCGAGCTTTCTCTGGAACATAAGGCAGCGATGTTTAATGGGTCAGTCGATTCTTGCCAATTATCGCGAGCAGCAACTTCTATCGCGCGAAGCAGATCCGCGATGGATGGCCAGTAACTAGGGCTCCAGTATTTCTTTCTGGTTGCAGTAAGGTCTGGCAGAACGAAGTTCTTGAATGCGCGTGCTCGGGCAGCTTCTTCTTCGAAGACATGCCTGCTATCAGCCCAGCACGCAATAAAATCCATTAGGCTACGGTCTATTTTTCCGGCGATAGACTGAGTTTCAGAAAGCTCCCGCTGTTTTGCTAGCAGGTCACTTAGATTTTTCGCGCCACGTTCGATTTCATCATTCAAATCAGAGAATTTGATTTTCGCGTCTCGGTGCTCTTTTTGCTGTTCAGGTCCCCAGCCAGCAGCAACATCGACGATTTCATTAAGCACTCGGTTGAATTGTTTCTCGTTGTTGGTTTTCCTCCACAGCTCATTCCAAACACAGCGCAGTTCGGTTTTGTCGTCAAGTAAGCGCTTTATAACAGCGCAGTCTGGTTGCCAACTTCCACAATCGGTATTGCGTTGCAAAGCGGCCGCCAGTAGCTGTTCCGCTAGCTTCTGACCGTGATCAGTGTCTGGCACCTGATTCCTCTTCAAGCGGCATTGCTTTGAACGGCAGCCCGCTGCACGATCGGCAGGCCTGCCGATCGTGCCTGCCAAAGGTCGTATGCGGTTTGCTGCGCCAGCCAGGCATCGGCGCTGCCGCCGTTCTCGACGCCAAGCCATCCCTCGATGCGCAGTGCCATGGTCGGGGAAATCGCCGCCCGGCCGTTCAACACACGGGAAAGGGCGGCACGGGTGACGCCTAGCTGCGCGGCCGCATCGGTGACGGTTAGACCCAGGGCGGGCAATACGTCTTCACGCAGCGTTTCGCCGGGGTGTGGGGGGTTGAACATTCGACTCATCTTCTTACCTCTTAGTGATAGTCTTGGTAATTGACCAGCACGGCGTCGCCATCCTCGAAGGTGAAGGTCAGGCGCCAGTTGCCATTCACCGTGACCGCGTAGTACCCGGCCAGATTGCCGATCAGGCCGTGGAACTTCCAGCCGGGTACGTTCATGTATTCCGGGGTCTTGGCCGCATCGAGCCGGATCAGCTGGCGCGCCAGTCGCGCCGCGTGGTGCGGCTGGATGCCTGCCTTGCTGCCGGTCTCGAAAAAAGCTTCAAGCCCTTTGTGCTGAAAACTCTTAATCATGGTTGATTGTATAGCGTAGCGTTTCGGGTTGCAATTGATACAACCCGGGCAATTTTCGAACGCAATGCCCGGGTCGCTTTACTTACTGCATCGGTCTCATAGTTCTCCGTCGACGCGGAGCTTTCGCGCCAGAATTTCGGTATCTTCATCATCGCCGAGCGTACTCATGGTGATGCAGGCAAGCTCCATCAGCCTGGCAGAAACACCGCGAACCGCGTAATACGCACCGTCGTCACGTAGCGGCACCAAGCCGGGCGCGGTCATGGCCAGCTTGTGGGCCTCCCAAGACGCCTCAAGGGCGACGTCCAGGCGGCGCTTGGACATGATGATTTGCCCGCCAACCTCGATCATGTCGCTGCTGCTTGCCGGCTTGTTTGCCGGACGCGCCAGCATGGACCAGTGGTGGCAAATTTCAGAGAACTGCTGACGCTGTTCCTCCGTCAGTTCGTCGAGTTCCGCGCCGGTCATTTTGTTGCGCAGCAGTTCAAGGGCTTGTTGTGCGGTGTTCATGCTGCACCTCCAGTTGCTTTTTGCATTTGGTTGGCTTGGTCGCTTGCATCTGAGCCGACTTCGATCATGGCGGCGAGTAGGTCGAATTTCGATGCGGCAAGAGACAGAACCTGAAAGATTCCTTCCGGTGATTGAAGGCTTCCACTGCCTTGGTCGATGCCCGCTTCCCTGATGGTGTTCTCCGACGAAATGAGGCATGCAACGCCTTGCAGCATGGTCGACATGTCGCGCCCTATTGAGACGGCCTCTTCATGCATTGATGCTCCAAGCTCTCCCAGTTCATCTGCACTCATATGCTCATGCGCGTATGCATAAAGGGTGTGTAGTGTGTTGTACATTCTGCTCATGATCATGCTCCCGCAAATACGTTGTTGATGGTCTTGGCGCGGCCCTTGATGCACAAGTGGCTGTAACGGCGGGTCATCGCCAGGGTACGGTGGCCGGCGTGTTCGGCGATGGCCAGGATATCGACGCCGGCCTGCGCCAGGCGTGAGCAGCTTGTGTGCCGCAGGGTGTGGAAGGTGACGCCCTCAAGCCCGGCCAGCTTGCACGCCTCGGTGAAGCTGTGCCGGAAATCGTGGGGGACGTTCTCACGGTTGCCCACGAAAATCAGGTCATCTTCCATCGTTCGAACCCGCCGCATTCGCCTGAACTCGGCTACCAGGTCGGGCGTGATTGGCGAAACGTGGGCGTCGCCGTTCTTGGTTCGCTCGACGCGGACGTGCGGCGCGTCGGTGTCGAGAACGACATCCCCCCAGCGCAGGCCGAGCAGGGCGCCACGGCGCAGGCCGGTGACGATGGCCAGGCGGATGATCAGTGGCAGCAACACCCAGGTCTGCACCCGGGCCGCATCCATGAGGCGCTGTTCTTCCTCTGCACTCAGGAAACGCACCTTGCCGGGGTGTTCCTCGTGCTGGGGGATGTCGGCAAACGGTGAAGTCCAGCCGCGCGGCAGCAGGCGTTTCCGCCGGGCAAAGCGGATCATCGATTGCATTGCCATCCGGTAACGGTTGATCGTTGGTCCGGAGCGCGGTTTGCCGTTCTTGCTTGGGGTTGTTTCGAGCTCCGCCAAGACGTGGTCGACGTCGTCAGGCGTTACGCTGGCCAGCGGCTTGGCGCCGAGGCGATCCACCCAGTACTGCAGGCGGGGTTTGTACATACGGTCGCGCACCGGAGTGAGCGACAGGAAAACCGCCGCGATTTCCGCGATAGTTTCCGGAGTTTTGAAACCATTCTGCATTTGGACATCCTCCAAATCCGCATCGGATTGAAAAAATGTCCCAACGGCCGCCAAGCCTTGTCAAATGGTGCCCCGAGCCAGACTCGAACTGGCACGCCTTTCGGCGGCGGATTTTGAATCCGCTGCGTCTACCGATTCCGCCATCGGGGCGAATGGAGCGCGGATTATCCCTGAATCACTTCTTCGGTTCAAGCACTTCCGGGCAGGGGAAGGCTCGGGCCAGGGCGCCGGCGACCAGGTTGGCGGTGCCCATCGTGGTGTCGGGCGGGACGCGTTCGACGTGGATGACGACGGCGCGCACCAGGCGCAGCGACAGCTCGGGGTCGTCCTTGGGCAGGCAGAAGGCGTTGATGCGCAGGCCGACCTTGTCGGCGAGGTAGTCGCCGACCGAGTAGCCATCGGCGAAGCCGGCGACGTAGGAAATGCAGCGACCGCTGCGCAGCGCGGCGTAGGGGTCGCTGTTCTTGTCGCCGGCGTAGAGCCGTTCCGCTGCCCGGCAATCGCCGAGCAGTTCCTGAGCGTTGTAGGCGTGGGCGTTGCCGGCGACGAAGAGGGCGAGGAGCAGAAGGAGGCGGGTCATGGGGTCTCGAACCAGGAAAGTTTGTCGTGCAGGCCGACGACGCTGCCGACGACGATCAGTGCCGGCGGCTTGATGCCGGATTCTACGATGCATTGCGGCAGTTGCCCGAGCGTAGAGAGTAGCGTGCGCTGGTCGGGCAGGGTGCCGCGGCGGACGATGGCGGCCGGGGTGTCGGCGGGCAGGCCGTGGGCGATCATCTGCCGGCAGATTTCCGGGGCGCCGCCGACGCCCATGTAGAAGACGACGGTCTGGCCGGGGCGGGCGAGCGCCGGCCAGTCGAGGTCTATCGTGTGGTCCTTGAGGTGGCCGGTGACGAAGGTCACCGACTGGGCGTGTTCGCGGTGGGTCAGCGGGAAACCGGCGTAGGCGGCGCAGCCGGCGGCGGCGGTGACGCCGGGGACGACCTCGAAGGGAATGCCGGCGGCGTGGAGGATTTCCAGTTCTTCGCCGCCGCGGCCGAAGATGAAGGGGTCGCCGCCCTTGAGGCGGACCACGGCGAGCCCTTCATGGGCCAGATCGACGAGCAGGCGGTTGATTTCCTCCTGCTTCAGCGTGTGCTTGGCCGCCTTCTTGCCGACGTAGATCTGCCGGGCGGCGGCCGGAAACAGCGCGCGCACGCCGTCGCCGACCAGGTGGTCATAGACGATGGCGTCGGCGCTGGCGATCAGGCGCGCTGCCTTCAGGGTCAGCAGGTCGGGGTCGCCGGGGCCGGCGCCGACCAGCCAGACCTTGCCGCCGCTCACTGCGCCGCTTCGGCGATGCGCCGCGCGATATGGGCCAAGGCTTCTTCGACCTGGTCGATCAGGATCAGGCAGAGGTCGCCGGCTTGCAGACGGGCGAGCGCCGTGTCGATGGCGATGAACTCGCCGGTGATGGCTTCGACGTGGCGGATCCGCGTCGACTTGGCGAGACCCTCGCGTAGCAGCGCGATCACCTCGCCGTCGGCGCGGCCGCGCTGGCAGGCATCCTGGTAGAGCACCGCTTCGTCGAAGGCTTCGCCGAGGATTTCGGTCTGCTGGCGGATGTCCTCGTCGCGCCGGTCGCCGGCGCCGCTGATGACGACCAGGCGCTTGTTGGCCGGCATCGCCTCGACGGCGCCGACCAGGGCGAGCATGGCGTCCGGGTTGTGGCCGTAGTCGGCGATCAGGGTGGCGCCGCGGTAGTCGAAGACGTTGAAGCGGCCGGGGGCGGTCGCCGCGTCGCTGACGAAACCGGCCAGCGCCCGTTCGACGCTCTCCCAGTCGTAGCCGAGCGCCCAGGCGGTAGCGACGGCGGCCATCACGTTTTCGATCTGGAAGCCGATCGTGCCGTTGCGCGTCAGCGGCACCCGCGACAGCGGGATGCGGTGCTTGCGCCGGCCCTCGCCGCAGACGATGTCGCCCTGTTCGACGTAGAGCACGCGTTTGCCCTGGGCGCGATGGGTGGCGAGCACCGGGTGGGTCGGATCGACGGCGAAGAAGCAGACATGGCCCGGGCAGTGCGGTGCCATCGCCGCCACCACCGGGTCGGCGGCGTTGAGCACGGCGGTGCCGGTGGGCGCCACGTTCTGGACGATGACGCGCTTGATCACCGCCAGGTCGTGCACGGTGGTGATGTAGTTGAGGCCGAGATGGTCGCCGAGGCCGAGGTTGGTGACCACGGCGACGTCGCACATGTCGAAGCCGAGCCCCTCGCGCAGCAGGCCGCCGCGCGCCGTTTCCAGCACCGCCGCGTCGACGTCCGGGTGGGCCAGCACGTTGCGGGCGCTGCGCGGACCGGAGCAGTCGCCGTCGTCGATGCGCTTGTTCTGCACGTAGATGCCGTCGGTGCTGGTCATGCCGACGCGCAGGCCGTTGGCCTCGAAGATGCGGCCGATCAGGCGGCTGGTGGTGGTCTTGCCGTTGGTGCCGGTGACCGCGACGACCGGGATGCGGCCATTGTCGCTGTCGGGGTACATCATGCCGACGATCGCCTCGCCGACCGGCCGGCCCTTGCCGAAAGACGGATCGAGGTGCATGCGCAGGCCGGGCGCGGCATTGACTTCGACGATGCCGCCGCCCTGTTCTTCCAGCGGCTTCAACATGGTGTCGCAGACGACGTCGATGCCGGCGATGTCGAGGCCGACCGTCTGCGCGGCGGCGACGGCGGCGGCGGCGAGTTCCGGATGGACGTCGTCGGTGACGTCGGTGGCGCTGCCGCCGGTCGACAGGTTGGCGTTGTTGCGCAGGACGACGCGCACGCCACGCTCGGGGACCGATTCGGCGGTGTAGCCCTGCTCGGCGAGGCGGGCCAGCGCGATGTCGTCGAAGCGGATCTTGGTCAGCGAGGTGGCGTGGCCGTCCGAGCGGCGCGGGTCGCTGTTGACGATGTCGACCAGTTCCTTGACCGTGTGCGTGCCGTCGCCGATGACCAGTGGCGGATCGCGGCGGGCGGCGGCGATCAGCTTGTCGCCGATGACCAGCAGGCGGTAGTCGTGGCCGGGCAGGTAGCGCTCGACCATGATGTCGTCGCGGAACTCGATGGCGACGCGGTAGGCGCGGCGGACCTGCTCCTCGGTCGTCAGGTTGACCGAAATGCCCTTGCCCTGGTTGCCGTCCTGCGGCTTGACCACCACCGGCAGGCCGATCTCCTGGGCGGCGACCCAGGCGTCGTCCTCGTCGGCGACGGGGCGGCCGGTCGGCACGGCGACGCCGGCGGCGTGCAGCAACTGCTTGGTCAGCTCCTTGTCCTGCGCGATCGATTCGGCGATGGCGCTGGTGTGGCTGGTTTCGGCGGCCTGGATGCGCTTCTGCTTGCTGCCCCAGCCGAACTGGACCAGGCTGCCCTGCGTCAGGCGGCGGAAAGGAATGCCGCGGGCGACGGCGGCGGCGACGATGGCGCCGGTCGAGGGGCCGAGGCGGATGTCCTCGTCGAGCTCGCGCAACTGCTTCAGCGTCCCCTCAAGGTCGAAGGGCGTGTCGTCGAGCGCTGCCCGGCAGAGCTGTTCGGCGCGCTCGAAGGCGAGCCGGCCGACATCCTCCTCGGTGTATTCGACGACCACCTGGTAGACGCCAGTGTCCACGGTCTGCGCCGTCCGGCTGAAGGTCACCGGGCAGCCGGCCTGGGCCTGCAGGCCCAGGGCAGCGAATTCCAGCGCGTGGGCCATCGAGACGGTGTCGAGGTGATCGGTCGGGATCAGCTCGCCGAGCTCCGGGAAACGGGCGCGCAGGCGGGTTTCGAAACCGGGCAGGTCGGCGATGGCGCACTCGGCGCCGGTGCAGGTGACGATGGCCTGGATGGCGGTGTGGCGGCTCCACAGGTTGGGGCCGCGCAGGGCACGGATACGGGAAACGTCCATGGCTGCTTCCTTGGGTCAGATACGGCTGGCGACGCTGGCCGACTTGCGGGCGCGGCGCGGCAGCAGGGCGAAGGGATCGGCGAGGTCGAGACCGAAGGTCTTGATGCCGGTAACGATGACATCCTGGGTCAGGCCGAGGGCCCAGCCGGCGGCGACGGCGGCGAGCACGTTGGCGATGGTTTCCGGCTTCCTGGCCTTGCCGATGGCGGGAATGTCGCCCAGCCGGCAGAGACGGATCTCGTCCTGGCCGGTGCCCAGGTAAATCCGGCTTTCGCTGACATAGACGGCGCGACCGCCGGCGGCCAGGTGCTGCTCCAGGGCCGGGCAATCAGGGTCGGTGGCAAACAGGATGACGCCACCGTCACACAGGTCGGCCAGGTCGGCCACCTGCGGATCGCAGGCGTTGAGCACGGCGTAGCCGCTGTTGAGCACGACATCGATCTGGGTGCGGTAGGTGGCGCGCCAGGTCGTGTAGAAATCGCCGCCGGTCGGCTGGATGTCCCAGCGCGAGAGGTCTTCGCCGTCGGGCAGGATGTTGGTGACGATGCCGACCGAGCAGCGGTCGTAGGGCAGGCCTTCGCCGAGGATGACGCGGCCGCCGTTCTCGATCACCGCCGCTTCGACGGCGCGGTTGAGCAGCAGCCGGCGAGCGCCGGCAAAGTTGGCGGCGTCCTGCTTCTGCACCCGGCGGCGACCGAGGAAGACGCCGTCGCTGCAGGCCAGGCCGACGGCGCGTCCGGACAGGTGGAGGAGGTGGGCAACGAGATGGGCGACCGGTGTCTTGCCGCGCGAGCCGGCAACGCCGATCACCGGGATACGCCCGCTCTGGTGCGGGCCGAACAGGTTGTCGACGATGGCGCGGCCGACCGGTCGAGGTTGGCCGACGCCGGGCTTGAGGTGCATGAGCAGGCTGGGGCCGGCGTTGACTTCGACGATGGCGCCGCCCTGCGCGCGCAGCGGCTGGGAGATGTCCTTGCACACCAGGTCGACGCCGGCGATGTCGAGGCCGACGATGCGGGCGGCCAGCGCGCAGACGGCGGCGGTTTCGGGATGGACTTCGTCGGTGCAGTCGAAGGCGTGGTTGGCGGTGCGCTGGATCAGTACCTCGCGGCCGGCGGCCGGGATCGCGTCGGCGTCCAGCCCCTGGCGTTCGAGTTCCATGCGTGCCGCCGAGTCGATGCGGATCACCGACAGCGGGTGCAATTCGGTCGGGCCGCGGCGCGGGTCGGTGTTGACCTGGCTGTCGATCAATTCGCGCACGGTCGATTTGCCGTCGCCGGTGACGGTGATCATCTCGCTGCGGTTGGCGGCGACCAGCTTGTCGCCGACGATCAGCAGGCGGTGTTCGACACCCGGGATGGAACGCTCGACGAGGACGCCGGAACCTTCATCGACGGCGACCGACCAGGCTTTCTCGATCTCCTCGCGGCTGTTCAGGTCGATGAAGACGCCGCGTCCGTGGTTGCCGTCGACCGGCTTGACGCAGACCGGCAGGCCGATGTCTTCGGCGGCGTCCCAGGCGTCGGCGGCATCCTTGACTTCGCGGCCTGCGGGAATCGGCACCCCGCAGTCGGCGAGCAGCGACTTGGTGAGGTCCTTGTCGCGCGAGATGGTTTCGGCGATGGCGCTGGTGGCGTCGGTCTCGGCCGTCCAGATGCGGCGCATCGCGGCGCCGTAGCCGAGCTGCACCAGGTTGCCGTCGGCGAGCAGGCGGATCGCCGGGATGTCGCGGTCGTCGGCGGCATCGACGATGCTGGCGGTCGATGGGCCGAGGCAGCAGGAGTCGACCAGGTCGCGCAGTTCCTCGACGGCGGCGGCGATGTCGAAAGGCGTGTCGTCGATGCAGGCCATCACCAGGTCGCGGCCGAGGTGCAGCGCCTTGCGCGTGACATCGTCGTGCCAGGCGCGGATGACCACCTTGTACACCCCGCGCTCGCTGGTTTCGCGGGCCTTGCCGAAACCGCCGGGGAGACCGGCGAGATTCTGCAGCTCCAGGGTCACGTGTTCGAGGATGTGGCCGGGCCAGGTGCCTTCCTGGACGCGGCGCAGGAAGCCGCCGCGCTCTTCGTAGCTGCAGCGGTGCTCGACCAGCGACGGCAGCAGGGCGACCAGGCGCTCGTAAAAACCGGGAATGGTGTTGGAGGGAAAATCCTCCAGCTCGCCGATGTCGACCCAGGCTTCGAGAACCTGGCGATAGGTCCAGATGTTGGGGCCGCGCAGCGTGACGATGTCGCGGATGACGATGTTTTTCATGGTGTCGGACTCACAGGAAGCGGTCGAGCAGCCGCCGGCTGTGCCGGTCGAGCGCCGCGACGTCGCGAATCAGGAACTGGATGCCGTGGCTGTCGGCGATCAGCAGGCGGCCGCCGGGCAGGCGACGGATGTCTTCCTCGCCCTTGAGCAGCAACTCGGCCGGGCCACGGTCGGTGCGCAACTGCCAGGTGCTCGGGCAGGCAAAACTGGAAACCTCGACGATGGCGTCGATCACCGGCATGAACTCGCGGCCGGCAAGTTCTTCCTCGATCAGCGCGCGTTCGGTCGCCGGCAGCTCGGCCACGCTGTCGGTCCAGCCGACTTCGTGACCGTCGCCGCTGAGCAGCGACAGGCCTTCGTCGGGGGCGGCGATGGGAAAGGCGCGCACCGGGACGACGCCTTCGTGGCGCTCGCCGTCGCTGGCGGTCAGCACCAGGCGACCGAAAGCGTCGCGCTGCAGGGTAAATCCGGAATGGGCCATGACGGACTCAGACGGTTGGGGTTTTCGGGACGGCCGGCGCGGCGGGGGCGGCGTCTTCGTTGTCGACGTTGCGCGCCTGCGCCTGGTAGAGCTTGTAATAATGCCCCTCGGCGGCGATCAATGCATCATGGTTGCCGGTTTCGACCACCTGGCCGCGATCCATCACCACCAGCCGGTCGGCTTTGCGCAGCGTGCTCAGGCGGTGGGCGATGGCGATCGTCGTGCGGCCGCGCACCAGGTTATCGAGCGCCTTCTGGATTTCCTTCTCGGTCTCGGTATCGACCGACGAGGTGGCTTCGTCGAGGATCAGGATCTTCGGGTCGATGAGCAGGGCGCGGGCAATCGAGATGCGCTGGCGCTCGCCGCCGGACAGCCCCTGGCCGCGCTCGCCGACCAGCGAATCGTAGCCCTGCGGCAGGCGCAGGATGAACTCGTGGGCGTGCGCGGCGCGGGCGGCGGCGATGATTTCGGCGCGCGTCGCTTCCGGCTTGCCGTAGGCGATGTTCTCGGCGATGGTGCCGAAGAAGAGGAAGGGTTCCTGCAGCACCAGGCCGATGTGGCGGCGGTATTCGGCGACCGGCACGCTGCGCACGTCGACGCCGTCGATCAGCACGGCGCCCTCGCTGACGTCGTAGAAGCGGCAGATCAGGTTCACCAGCGTCGATTTGCCCGAGCCGGAATGGCCGACCAGGCCGACCATCTCGCCCGGTGCGATGGTCAGGTCGACGGCGCGGGTGACGGCCCGGGTGCCGTAGCGGAAACTGGCCTGCTTGAGCGTGATGCGCCCTTCGACCCGGTCGAGATGGACCGGGCGCGTCGGCTCCGGCACCGACGACACATGGTCGAGGATGTCGAAGATGCGCTTGGCGCCGGCGGCGGCTTTCTGCGTCACCGAGACGATGCGGCTCATCGAGTCGAGCCGGGTGTAGAAGCGGCCGATGTAGGCGAGGAAGGCGGTAAGCACGCCGACGGTGATGTCGTTATGCGAGATCTGCCAGATGCCGAAGGCCCAGACGACGAGCAGGCCGATTTCGGTCATCAGGGTGACGGTCGGCCCGAACAGCGACCAGGTGCGGTTGAGTTTGTCGTTGAGCGCCAGGTTGTGCTTGTTGGCGTCGCGGAAGCGCCCAGCCTCGCGCTTCTCCTGGGCGAAAGCCTTGACCACGCGGATGCCGGGGATGGTATCCGCCAACACGTTGGTGACTTCGGCCCAGACCCGGTCGACCTTCTCGAAGCCGGTGCGCAGGCGGTCGCGCACGGTGTGGATGAGCCAGGCGATGAAGGGCAGCGGCAACAGCGTGACCAGCGCCAGCCAGGGGTTGATCGAGAAGAGGATGGCCGAGGTCATGGCGATCATCAGAACGTCGGTGGCGAAGTCGAGCAGGTGCAGCGACAGGAAGACGTTGATGCGGTCGGTTTCCGAACCGATGCGCGCCATCAGATCGCCGGTGCGCTTGCCGCCGAAATACTCAAGCGACAGGCCGAGCAGGTGTTCGTAGGTGGCGGTGCGCAGGTCGCGGCCGATCCGTTCCGAAACCAGCGCCAGGATGTAGGTGCGCAGCCAGCCGAGGACCCAGGCCAGCATGGCGGCGCCGAACAGGCCGCCGAGGTAGAGGGTGACCAGGTCGCGGTCGATCGGCTGGCCGTTCTGGAACGGGATCAGGATCTCGTCCATCAGCGGCATGGTCAGGTAGGGCGGCACCAGGGTCGCCGCCGTCGACGCCAGGGTCAGCAGGAAACCGGCGAGCAGCCGGCCCTTGTAGGGGCGGGCGAAACGCCACAGGCGGAACAGCGTCCAGGTCGACGGCGGGGTGCTGCCCTCGGTGGTGCAGATCGGGCATTCGTCCTCGCCCGGTGGCAGCGGCGCCTTGCACTTGGGGCAGAGGTCTTCGCTGTCGCGGACAATCGGCGCGCCGCTGGCCAGGCTGTCGCGCTGCAGCGCGAATTCGCCGGCGAGGCGCAGGGCGGCCAGGTTGCGCCCCATGGTGTAGCGCCAGAGGGCGTGACGGCCTTGGCCATCGACCAGTTCCAGGCTGCCGACCCCGGCGTGGTCGTGGTGCTCCAGGCGCAAGTCGGCGGCGAGTGGCCAGGCGCGGGCTTCGCCTTTGGGGCTGGTCCACGCCAGCAGGCGCTGGCGGGTGACGACGAGCAGGCCGTGGGAAAAGTGCAACTGGTCGTCGAGATCGGTTTCCAGCCAGGCTTCGACGCCTTCGTCAGCTTGCAGGCAGTGGTTGACGGTGGTTTGCCAGGCGGCGGGGAGGGCGGGCTGGCGCTCGGGTAACGGAGCTTGCGGTTGCGGCATCAAAGGGCTTGGGGACAAGGTTTCAGCAATAACGCGGCGAATGGCGGACGGTTGACGGCGGCTGCCGTAAAATCGCGACTTTATCCAGTTGCGCGCCCGAAGTGTCGAAAATAGTCATCTTCAACAAACCTTACGGCGTACTCAGCCAGTTTACGCCGGAAGGCCGCTGGCGGGGGCTGGTCGACTACATTCCGTTGAAGGGGGTGTATGTTGCCGGTCGCCTCGACGCTGACAGCGAGGGCCTGTTGCTGCTCACCGAAGACGGTCGTCTGCAGGCGCGCATTGCCGATCCCCGGCACAAGCTGGTCAAGACCTACTGGGCGCAGGTCGAGGGCGAGCCGACCGAGGCCGATCTCGACCGCCTGCGCGCCGGCATCCGCTTGTCCGATTTCACCGCGCAGCCAGCCCAGGTGCGCCGCATCGACGAGCCGCCCGGCCTCTGGCCGCGCGATCCGCCGATCCGCTACCGGGCGGCGATTCCAACCAGTTGGCTGGAAATCCGCATCGCCGAGGGCAAGAACCGGCAGGTGCGGCGGATGGGCGCGGCGATCGGGTATCCTGTGCTGCGCCTGGTGCGGGCGGCGATCGGCCGGCTGACGGTGGAAGGTCTCGGGCTCGGCGAATGGCGCCAGCGCGAGGCGACGATTGATGATTTGCGAGGTTGAAGGAATGAAGAAACTCGGATGGGCCGCGTTCTGCGGCTTGTGGCTGGCGGGCGTGGCCGGATTGGCGGCGGCCGGCGAGGCGATGCCGGTGATCGAACTGAGCGCCGGCTTCCATCGCATCGAAGCCGAGGTGGCGGCCGATGACCGCCACCGCCAGACCGGCCTGATGCAGCGCGAGACGATGCCGGTGCAGCGCGGCATGCTCTTCGTCTTTCCTCAGGAAAACACCCACTGCATGTGGATGCGCAACACGCTGATCCCGCTCTCGGTGGCCTTCATCGACCGCGACGGCTACATCATCAACATCGAGGAGATGGCGCCGCAGACCGAGGACAACCACTGCGCCAAGGTGCCGGCGCGCTACGCGCTGGAAATGAACCAGGGCTGGTTCGCCAAGCGTGGCATCGCCCGCGGTACCCGCCTGCGCGGTCTCGAACGCGCGCCGACGCCGCGCTGATGCCGCTCCGGCTGGATTGGGGCAGCCGCCTGCCGGCGGCGCGATCGCTGCGTGACTGGCTGGCCGAAGCCCATTCGCTGACCGCGCGCTGTCGGCGCCATTGCCATGAATTTCGCGTCCGCGTCGTTGCCCAGGGCTGGCGGCTGGCGTTGGCCGACGAAACCGCAAACGCGCGCCGGCCGGTGCGCGAGGTGCTGCTCGAATGCGACGGCGTGCCGGTGATCTTCGCCGAAAGCGTGCTGTCGACCGGGCGCTGCGGTCGTCTCGGGCGCTGGTTTGCCCGCCTGGGCAGCCGCTCGCTCGGCTCGTTGCTGTTTACCCATCCCGGCTTCGGGCGCGGCGGCATCGAGTTCGTCCGCCTGCGCCAGCGCGATGCCTTGCATCGCCGGGTCTGCCAGGTGCTTGGCCGGCCGCAGCCGGCACTCTGGGCGCGTCGTTCGCGCCATCATCTCGATGGCGGCAGTGTGCTGGTCACCGAGGTCTTCCTGCCGACGATCCTCGACCTCGTCTGAAATTGCTGATTACTTGTCGTCGTGCTCGGCGGCCGGCGGCTGCGGGCGCAGGCTGATGCGGCGCTGCATGAAGCCGGGCAGGTTCATCGGGTGCGCCTGGCGGCTCAGCGCGAAACTGAGGAAGATCTTGCACCAGATGGTCGAGCCGGCGATGGCGATCCAGGTGTCGTAGGCCAGTTCGCCGGCCAGCACGCCGCCGATGACGGCGAGCGCAACGCTGCCGGCGACCAGGTTGATCACCGCTTCGTAAGGCGCGTACTTCTCGGGGTTGGCCGGCGCTTCGCCGTGCTTCAGGGCGACTTCGGAGAAATCCTTGTTGATGGCGATGCGCCAGGCCCGGCGCAGCCAGATGAAGGCCATCGGGAAGAGTGCCAGGAACAGGATCCAGGTCATCGCGATATGGACGTTGAAAGCCATTTTGCACCTCGGTACAGCCGCGGTCGCCGGGGCGCCGCGCAATAAAAAACCCCGTGGAAACAACCGACGGGGTTGCAGAATCCCGTCCGGGGACGCCGGACGGGAGCTTACCTCAATCGCGCTTAGTGCGCGCCATTCACAGCCTTGGCGCCGCGCGGGATGCGGACGTTCTCGACCATGTGCTGGATATGCTCGGGCGGTTCCTTGGTCACCTTGTCGACCAGGAAGGCGACGATGAAGTTGACCAGTGCGCCGATCGCACCGAAGGCTTCCGGCGTGATGCCGAAGAAGCTGTTGGCGCCGCCGATCATATCGACGAAGTCGGTACCCTTGATGAAGAAGATGCCCTTGTGCGCGAACACGTAGAACAGGGTGACGAACAGGCCGGAGAGCATGCCGGCGATGGCGCCTTCCTTGTTCATCTTCTTCGAGAAGATACCCATCATGATCGCCGGGAACAGCGACGAAGCGGCAATACCGAAGGCCAGGGCAACCGTACCGGCAGCGAAGCCCGGGGGGTTGAGGCCGAGGTAACCGGCGATGACGATGGCTACAGCCATCGAGATCTTGCCGGCACGCAGTTCGCCTTGCTCGGAGATGTTCGGCATGAACACACCCTTGACCAGGTCATGCGACACGGCAGCGGAGATCGCCATCAGCAGACCGGCAGCGGTCGACAGAGCGGCAGCCAGACCACCGGCAGCAACCAGGGCGATAACCCAGTTCGGCAGCAGCGCGATTTCCGGATTGGCGAGCACGATGATGTCGGCGTTGACCGTCAGCTCGTTGCCCTTCCAGCCGGCAGCTTCGGCCTTGGCCTTGGCATCGGCGCTCTTCGTCTTGTCGTTGTAGTACTGGATGCGACCGTCGCCGTTCTTGTCTTCGAACTTCAGCAGGCCGGTCTTTTCCCAGCGCTTCATCCATTCCGGACGCTGTTCGTAGACCAGGTTGGAGTCGGCGGCATACGGGTCACCACCAGCCTTGACGCGTTCGGCATTGACCACCATCGAGCCGTCGGCAGCGGTTTGCAGGCCGACCGAGCTGTTGACCGTACCGATCAGGTTGAGCTTGGCCATCGCGCCGACCGCCGGAGCCGTCGTGTAGAGCAGGGCGATGAAGACCAGCGCCCAGCCAGCCGACGAACGGGCGTCGGAAACCTTGGCCACCGTGAAGAAGCGCATGATGACGTGCGGCAGACCGGCGGTACCGATCATCAGCGACATCGTGTACACGAACATGTTCAGGGTGCTGCCCGGAACCGAGGTCGTGTACTTGCCGAAGCCGAGGTCGGTGACGACTTGGTCGAGCTTGGTCAGCAGCGAGATGTCGGTGCCGGCGATCGACGAACCGAGGCCCAGTTGCGGGATCGGGTTGCCGGTCAGTTGCAGCGAGATGAACATCGCCGGAACCGTGTAGGCCAGGATCAGCACGATGTACTGGGCAACCTGGGTGTAGGTGATGCCCTTCATGCCGCCGAACACGGCGTAGGCGAAGACGATGCCCATACCGATGTAGATGCCGGTGTCGCTGGAAACGCCCAGGAAGCGCGAGAAGGCCACACCAACGCCGGTCATCTGACCGATGATGTAGGTGATCGACGCGGTGAGCAGACAGATCACGGCCACCGTCGAGGCGGTCTGCGAGTAGAAGCGGTCACCGATGAACTGCGGCACGGTGAACTTGCCGAACTTCCGGAGGTACGGAGCCAGCAGCATGGCCAGCAGAACGTAGCCGCCGGTCCAGCCCATCAGGAACAGGCCGCCGCCGTAACCCATGTTGGAGATCAGGCCGGCCATCGAGATGAACGAAGCGGCCGACATCCAGTCGGCTGCCGTCGCCATGCCGTTGGTGATCGGGTGGACGCTGCCGCCGGCAGCGTAGAACTCGGCCGTGCTACCGGCACGTGCCCAGATCGCGATCCCGATGTACAGCGCGAAGGACGCGCCGACCACCAGGTAAGTCATAGTTTGCAGATCCATGCTGGCTCCTTAGTCTTCGTGCACGTCGAACTTGCGGTCGAGGTTGCCCATTGCCTTGGCGTAATAAAAGATCAGGGCAATGAAGATGTAGATCGAACCCTGATGGGCAAAGAAGAAGCCCAGCGGGTAACCTCCGAGTTTGATGCCGTTCAGCGCGTCGGCAAAAAGGATGCCGGCACCGAATGAACACACGAACCAGATCACCAGGATTTTCCCCAGCAGTCCGAGTGTGGCTGACCAGTAGGCCTTGCCTTGATCGTCCATTATTTGTCTCCTCCATAGAATGTGATGGGCGGGCTGCACTGAAATGCAACATCGCCACGAGAAACAGTCTGGGTTTGTAAACTTACAGTTCCCTGACAATTTTTTTCGATTAGGTGAAACCGTTACGAGTTTTGCGATCAGGCAAAGAAAAAGCCCCCGCCGGGGCGAGGGCTTTGCAGGTGGCCGGCGGAGCGCCGGCCAGGGGTGTTTTTCTTGTTTTGTTTAGTGACCGCTGGCGCCGGCGGCACCGATGCCGGTTTCCGAGCGGACTTCCTGGTCGAGGTAGGCTTCGCGTTCCTTCGCGGCCTGGGTGCTGTTGTCGAGGATCGAGAACAGCCAGATGCCGACGAAACCGATGGTCATCGAGAACAGGGCCGGCGAGGTGTAGGGGAACAGTGCGGAGCCCTTCGGATTGCCCAGCACGGCTTCCCAGATCGACGGCGAGACGACGGTCAGGGCAACCGAGGAGAGCAGGCCGAGGAAGCCACCGATCACCGCGCCCTTGGTCGTGCAGTTCTTCCACAGTACCGACATGAAGAGCACCGGGAAGTTGGCCGAAGCGGCGATGGCGAAGGCCAGCGAGACCATGAAGGCGATGTTCTGCTTCTCGAAGGCGATGCCCAGCACGACGGCGACAATGCCGAGGCCGATCGTGGTCATCCGGGAAACGCGCAGTTCGGCGGCGGAATCGGCCTTGCCGTTCTTGAACACGGTGGCGTACAGGTCATGCGACACGGCGGAAGCGCCGGACAGCGTCAGACCGGCAACGACGGCGAGGATGGTGGCAAAGGCAACCGCGGAGATGAAGCCGAGGAAGATGTTGCCGCCGACCGCGTTGGCCAGGTGGATGGCCGCCATGTTGCCGCCGCCGAGCAGGGCGCCCTTGGCGTCCAGGAACTGCGGGTTGGTCAGCACGAAGGTGATGGCGCCGAAGCCGATGATGAAGGTCAGGATGTAGAAGTAGCCGATCCAGGTGGTCGCCCAGAAGACCGACTTGCGGGCTTCCTTGGCATCCGGCACGGTGAAGAAGCGCATCAGGATGTGCGGCAGACCGGCGGTACCGAACATCAGCGCCATGCCGAAGGAGATCGCCGAGATCGGGTCCTTGACGAAGGTGCCGGGGCCCATGATGGCCAGGCCCTTGGCGGCGGCCGCTGCGGCGACATCGACGGTGGCCGGATCGGCGCCGCCCTTGACGGCTTCCGCGGTCAGCGCGGTCGTGGCGAGCATGGTCTTGATCTTGACCGCTTCGGCGAACATCGCTTCCGGGCTGAAGCCGAAGTGCAGCAGCACCATGAAGCCCATGAAGGAAGCGCCGCACAGGAGCAGGATCGCCTTGATGATCTGCACCCAGGTGGTCGCGGTCATGCCGCCGAACAGCACGTAGACCATCATCAGCGCGCCGACGATGACCACCGCCATCCAGTACTCGAGACCGAACAGCAGCTTGATCAGCTGGCCGGCACCGACCATCTGCGCGATCAGGTAGAAGGCGACGACGATCAGCGTCGAGGTGGCGGCGAAGGCGCGGATCGGGGTCTGCTTGAAGCGGTAACCGGCGACGTCGGCGAAGGTGAACTTGCCGAGGTTGCGCAGACGTTCCGCCATCAGGAAGGTGATGATCGGCCAGCCGACGAGGAAGCCGATCGAGTAGATCAGGCCGTCGTAGCCGTTGGCCATGACCGCGGCGGAAATACCGAGGAAGGAAGCCGCCGACATGTAGTCGCCGGCGATCGCCAGGCCGTTCTGGAAGCCGGTGATGCCACCACCGGCGGTATAGAAGTCAGCCGCCGACTTGGTCTTGGCGGCGGCCCACTTGGTGATGAAAAGGGTCATCACGACGAAGATGGCGAACATCGCGATGGCGGTCCAGTTGGTCGCCTGCTTCTCGGCCTGGCCGAGGTCGGCACCGGCCGCGAAGGCAGTGCCGGCAACGGCGGCCAGGGCGAGCGCGCCGAGGATTTGTTGGTACGGCTTAGCCATTGTTGGCCTCCTTGACGATTTCCGCCTTCAGCTTGTCGAACTCGCCATTGGCGCGGCGCACGTAGATGCCGGTGATGACGACGGTAAACAGGATGACGCCGAGGCCGATGGGAATGCCGATGGTGGACACGCCGGTGCTGCTCAGCGGCTTGGCCAGGAATTCCTTGTCGAACGCGATCAGCGCGATATAGCCGTAATAAACAACCAGCATGAGCAGGGTCATGACCCAGCCGTAGCTGTTGCGTACCGTTTTTAATTGCTCGTATTTTGGATTTGCCCGGATCCGGGCATACACGTCTTGCGACATCGTTGACCTCCTCGTTTTGTTGTGGCGGTTACGGGATATGTAACGATTTAAATGATCGGCCCGTCACCTTACACAAGACTTAATGAAGTCAACTTCTGAAAAAACCGCAGTCGGGACGTCTCTGGCGCTATTTCAACGGCAGCTCGACACGCACCGTCAGGCCGCCGCCCGGCGTGTCGTCGAGCGCGATTTGGCCATCGTGCTGGCGGACGATTTCGCGCGCGATCGCCAGTCCCAGGCCGCTGCCGGGAATCGTCGTGGCGAGCCGGCAGAAGGCGTCGAAGACGCGCTCGCGCTCGCTGGCGGGAATGCCCGGCCCGTTGTCGGCAACAATCAGGTGCGCGGATTCCTGATCGTGGGTGACGCTGATGTCGATCCGGCCAGCGGCCGGGGTGTAGCGGATGGCGTTGTCGATCAGGTTGGAGAGCAGGACGCGCAGGGCTTCCGGTTCGCCCGTCAGCGCCGTCGGCATCTGTTCGGCGAGGCCGAGGTCGATGTCCTTGGCGGCGGCCAGGATGTCGCATTCGATGATCACGGTCTTCGCCAGTTCGAGCAGGTCGACCGTGGCGATCGTCCGCTTGCCGACGAATTGCGGGTCGAAACGGGCCAGGTTGAGCAACTGGCTGACCAGGTGCGCGGCCCGGTCGACGCCGCTGCGCAGGTTCTTCAAGGCTTCCTGGCGCAGCAGCGTATCACTTTCGGCGCTCACCACCTGGGCATTGAGCTGCAGCGCGGTGAGCGGCGTGCGCAATTCGTGGGCGGCATCGGCGATGAAGCGCTGGCGGGCGAGAAAGGCCTGGTCGAGGCGCTGGAACATGTCGTTCAGCGCATCGACGATGACCAGCATCTCGTCAGGGTATTGCTCGCGCGGGATCGGCGACAGGAAGCCGGGGGCGCGTTCGCGGATTTCCTGGCGCAACTGGCGCAGCGGCTGGAAGGCCTGGGCGGCGGCGATGGCGATGAAGCTGCCCATGATGATGACGAGCACCGAGAACGGGACGATCAGCGAGCTGCCGAACTCGCGGAACCACAAGGCGTGCGAATCGCTCGGATTGGCCACCTGGACGATGCTGTCGCGATCCTCGATGACGACGGCGTGCCACTCCTGGTCCTGCCAGGTGAAGGTGCTGAAGCCGGTGTTCTGGCGCGGTAGCGGCTGGTCGGGGCGGGACGCGAACAGCAGCTTGCCGTCCTTGCTCCAGACCTGGCTGATGACGCTCTGTTGCCGGTTGGAAAGATCGTAGATTTCGGGGTGCATGCCGTGGTGGCGCATCACCGCCCAGGCCACCTGTTCCAGCGAGAGGTCGCGGCTGCGGCTGAACTCGTTCCAGGTCATCCGGTAAGTCAGCGCGGTGACGAAGGCGGCGGTGATGATCAGGGTCCCGATCTGCCAGGCGAGCAGGCGGGCGAGAACCGAATTCACGCCGGCTCAACCAGCTTGAAGCCGATGCCGCGGATGTTGCGGATCCATTCCTTGCCCAGCTTCTTGCGCAGGCGGTGCAACTGCACTTCGATCGAATTGCTGGCGATTTCCTCGCCCCAGCCATAGAGGCGTTCCTCGAGTTGGGTGATGCTGAGGACGACGCCGGGAACTTCGATCAGCGCCATCAGCAGGCGGAATTCGCGGTCCGAGAGATGGATTTCCTGGTTGGCCAGTCTGACCTGGCGCTTGCGCGGATCGACGCGCAGCGCGCCTAGGCTCAGCTCGCTCTGCGGCCAGCCCAGCGTCCGGCGGCGCAGGGCGAAGACCCGGGCGACCAGTTCCTCGAGTTCGAAAGGCTTGACCAGGTAATCGTCGGCACCGGCGTTGAGGCCGCTGACCCGGTCGTCGAGGCCGCCGCGGGCGGTGATGACGAGAACCGGCAGGCGCTTGCTGCGGCTTTCCAGGCGGCTCAGGATGTCGATCCCGTCGACGTGCGGCAGGCCGAGGTCGAGGATCAGCATCCCATAATCGTGGGACTGGATCGCGCCAACGACATCCTGCCCATCGCTGACCCAGTCCACGGAAAAATCGTGCTTGCGCAGGCTGGCCAGAATGGCCGAAGCGATCAGCGCGTCATCTTCGGCGAGCAGGATTCTCAAGGGCAATCACTCATGGGAAAACCTCCCTGGCGGTCGCCGTGACGCAGATGGCGGCGCGAGATATCGGTCGGTGTTGTCAAAGGCAAATGGTCAGCGAAATGAGGATCGAAACTGACGATCCAGGCGCGAGGATTCTATCAAGCCGCCAGACGATCAGCGCGCTCTTGTTGGAACCACGTCCTCCCGAAACCGATGCCATTCCATTGGCCGATTCAACTTCTGCGTGCATTAGTAATTGTGGGGTGGCAAACAACGACAACGTCTCGGCCTGAACGGACCTTGGCGCTTCGATCAGCAATGGCAAGCCACCGGCCAAGTCCGGTCATTCTCAGCCCGGATTCCACGCCGGGATTTGCGGCAGGATACTCCTACGGAAGCGGCCGTCTGGGTCGAAAATCCTCGTATCACTCGCCGGCCCGTGCAGACATGCCTCATTAGGCAGGAGCGCGACAGCAATGCATCCTCCGCCTGCCCTTGGCTATGCCCACCGCCGAATGGCCGCATTTGCCCCAGGCAAACTGGCCTTCCCGACCTAAATCCTCGGTTGCGCCGATTCCCGCGCAGTCATTCATCGCTTGGCTGCGACAAAACCGCCTCGTGAAATCCAGGGCGATCCATTTGGTCGCTCTTTCGTGCGCTATGGGAACCGGGCCGATCATTTGCTACAAGCCCGGGCGTATCCCTTGTGCCCTACAGGTAGCGTGGCATATTGTTTCGGTGTGTTACGAATTGTAAAATTCACGCCATTTCAATCTTAAGTGATATATACAAAATGAATTTTTATGGTAAGGAGCCCAGGCTGGGCGCTTTTTGCTGCGCCCTCGTCTGCGCCTTCGCTTTTTGCCCCCCGGCGCAGGCTCAGGAGGCCGGCATTACCTATCTCAGCACCGCCAATGGCCTCCGGCCCTGGCAAGCGATAGGTGTTTCGGACGACGGCTCCGTCGTCGTCGGAAATTGGGAATTCATCTGGTCGCCCAGCGGCGGACTCGGAGTCTTGGGAAATGGTGGGGGAGAGCTGGCGGGAGTATCCGCCGACGGAAGAACCGTAGCTGGGACCCAGAGTGGATACGCTTTTCGCTGGACGGCCCAGACCGGCAAGGTGAGTTTGGGCGGACTCCCCGGGGGCGGGAGTTCCTTTACGCGAGGAATTTCCCGCGATGGATCTACCGTCGTCGGGGAAGCTGACGACGGAACGACGACCCAAGCGTTCCGCTGGACTCAGACCTCCGGCATGGTTGCACTCGGCATGCTGTCCGGCGACCAGACATCCAGCGCTTGGGCGGTCTCCGGCGATGGCTCCGTCGTCGTCGGAAACTCCTACTGGAACGGAGGCGGCGAGGACCACAATCATGCCTTCCGCTGGTCCGAGGCGACTGGGATGGTGGACTTAGGCATGCTGAACAACGGCCCGCATGCGAGCGCTACGGGCGTTTCTGCGGACGGCTCGGTCGTGGTCGGCTGGGCCAACGACGGCGCAGCCCCCAGGCAGAACCGCCGGGCTTTCCGCTGGACCCAGGCTACGGGCATGGTCGGCCTCGGTGTATTGAGGGGAGGGAGGAGTTCTCAGGCACAGGCGGTATCCGGGGACGGGTTGGTTGTCGTCGGTACCGCGAACGACGGTGGCGCCGCGAACGTAGCAAGGGCGATGCGCTGGACCCAGGCAACGGGAATGCAGAGCGTGGAGGATTGGCTGCGCGACAACGGTGTGCAAGTCGCATCGGATACCACGGACACGGCGTACGCGACCAACAATGATGGAAGCATCGTGGTTGGACAGGGGAGTTCGGGCGCCTTCGTCGCCCGCGTTTCCAGCGGAACCGGAAACTCTGGCATGGTCACCCTGGCTGACGTGCAGGACAGCCTGGTGAGCGTGGCCAGGGGTGGGGCGATGGTCCTGACTAGCGGCGATCTCCTAATCAACGGTGCTCACAGCCGCCCCCTTGCGCGCCGTGTCGACCGGGGTATGAAGACCTTCTGGCTGGCTGGCGATTGGGGCTCCGACAACCATGGCGTGCATGATGGCGACGTGGGCCTCGCCGAACTGGGCGTGGGGCAGAACTTCGGTCCAGTCCAGCTCAATGTCTCCTTGGGACAATCCTGGAGCAAGCAGAACCTCGTCACGAACGGCTCGGCCAAAAGCGAGGGGATCTTTCTGGTCGCCGAGGCGCTGTTGCCAGTGAGGGATGAGTTGTGGGCGACGTTAGGTGGCTATGGTCAATGGGCGAGCACCAACATCCGCCGAGGCTACCTGAACGCCGGTGCCCAGGACTACTCCAGCGGCAAGCCGGATATCAATTCCTGGGGGCTGCGTGCCCGACTGGACTGGAGTAATGCGATCAGCTTTGCCTCGACCACTCTGTCTCCCTACGCAGACTTGAGTTGGAGCGAAGCGAAGATGAACGCCTACACGGAAGCAGGCGGAAGTTTCCCCGCACATTTCAACTCACGGACGGAAAGGGCGACCGAGCTTCGCTTGGGGGTTCAAGGGGAAAGGCCGCTCGCTAACGGGATGAAGTTCGTGAGCACGCTGGAAGCCACCCACCGATTCGAGACGACCGGGGCAGGCACCTCCGGACAGGTCCTCGGGCTTTTCAATTTCGACCTGGCGGGTCAGCGGAACAAGCAGGACTGGTTGCGCGCGGCTGTCGGGCTGGAGGGGAAGCTGGCGGAGGGGCGGGCCTATTTCGTGGTCAATGCCACCACGCGAGGCGAAGCGCCCAACGTGTGGCTCGCGGCCGGTTGGCAACTCGCTTTCTGAGTACCGTTGAGGACGCTCAATTCGTATTCGACGAAAGGCATCCTGGCAGGTGAGCGCCCGGCCGTTTCTGGCCGGAAGCACCGGTTAGTTCAGCGGGAAAATGGCCATTCGGCCGCCAGGCAAGGCCAACGGCAGATTGGCGCCTCACCGCTGACCTTCCCGACCGGAAGATTACCGGCCGATAACCGGGGCCAATGCCTGTCGCCAGCGACGTACAGTTTGGTGATCAGCTAGCTGGTTCGGGTCGATAGTTGCCGTGGGGCCTGCTCAAATGACCGGCCGCTCTGGCAGATGTGCGGAAAGCGCCAAGCGATTTTGCAATGAAAAGAGGGAGCTGAGTGCTCCCTCTTTTATGAAACCCGTTTTACGGGCTTCTATCCAGAAATTCCGCGATCAGCCGGCGAAGTTGGCTTCGACGAAGGCCCAGTTGACCAGGTTGTTGAGGAAGGTTTCGACGAACTTCGGACGCAGGTTGCGGTAGTCGATGTAGTAGGCGTGTTCCCAGACGTCGACGCAGAGCAGGGCCTGGTCGCCGGTGGTCAGCGGGGTACCGGCGGCGCCCATGTTGACGATGTCGAGCGAGCCATCGGCCTTCTTTACCAGCCAGGTCCAGCCGGAGCCGAAGTTGCCGACGGCGGAGGTCTGGAAGGCAGCCTTGAAGGCGTCCAGCGAGCCCCACTTGGCGTCGATGGCCGCGGCCAGCGCGCCGCTCGGCGCACCGCCGCCGTTCGGGGTCATGCAGTTCCAGAAGAAGGTGTGGTTCCAGACTTGCGCTGCGTTGTTGTAGATGCCGCCGGCCGGGGCTTTCTTGACGATGGCTTCGAGGTCGAGGGCTTCGTACTCGGTGCCCTTGATCAGGT